>DJVH01000107.1 GCA_002440825.1 Bacteriovoracaceae bacterium UBA6261 | reverse complement strand
GGTCGAAAGGATCCGGTCCACATTCTTATTGTGCTTTTCATCTGCTTCAGACTGCGGATTCACTTTTTTCATGATAAAGGCCGTCGATGAAATAATTGTCAGCGGATTATTAATTTCATGGGCTATCCCGCTGGCCATTTCGCCGAGAGAAGACAGTTTTGCTGACTGGATGGCCTGTTTTTTCTGTTCTTCAGCGTCCTCTATCGATTTCAAAAATTTCGTCAAAAAATAGGTAAAGAAGATCATCAGTCCTGCCAGAATGACAATGTAAACAACCGTGCGAATTTTCCAAGGAGATAAAAATTCATTAGTGGACATCCCGGCGACAATGATTAATGGAAATTCACCGACCCTGTGGGCAGCAATGATTCTTTCCACCCCATCAATGCTGGAGAGATTGCGATACGTATTGTGTTTTTCTTTTGATTGAAAAAAATCCAGGGTCTTCGACGTAATTTCTTTTTTAACTCCCAGGTATTTTTCAGGATGAGGGTAACGGACATAAATCGTCTGATCCTGATTGAATAAGGTCAATGATCCCTGTGCTCCCAGATTGATCTGGGAAAATGAAGTGATAAAATTTTCAAGTGGAATTGTAGCGAGAACCAAACCATTAAATTTTCCCGCTGTTGTTAAAATGGGTCTGGTCAGAACCATGACCCATTTGCCCGTCGTTTTGCTGATGAGCGGTTTAGAAAGAACCAGTTCATCTCTTTCAATTTTCTTC
Source organism: Bacteriovoracaceae bacterium UBA6261 (assembly GCA_002440825.1). Taxonomy (GTDB): domain Bacteria; phylum Bdellovibrionota; class Bacteriovoracia; order Bacteriovoracales; family Bacteriovoracaceae; genus Bacteriovorax. Next base: position 14,643 of record DJVH01000107.1, on the reverse strand, counting down.
AAATACTGAAAATATTCTCTGTCCCGCAGATTAAGAGGTGAAAGCTTGCCCGTATCATCGGCGATAAATTCCCCTTCTTTATTGACTATTTTAATGCTCAAAACTTCCGGATGTCTCATCAGTTGCAGACTCAGAAGTTCGTTCATCTCACGGGTATTGAATTTTTTATACCCGCCATCCATTTCATCCTGCAGATATAGAAGAGCAAGATCGATTCTCTTAAATGAAGAAACCATTTGTTCTTCGAGAACCTGGGTTAGATTATTGACCTGAATTTCAGAAGACTTTATTTCGACTTTATAAGACGACCAGGAATCAAAACAGAACACAATGACCACAACAATGGCGACCAAAAAAGTGATACAAAGCATCTGACGGCTTTGACAATTTTTGGGAATGAGAATTTTTTTAAACTTCATTGAGGAACTAATCGGCAGATTAGTCAGCAATGCTGAATTAATTCAACTCGGCCTTTGGTAATTCAATAACGAATGTTGTGAACGGGTGGTTTTTGTCAAAATAAAATTCCCCTTTATGGTTCTCAATAATTCCCCTTGAGATCGAAAGTCCAAGCCCGGTTCCCTTGCCCATTTCTTTGGTGGTGTAGAACGGATTCATCATTTTTTCCGCGATATCATCGGGAATTTTCGGGCCATTGTCCTGAACGAGAATTTTCATTTTTTTACCGCAATCTTCAACTGTGATGATGATGCGTTTTTCTTTCTGGCCATCAAGAGCATCCAGCGAATTGTTTAAAAGGTTCATAAGAACCTGGACGATTTGATATTCCCGGCAATTGATCATTTTGTCTTCAAATGGAACGAGTTCAACTTCGACCTGATTGTTTTTCAAGCGCTGAAGGCACAATTCAAAAGTCGTATTGAAAATACTCTGCAATGATGTCGGCAGAATGGGATCATCATAGGAGTCGCGGGAAAAAGTTCTCAAACTTTGAATGATTTTAGCAATTCTATCCACAGTCTGAATGATTTTATCTTGATTGATATTGTATCTTTTTTCGCGTTCATTCTGCTCTTCGGGAAATTTCGATATCATGGCCAGCGTAGAAATAACGGTGAGAGGGTTATTGATTTCGTGGGCAATATTGCTGGCCATTTCTCCCAGGGTGGTAAGCTTGGCCGACTGAATGGAAAGCTTTCGCTGCTCTTCCAGAGTGTCTACCGAGCGAAGGTACATCAATAAAATTCCTGAGAATGTGATAAACACGATGCTCAGGAAGACGATATAGAGAATCGTTCTGTATTTCCATGAATTTAAAATTTCCTGAGTCGAAAGACCGACAGCAAAGAAGAGAGGAAACTCGCCTATTTTTCTGATTGAGTAAACTTTTTCAAAACCATCGACTGAAGAATAATCCTGATAAGAATCAAATTTTTTGCCAGAAGAAATGAATGTTCTTGTTGCCTTCGTTAAAGGAAGCTGCTTTCCCATTATTTCTTTTTTCTCTGGAACGCGAGCATACATAGTGGAATCAAAGCCAAACAGCGCGATGGAGCCTTTTTCTCCGATATTGACGTTAACGAGCATGTCCCTGAAATAATCAACTTGCATTGAAGCAGTGATCACTCCCTTGAATTGATTTTTTTCATCGATAACCGGACGGCAAAGAACGACAATCCAGGTAGGAGCAATTCTTCCTTTGATCGGCCGGGTAATCGTGAGCATGTCATTACCCGTTTTTTTAAAGTACTGGAAAAATTCACGGTCCGCGATGTTGAGTTTTCCCTGGCCGGAGATATCGTTGACAACGAGATCACCATTCTCATTGAAAAATTTTAAACTGTAGACTTCCGGAAGACGTTGGCGGTGAGCGCGCATGAAATGCGCCATGTCTGCTGCAGGTTTGTGAATGCCATCCTTGTGCTGAAAACCATCCTGCAAATCGAGAAGAATCAGATCGATTTTTTTAACAGAAGAAAGCAATTGCTCTTCAAGAACCTGGCTTAAATTATGGGCGTGCTTTTCAGCCGAACGGATCTCGCTCTTATAAGACGAATAAGCTTCAAGACAAAAAACAATTAAAACGGCCAACCCCATTAAAACAGAGGCGGTGAAGATAAAAAGGCTCTTGTCCCTTTTTAGAAATCTGATTTTGAAGAAGTTCATGTGTGTAAAAATTATAATCCATTTTCTGCTACTCTCCTCTATAAAAAATACAAGAATCAACATCTTTTTTTGGCGCCTGCTAGAATGCGCAAAAATAACTATTAAGGAGTCATATTATGTTGAAGAAAACCCTTCTCGTGTCGCTGGCGGCATCTCTGGTCGGTTCAGCATTTGCCGGAGCTTATATTCCGAAAGGAAAAGAGAAAAAACTTTATGTCGGATCTAATTCAACAGAAGCCGTGCTGGAATTTAACGGCGTTGTCGAATACGAAACGGCAAGAAATCCGCAGGAAAGAACACTTCGCAATGTCATTGAAGCGCAGCTCGAACATATTGTCGGGCCGATGTCGCTTGTGAAATACACAGCTGTTCCTAAAGGTGACCACGTCGTTTCCGACGTAAAGGTTCTGGCAAAAAAAGGCAATACCCTCTCAGTCGGGTATCACTATAAAGGAACAATTGTTGTCGCAAACGGCCCGAGCACAACATATGATGTTTATCTGCCTAACAATCCCAAAAAGATTTATGGAGCGGCCATGGTTGGCAATCATAATCCTTGTACTGATGAACATTATCAGTCCGAAGGAGACTTCTGGTATTTCTGGAGTCCTGATCGCCCGGGCTGCACACTGAAAGAAGGCAAGGACTATTCAGTTGTGAAAGCAAAAATTCAGCGTTTCACAAACTCAAAACTTTCTTATCCTGAATACCAAAATCTTCCGGATGAAAAAGGAAACATCACGATTCACGTTCTTTTCGGAATGGATGATCCGACTCTGGAAAGAAATCCTTTGAAGAGTTCAGACATCAATGCTTACAACTATCGCGCTTTCAGAAACTATCTGATCAAAAACGGATACAAAGCGACTCAATGGACAGACTCACAGGTGAAATCTGTTGCCAAAACTCTTGATGGAGATGCTCCTTTTGTTGAAACAATCCAGAAAGGTAAACTCGTTTACAGATTTTTCTATGCTCCGACAGGAATTGATGAAGATGCTCTTGGTTTCCACTGGTTTTATAAAGATGCTCTGGAAAACGCTTCTATTATGATGTACGAAGGCCACTCAGGTCTTGGCGGTCACCTCGATCTTGAATCCATCGAAGAAAATCTTGGCGAACCTATCAAGTTCAACAAGAAAAGATATCAGATCTTCTTCTTTGACAGCTGTACTTCATACCGTTACTACAACTCTCAATACTTCGAGAGAAAAGTTTCTGCACAGGATCCAAAAGGAACAAAGAAACTTGATATTTTCACCAACGGTTTAGCGACGGCGTTCGATGCTATGCCTAACTCAAGCGCGGCCCTGGCGTCAGCACTTGAAAAAGCTCTTGAGTATGCTCAAACTGGAAACGGTTTCGTGAGCTACCAGACGCTTGCTAAACAAATTGATTCTGACAACCTATTCGGCATCAACGGTGATGAAGACAATGTTGCTCCAGAAAAAATTAAATAATCTATTCAGACTTTTTTTAGCTCTTTTCATTCTGGTCTCGGCGGGAGTCGCTCTCGCTGAGACTAAATGGGAAGTCGCCGTGGTCTTCAGAGGCGCTGAGCCTGATGAAGCTTTTCAAAAAGATATCGATGACAATATTCTCGAGCTGGCCCGTATTCAATCCTCATCTCAACTAAAGCTGGGAATCTATCGCGAGACTTTAAACGGCTCCGTTGTGTATCTTCCCGGGACCGGAACAGCGAAAAACTCTCTTGGGAATCTGCTCTATCGTCAGGATTTAAACTCAATTGTTATTCCGGGCTCACTCAAAAAATATGAGCAGGAAAATCTCGCTCCGTTTTTAAAATCTTTTTTCAAAAGCAAAGATTCAAAAAAAGCTCTGGTTATCTATTCTCATGGAAAAGGGGCGCAGGGGCTGCAAGGGCTCAGTACGCGTGAATTAAAAGACACGTTGACTTCATCAGTGCCTCATCTGGACGTTCTTTGGTTTGATGCCTGTTTTATGGCGAACTTTGAATTTCTTTATGAGCTGAGAACTTTCAGCGATTACACGCTCGCCTCAGAGGAAGCAGAATTTTCATCAGGTCTGCCTTTCCAGACTCTTTCTGCACTTCCTTCTTTTTCTTCGGCGAAAGAAGCTTCTGTGGCACTGGCAAAAAACTTTATCGAATCTTACTCGTATCTGAAAAACGGACAGCAAAGAAACTATGTCAGCGTAAGCTCGGCCACTGTTTCCGTCGTTGAAAACAAGAAGCTGGAGTCTGTCGCTGCAGCTCTAAAGAAAGTTTCTTCGATTTTTAAATCGTTGAACGACAAGACAAAAACTGAATTAAAAAATTATCTCAGTAGAACGGCATCAATGGATGAAAAAGAACTGGTTGATCTGGGCCGGCTCCTGATTGAACTTCGCAAGAAAACCAATAACGCTGATGCCGAACTGACGGCACTCATTCGCTTGCTGAATATTGAGTCCGTAAAAAAACTCAAAACGAATCCACGCCTGCACATTGCAGTCCCGGCGCCGGGAGCAAAGATCGTTTATGGCTTCAACAACTGGACAACCGGAGACGAGCAGGATTTCGGCAAAACGGATTTATTCAGACAGCTGTTGAAGAATGATGACTTCATTGCCGGCCCTAATAAGATGAACTGGCCTGTTAAAACGATTCAAGGCGATGAACTTGTCCTTTCTCCTTTTGCTCCTTCTCTTAACACTTTCAATTATTATTTTTTAAGCAGCGAAGGCAAGCTGCTCACTAAAGCGTTGTCGGCCACAAGAACTCATGATGTTGTTGAATCCCCGGCAGACACCGCAGCGTCTCCTCTTCTCTACACCGCTTATACGCAACAGGCGGGAATCAAGGCCGAGCGCTATACAGGATTCAATATTGTTCTTCCCGGCAGCGTTCCTTCCATGGATTATTTCGAGCTGGAATTTAATCAACTCGCGCAGTGGTTGAGTTTGTAGTAAACTTTTTGCATGAACTCTCTTTATCCACTTCCGATCGACGTTCTGAAAGATCAGGTTCTCGATCAATACAGTGAATTTCAAAATATCATCTTAAAAGCGAGCCCGGGCTCGGGTAAAACCACGCGCCTTCCCTTGTTTCTATTGCCTGTCACGAAAAAGAAAATTTATATTCTTGAACCTCGAAGACTTGCTGCCAAGCTGGCCGCTTTGCAGGTGGCGCGTGAATTAGGTGAAAAGATCGGCGAAACTGTCGGATACATTTTTCGCTATGAGAGCGTTTACAGTGATAAAACGAGATTGTTTTTTCTCACTGAAGGAACATTTTTAAAAATACTTTCGCGCAATAAATCTCTTGATGATGTTGAGTTGATTATTCTGGATGAATTTCATGAACGGCACTTGAGCACAGACGCTTCACTCAGCTTTCTGACCAAGCTTCAAAAAGAATCGCGTCCTGATTTAAAAATGATTGTCATGTCTGCAACGATTGATACAGATCCGCTGGAAAACTATCTCAAACAATTTGCGTCCACTTCTCTTTTGGAATTGAATGCCAGTCGTTTCTCTCTTGAGATCTCTTTTCTTCCGAACCAGACAAGTGTCATTCAGGCGCCGCTGGCGCGCAAAGTTTTAAACAGCTTTGTGACTGTGCTTGAAAAGCATTTCCAGGGAGATATTCTCGTTTTTCTTCCCGGAATGAAAGAAATCAGAGAATGTGCTTCCATCCTGGAATCTCAATGCGAACATCACGATATAAATCTTCTGATTCTTCACGGCGATCTCGATTCTAAAGAGCAGGACCTGGTCTTGCTGCCGGGACAAAAAAGAAAATGTATTCTTTCAACCAATATAGCGGAAAGCTCAGTGACGATTCCCGGTATTCGCATTGTCATCGATTCGGGATTACAACGTGAAAGTTCATACAATTTTTACTCAGGCTTACCCGAACTAAAAATCACAAAAATTTCCCGCGCCCAGGCGGTGCAGAGAGCAGGACGGGCAAACCGCGAAGGTTCGGGTTATTGTTTCCGCCTTTATGCCGAGCTGGATTTTGATCAGCGCCCTTACTTTCATAAACCGGAAATTGAAAAAAGCGATTTATCTGAACTTTACCTTCTCTGTCTTTCACTGTTTCGCTTTCCTCTCAGCCGTCTGCAATGGCTGCAAGCACCTTCCTCTACGGCCATGGAAAATGCAGAGACTCTCCTTTATGCTTTGAACGCTGTGTCCGGAACGGGCGAAATGACAGCGATCGGCGAAAAAATTTTACAATATCCTCTTCATCCGCGTCTGGCGCGCATTTTGATTGAGGCCATGCGGACAGACAGGGAAAAATACCGTCAGGTGCAAATGGCCCTGGCCGACTTTCTCCAGGAGAAAAACCGCGAACGTTTTACAAAAATGCTTTCTTGTCAGAGTTACGAAGGTAGCTCTAAAGCTTCGCTTGAAGAACTTTTTTTAAAAGGGTTTCCGGATAGAATTGCCAGATCGCGTGGTGAAAAATATCACGATGTCATTTTAATGAACGGTGAGACTCTCAAGATTGCTTCTTCGTTTGCTTCCGAATTTGATCCCCGCCATGATTTGTGGATCGTCATGGATCTCGACAACAAAGGCGATGTTATTAAGGCAATGCCTGTCGAAGAAGAATGGTTGTACAATCTTGAGCCGTTTCCTATTTCAGAAGAAACGCGCTACCAGTGGGATGAAAAAAAGCAAACAGTCGTACAATCATCGGCGACCATGATTGGAAAAATTATTCTTTCAGAAGAAAAAATGATTCCCCGGGAATCAAATGAAGAGATCAGAAAAATCCTGAGAGACGTTGCTGCTGATTACATGAAAGAACTTCACCAATCCCAGGAGTATGAACGTTTATTGACATTGAATCGCCTGTTGTCTCAATTGGATATTGATCATCTGGAAAAAGAAGTCCTCGATCATTTTTTCCAACACCACCTGGGCTTCGGCGAAGAGGAAAAGAAAGAGCTGTCTTACATTTTTTTCTCGGAGCTGAAGTCGCTCATTGATCCTGAAAATGTTTTCAACCTGGAAGCCGACTTCCCGCTTTTCATTCAGCTAACTGATAAAAGAAAAATTCCTATTCATTACGACAGAAGTAAAGACCCCTGGATTGAATCGTACATTCAGGATTTTTACGGTCTCACGAAAACACCTCAACTGGCCGGAGGTCGGCTGCAGCTCACGCTTCAGTTGCTCGGCCCGCATAAGCGAGCCATTCAAGTCACGCAGGACCTGTCGAGTTTCTGGCTTAAAACTTATCCGACAATGCTGAAAGAGTTGTCGAGAGACTATCCCCGGCATTACTGGCCGGAAAATCCGGTCTCGGCGAAACCCTTTTTACTTAAGCGACAGGTTGTTTGATCAATTCAATTAAAGTGATTTCAGGCGGAACTCCAAAGCGGCTCGGCGGTCCCCAGTAGCCAGTTCCCTGGTTGACATAGATCCACATTTTTTCTTCGTGGTGATGAAGCCCTTTCACGTAAGGCTGAAAAAGATAGATCAAGAGATTGTAAGGAAAATATTGTCCGGAATGTGTATGTCCTGAAATTTGAAAATGCACACCGGCCTTGAGGGCCTTATAGAGACTGCGCGGCTGGTGAGCGAGCAAAATCTTTGTGATGTCTGCAGGCAAACCTTTGAAAGCTTCTTCCGGAGAAGAAACCAGACTTCCATCGGTGTGAGAAGCTGAGTAATCATGAACTCCACCCATGGCGATTTTTGTTCCGTTTTTTTCCACAAGAGTATGTTCATTGATCAGCGTTTTGTAACCGAGACCTCGCCAGAATTCCATCCAGTGATCGACGCCCCAATAATATTCGTGATTGCCGGGAATCATGAAGCGTCCCAGAGGGGCCTCTATATTTTTAAAACTGTCGAGCTCGTGAGCGAGGTGTGAATGAAGGCCGTCAATAAGATCGCCTGTGAGAACAACCATATCCGGTTTAAGTTCATTGCTCATCTGAACCAGTGTTTCTACAAAATCGCCTTTAATTGTCTGCCCGACATGAATATCGCTCAACTGCAGAATCGTTACGCCGTGAAACTCGTCTGGCAAATGAGGAAGCGGCACTTTCACTTTCTTCACAACAGGTTTCATCCTCGCTTCGACAAAGCCGGCAACGCTCATCATTCCGGTTGCACTGAGACTGACTCCCGCGACCATCAATTTCAAAAAATTTCTTCTTTCTTCAGAAGGAGCTGAAAATTTTTCGTAAACGTACAAACCGGTGGAGTTCAGAAAGACAAATAAAAAAAGAACAGAATAAATCCCGAAGAAAAAATACCCGCTCCATTGAAGAGCATTGTAAAAAAATCCCGGATTTCTTTCCGGATAAACGCGATAGACATAAGGAGCTGCAAAAATGCTCGCTGTTGCAAGCACATTAAAAATCCAGAACGCAATATTCATTTTCCCGGAAAGATTAAAGGCGTTGGAATAGTAACGTGCCACCAGGTAATTAAAATAAGAAAATATCGACACAAAGACGATGAAAAAGATTTTCATGATTTACTTTAACTAATTTTATTCCGCGAGAAAAGGTGAAAAAAGCTGGACACAGCTGCCTGAAGCGCCGGTCTTGCCTGAAGCCGTGAAAGAAACCGCTAGAGAAATCTTATACATTCTATTTGAATAATCATTCCAGTTGCCGCGGGCCAGATCAAGTTCCCGGTTTTGCCTGATGACGGCTTCAGAGAGACTGAGTCCATTTTCTTCAACGTCCTTCAACGCTTCATGGAAAGCGCCGTTTAAAATAAACATTTTCTTGCGGGCAAAGCTCCACTCTCTCTCTGTTTTGGGAACGTACTCTCCGCCGGCGAGTGTGGCCTCTTTGAATGTGTCAAAATGTTCAAAAGTTTTCCCCAGGTAAACAACATGATCTTCCTGAGCAGCATTTAACACAAAATGTTCGGTATCATCAATCATCACCAGCTCACTGAGATCCTGACTGATTTTTGTGAGATCTTTTTTATAACGCTTGAAAAACTTTTCACTCGTGGGAATATTTGGGACAGGCGTGAGATCTTCCCTGTTGAGAATTTTATACGCAACAGATTCAAGCGATCGCCCATCAGAGAGTTTTATACTTTTCAGAAGTAAATGATTGCGCGAAAAGCTCCCACCACTGAAGAAAGACACTTTCACATCATGGCGAAGAAGGTTTTCAATAAAGTCTTCAATGCCATCCTGAACAAAATATTTTTTCCCTTCAATGGCAATCAAGCGCGGCCCTTTCTGATCTGGTTTCACTTCAGATGTTATGGTCCAGTCGATGTCAAAAACAACATGGCGAACTTTGGAAACAGACGAGGGCGAACGCGACCACTGCGAACAGGAAACAAAAAGAAGGAAGATGGAAAAAAGATAAAATCTCATCAGAACTATATCGGAAAACAAAGGAAAAAATTAACCGAGTTAAAAAGACGAGTATAACGAGAACGTTTCACAATGGATGGGCTCGAAAACCTGGGACAACCAGGCATGATCATTATCAATCAGACCTCGCATCCTGCCCCGGCCGATGACTTTTATGGGGTGTTTAAACGCAATGTTTTTTAAATCATTCAAAGTCGACTTGATATGCTCGACATTGCCATAGTCATAAAGCAGATAGAAATCCGCCACTGGTAAAGAAAAGCTTTTTGACGAAAGGTCCTGAGCAATCATGACTGAATCGCTAAGCTCATAGTGCTTCAGAAGCCTGTTGCTTTCAGTGACCCGCTCTTCCACTATTTCGTATCCGATAAACTTCGCCAGCGGTTCGTATTGATTTAAAACAAAGGCCATACGGGCATAACCTGCACCGAGATCAATCAAGGTTGTTCCGGCCTTGGGATTGAGCAAGCGGCACATCTCCAGCAATTCATGGTATGGTGTAAGTAACTGTCTTGGATTTAATCCGACCCAGGATTGACTCCCTTCATGCATTTGCCGTCCCCAGGTCGAGACATTGCCGTCAGGTTGTAAAATCTGCGCCGTAGATTTCAGGTTTAACTCAATTTCATTTATATGAAATCCCAGAATGGTGTCGACGTATTCTGAGTGATCCTGAATACTCTGGTAAGAAGCGCTATCGGGAGCATAAAAAAAATGAATGTTTTTTAACAACTCCTCTCTCTCTGCATCTGTTAGAATCGACTCGGCAATCGATCGAAAATCTGATAAATGTTTTAGAGAAAAAGCTTTCATGAGCGGCACTATACCTTCAATCCTTTTAAAAAGGGTAAAAACATGTCTGATAAAGAAAAAATTCTATTGTTCTGGAGTGGTGGCAAAGACAGCGCGCTCACTCTTCACTACCTGAAAAAAGATCCTCGCTATGAAGTGATTGGTTTAATCACAACCATCAATCGCGACACAAACAATGTAAAATTTCACGGCATTCCTGAAGCCCTTCTTGTTGAACAGGCAAAAATGCTGAAGCTGCCGCTGCAAAGAATTTTTCTTCCGGGAGATTGCTCGAATGAAGAATACATTGATCACGTCGGAAAAATTCTTTCCATTTTTGGAAAGCGAGGTGTCCGCAAAATCGCATTCGGCGATATTCATCTGGAAGATGTAAAAAAATTCCGTGAAGACATGCTGAAGCCATTAGAGATGGAAGCTGTTTTTCCTCTATGGGGAAAGAAGACAAAAGATGTTTTCAAAGAATTGATGGACACAGGCCACAAGGCCATCGTCACTGCGGTTATGACATCCAAGCTTGATTCTAGTTTTCTCAATTGTGAATACGATGAAAATTATATCAACAGATTGCCGGAAGGAATTGATCCCGCCGGAGAAAATGGTGAATTTCACACCTTCATCGTTTACAGTCCGCATTTTAAAATGCGCATTCCTTTTTCTAAAGCGATTGCCGTTCAAGAAGGGCCGTATCTCGTTATGCAGGTGAAGGAGCCTTAAACGAATGTTTCCAGCGCTCAAGCATCGCAACTACAAAATCTACATCAGCGGACAATTTGTTTCGCTGATTGGAACGTGGATGCAGCAATTGGCAATGAGCTGGATGGTTTATCGTCTGACCAAATCCGCGTTCTGGCTGGGCATTGCCGGCTTTGCCGCTCAAATACCGATGTTTATTTTTGGATTGTTTGCCGGAGTGATTGTCGATCACGTCGATCGACACAAATTGCTCATCTGCACGCAGACAGTTTCGGCCCTGCAGGCCTTTACTCTGGCCTACCTGACTCTAACCGGGAAAATCACTCTCACTCAGTTGATCATTCTCGACTTTACTCTCGGATGCATTAATTGTTTTGATATCACAGGAAGACAATCTTTTGTCGTTCAGATGGTAAAGAACCGGGAAGATCTTCCCAACGCCATTGCCATCAATTCCTCTATCGTGAATATGACCAGACTTATTGGTCCTGCGATTGCGGGAGCTGCCATCGCCGCTGTCGGAGAAGGAATGTGCTTTCTTTTGAACGGCGTAAGTTACATCGCCGTTTTGACTGCGCTCTTTTCCATCAAAGTGGACAAAGTCAAAAGAATGAAATTCAACGTTAATAAAATCTTTGATCACATCAAAGTCGGCTATCATTCTGCCTTTGACAATGAAGCGATCGCAGCTGTTATTCTCTTCGTCGCTTACATCAGTTTTTTTGGATCGCCTTACATAAGCATTTTTCCTGCACTCGCAGCTTCGCTTCCGGGCGGTGGCGCTCACACACTCGGCTACATCTCAGCGGCAACAGGCCTGGGCTCGCTGACCGGGGCCCTCTACCTCGCCAATAGAAAAGGTCCGCCTGACCTCGGCGGTATTATCGCTTTTGGAGGTCTCAATATGGGGGCATTTCTCATGGTCCTTTCCTTCGTTCACGTACTTCCGCTCGTACTCGTTTGTGTTTTTATGACAGGCATGGGACTGATGCTCCAGATGGCCTCTACCAATACCATTATTCAAACGCTGGTCGAAGACGATAAACGCGGCCGCGTGATCAGCTTTCTGACTCTAGGCCTGTTCGGAACGGCTCCGTTTGGAAGCCTTTTAATGGGTTTTATGGCCGAGCATCTGGGCTTGCACGAAACATTTTTCATCAACGGCTCTCTCTGCCTCGTCGGAGGCTATTTATTCATCAAGAAGGCCAATAAAATTAACTCGATCATTATCAATCACGTCAACCGCGCCAGCCTGTAATAGTTACCTGTCAGAGACTCCCCGCTTTCAATGTGTCCCAATCCGCATTATATAAAGCTAAATTTTTTTGATTTTCAGGAGTCTCTATGAAAGCTCTTTTTATTGCCGGATTAATGGTGATTTCAAGCAACGTGTTTGCTTCTAAAATTGTTCCTCTGAAAAACTTAACAAACAAAAGACTTGATATGGCTGCAAGCGCTCTTGTCGCAACTGATATTGTCACTCACTCAACTTATAAAAAAGTCATAGAACTAAAAGGCAAAGGCACAAGTGCACAGGAAATCAGAATGAACACTGTAGCTCAGGCCGCTCATACTGCTTGTCCGTTTTTCGATGATGGCGTAGCTCTTTCCCTTAACAAAAAAGATGCTACCGGAACAGCATCAGCTGTCGCTGATTTAATCGATTCATCAAACCCTTCAAAAGAAGAAGAACTATTGATTGCAAAAAATATCGCCGTGTTCATCGGCGAACAAGATATTGAAGTGTACAGCGGAAACGCAAGCGGAAACAACACGGCCGGAACAGTCGTAGGAATTTACGACACAAAAAATAATGAAGTCGCTGTTTTCGCCAATACCAACTGCGGTTCTGATGACTAAATTTCTACTCGTGTCTTAAGGCATCAATCGGATGCAGAAGTGACGCTTTTCTTGCCGGATAAATTCCAAAGATAATTCCGATAGAAGCAGAGAAAATAAACGCCAACAGGACAGAGGAAGGCGAAATGGAAGTTGTCCATCCGGAAAACTGTCCAATCAAAAGAGTAATGACCCAACCGAGAAAAATGCCGGACAATCCACCGACAGCACTGACGACAACAGACTCCGACAGAAACTGAGCCAGAATATCCCAGCGTTTTGCACCGATAGCTTTTCTCAATCCAATTTCACGAGTTCTTTCAGTGACTGACACAAGCATGATGTTCATAATGCCGATGCCACCGACGACAAGTGAAATCGCTGCAATCGACGAAAGCAACAAAGACATTGTTTGTGAACTTTGTTGAACGGCCGCCTGAATATCTGCCATATTTCTCACTTCGAAAGCTGTTTCTCTCAAAGTCGGGGGAACGCGGTGACGTTGATTCATCAACTCGATGACTTTGTCTTCTGCTTCACTCATGGATTGCGGATCAGACATTTCCATATCAATCGAATCCACATATTCTTTTCCCAAAAGTCTGTGCATGGCCGTGTAAACCGGCATCACGATCACATCATCTTGATCCATAAACCCCGTTGAACCTTTCTCTGGAAGAATACCAATGACCTGAAAAGAAATTTTATTAATCTTGATCATTTCACCCAAAGGATTTTTATCGCCGAAAAGTTCGCGGACAATCGCCACCCCGATGACAGCAACTCTCGCGCGTTTCAAGTTATCCGCATCGTTAAAAAATCTTCCTGCCTGAGGAGTTGAAGAACGAATTTGTTCATAACTTGGACTCGCACCGATAATTCTCGTGCTCCAGTTTTTATTTCCGTAAGTCACCTGACCTCTGCCGTTCACCGTTGCAGACGCATTTTTAACACCAGTGATCTGATCTTTGATGTATTGTGTATCTTCAAAGTTCAGTCGTGCGGTTGCACCGCTCTCCTGTGTCACCCCTCCGACTCGCATGGCCCCGGGACGAAGAACGAGAAGATTTGAACCAAGGGATGAAAGTTGTGATTCGATTTGTTTCTGAGCTCCTCTACCGATGGCCAGCATGGCGATAACGGCAGCTACGCCTATAAGAATCCCCAGCACCGAAAGGGCCGTTCGCACTTTATTGGCGGCAAGAGTTTTAAAGCCGAGTTTGAGATATTCATAGACTTCGACAAAGAAATTTCTGTCCGCGTGATGATTGGAAACCGCAAGTTGTTTTTTTTCCGGAAGAGGCGCTTGTCTTTCATCTGAAACGATCGCACCGTCGCGCATACGGATCAACCTCTTCGCCTGCTGACCGACTTCTTCTTCGTGCGTGACGATGACGACTGTAATTCCCTGCTCATTCAACTCTTTTAAAATAGTGAGAATTTCTTTTTCGCTGACAGAGTCGAGATTTCCAGTTGGTTCATCGGCAAAAATAANNCAATCGCCACGCGCTGCTGTTGCCCTCCGGATAATTCATTGGGCCTGTGAGCAGCTCTCGCTGCAATGCCGGTGCGATTTAAAAGCTCTACGCCGTAGGATTCACCTTCTGGCAATTTGGAATAAAGCAAAGGCACTGTGACATTTTCAAGTGCACTCATTCTCGGCAGCAGATTGAATTGTTGAAAAATAAATCCGATGGTTTCACGGCGAAGCTCAGAAAGATCATCTTCACTTAGACCCGACACTTCTTTTTCGTTAATTTTGTAAGACCCGCTCGAAGGAACATCCAGAAGTCCTAAAATGTGCATCAGAGTGGACTTTCCAGAACCGGAAGGTCCCATAA
>DJVH01000066.1 GCA_002440825.1 Bacteriovoracaceae bacterium UBA6261 | reverse complement strand
AGATATGACTTCGCAAGCTTTAAGCCTGCAATTTCGTTTTCAGTAAACAGAGAAAGCTTTTCAATTGTCTCTGCATTCACCAGAAAGTTTTTTGCCTGTCCAATGACTGAAGTATAATTCAGATTTTCGCGCAGATAAAAACCGTCGAGACTGCTTTCAATTCCGCCTGAAATAATAATTTGTTTTTGTGCAAAAGAAGCATTGCCGCGGACAAGTTCATTGAGAAACTGAACCATCTCCAGCGCTGTATGCCCCACTTTGGCAAACGCTGCGTTTTTTGTATGCGCCCGCATTTGTTCCAGGCGTGTGAAATTTGTTCCGCCAAAGCCCGCCAGTTCAATACCGGCAACAGGCAATTCCAGAATCGCTTTTAAACTCCGTGGGCCCATTCCCTGTCCGACTTCTTTCACAACGATTTGTGTTTTTAACTGATGACAAAGTTTTTCCAGAGTCTCCAGTGGCGATTTTTTCAGTCTGTCGCCTTCGGGTTGAAACCATTCCTGCAATGGATTGATGTGAACAAAAAGTCCGTCTGCTGAAAGAGCGCCAAGCATAGTTTCAATTTTTGAAATCTCACCCTTTTCAATCAGTGCTTCCACCTGAGCAATTCCCAGATTGGCAAAGAAAGGAATATCTATTCCCAAGACCGGACGAAGATTGAAATCGGGAAAATATTTTTTTGATTCAGCGTTATCATCAAGAAGAATCCGACAAGACCCAAGCCCCATGCCAAGTCCATACTTACGGCAGACTTCTGCGAGGTTCTGGTTGATGTGACGGGCCTCACCTGTTCCACCAGTCATCGATGAAATCCAAAGTGGGGCCTTCATCGTTTTGCCGAAAAAAGAAAGCGAGAGATCGATATGATCAGGATGGGCAGACAAGAGCGGTTCAAAGAAAAAGCGATCGTCCACATGAGTGCGACTCATCTGGGCAGCAACGGCCAGATCGATATGATCTCTTTTCCTTTCTTCTTGTTTAATGTCCATAGAGTTCTTAATTATCATGAACAACCTTTGCCGTCATGTCTTTTTGTGCCCTTCTCGATCTCCTAAGTCTTTGAGATTATTCAGAAAGAATCAGGATGAATTCACGTTTGAAATCAGTAATCTTAGACAGCAACTGAGAGGGACTCCCGATGCGCAATTCTTCGGTTTCCGTATTTAAATCCATTGCGACAAAAACAGCTTTGCCGTTGCCGCCGGAGCTCTGCCAGACTTCCTGCAATTCTTCCAATACGCGCTTTAACCGATAAGGCGTATCCATTAAAATACTGGTGTGTTTTTGTGAGAGAAGTTTTTTTAAGACCGCCAGTCGTTCGGCATTTTCCAAAGGGAGAAATCCTTCAAACCAGAACTTTTTGTGATTCATTCCGGAGAGGGCCAGGGCCAGTGCAACTGAATTAGCAAATGGGGTCGACGTGACTTTGATCTGATTTTGATGACAAAGAGACACGAGTTCAACTCCAGGATCGTAAAAGGCCGGAAGACCACCATCGCTCATAAGATAAACATTCTTTCCCTTTTTTAAAGCTGAAAGAAGCTCCACTGAAGCGGTCTTTGCTGTGTGCTCGTTATAGAGAACAAAATCTTCAACCACTTCCCGCGGAAGTTTAAAAGAAAGCCAGCGTCTTCTCCCCGGCTTTAAATCCTCAATGACAAAGAGCGATTGCTCGCGCTCAGCTGTGGCCGCTCTGGTAAGAAGCTCAAAGGCCACCGGCTCGAGCACACCTGTCTCAGAAAGCGGAGTCGGAATTAATGTGAGAATACCTTTTGTCGTCATCGCCGACAGGGTAGCAAATTGCAGGACGCTTGGGTAGAGATCAACGGTCAGACGTGAAAATTCTCCTCGAAAAAAAAAGACCCAAAAAAGGAGAAGACAAGTCTGAGACAGAGTGAAAAATCACTGGATTTCAACCAAGAACTATTGTTTAATTTTGGCATGAAAAAAATCATTACTTTTATCGTATTCGGCTTCCTTACCAAGGCATTATTCCAGAGTGTTACGGCCGCTGAAGTGAGCGCGGGCAATCCGGCGCCCCTCTTCACCCTTACCGCGATGGATGGAAAAGTTTTTGAATTGTCCTCGAGAAAAGGACAATGGACGGTTCTTTATTTCTATCCAAAGGCCGAAACTCCAGGCTGTACAAAACAGGCCTGTGCTTTCAGGGACAATATTAAAAAGATCAGAAACCTCGGAGCAGAAGTCTTTGGCGTAAGTATCAACAGTGTGAAGGAACAAGCTGACTTTGCCAAAAATCACAACCTGAATTTTGTTCTTCTTGCCGATGAAAGAGGAAAGGTGACCGAGCTTTACGGAACGAAAATGCCATTGGTGAATTTTTCTAAACGCTGGACTTTTATTATCGATCCCAATCTCATCATCAGGGATATAGACAAAGACGTAGATCCCATAAAGGATGCTGATCGCGTGGCCGAAAAAATTGTTGAATTAAAAGCCAAGTAAAAAAAAAGCTCCCGGAGGAGCTTTTTTTATAACTTAATTGTTTGTTCAGGTTTGCTGATTTCCACACTCGTCGTTGAGGCCGAAAGCACTTCAACTTTCAATTTTTTGATGTGGGAAAAAGCTTTGATCAGAGAAATTTTCAACTCAGTTCCAGCAAGATTTTTTGCGCAAGAAATCTTAGCTTTTGCTTCGATGTCTGCATGTGTTCCCTCTATTTCCTGCACGAAAGACGACTCGGCAATTTTACAACCAAGGTCTGCGGCGGGAGTCAGAATCGTCAGTAATTTTTTTTCCCAAAGATTTTTAGAACCGTTAAAGATGGCCTTATCTTTGTCTGATTTCGGAGCGTGTTCAAAGCCAATGAGTGATTCCGACGGCCCGTCAAAATCAACATCCATTGTGTTTGCTTCTACCGCAAGCGCCAGCTTTACTGTTCCATGAACATGGGCCCCAAGGGCATGTTCGCCGGAAAAGGCCGGAAGTGCGAAAAGAAAAAGTCCCGCTAAAATTCCTGTTTTCATCTGAAGACTCCTGAAAATTAAATGATAAACTTATTAGAACATAAAATCTTATTAATGCAAATGAGTCGCAATTAAAATGTAATGAATTTTGCTGACAATCTTGCCATACATGGATGAAACTCCCCCCATGAATCCTACAGACAACGCTTCCTTTTTTCTCATTTACCCTCCAGGATTGGAAGAACCGGCCTTAAAAGAGCTGAGTGAAAAATATGCATTGCTTGAAGCGGCGGTTCCTCTAAAAGTAAACCTTATGACTCCCGGGGGAATTGAAATTGAGTGCCCGCTTCACACAGGACTTAAGTTGAATTTAGTCTTGAAAACACCGACGCGAATTCTTCTTCGACTGACACAATTCAAGTGCCGCGATTTTCCCAAGCTGTATCAGAAAATATCCAAGTTCAACTGGGCCCCATGGATGCTCGGACAAACGCCTGAAGTGGAATGCAGTTCAAAAAATTCACGTTTATTTGATTCAAGAAAGATAGAAAAGGCCATCGGTGACGGCATCAATGAATTTTACCGCCATAAACCGGTCAAAAAGAAATATCTCGATCGTTTTGAAGTTACAGATAAAAAGAATCTGCCCAAACTCTATTTTCGCGCTGAAGATGATCTCGTCACCTTGAGCCTCGATACAACTGGCGACCGGCTTCATAAACGCGGAGACAAGACGGCCGCGGGACTTGCTCCCATACGCGAAAATTTAGCGTCACTTCTTTTAATGGATTTGCTGGAAAATGCTCCTGCACATTGCACTCTGATTGATCCGATGTGTGGATCGGGAACTTTCCTTCTTGAGGCCAAGCATTTTTACCAAAAAACAACAGAACGCGATTTTGCCTTTTTTCAATTGCCAGTAGTTATTGAAGCTCCGGCCTTATTTGCCAATATTTTATGGACAGAGAAAACACTGGTTCAAAAAACAGTGGGGTTTGATATCAGTGCAGATGTCATTTTTCAGGCGAAAAAAAATGATCCAGAAGGAGATTTTCGCACTGAAGACTTAATGAACAAAACCACTCATCATTTTGAAAATCCGGTTGTCATAGTCAATCCTCCCTATGGAATCCGCGTTGGTGAAAATATCAATCTGGATTTTTTCCTGAGAGTCATTCGAGCAGTGAAAAACAAATTCCATCCAACAGTTGCGGGATTTATCATTCCCGACGAATTTAAAATTTACTCAAATGATGAATGGACTGTGAAGAAAACGCGCGCGTTTAAAAACGGCGGCATTGAAGTGATCTTTACCGTTCTCACTTTTCATTGATCAGGGAATCGTAAGGTAAACCTGAGTTTTGACGGTGACGCCGTTGATGTAAGGAATGAGAACAAGATCATTTTTTCCGGCACTGTTGATGCTCTCCCCTGTCGACATTTTTACCCATGGAAGTGAAAGTGTTTTTTCTTTTCCTTCCGGTGTAATCATGAAGACCGATGAGGCCACGCCCTCTTTAAACGCTTCTGTTTTGATAAGCAAAGCGAGTTGCTGATCTCTCTCCACATCGACGATTTCGCCCACGTAATTTTGATCCTGGCGCTGTGTGCGTTTATTTTTCAGTTTGGTAAAAAGAACATCGGTTTTATTGATATTGTAAAAACCTTTAATCAAAGGACGAGGATGAAGCTTTTTTACCTCAGGAGAAATTTCGGTAATTTTTCCAGAGAAAAGATCAATCATCGCATTTAAATAATTTGAAAAACAGTTATCAAATCTCATATCCACTCTGAGACAATGGATCGACATCTCTTCAATTTCTTTCAGGTGATCGAGAAGCGATAGATCTTTGACATTGAACATGAATGTTCCATGTTGATTCTCTATCAGCGGAAAGCCGGTATGGGGACTCTCCTCGCTCGAGCCGGAGGCTTCGATCGTGGATTTTCTCATCTGTTCTTTTTCAAGAGGAGAAAGAAGAAGACGTGGACTATAGAAAAGAAGAATGCGTCCGAACGCCTGAATTTCAATTGGAGTTTTTAATTCGCGCGCATAATCTTTCAGCATTTCTTTTGAAAGTTCATTGGACAAAACAAGACGCTCGCACTGATCGCCAAGGTATTCTTCCCACTTTTTCAAACCTTCAAGGTTGTGATTCCCGTTTTCAAGAATCACTTGCATTTTCATCCAGGGAAATTGCGTCTTGATATAATGAATTGCGCCCGGGTCTTGTACTCTGATCGCTTTAAAATCATGAAGTGGAAGATGATCGATCACGGCCTTCGCTTTTTGAAACCGCTCTTCCTGATAAAGCGCATCCCACTCCAGAACGACAGGGAGGTTGTCTTTTACTGCGAGATTCACCAGTGTGAGTAATTCATCAATGGTTGTTTTTGAATAACGGGAAAGAGCATCGCACCCCAAAATGAGTTCATAGTCGAGCTCTGCATTTTTATATTTTAAAAATGTTTCGAGTTCAGCGGCCGATTCAATATACGTCATGAGTTTCATACGCGAACGGCCTTTCTGATGAGATTAAATTTTTCTGCTCCGGGAAGAAAAGGAATCTTTACTACACTGCCCGGTTTTGATTTCACAAGATCTACGCCTGAAAGCGTTTTTAAAAAATCCACCCGCAATTTTGTGGTCGGTCCTTTAAACGGCATCACTTCAAGAATATCTCCGGGATGAAAAGCACTTTTCACATCGACCAGGAGATGTTGATCTCTGGCGGCCTCAAGAACAATTCCAGAGACGACAAATTCATTATCGTCGTGCTCGCGTTGATTGTAGATGGTGTCTTCGCCGGCATATGTGGCCAGTGATCCCGTTGAATAATCGCGATGAGAAACTTTGCGAAGTTCTTCTTCCCATAAGAGCATGTCAGAAGAAAGAAAATTGCCGTGCTCGCGGTAATAGCGAAGAGCGTCCCCATAAACTTTAGAAATGGTGCCGGCATAGTGGTGACTTTTATTTCGTCCTTCAACTTTGAGTGAATCAATTTTAGCTTCGATAAATTCCGGAAGAAGTCTGATTCCTTCCAGATCTTTTGAACTCATGAAATATGCTTTTTTATTTGCTTCTTCTGAACTTCCGCTGGTCGCTCCATTGAAATCGATGGAGTATTCAAAACGACAAGAGTGTGCGCAACCTCCGCGGTTGGAATCGCGTCCTTGAGTATAATTGGAAATGACACAATTTCCGGAGTAGGCCATGCACATGGATCCGTGCACGAACATTTCAATTTCCAGTCCGGTGGCCTGTTTAATTTTCGCCGCTTCTTTTATGGTGACTTCGCGTCCGAGAACGATTCTTTGCGCGCCCATTTGTTGCCACAGCTTTGCTGATTCTACATTGAGGCAGCTAGCTTGAGTTGATAAATGGATGACTAAATTAGAATGTTTTTTGATTGTCGAAATGACCCCCAGATCAGAAACGATGACGGCATCGACTTTCAATTCGCTTAAGAGCGCCAGAAATTCCGGAAGCTCAGCGAGATCTTTATCGTGAAGAAAGCTGTTTAAAACGACATAGACGAGAGCGCCGCGGGAATGAGCGAACTCAACTCCTTCGGCCAGTTCTTCGTAGGTGAAATTATCTGAGGCCTGGCGAAGACCGAATTTTTGCCCACCCAGATAAACGGCATCGGCCCCGTATAAAACGGAGACTTTCAGCTTCTCCAGGCTGCCCGCCGGAGATAATAATTCTGGAGTCCAGTGGCCCATATCAATCCTCTATTTTTAGTTCTTTTAGATACCAGAGATTTTGTTACAATCAAAGAATGATGAAAAAGATTTTCATAGTTCTGGTTGCGCTCACAATGGGCGCAGCTGGTTTCGCCTGGTATACCTTTGCGGGCAAAAAGACGCTCCTGGTGCCGTACCCCTATTTTTTCAACGCTAATGCAACCAAGGCCTTAGAGGCAGAGCTGCCGGCAGCGGAAAGGGCCAAAATTCTGATTGTCGGTGACCGCATGGCGGCCCCCTTGTCCAACTATACCAAAGAACTCTCCGAAGAACTGGGCAAAAATTTTAAATCGCCGCCGATTATTTATAACTGGTCAAAGCCCCATGAAGGGCTCCATCGCACCCTTTTTAAATTAAAATCCTTGAAAAAAGTTCCGTCCATCATTGTTTATTTAGGGGCGAGTTCAGAGTTGTATGAGAAAACTTTTTCTGTCAGCGACTTCCATGCCCTGGTCCGGAATTTTGAAATTTATGATGATGAAAAAATCATTTCTCTCATCATCACCTTTCCGTGGCTTTCAAAAGTCCTCTATAAAAAAATGAATTACTATGAACTTGGAGCGATCAAGGAATACAAAAACGTTCTTCCGGGTAATTTAAGAATGAAAGAAAAAGAAATGTCTTTCATGCTGTTTCAATATGAACTGAAAGAAATGATCGACCTGGTGAAAGATAAAAAAAGCTCTTTAGTGCTCATCACTACTCCGCTCAATCTTGAATTGCCGCCCAAAGAAACTTGCTCCACAGCAACCAGCAGTACAGTTGTTGAAGTTCAGCAGGAAATCGACGCTCTCATTCAGCAGGGCAATTTCAAAAAGGCCTTTACTGATGCCAAGGAACTCGCCCAGGAAACTCCGGGCAATGCTCAGTCGTTTTATCTCCTGGGAAAGGCCAGCATGGGGTTAGGTGATCTGGCCGAAGCAAGGGACGCTTTTAAAAAGGCCACAGTCTTTGATTGCGCCAACTGGAGAGGCAACGCCGTTTACAATTCCATTATGAAAGCAGAGGCCAAGCAAAGACAATTGGCGCTGATTGATTTCGATCTTATGATGTCCTCTTCTCTTTCAAAAGAAGGTCTCTTCAGTGATGATTTCTTTCCCCAAAATCTTTTTTACCAGAATTTAGTCACTGAATTAAAAGAGACTCTTAAAAACTTTCTCATTGGAAACGATTAAGGAGAATGTGCAATGGCCCGTCCAATTTCAAAAATGAAAGATGAAATCCTCTTCCTTGCAGATGAAAAAAAGAACGATCTGTATATTATCCGCAAAGGAAAAGTGATGGTTTTCGTTCAAAAAGGCAGTGAGATTATTCCTGTCGCCTATCTCGACGCCGGAGAATATATCGGAGAACTATCTTTTTTCGATGATGGCCCCCGAAGCGCGGGCATTCTCTGCGTGGAAGACTCGGAATTTATGAAAATCAGTTCAGAAGAAATGAACGAGTATTTTCCTTCCTGGCTCAAAATTTTGGGAAAAAGCCTTACCCGCAAGATCCGTGAAGGTGACGAATTGATCAGGTCAAAAGGAATCCGTAAAAAAAATGTAGAGTCGATAAAACCCCTGGCCATCAGCGAGCAAACTCGCGTTTTCAAAATCGTAGAGAGTCATAAGCAAAAAACGTAGAGCTTTTCTCGGTGATTTTGTGACACTAAAACATTGGCATGGTGCTCGCAGATGTAAGAAGTGAGAGCAAAGAAAAGAGTTCTTTGCATTTTCAACGTGACTACACGGAGGTTATCATGGGTTCAATTTTTAGCATCGCTCTTTGTTTAATCGCGGCCTTTACTATGGTCAGCTGTTCAAGCAATGCTCGCACAGTCGCACAGGAACAAGAAGTGAAACGCGCGCCTGACTTTCGAAATAAAGAAACTAACAGACAATATGTTCGTGGACAGTTTTAAGCTGATGAATGACGTGAGTTGTTCTCAGTTGGATGTTGGCCGATTGATGTTTGAAGAAGACGGTAGACGTCGCCTTTCAAACATCAAACCGGTCATCTGAACAACAACCGGCCAACATCCAACGGCCAACACCTACCATCAGCAATCTGATTAAATTAAACCAAGTTCCTTAACAGCATCGCGTTCACCACGAAGCTCATTAAGAGTTAAATTAAACTTCTCAGTTCCAAAGTCATTGTGCTTGATTCCATCAACGACTTTCAGTTTTCCATTCTCAGTTCTGCAAGGGAAAGAGAAAATAAGACCTTTATCTACACCGTATTCGCCGTTTGAAGCCAGACACATTGAATATGTCTCACCTGCTTTCGTTTCGTGTGTAAGGTGGAAGATACCGTCTACAACAGCGTTTGCTGCTGAAGCTGCTGATGACAGGCCGCGAGCTTTAATAATCGCAGCACCACGTTTTTGAACGGTTTCAATGAAAGTTCCTTTCAACCATTCTTGATCAGCAATCACTTCGTGTGCGAATTTGCCGTTGATTTTTGCATTGTAAAAATCCGGGTATTGAGTCGCAGAGTGGTTACCCC
>DJVH01000007.1:17753-19701 GCA_002440825.1 Bacteriovoracaceae bacterium UBA6261 | reverse complement strand
CGGTGGTCTTGGGACATACGCTGAAAGAAAAATTTCTGCTGACCTTCAAATGAGACAAGGTCCTAACCGTGTTGGTCCGTACGGAATTCTTCAATTCCTTGCTGACGGTGTGAAGATGATTCTTAAAGAAGACATCATTCCAGCTCAAGCGGATAAATTCACATTTATTCTGGCTCCTTTCCTTTGTATGATCGGTGTTTTTGCAACTCTTGCCGTTGTTCCTTTTTCAAGCGGTCTCATGCTTTCAGATATCAATGTTGGTGTTTTCTACCTTGTTGGTATGGCTTCGCTTGTTGGTGTTGGCGTTTTTCTTGGTGGTTATTCATCAAACTCAAAATGGTCAATGCTTGGTGGGATGAGAGGNNCTCAAATTATTTCTTATGAAATTCCAGCAACAATCACGATTGTGTCAATTGTCTTAATTGCGGGTGGTCTTTCATTCAAAACCTTGATCAACGGTCAAGGCGGATTACCTCACGAGTGGTATCTACTTCATAACCCGTTTGCTTTCATTGGATTCTTTGTTTACTTCATTGCTGCTCTTGCTGAAACAAACAGAGCCCCATTCGACTTGCCTGAAGCTGAGTCAGAGCTGGTTTCTGGTTACCACACTGAGTATTCTGGGATGAGATTCGGTCTTTTTGCCCTTGCTGAATATATCGAAGTTTTTGTTGTTTGCGGTGTAGCAGTTGCTCTATTCCTTGGTGGTTATAAAGTTCCTTTTGATCTTGGCTCAGGTCATATTTTCACTGAAAAACTTGGTCTTGATTCAATGCTTGCTCAAAACATCGGACAGGTGCTTGAACTGGGTGCATTCTTCACAAAAACATTGCTTCTTTATTATGTGGTTATCTGGGTTCGTTGGACACTTCCGCGTCTTCGCGTTGACCAACTAATGACTCTTTGTTGGAAATATTTAACTCCGATTGCACTCTTCAACCTCCTTGGAATGGCAGTTTGGATGTATGCATTTGATGGTAGATCAATTTTTTCATTAATTTTTAATTCTGCGGTGTCGGCAGCTGGCCACCACTAAGGGGAACGAACAGTGTTTACGAATACACTCTTTTTATTATCTGCGGCTTTAACTATCGGTGGCGCTGTTGCCGTTGTTTACAGTCACAACTTAATGCACGCTTGTCTTTATCTTCTCGCTTCACTTTTTGGAGTAGCGGGACTTTACGCAGTTATCGGAGCTGACTTCCTGGCTGCAACTCAGCTTGTTGTTTATGCTGGCGGTGTTGTTATCCTTATGTTGTTTGCCATCATGTTAACTGGTGGTACAGGCAATAAAATCAATCGCTATGGTCTTGAGAAAATCGCGTCGATGGGAAATAAAAAAACATATTTCTTTGCTGGTTTCGCAGCAGTCATTACATCGCTTATCCTTCTTAAAATCATCGCTTCAGTTTTAAGAGCTCAACCTACAAATAAGGTTCTTGCTGCGAACGACGTCACTGTAAATAAGCTGGGCGTTTTGTTGGCAACAGATCATATTCTTGCATTTGAAATCTCATCTGTACTTCTATTGGGTGCGCTTATCGGTGCAGCCGTTATCTCAAGACCAAGGAAAGAAAGACATGATTAGTTTAGCTTCATATTTGGCAATTTCTTTTGCTTTATTCGTTTGCGGGATCCTTGTCATGATCGCGAGAAAAAATATCATCGCGATGTTGCTTGGGATCGAGCTTATCCTTAATGCTTCGGCGCTCAACTTCGCCGCGTATACTAAATTTGTTAATAACAATCTCGATGGTCACATCCTAAGCTTGTTCATCATCGTTATTGCAGCCGCTGAAGCTTCAGTCGGCCTTGGAATTGTCATTAGATTTTTCCAACTTAGAGAAAGCATCCATATTGATGATGCAGCTACATTACAGAATTAATGAATTGGTAAGGATATAGAGATTATGGATTACACACTCTCAACCGTTGCTCCTATTGTACT
>DJVH01000007.1:0-17623 GCA_002440825.1 Bacteriovoracaceae bacterium UBA6261 | reverse complement strand
CTGAGCGCAGGACCACACAACTTTAAAGTCGTTATGGGTATCTATATAGATAACATGACTTCTGTAATGCTTTTGATGGTAACAGGTGCTGCAACTTTGATCCACGTTTTCTCTACTTGGTACATGCATGACGATCCAAGATTCGGAAGATTCTTTGTGTATATGTCGCTGTTTACTTCTGCAATGCTTGGCCTTGTTCTTTCAGACAACCTTCTTTCAGTTTTCATTTTCTGGGAATTGATGGGGTTCTGTTCTTACTCACTGATCGGCTTCTACTACGAAAAAGAAGGTGCAGGAAACGCTTCAATGAAGGCGTTCATGACAACCAGAGTTGGGGACGTGTTCTTCCTTCTTGGTATCTTAGCTCTTTGGACAGTTGTTGGTTCAGTTCAATTCACAGATATTTACAACGCTCTTGCTGCGGGTAAATTTACAGGTCTTACTTACGGCGTTTTCGGAATTGGAATTCCTGTTGTTCTTGTGGCAGCGTTCTCAATTTTCATGGGAACAATGGGTAAATCAGCTCAGGTTCCTCTTCAAGTTTGGTTGCCTGATGCGATGTGGGGTCCGACTCCATGTTCTGCCCTCATCCACGCTGCGACGATGGTTGCCGCAGGTGTTTATCTTTCACTAAGAATGTTCCCATTAATGGAAGCAGCTCACCTTCTTCCATTCATCGCTTATATTGGTGCTATCACAGCGTTCGGTGCAGCTACAATTGCCCTGATTCAAACAGACATCAAAGCGGTTCTTGCTTACTCAACAATTTCTCAGTTGGGTTACATGGTTATCGGTATCGGTGTAGGTTCATACAACGCTTCTTTCATGCACCTTATAACTCATGCTGTTTTCAAAGCGTGTCTCTTCCTTTCAGCTGGTTCGGTCATTCACTCGATCCACTGCCAGGAAATGCCTCAAATGGGTGGTCTACGTAAAAAACTTCCATACACGTTCTTTGCAATGTTGTTGTGTTGTTTCGCTATCGCTGGTGTTCCGTTCTTCTCTGGATTTGTTTCTAAAGACAGAATCCTTGGCGATGCCCTTGTAATGGCAAGAACAAATGCTACTTATATCCCGGTTGCTCTTCTTGGATTTGGTGGGGCTTTCTTGACTGCATTCTATATGTTCAGAATGTTGTTTTTAACTTTCTTCGGCGAGCCTCGCGATCATCATATTTATGATCACGCTCACGATGAACACCTTCACTGGAATTCAAACATTCCTCTATTGATTCTTTCAGTATTCACACTTGGTCTCTTCTATTCTGGATCTTTCACTGGCCAGGGAGAAGTAAACCTTTTCGGATCAAAATATGAATGGTTCTCGACTTTAATTCACAAACCAGATGCTGGATCACTTCACCACTTTGCTGAATATAAATCAGAAGAGTTTGGTAAAGTGGACACAAGAGATAAAGTGGATCTTCCAAAGGCGCAGTACGATGCAGCTCATGGATTGCCAGAACATGAAGCTCACCTTGTGCATCAAACCCACCAGATTGGTGCAATCATGTCTATCATCATCGCACTTTCAGGTATTTTCCTGGCGTACTTAATGTACATCAAGAAGTCGGTAAACCCAGGTTGGTGGACAAGCACATTTGCTGGATGGACAAAGGCCCTTAAAAACCGTTATTACTTCGATGATCTATATGTTGGAAAATTGATTCAGAGAGGACTTCTTCCTTTCAACAATCTATTGGCAAAATTCGATATGGGAATTTTCGATCGATTTGCTATTGATGGTTGGGCAACTGTTAACCGCGTGGCTTACACGATTGCTCGTTGGTTCGATAACACAATTATCGACAGCGGTATGGTTGATGGAACAGGATTAAGTGTTCGCGGAATGAACTTTGTTCTTCGCACAGTTCAGTCTGGAAAAATCCAGATGTACTTTGTGGTGATCGTTGTTGTTCTTGCTGGGTATATTTGGACTTTAAATTACTAATTATTAGTTTGTTATTTATATAAGAGTAACTTTTTAGAAGGAGTTAACCGGTGCACGGTTTAGATTTATTAAGCTGGATTTTGTGGATGCCTATTATTGGAGTACTTGGTGTGTTGTTAATGCCGAAAGAAAATACAACCGCTATGAAAACGTGGGCACTCATCAACACAATTATTACTTTCGCACTTACGTTGGTTCTATACGCTAAGTTCGATACAACCGTTTCTGGGATGCAACAAGCATTCAACGTAAAAGTACCGTGGATTCCTCAATTCCACATTTACTATGCGTTGGGGGTTGATGGGATTTCACTTCCGATGATTCTTCTTACATCGCTACTTTTTATGCTTTGTATTTTGAGTTCTTGGACACAAATCAAAAAATCAATCAAAGCTTACTTTGCTCTACTCCTTCTTCTGCAAAGTACAGTTTTTGGTGTTTTCATGTCGATGGACTTCTTCCTTTTCTACGTTTACTGGGAAGTAATGCTGATTCCGATGTTCTTCCTGATCGGTGTTTGGGGGGGCGAAAACAGAGAATACGCAGCTGTTAAATTCTTCCTTTATACTTTCGTCGGTTCACTCCTGATGCTTGTCGGTATCGTTGCTCTGTACTTTGTTACAGGTCAGACAGACGGATCATTTGATATTCTTGCTCTTTCTGGTGGTAAATTTACAACTCAAACTCTTACTATGTTTGGCCAGACTCTTTCTTTCAGTAAACTGTTCTTCATTTTCATGTTTATCGGTTTCGCTGTTAAAGTTCCGGTTTTCCCTTTCCATACATGGCTACCACACGCTCACGTTCAGGCTCCAACAGCGATTTCAGTTATCCTTGCTGGTGTTCTACTTAAGATGGGAACTTACGGATTCCTTAGAATTGCTTTCCCAATCTTCCCTGATTCTGCAAAATACTTCGCGACGGCGATTGCATGGCTTGGTTTAATCAACGTTGTTTACGGTGCACTTTGTGCGATGGCGCAAACCGACGTTAAGAAACTTATCGCTTACTCTTCAGTTTCTCACATGGGCTTCGTTATGCTCGGCCTTGCTGCTATGACAGTTCAAGGGATGAACGGTGCTGTTCTTCAGATGTTCAACCACGGAACTTCAACAGCAATGATGTTCTTTATGATCGGTATTATTTACGAAAGATCTCACCACAGATGGATTGTTAAACCTGATGGTTCACGTGGATACGGCGGTCTTTATACTGCTCTTCCAATGTACTCAATTATTTTCATCATCGGTATGTTCGCTTCAATGGGACTACCGGGTATGTCAGGGTTCATTTCAGAAGCTCTTATCTTCCTTGGTATTTACCAAAGATTCTCAACAATCACAGTTCTTGCTCTTTTCGGTCTGTTGATCGGTGCTGCTTACTTACTGTGGATGTTCAAGAGAATGTTCTTCGGTGAAGTTAATCCGGAAGTAAAAGAATACTCTGATATGACTAAGCTTGAAGTGCTTTACATGGCTCCACTTTGTATTGCTGTCATCCTTTTCGGTATCTGGCCTTCGCCAATTCTGAACATGATGAAAGCATCAGTAGGACAACTGGTTTCTTTACTAGCAACTTTCTAGGAAATTGAAATGTATTTAAATTATTTAGCTAACGTTGGCCGATACATTCCAGAACTACTACTAGTAGTGCTTATGGTGGGATTGATTCTTATCGAAGCCACATATTCAAACGATGAAAAAAATAAAAAATACATTTTCATCGCAACTTGTATTGGTCTGGTTGCCACGCTTGCCGCCTTGATTGCCAATTTTTCGGCTAAGGGCGAAGCCATCTTCAGTAACTCAATGATCATCGATCCATTCAGTACTGTAATGAAGATGATTATGGTGATCGGAACATTTGGTGCTTTCTACTTAAGCTCTTTTTCAAAAGATATATATGAATCACTTAAAACTGAGTTCATCATTTTAGCAGTTGGTGTTCTTATCGGCGGGATGATTCTGGCTTCAGCAAACAACATGCTGATGATTTATCTGGGAATTGAAACGCTTTCGATACTTTCTTATGTCATGGCTTCACTCAAGAAGAATGACGAAAGATCTAGTGAAGCTGGTTTGAAATATGCTCTTTACGGAGGCGTTTCTTCAGGTATCGCTCTATTTGGTCTAAGCCATATGTTCGGTGTTCTTGGAACAATTCAGTTTGCAGGCATGGCGGAAATGATCACAAAGCTTGATAAAGCTCAAATCATGATCTTAATGCCATCTTTTATTCTTTTCTTCGTTGGTATCGGTTATAAGATCGCATCTGTTCCATTTCATATGTGGGCACCAGATGTTTATGAAGGTTCACCTACACCTGTTACAACTTTCTTCGCTGTAGTTCCAAAGCTGGCGGGGATTTCTGCTCTTGTTCGCGTCACAATGATTTTCTTCACTGTTCAATCTCCACTTCGCGTTGGTTGGATAGGTTTGATGATGGTTATGGCAGCTCTTACTATGACAGTTGGTAACGTTTCGGCGATCAACCAGAAATCAGTGAAAAGAATGCTGGCATATTCTTCAATCTCTCACGCTGGAATTATGATGGCCGGTCTTGTGTTGATTAACCAAATCGGCGTACGCGCGGTTGTGTTCTATGGAATCACATACGTGTTTATGACATTGGTTGCTTTTTACATCACAAGCATTGTTCAGGATAAATACGGCAATGATCATTTTGATCGTTTCCAAGGCCTTGCCTACAGATATCCTTTCATGGCCGTGATGATGACTGTAACAATGTTCTCTCTTATCGGTCTGCCACCGCTTGCTGGTTTCGTAGCTAAGTGGAACATCATCAACGCACTTTTGAGCTCAAGATACTACTCACTTGCAATTATTCTTGTTCTTAACTCGGCTGTTTCAGCTTTCTATTATCTGAAGATCGTAAGATTAATGACTCTTAAGACACAAGAATCGAATGAAACAATTGAAGGCTTCGGTTTCTTGAATCAACTTGTTGTTGTCGCATTGACTGCACCGGTTTTTGTTCTTGGGATTTTCTGGGAGAGCGTTATGGGTCTCGCAGAAGGTGCCAAAATCTTTATTAAGTAATCGAGGGGCTCTATGGAGTTTGCTGCTTTTATTGTTTTTTTTCTGATCGCCTGTACCCTGGCGGGAGTTCTACTTGGAATTTCTTCTTTACTTGGACAGAAAAGAAAAACTGTTCGCGAAATGGATATCTATGAGTCAGGCGTAAATCCAGTTGGATCGGCGACAAGACAATACGATATTAAATTTTACGTGACTGCAATTCTCTTTCTACTGTTTGATGTGGAAATTGTTTTCCTTCTTCCATGGGCCATGGCCTATAAAGAAACAACAAATACTGGTTTCATGATCGGCGGTTTCGTATTCTTCATGGTTATCCTTCTTGTTGGTTATATTTTCGTTATCAATTCTAAAGCTCTAAAGTGGGAAGAATAAAATGTTAGAAGCTGCAATTGAAATCCTGTTAAAGACAGTTGTTATCCTTGCCCTTCCATTGGGTGCACTTCCATTAATCATTCACGTTGAAAGAAGAGGCGCTGCTTTTATGCAAAAGCGCCTGGGTCCAAACCGCGTAGGTCCGTTTGGTTTACTTCAGCCTCTTGCTGATGTTGCTAAATTCATGTTCAAAGAAGAAGTTCACCCAACGCATGTAAAACCATTTTTCTATACGGCTGCACCAGTTGTAGCACTTGTCGTTGCTCTTCTACCGTTAGCATGTATTCCTGTTGCTGGTCCTATCGAAGCATTTGGCAGAACGATTTTCCCTGAAGTTTTCAGAAGCGATATGGGAATCTTTTTTGCGTTTGCTGTATCTGCTTTAGGATCTTACGGAATTCTTCTTGCGGGATGGGCTTCAAACAATAAATATTCGATGCTCGGTGCTCTTCGCGCCTGTGCACAGATGGTTTCATACGAACTCTCACTTTCGACATCTGTCGTGGCCATGATTTTCGTTTATGGAACAAATGATATTCACCAGATGATTTCTTCGCAAACTGGCTATTGGTTTGGAGTTATTCCTCAGTGGGGATTTTTCTATCAACCGGTTGCAGCGATGCTTTTCCTGGTGGGAATCTTTGCTGAATCGAACCGTCTTCCATTCGACCTTGCCGAAGGTGAATCAGAAATCGTTGCAGGATATCACCTTGAATACTCTTCAATGAAGTTTGCACTCTTTTTCATGGCCGAATACATTCACATGATCGCTCTTTCAGCTCTATTCATTATTATGTTCTTTGGTGGATACAGCCTTCTTCCTGGATTTGATCTCATTGCAGGCAACAATCCTGCTTTGATCGTTGTCCTTCAGGTTGCTTCATTGGTTATTAAAGTTGCACTCATGATCTGGTTCTTCGTATGGGTTCGCTGGACACTTCCTCGTTTCCGTTACGACCAGTTGATGAATCTTGGATGGGAGAGACTTCTTCCGCTGGGGATTGCAAATCTAATTGTGACAGTTCTTTTTGTTTATTTCAGGAATAGATAATATGGCCATTGATATATTACTCACGCTTTTAACCGTCGTGTTTTCACTGATGGTTGTTTTTTCCAAGAAAACAGTTGTGGCAGCGTTCTCTTTGCTCATGACTTTGTTGGTAATCGCTATGATTTACTTTCAACTTGGAACGGTTTTCCTTTCAGCGGTTCAGGTTCTGGTTAACGCCGGAGCAATCGCGATTCTTTTCGTTTTCGTAATGATGCTCATCAATCTTGAGCAATTTCAAAACAACAGAGAAAAAAGTAAGTGGAAGCTGATTGTCTCAACTCTTACTATGCTGGTTCTTCTTGGCGTCTTTGCCTTGGTCATCAATAACAATATCGAAGCTCTTTCTGTTGTAAATCTTACAGATAACAGCATGAAGACTCTTTTTGCGAAACTTTTCGATGTTTACTATCTGCCATTTGAAATGGCGACAGTTCTTCTTCTGGCATCAATCGTTGCAAGTATCGTCATTACTTCTCACGACAAAGCAGAAAAACTGGAGGAAAAATAATGAGCATTTATTATTACCTATCGGCTTTTTTATTCTGTCTTGGTTTATTGGGAACAATTTTCAAAAAAGATTTAATCTCTATCCTTCTTTGTCTTGAGCTTATGCTTGGAGGCGTTGCGCTTCTATTCATTCTTTTTTCAAAGGCGACAGGATTTCTTGATTCACAGCTATTGGTTATTTTCATGATGATCATTTCAGCTTGTGAAGTTGCGATTGGTCTTTCATTGATCATCGCGCTTTACCGCAAGAAACAAACTATTTATACAGACGACATTAAAATCATAACGGAATAAGAGTCATTATGTACGAGAACTATTTAGCACTCATTCCCTTCTTTCCATTGCTCGCTTTTTTACTCAATTCATTATTAGTTAAAAACAAGCTGAACAATGTTAAGGCCGGGCTCATTACTTTTCTTGGATTGTTCACATCATTCATTCTGGTCATTTTGACTTCAATGCATGTTATGGAAAATGGTCCTGTTCACGTTAAGCTTTGGGACTGGATGAATTATAAAAATATCGTGTTCGATATCCACTTCGTCATGGATCAACTTTCAGTTGTTCTTTGTTTGATGGTGACTGGTATCGGTTCAGCGATTGCCTTCTTCTCAATCGGATATATGGACCATGAGGAAAAAGTTGGAAAGTTTTTTGCGTTCTTCGCATTGTTTGCTTTCTCGATGCTCCTTCTTGTTCTTGGTGAAAACTTTCTTGTTCTATTTATGGGATGGGAAGGCGTTGGTCTTTCTTCTTATCTTCTTATTGGTTTCTGGTACGAGCATAAGAAAAACGGAGACGCTGCTAAAAAAGCATTCCTCGCAAACCGCGTGGGAGACTTTGGTGTAGTTCTGGGAATGATTGGATACGCTCTCGTTTTCAACACACTATCATTCCGCGATCTTCAACACCCGGACATGGCCGTGATTATGGCAAACAAGGAACTGTTGATTGGTTCAAGCTTGCTTCTTGTTCTTGGTGTGACAGGTAAGTCAGCTCAAATCCCTCTGTTCATCTGGCTTCCGGATGCAATGATGGGTCCTACGCCAGTGTCTGCCCTCATGCACGCGGCGACGATGGTTACCGCCGGTATCTTCCTTCTTTGTAGAGTTTCAAACATCATCGTTCACTTCTCAGTTGTTCTTGATGTGATTGCCTGGATTGGAGCTTTGACTTCTTTACTTGCAGCTCTTATTGCTGTTACACAAACAGATATTAAAAAAATTCTCGCTTACTCAACTGTTTCTCAGCTTGGGTATATGGTTATGGCCTGTGGCCTTGGTGCTTTTTCAACAGGTCTCTTTCACGTTTTCACTCACGCTTTTTTTAAAGCACTTCTTTTCTTGTGTGCGGCTTCGGTTATTTATGGATGTCACCACGAACAAAACATTTTTAAGATGGGCGGTTTGAAAAACAAAATGCCAGTCACTTTCTGGACTTTTGTTGTGGGCTTGCTTGCAATTGCCGGAATTCCTGGATTTTCGGGATTCTTTTCAAAAGACGAAATCCTCTCCATGGCCTTCACAAATCCTGGTAACGGTATCTTCCTTTACTCAGTTGGCTTGCTTTCAGCTCTTCTAACAGCGTTCTATATGACAAGAATGTTGTGTCTGGTGTTTATCGTGAAGCCATCTCATGATGTTCACGACTCTCATCATCACCATATTGGTGAAGATAATGGCCATGACGCTCATGAAATTCATGAGTCTCCGTCAGTCATGACTATTCCTCTGATCATTCTTGCTCTTTGTAGCTTTGGTGCTGGATATGTTGGTATGCCACATCTGTTGGGTGGTCACCACAATTCAAGACTGTTCCAGACATTTGTTGAAAAGTTCACAGCTATTCCAACTGGTCACCATCACTTGAGCGAAGAAACAGAAATCACAATGATGATTGTGACTACGATTTTAATCCTTTGTTCTATGGGACTTGCTTGGTACATCTACGTTAAAAACGATCACGCTAGAATGCGCGATAGTCTTAAAGCGAAGTTTCTTGGTCTTTGGATGGTGAGCAATTCTAAATTCAAAGTTGATGAACTTTACGAGACTGTCATTATCAAGCCACTTTATCAGGTTGGGCATTTCCTGGTTGATATTGTTGAAACTCATGTTGTGAACGGAGTTGTAAAACTCGTTACGAAGGGAGTGAACGGCGGTGGTGCTTTCCTTGATGAAACAAAGCCGGAAAAACTTGAAATGGGAATCCTTTATATCATTATCGGTTTAACCATTCTTGTTACTGCTGTTTTTAATGCTTTCATTTTTAGTTAGTTAATAGAGAAAAGAGATATATATGGATCAACTGTTTATTATTAAGTTTTTAATTCCTCTTCTTTGGGCGATCGGATTTGTGATGGCCCCAAAGCAAAATGAAAAAGCGATCAAGCTTTTTGCTTTAATCGGTTCATTCGTTGTTCTTGCTTACTCCATTAAAATGTATGCAGATCTTCCGGATCCAGGACAGCTGACTGAGCTCTTCAAATTCGACATGCCTCTTTTCTTTAACCTGACGTATACGTTTGCAATGGATGGATTGAGCGGATTACTTCTTATCCTGAACGCCTTCCTTCTGGTTATGGTTGTAATCGCAACTTGGGAAATCAAAACAGACAAGCTTCGTCTTTATTACTTTTTGATTTTCTCTCTTATCTGGGCCGTAAACGGATCACTTCTCGCAACTTCAATCTACGGTTTCTATATTTTCTGGGAAGCAATGCTTATTCCACTATTCATCCTTGTGGGTGTTTTCGGTGGGGAAAACAGAAGATACGCTTCATTCAAATTTTTCTTAATGACTGCGGGTGGATCAATCCTCATGCTCGCAGCAATGTGCTACATGAGTGCTATGGCCTATAAGCTTAACGGTTCGTATGATCTGAATTATGAAGTCATCAAGTCACTCAACTTGAGATATTCAGGCTTCTGGTCTCCTCAATCGCTTGTGTTCTGGGCATTCTCAATTGCTTTCTTCCTGAAAGTTCCTGTGTTCCCATTTCACTCGTGGCTTCCAGATGCTCACGTTGAAGCACCGACAGCAGGTTCAATTCTTCTTGCAGGTATTCTTCTAAAGCTTGGGATCTACGGTTTTTTAAGATTTGTTATCCCTGTTTATCCTCAAGCAGTTGATGCTTATAGAGATATTATTCTTTATCTTGGTGCGATCGGGATTATCTACGGTGCACTTACGGCGTGGGTCCAAAAAGATATTAAAAAACTGGTCGCCTTTTCTTCTATTTCTCACATGGGATTTATCATTATGGGAGTTTTCTCTCAGAACCCATTTGCAGTAAAAGGAGCAATCTTCCAAATGGTAGCTCACGGTATTTCAACACCGGGTCTGTTCATTGGAGTTCACTATCTTTATACAAGAACTCACACTAAGAAGATGGAAATGTACGGGGGGCTCGCGAAAGTTATGCCTCGCTTTGCTGTTCTTTTCTTTTTAATCACTGCTGGCTCAATGGCTGTTCCAATGACTTGCGGATTTGTTGGTGAATTCATGGTTATTGCCGGAACATATGAAATAAATAAAGTTGTAGCGATCCTTGCTGCGACAGGTATTATGCTTTCTCCAATTTATCTTCTTAAGATGTATCACCTGACAGCTCTTGGGGAACTTCATCACGAAGAAAACAAATCTCTTTCTGATATCTCAGTTCTGGAAGCAGCTCCGATGATTGTGCTTTCAGTATTAACGATCCTTCTTGGCCTTTACCCAAAACTGGTAACAGGCATGTTCGAAGGAACAATTAATTTTTTCACACACTCAGGTTTATAAAAAATGGAAAACTTAACTTTTGTTGAAAACATTTTAATTTTCATCGCACTCAATGCAGCTGCCTTGCTTTCATTGAATATTAAAAAAGTTGGAAAGCAGATCGCTTACGGACTTAGCTTGATTGCAGCAGTTACTTTTTTCTGCATGCTCTACCAAAGAGATGTCTTTACTCTGAGTGAACTGTTCACTCTCGATGGAAACAAAGTTCTTCTTTTGAAACTTGTTTCACTTCTTAACGTCCTGATGATTCTCATCAACGGCTGGACTTCTTTGGAAAAAGTCAGAAGCACAATGCTCATCAGCTATATGTTTATGGGTGGGGTTTTCCTTCTTGGTGCAAATGAACTGATTACTTTTTATGTCGCAATGGAAACGATTGCTCTGGTTGGTTACGCACTCGTGGCCACTTCTGATCTTGAGAACTCAAGAGAAGCAGCGGTTAAATATCTTATTCAGGGTTCTGTTGTTTCAGTGATCTTTCTATTGGGAGCAGCATTCTATCTGGGAGCAACTGGCGGTCTTTCGCTGGTTGGAGCAACTGTAGCAAACCAGGAACTCTATGCAATAGCTCTGGGAATTTTCATTTTGACAGCTTGTTTCAAGCTTGGGGCATTTCCATTCCATGCATGGATTGCTGATGTTTACTCAAACGTGACTCTTGGTAACCTTGCAGTCAACTTCTTCATTTCTAAAATCATTATTGGTTTTAAATTCATCACCCTTCTTCAAGTTCTACTTCTTGAATGTGATCCTCACTTCAAAGATATTTTGATCAGAATTGTTCAAGTCATTGCAGTTATGTCTGCTTTTTACGGCAATATTATTGGTATCGTCCAAGGTCAGTTCAAACGCATTATCGCGTACTCTTCTGTGGCCCACACCGGTTACATGTTGATGATGATTTGCATGAATCCGGATGAATTGCTTGAAAAACAATTGATCAGCTACCTTGTGATTTACTCTATGACAGCAACAGGAGTAATCCTCATACTCAACCAATTTGCTCAGCTTAATGAGAATAAAGACAGCAGTGACATCTTAAAATCTGGTTTTTACCGTAACAAAGGCCTGGCGATCATCCTTTCGGTTTGCGTTCTGTCTCTTGGGGGGATTCCCCTGACCAGCGGTTTTGCCATGAAGTACATGATGTTTACGAACTTCTTCAAAGAAGGCTTTAACATTGAAACAACTTCTATTTTCATCAGCTCTGTCATCGGATTAGCTTACTATATTCGTTTCGTAAGTGATCTTTTCACAGAGAACGAAGAAAAGATGAAGTTGCCTACAATAAAAACACGATTCAGCGAATCGTTAGTTCATGCTATCATTTTATTGTCTATCTTTACTTTCGGAATTGCTCCGTCACTCTTCTTAGGGTTGAAGTAAGTTAGATAAGGATGAATGAGTGTAAAGTACAGGGTTCGACTGCAGAATGACCGTGTTATCGGACCATTCTCAGCAGAAGAAATTGGCGAACTCTTTTTAAAAAATCACATTAACGGCGATGAGCTCTGTCAGCAGTTTCCAATCGGAGACTGGCGGGCGCTTACGTCGTTTCCCAATCTCAATAATCTTGTTACTCAGATCAAAAAACAAAACCTCACACTAACAAGTGTTGAGAAGAAAATTGAAAAAGAAAAAACAGTTATTCAAAAAGAGGCAACTCACTCAGGACTTAAAACGTTTAAGGAGTTTAAATTCGGCCGCGATGTAAATATTGATGTCGATTACGGTGAACTTGAAAAAAAATATCAGGATGCTAATCCGGAAGAGCCGGAAAAAACCCGAATTGTTTCTCGCACAAAAAAGAAAGAACCTGAAGTTGAAAAGACTGTAGTTATTCCTTCTAAAGCTCAAAGGCCTTTAAAAGAAACAACCGAAATGCGCAATAAGCGCACAGAAGAAGAAAGTAAAGTTGTTGTTGAAGAAGAAAAACCAAAAGAGCCAACACATGAAGAACTAGTTAACGAAAAAACAGAATTCGTTAATCTTGCCAATATTCTGCCCACCATAAATGCGCAGTTAAGTGTTTCAGAAGTGGAGCTGGACCAAAAAGCGAAGATTGAAGAAAACAATGAGCGCATTCGCCAGAAAGAACTTCAGGAAAAACTTCTTCAACAAGAAGAAGACGAATTCGAAACTGATGAGAATGAAGTAGAGCCAGACATTTTTGCAGATGTCCCGGGTGAGACAAAACCAGAAAAGAAACCTAAAAAGAAAAAGAAAAAAGGAATGTCGGTTATCGTCGCTCTCGCTTTTTTAGGAATTTTTTACGTTCTCCTTACGCCAGATGAAGCACCTAAGAAAACGGGCCCTTTATTCGTTGATGTGAAATTTCCTATTACGCAGGAGTTTGAAGATAAGCCTGGAGCTAATGCCGCTTTGGCTCAAGGAAGACAGCTATATACAAAAGGAACTTATGTCAGTCGCTCGCTGGCCGCCAATCAATTTGTCATATCTCTTCAAAAACAATTTAGCGGCAATGAAGCTTTAGGCGAACTTATTCTTTCTTATTCTGAATTACTTGATGAAACGAAGGATTCCAAGCAAGCAGCCAACACCATTTATAAATTGATTCAGCTTTCAGAAAATAAAATGTTGAGTGATCTGAACGTCGCGACAGGAACAGCTTTCTTTTTTGATAAAATTGGAAAATATCAAACCGGTGTAAACATTGTAAAAAACTATCTGCGCGCAAAATCTCCGGTGTCCAGCAAGCTACTCGCGTACTATCTCGACTTATTGATTAATTCAAATGATCTGGTTGAAGCGAGAAAGATATATACCAAGCTTAAAGAAACGCCTAAGAAGCCTTATGAAGTTTACTACTACCTGGCACGCTTTAATGAAGTTGATGATCAACCCGCAGAAGCACACAACATTATACAGGAAGGATTAAAATATTATCCAAGCAGTGTTCTTCTGATGTTGAAGGAAGCTGATTATTTGTTAAAAGTTCAGGACGTTAAAAAATATGAAGAACTTTTGAAAAAAATTCTCCAATTGAATGCCGAAGGAGCTCCAACTTTTATCGCGAAAGCGTATTACCACATGGGACTTTTGAGCGCGCTTAAAAATAATAATGCAGAAGCAGCTAATTATTTCAAAAAATCACTTGAGATTAAAGAATCCGATGAACTTCGCTCTATGCTTTCAGGTCTTGATGTGAGCGGCGATAAGTTGCTTCAGTCTCAGATCTTAGAAAGTAAAGTAATTGACCTGATCAAGAAATCGCAAGAAGAAACTAAAAATGGAAATCTTGAGGCAGCTTTTACTTATTCAATTGAAGCGGTCGATGCGATGCCTGAGTACATTCCAGCAATTCTTCTTCAAACGCAGTTGCAGTTAAGACGCGGGCTTTTTGATTCTGCGATTACAACTTTGCAAACAGCGATTGCAAAAAATCCTAATAATAATGTCTTAAAAAAGAATCTGGTTCTGGCATTCATGAAAGCCTATAAATTTGAAGATGCTCAGAAAATTCTGGTCGAACTATCTCAAACCAAATTCGCTTACGGCAATGAGTATGCTTCCTTGATGGGTGATTTTTACACTGCCAATAACAATATCGCACTGGCGGTCAGATGGTATAGCGAAGCTTTGAATCGTGATCCTTTGAGTGATTATGACATGTTTCAACTGGCAAAAATATTCGTCAGGATAAAGAAATTCCCGGAGGCAAAAACCAGATTGGCCAAGGCTCTTTTACTAGATCCGAAGAATGCAGATTATCTTTCCTTGAATGCAGAAATTATCTATGAACAGGACAACACTGACACTGCTATCGGATATCTAAGAGATTCAATTTCGGAAATTGGAGAAGATCCAAAGCTTCTCTCTAAAATAGCAGTGTTCTATTACAAATCGGGACAGATTAAAGAATTCCAAAATTATTATAAAAAAATTCAAGAGATGCCCAAAAAAGATGAAACATTTTTTGAGTTCTTGATCTATGCTTCGAAACTGGAAGACAAAAAAGAAGATTACGTTACCTACAGCCGTGAACTTTTGCGCTTGAATCCAGGAAATCTGAAAGTGCGACTGGACTTGGGAGAATTCTTATTCGACCAAAAACGATTTCCCGAGGCCATTGCTGAATTTGAAGAAATTAAAACCAAGCTAGCTTCCTATCCAAAGGTCCACTACATGTTGGCTAAAATTTATTTAGCCACAAACGATATTAAAAAAGCGAAGGAAATGGCCAATAAGGAACTTGAGTTGAACCCAGCTCTTGATTCGGCATACTTTATCGTGGGCGAAGTGGCTCGCACCGAAAAAGATTATCGCGAAGCTGTTTTAAAATACGAGAAAGCTATCAGCTTAAATCCAAAATCGACAGATGCGCTGATGGCCATGGCCTGGATTCGCCTGGCCCAAAACTACGCCAGCGAGGCTATCGAACTCTATAACCGCGCCCTTCGCGAAGACAAAAACAACCCAGAGATTCACAAGCAGATGGGTTACGCTTACAAAGCAGCTGGTCAAAGAGCGCTTGCCAGAGAAAAATTTGAAGATTACTTAAAATTAAATCCTGTTGCTACGGACAAAGATCAAATAGAAGCTCAAATTCGCAATCTTCAGTAGATTTTCCCTCTTGTCTTTTTTTACTAAAACACTTAAGATGACTTTCTAGAATTCGGAGGATTGGCAGAGTGGTCGATTGCGGCGGTTTTGAAAACCGTTGAACCGAAAGGTTCCGCAGGTTCGAATCCTGTGTCCTCCGCCACTTTTTTCAGCGATTCCCCCCGAAATTCGAACTTGTTCTTGGCTTTGTGGAGACATGGGAGAGTGGTCTAATCCAGCGCCTTGCTAAGGCGTCGTACCCCGCAAGGGGTACCGTGAGTTCGAATCTCACTGTCTCCGCCATCTTTTGGCTTCCCATCTTTATAATTTTTAACAAAATTCCTTTCTATCTATTAAACTTATTGGATGAATAACAAAAAATATCTCACCTTGTTGGCGTTGATTATTTTTTTCATCAACTTCCTTCTCATGCCCAAAGAATTCAATAAGGGTGATTCATTTGCCATAAAAATTTCAGCAATCAATCTGGTCTCCAATCACGAATTTGGAATTGCACCAGAACGACTTAGTAACTTACAAGGTATGCTCACGATCCCAGGTCAATATGTCTTTCAAAATAGTCACGATCAAAAATATTATTCACGCTGGGGGTTTTTCGATACGATCCTCTTTGCAGTTCCGGAATTTTTTGTACGACACGACCAAAATCAAGATGCACCTTTAATTTTGTCAGAAGATTCAGTCTTCGCTCACAACATCTGCAATCTTTTCTTGTCAGTCACAGTTGGAGTTTTATTATTTTTTATTGCCGGAAAATTTAACGACAACGTGAAGATAAACTTTATGTTCGTGCTTATCTGCTTATACGCAACTTACATGTTTAATTATTTAAGGGCCCAAAGCTATGAGATCTGGCAAATCACCTTCTTTCTAACTTATTTTTACTCGCTACTAGAGTTCAAACAAACCGCAAAAATAAAATGGTTTGTCCTTTTTAACCTGGCGCTGACATTTCTAGTGATGGCTAAAATATATTATGTCGTTTTGTATCTTCCAGCCGCTTTTTATCTTTTTAACAAGAAAGAGAATTTTAAATTTATCGCCCTTTCCGCAGTGTCTGGAGCCGTTACGGTTGGGGTCATTTTTCTAATCAATAGAGTACAATTTTCTGAACTCGTCTTATTGAGTAAAGCTTCGCATGCACCATTTGATGAAACGATTAAACCTTTTTCACTCGGGCATATTCCCGGTAGAACGTGGGATTACTTTGGATCTGCACGTGCGAGTGTTTTTTTATACTTTCCTCCTCTTCTTTTTTCTTTTTTAGGATACAAATCATTCTTCCAAAAGCATAAGGCAGAAGCAGTTTTAATTTTAATGACCATGGTTCTTGCGCTTATTCCGCTTTTGCTCTTTTATACATTTGGCGAATGGTGCTACGGTCCTCGTTTTCTCGTCTGTTTTCTTGCGATTCTTTCACTGCCATTTTTAGTTTTTCTTCGCGAGGGCAAGAAAAACATTGTTTGGCTTTGTACTTTTATCTGCCTCGGTTCAACATTTCTTCAGCTAGAACAAAGTTCGCGGCCATTTTTTTTGAATTATCAACTTGAGAGTTTATTTTATGAAGCAAAAGATCCGTTGATTGATTCTTACTTCAAAGAGATTCCTCCAGCAGTGATTGCATTTCAATTTAATAGTTTCGTAGAACGCAACGATGCCTTTTTCCCCCTGGAAAAAGCTGTCGAAAAAGATCCACAAAAAAAGATGCAAATGTTAAACGGTCTGGTTAATTATTGTAAATCCGAATGTCGTTGCAATTATTACTTTGATTCAGTCTGCAGAATAAGATTTCGCCAATCATTTTAAAAATCAATCAGTCAATTCGAGGGCATTCAGTTTGCACAAGTAAGTTGTAAACTTAGCTGAGAGGAATTGATGAATTTAGTTAAAGAAGATCAAAAAGAAAATTTCAAAGAATTTGCAGAGGATATAGATAAACACGAAATTTTTTTATTGGCGGCTTCGATCGCATATACAACAGCACTTGCCCTCGCTCCCTTTGTGCTCATCATTCTTTCCATTGCCTCATTGCTTGGAACAGACATGCAGGCTGATCTTGCGAATCAAATTAAGGCAAATGTCGGTGAAAAGGCTGGTGTAGCAGTGAATGAAATCATTAAAAACGCTAAAGCCCATCCAACTCTTTCTGGTGTTTCGGGAATTGTTGCTTTCATTGTGCTGGTGATTTCTTCATCGGCCATTTTCTCACAGCTGAGAATTGCACTTGATAAAGTAAATGACTTTAAACTCCCCAAAGGTAATTCAGGTTTCAAAGCTTTTATAAAAGATAAAGTGTTCTCTGTTGGACTGGTCTTCG
>DJVH01000039.1 GCA_002440825.1 Bacteriovoracaceae bacterium UBA6261 | reverse complement strand
GGCCGTTGTTGCCGTTGTTACCGTTATTTCCTACGGAGCCGTTGTTTCCATTGCTTCCGTTGTTCCCATTGCTTCCGTTGTTACCGTTGCTTCCATTATTTCCATTATTGCCAATAGATCCGTTCGAGCCGTTTGATCCATTTGATCCATTTGAGCCGTTCGAACCATTCGATCCGTTCGAGCCATTTGATCCGTTCGATCCGTTCGATCCGTTCGAGCCATTTGAACCATTTGAACCGTTCGAACCATTCGATCCATTCGATCCATTTGATCCGTTCGATCCATTTGAACCATTCGAGCCATTATTGCCATTATTTCCATTGGAACCATTTCCGCCTGGGGCGACTTTTGGTTTCACTGGAGCTTTTAAGCTTTTTGGCTCCTGTTTATTATTATTATCTTTTGTTGGCGCAGCATGGGCCAACGTCTGCTGCCCAAGAATGAGCGCCGTGGCCACAGCTAAAGAACGAACCTTAATCATACCCTCTCTCCTTTGTTTAAGAAAAATTTACAAAAAACGCTCTGACCAAAGTGCCTGAGTCGGTACTGTTATAAAAATACAAATAAAAAAAATTGTTAATAATGTTTTAGTATGATTTAGCTATACGAATAAAAAAGGAGATCCATCGATCTCCTTTTTTATGAATGACAAGAATAATTTTTTCTTATGTTTTAAACGGGCAGAAGTCCACATTTCGAGCCGCGGTTCTTATTGCAACGAAAACGTTTATTCAGTTCGTCGATTAACCACATCGGAGTATTTTCCTTATAGACGAAAACAATCTTCCCATCTTCA
Source organism: Bacteriovoracaceae bacterium UBA6261 (assembly GCA_002440825.1). Lineage (GTDB taxonomy): Bacteria > Bdellovibrionota > Bacteriovoracia > Bacteriovoracales > Bacteriovoracaceae > Bacteriovorax. Next base: position 12,551 of record DJVH01000039.1, on the reverse strand, counting down.
TCACTTGGAATTTGCAAAGATTCATCGGTGACAGGTTTCTTTACTGTCTCCGTTTTGGTTTCCTCTTTCTTCTTTTTTTTGCGATTAAATTTGAATTTCACGCCAGCTCTCCTTTCGTTAGAGTTGTCCTCCAACTAGAGAGAGCAAGTGCTGTGCCGTCAATATCAGACCCAAAAAATTAGATTAAGATACGCAGCTCGGTAATTGTTTTTATTTCGTCGCGAATTTTTGCTGCATCTTCAAAACGAAGATCACGCGAAGCTTCTTTCATGAGTTTTTTCAATTCTTCAATTCGCTTATCAAGCGCCTCTGCGGACAGATGTTCAGATTCAACTTTTTTCTTTTCGCCTTTTCCTTTCTTGGTTCCTCGAAGTGTCTCAATAACTCCACCACTGACACTCTTTTTAATCGTCGCCGGAGTAATGCCATTGGCAGTGTTAAACTCTTCCTGCAATTTTCTTCTTCGCTGAGTTTCACTGATAGCTTTTTTCATACTCGCCGTTTCTTTATAGGCATAAAGAATGACCCGTCCTTCAGAGTTTCTTGCGGCCCTTCCGATGGTTTGAATTAATGATCGTTCAGAACGCAAAAAGCCTTCTTTGTCAGCATCCAGAATTCCCACCAGAGAAACTTCAGGAATGTCGAGACCTTCTCTTAAAAGGTTGATCCCTACAAGAACATCAAACTCTCCCAGACGGAGATCGCGGATAATTTCCATTCTCTCCAGCGTATCTATATCAGAGTGAAGGTAGCGCACTTTAATGCCTGCAGAAGTAAAATATTTTGTCAGATCTTCAGCAAGCTTCTTCGTCAATGTCGTTACAAGGACACGATTGCCTTTTTTAATCACATCGCGCGCCTCTTTTAATAAATCATCAACCTGAGTACCGGCGTCGCGGACTTCAATCAGAGGATCAAGAAGTCCTGTTGGACGAATGATTTGTTCAACATATTCCCCGTTGGTTTTTTCCAGTTCATAGACACCTGGAGTGGCAGACACATAAAGCACAATATCCTGCTTCGATTCAAATTCTTCAAATTTGAGAGGACGGTTGTCGAGAGCTGAAGGAAGCCTGAATCCATAATTGACCAGGTTTTCTTTTCTGGCGCGGTCTCCGCGGTACATACCGCCGACCTGTGAAACTGAAATATGCGACTCATCGATAATCATCAAAAAATCTTTGTCGAAATAATCAATTAAAGTCGGAGGCGGTTCTCCCGGTTTAGCTCCGGTTAAATGGCGCGAATAATTTTCAATCCCTGAACAAAATCCCAGCTCTTCCATCATCTCGATGTCGTAAAGTGTTCTCTGTTCAATTCTCTGACGTTCAAGAAGTTTATCTTGAGCGACAAATTCAGCAATGCGCTCGCGCAATTCAATTTTTATCGCGGCAATCGCATCCTTCATTCTCTGTTCTGAAACGACATAGTGAGATTTTGGATAAATAGTTTCTTTTTTCAATGTCTCAAGGATTTTTCCACGTAGTGGATCAACGATCGAAATGGAATCAACTTCATCGCCGAAAAATTCGATGCGAACGACGTTGCTTTCTTCGTGCGCCGGAAAAACTTCGACGATATCGCCGCGTACGCGGAAGCAGCCGCGGGTGAAATCAATATCGTTTCGCTGATATTGAATGGCCACAAGAGTTTTTAGAAATTCGTCTCTATCCAGAGTTTCGCCGACCGCGACCTGGGCCTTCATGGAAGAGTATTCTTCTTTAGAACCGATACCGTAGATACAGGAAACGGAGGCCACAACAATCACATCATCGCGTTCAATTAAACTTCGGGTAGCACTGTGACGGAGTTTTTCAATCTCATCGTTGACTGCAGAGTCTTTTTCAATATAGGTATCAGTGCCGGCCACGTAGGCTTCCGGCTGGTAGTAATCGTAATACGAAACAAAATATTCAACGGCATTATGAGGAAAAAATTCTTTGAATTCAGCATAGAGCTGGGCCGCGAGCGTTTTGTTATGGGCGAGAACTAAAGTTTTTTTCCCAAGTCCCTGGATGACATTGGCCATGGTAAAAGTTTTACCGGAACCAGTGACTCCCAAAAGGGTCTGCTTCGTTTTACCTTCCTGAAAACCTTCGATCAATTCAGCAATCGCCTTGGGCTGATCACCACCGGGAGGATAAGGACATACGATATTAAAAACTGAGGAATTTTTTTTAGATTTTGCTTTATTCATAGACTATAAAAGCTTACATTTATTCTATGAAAAATATACTCCCATCGCCTCTTCAATACAAAAAAAATAAACTCACGTTTGACGGTATGCCTCTTGAGAAAATTGCTCAGAAGCGACCGACTCCATTTTACCTCTACAGCAAAAAGACACTCGATCACTACTATAAATCTTTTGTTGGTTCAGCTCACGCACATCGAATCAGCCAGCCGCTGGTGTGCTATGCCGTGAAGGCCAATGGTAATCTGGAAGTGTTAAAGCGCCTCAAAACGCTTGGAAGCGGAGCTGACGTCGTCTCTGTGGGAGAATTGAAGAAAGCTTTAAAGGCCGGCATTTCACCGGACAAGATTGTCTTTTCAGGTGTGGCCAAAACTGAAGACGAAATACGATTCGCACTTAAATGTGGAAAGAAAGGAATTTACTCTTTTAATGTCGAGTCTATCGAAGAACTCGACTTGATTAATCAAATAGCCAAAAAAGAAAAGCGCCAGGCCCGCGTGGCCTTCCGTTTAAACCCGCAGGTCAATGCGAAAACCCATAAACATATTTCCACGGGAAACAAGACTCACAAATTTGGTCTTTTAAAAGCAGATATCCTTGAGGCCCTGGCCGTTAAGGAACTTTGGACAAATTCTGCTCTGGTTGGTCTCTCTGTTCATATCGGAAGCCAGCTGACAGATATGCGTGCCACTGTTGCGGCAATTAAAGAACTTTCCAATCTTGCCCTCATGATCGGCCGTGAACTTGAATTTCTGGATGTCGGCGGCGGATTGGGCATTGATTACACAGAAGAAGAAAGAGCTAAGCTTGCGAGCATAGACTCCTATATGGAAACGATCTCCAAAGCTCTTCAAAAATTTTATTATTCAAAATCAGAACACACTCCAAGAGTTGTTTTTGAACCAGGTCGCATTCTCGTCGGTAAAATGGGAATTCTCGTTTCTCGTGTCGTTCGAACGAAGATGAGTGACAATTGCCACTTCACCATTATCGATGCGGGAATGAACGATTTGATCAGACCGGCCTTGTATGAAGCTCATCATGAGATTCTGCCAGAAACGAAATCGACCAAAACCATCACGACAGATATCGTGGGTCCGATTTGCGAAACAGCAGATTGTTTCGGAACGAAAAGAAAACTTCCTTCTCTCAAATCCGGTGATCTGCTGGTCATCGATAATGCCGGTGCCTACGGACACACCATGGCCTCACATTACAACGAGAGAGAAATTGCCCAGGAAGTGCTTTTATAAGGCCACGTTCGGCGCAGAATTTCCGCTAGTTAGAGTAAAATTGTTTTAAAATTGTTCGAGTCCCAAATAAAGTTTTCTCTCATAGGGAAATTGGCCTTATAATTTCTCTATGAAGACAGCTCTCGCATTAACTCTTCTCACCTTAATCACTTCATCTTACGCCGCTTCACTTTCCACCTTTCGAGCTGGAAAAATATATAGCGGTGACGGTCGTTGGTATAAAAATGGTGAGACCTTTATTTTTCGTATCAACGAAGGAACGGGTAACGAAGAAAATATAAGATTTTCGGGAAACAACCTACAGCTCGCTCATCAGGTAAAATACAAAATCTGTTTCAAGATCACCAATAAAGATTGCCACCTCGACTGCAAAGGCGAATTGGTCAAAAAAATTTCTCTACTCAATCCTTGGGAAGACCCTGAGAGTTGGATTCCTTCTTCTGAAGGAGCTTATGAAACCGCAAGCGAGAGTGCATGCAAATGAAGCAGCTCAAAATCTTTTCGGCCATTGCCGGATTTTTTTTACTGAGCTCCGCTGCCTTTGGCGGCAATTGCGTTGTTGTTATTCTTGGCGGCGCCAAAGAGTATATGACCTTGCTTCCCGGGATTCCGACTGATATTTCGATCGATGTGGAAAACGCCGTGAAGAATCAGGCGATGCGCACTGGGTGCATGATTCTTTCCACCGCCAATGACAGCGAAGAAGAATTCTATAAAACTCTGAGTCGTTTAAAAAATCCTCCTTTCAATAAGGCCGGAACGAATTATCATATTGCCTTCACCGATCACGGAGCTCCTCCAGGAGCTAAAATTAATGAATCCATCATTCTCACCGGAAAAGGCCATTCCACGACGAATGGTCGTTTCATGAAGGAATTAAAAAATTTCATTCCGAAAGGATCTCATGTGACTTATGAAACAAATTCGTGCTGGGGCGGAAGCTTTGCCGATGCCGTTTTTGCCAACAATATGGATCAATACTTTTCAATGTGCGGCGGTTCTTCCACGGCTCCTCATGTGATGTCCTGGAACCTGCACTCACTTTCTAAAACTGATGGAAAAACGACCGGTCCGTACGGTGCTGTCGGTTTCAGTTATGCCAATGATGTCAAACGTGCAACGTCACGCTTTCCCGGCATCGGCGATTTTCACTATCAGGCAAAAAAAGGTGATGTCGGAAATTTAACCAGACAACCTGGACTCACAACTTCCGTGGCCTTTGCTCATTACAACCTTCTGAAGTCCAAAATTAAAAGTCCATTGGATGTAGTGGATATCTCCGATACTCTGATGAGCATTAACTGGAAACCAGGTTTAACTCTGGAAACGTTTATTAATGGAAATGTAGAGACCCAGACGCATCAGGTTCAAGCTGGACTGTTCGGTGCGTGCACTACGAAAGCAAAAAATCCTCTAACTGATTTCATGGCCAAGTTCGGTCCTTTATACCGCAATCTCCTCAATCAGCAGACTGATTCGCTACCTGCTCCGATAGGCGGACGCACGAAACTCTCGCGCGATTTTCTTCTTCGCAATCAAAGAATGTTTTCTTCACTGATTACAACAGTCGCCCGCGAGCGCGCTGAATTTATCAAAAAGAATCAGAATTATCCTCGTGAGAAATACGCCAACATAGAAGAAGACTGGAAAGCGCTTATGCGCTCTCAAAACTCACGAATGAGCGAATACATGTTTCATTTCCGCCAGCTTCAGGAAGGGAAAACTGTTCAGGCCTTTTTGGGCCGGGCCAATGCGGAAGAAAAGAAACGTTTCTTAAATCTGCTTGAATGTGAAAAACGGCCGATGCTTTAATCTAGAGTGTTTTGACAAATTGTTCGCGCGGAAAACGAATGCGCGGACCATAGAGCCCACCGTCGGCACGTTTTCCTGCTCCAACAATCATCACAATTTTTTTTGAACAAGAAAGATTCATTGCTTTTTTTACCCGATGGGAATCGTAGCCTTCCATGGGACAAGTATCGTAGCCATGAGCGCGGAATGCGAGCATAAGATTCTCGCAGGCCAGAGCGCATGATTTTACCGACCAAAGATCGAGCCCATGCTGACTGATGGGTTCACGCGGAACAACTCTGAAAAGGCCGGCAACAGTGTTAAAAAGCCATTTGAATGGAGTGAGCACGTTGAAAAAACCGACTGTGTAAACAAACGGAGCGAGCTTTGAATAATAAAGACGCGCAGACTTCGGTGTTTCAACCGGTAACGAATCAAAATGGGCCAGCATTTGACGGGAGTGGAATCTCCAGCTTGCTGGATTGGCCACACAGACAATGAGTTCAGAAGCGGTGGCCGCCGCCGGTTGAGAAAATGAAGCGCGAATAATCTGATCTTTTAATTCAGGCGTGACGATGCGGTAAAACTCCCACGTCTGAAGGTTGGAAGAATTGGGTGCAAGAAGAGCTAAATCAATACATTCGTGAACGATCGCATCTGGAATTTTTTCGTCGGTAAATTTGCGGACAGACCGTCTCGCCTTTACGAGGTCTCTGAAAGCTTCAGGATTGTGAAAATCAGCGCCTTCTTTTTGAAAAGCTTCATTACCAGCAAAACTTCCGTTCATCTCAGTAAAAACATTTTTTTCAGTCATTATTTGTATGTCCAGGTCGCTGTTCCATCCGGATTGTCTTTAACAACAACACCAAGTTCATTCAGACGGTTTCTGATTTCATCTGAACGTCCCCAGTTCTTTGTCGCTCTCGCCTCTTTTCTTTCGGCGATCAGTTTTTCAATTTCTTCTTCAGAAGAATTTGTTCCGGCTCCTGAAAGATTTTTTCGTGCGAGATTCAGTGACGCTAAGACTTCTTTCGGATTTTGATGAACGAGACCGGTCGCATTTTCCATCAGCTCGGCGACTTCCATAACTGCTTTCAGGTAAGCCGCTGAAGCGCCTTCTTTTGAATGGCGGTTAAAATCTTTAATCACACCGAAGAAGACACCGAGTGCGCCGGGAACATTGAAGTCATTGGCGAGTTCGGCCTTAATCAGTTCAATTGCTTTTTTGACTTCATTCGTTTCTTTCATATCGTCGACGACTTTTGCATCAACTATTTCAAGTGCGTGAGCGAATTCATGAATGCGCTCAACTTCACCTATCGCTTTGGTAATGGAATCTTCCGTCCAGTCAAGTTTCGATCTGTAGTGAACAGAAAGAAGAATCTGGCGGAGAACATGACCTGAATATTTATTGACGAAATCGCGGATGGTCACAACGTTACCTAGCGACTTCGACATTTTCTCAGAACCAAAATTCAAAAATTCATTATGGGCCCAATTGTTACAGAACGGGCAACCATTGGCCGCTTCCGACTGAGCAATTTCATTTTCATGGTGAGGGAACATGAGATCCACACCGCCGTGGTGAAGATCGATGGTTTTACCCAGATGTTTCTTGGCCATTGCTGAACATTCGATGTGCCAGCCCGGTCTGCCTTTTCCCCAGGGAGAATCCCAGCTCCAGCCTTCTTCAGGCTTGGCCGGCTTCCAGAGAACAAAGTCAGATGGATTTTTTTTCTCTTTATCTGATTCAACACGAATGCCGTGTTGAAGTGAATCGAGCTGAACGCGCGAAAGTTTTCCGTAATCTGCAAATTTTGGAACGTTGTAAAGAACTTCTTCGGCCCCGTTTTCTTTCTTCACTGTATAAGCATAGCCGTTCGTAATCAGATCCTGGATCATCTGAATAATTTCCGGCATTGTCTCTGAAACTGTCGGCGTCGCTGTGGCCGGCAACATACCGAGATAATCCATATCTTTGGCACACTCTCTGATAAATTCATCAGCGTGCTCTTTAGGATGAATTCCACGGACTCGGGCCGCTTCTAAAATCTTATCGTCGACATCCGTATAGTTTCTGACAAACTTCACGTTGTAGCCGAGGGCCTTAAGCGTTCTATGAAATAAATCCGCAACGACAAGCGCGCGCGCATTCCCGACGTGAAGAAAATTGTATGTAGTGGGTCCGCATGAATAAAAACGGACGAGATTGGGATCGATTGGTTTAAAGAGTTCTTTTTGGCGAGTGAGATTGTTAAAAAGTCTGATTTCCATAGAGGCTCCGGTTAGACCATAAGTCTAACACGAAACCGCTATTGAAAATAAGAGTTAATTTTCTCGTTAATGGCGTTTTTATCGATCTTATTAGAGAGAGAGAACTCCTGAGCAAGAAGTTCGCGGCACTGATCGAGCATTTTCTTTTCGCCGAATGACAAGGCCTTCTTTTCTTTCAGAAGGAAAAGCTGTCGAAGGACTTCTGCGATTTCCACCACAGAACCAGTCTTGATTTTTGCTGAATATTCTCTGTAACGACGGTTCCAGGTCGAATTGTCGACCTTCACATTGTGGTCTGTAAGAAGCTTGTAAACCTGTTCAACTTCTTCTTCACCCACGAGTCCGCGGATGCCTGTTTCACTGTCTGTGGGAACCATAACGGTCATGCCGTTAGCGAGGATTTTAATGATATAGAACGTCTTTTTCTGAGCGCCCATTTCTCTTTCTTCAATGTCGACAATCTGACCAACTCCGTGACCGGGGCAGACTGCGTATTCACCGATTGAAAACATTTAGACCTCCAAAAAAACACTATACCGTCACACTATAACGCATCTCTTCATGGCCCTCAATGGACCCTGTAATAGTTACATATCTAGCTTAAATTTTTGGGATTTTAGGGTAAGAGCTCGCCCATTTGCCCGGTGAGCTCAATTTTGGCCTTCGAGGTCTCCATCCACGAATAGAGAAAGACCAAACCATCATCCGCGCCACTTGAATGCACAGTGTGTGCCCATGTCTCCGGGAGGTCATTTTTATGAATCAAAAAGTAATGCCTGTGATTGATTTCCGGTATGTCTTTCCTCTGATAGAAGCTTTCGCCGATCAGAGAGACGATATCTGCCTTATCTAATTTCAGCCCCGACTCTTCAAAAATCTCGCGGAGAATTGCCTCACTAAAATCCTCGCCTGGGTCAACAGTCCCCCCGGGAACTTGCAGGCCTGCTTCGGGATGGTCGCGGTGGAGAAAGACTAAAATTTCATATCTGCCTGAATTAAATCGGGTGATATACGCAAGGACCTTTTGCTTTGTCTTCATTAACGAAGCCATTGAACGACAAAATAAATCAGGGCCGAGATCAAAGCGAAGCTCCCGATTCCAAAGACCCAAAAGACCATTCTTGAATTAATTCTCATGCTAAAAGTTTAAACGCTCTCTTCTAATCCGCAACTTAATTCAGGCGGAGATCAAAAAATCATTAAGATATAATCAAGCCTGGCCGTTGTTGTTTTCACTTTGAAATCCTTATGCAAAGGTTATGGCATTAGGAGGACCTATGAAAAAATACCTGCTGTGTTTAACTTCCATCTTGTGCCTTCAGGCGCATGCAGAATTTAAAAATGAATCCGAACTTGGCTACGCATCTGCAAACGGAAACTCGAAAACACTTTCGCTGGTTGCAAAACAGGCCAGCGACTACAGCTTCACGGGAAATGTGATTGGGCTTAAGGCCCGCTATTTAAACGGCAGAGCTAACGGCGTCGAAAACGTCCGCTACTTCATGACCGGTCTTCGCTATGAACGCGAACTCGGATCGCAGTTCAATGTTTTTGCCGGTGAAACTTTTGAAAAAGATAAATTTGCTGACGTCGATAAAAGATTTTCAACTGACGTCGGTGGAAAATATAAAATTCTCGATACAGAAAAAACCAAATTTTTTACAGAGCTCGGTTATCGCTACAAACACGAAAACCGAATTGCCGGTCCTTTCAATCACGGTAATTACATCCGCAATTACAACGAATGGGAATACAAATGGACGCCATCGTTCTCAACCAAGTACTGGCTGGAACTTCTGCCGAATTTAAGTGTGACCAATGACTGGCAATACAACACTGAACTCTCATTGATTGCTGCGATTAACTCCGTTTTCTCGATGCAGGCAAGCGGAACTGTTCGTTACGACCACGAACCGGCGCCAGGTGTTCGTTACAAAACAGAAAGCTTACTCACTTCTTCACTCGTTGCTAAATTTTAAAAGGAAAAAATATGATTAAAGAATTTGTCGGATTTTTAAAACAATACGGAGTCATCGGATTAGCGATCGCCGTCATCATCGGCGGCAAGCTCAACCTGCTTGTCACGAGTCTCGTCAACGACCTGCTCACGCCGCTCATTTTTCAACCTGCCTTGAGAGCTGCGGGAGTTTCCAACATTGCGGAGCTTAACTACAACGGCATTATGTACGGCAGGGTGATCGCTTCGCTGATTGATTTTCTCATCGTCGCTTTTGTGATTTTTCTTTTTGCCAAACACATTATGAAAGAAGAAGTTGTGACAAAAAAATAAGAACAGTATCAAGAAAAATTGATAATGATGGCACATTGACACCAATTTTTCTCTCCTGTACAAAACCAAAACAAATTTTGTAAGGAGAGAGACAAAATGAAATCCATGCTCATTGGTTTAGCGTCAGCTATTGCCATTTTTTCAAGTTCAACAACAATTGCCTTCGCTACTGAATTAACACTTAACGTTCCATTCAAGTCTGTCACAAAAAGACTTGAAGACAGCGACGACAAAAATGTTCAGCTGCCGGTTCCAGGAAAAACACAGAACACACAGGTCTGGTGCTGGGCCGCTACGACAGCGTCTGTTGTTGAATTCATCAACGGAACTCCGGTTGCAGATTTTCAATTGCTCAGCAATTACTTTTCTTTTTATGCAGGAAGAAGAGTTGATTGTACAAGAGAACAACTCTGCTTGCGTCCAGGTCAGGATTTCGAAATTGCGGCCTTATACAACATGAATCAGATCACTGCAGCCCAAGTATACAAAGCTCCAACTTTTGAAGAAATCGTTGGATGGATGGACAGGACTCACATGCCAATGATCGCAAAACTCAGCAACCCAGAATCTCAAATCGGCCACGTCATTATTATCGCCGGATACAATTCTGAAAATCGTGCCTTGCTAGTCATTGACCCCTTGGCAGATCGTGCACGCTGGTTCCCATTTGATTGGGTGGCGATGAACTTTTATGGAAAAGGATTGCGTTGGGTGGAATCGTTTCTTCCATACAAAGTGACAAAATATTAGTTCCAAAAAAAAAAGGCCCGCAACAAGCGGGCCTTTCTGTTTTTTTTAAGCAATTTTTTCGTACTTAGAACCAGGCACTCCACAAACCGGACATTTCGCCGGAGCTTCCTTAAACTCTAGGTGGCCACAGACCGGGCACAACCACACTTCAGAATCGATATCCACTCCTCTCTTAACCGCTTCAAGAGCAATCTTGTAAAGATCGGCATGAACTCTTTCGACTTCCATCGCCCATTTGAACATTTTTTTCGCTTTGTGATCTTCTTTCACTGCTTGCTCGTACATTGGCGGATACATTTCATCGGTCTCGTAAGTTTCACCGTTGATAGCGTACTCCAGATTTTCAAGAGTCGATTTCACTCCATCCATCGCTGCAAAATGTCCGAGAGCGTGAATGGTTTCGGCTTCAGCTGTCGCTCTGAAAAGAGACGCGATGTTTTTGAATCCGTCTTTCTCTGCTTGTTTTGCGAATGCCAGGTACTTTCTGTTGGCCATGCTTTCGCCGGCGAAAGCTTCTTTTAAATTTTCTTGGGTGTTTTTCATAAAACCTTCCTTTTTAATAATAGCTTAATGCTAATTCAATTTAACAAGTTTATGAAGTTTTGTGCTTGATCAGTATCAGAAAAAAGCCTGTCATTCGTCTAAGAATTGTTCTGAAAGGTTCCAGGAACCAAAAGTTTCCTGGTGCCTATTTAACCTACTCTATATTCATTTTTTTAGGAAACTTAACATTATGGCATTTTCGTTCGAATTTTAGAGAAACAGTATGAAGTAAATTTCGAAAGCTTAGAAGTTCTTTATCGTTATCTTTTTCTTCGAACTCAAAAATAAATTTATAATTACTCTGTAGGTAAGATTTGAATTCAATTTCATTATCCCCTGAACAGCGAAACAAATGCGCCAAACCTGATAAAAACTCTCCTTGTCCTTGAGCTGTTTGAATTCTAATAGAGTTAAAATTTATTAAAAAATAGCTGCGAATTTCATCATAATCTTTATTAACTGGGCTACATCCATTAATGGAACTGGTAGCCCCGGCGGCCACAAAAGGAAAAGTCGTTGCATCCATTAAAAGTATTGTTGAATTAAAAGTGGTTGTAAGAGGAAAAAAACCCTTGTCCCATGTGTGCATGGAGAGGAATTCTCCTTTACATGACTTTGGATTAAAGGCAAACACTGAATAGCTTACCAGCGTGACAATTGTTACTGGAAAAAGATACCTGATAAACTTTTTCAAGAGATTCTCGGATTCTGCATATAGTTTAAGTTTATCAGAGCAAGATCAAGCGGCAAGAAATAAAGAAAAAAGAAAGTATAAAGAAAAAAAGGCCCGCTATATAGCAGGCCTCATTTATTTCAAACTGAATGACAGTTAAAAAACTAATATCTGTTTTGAACTTCGTTCTTATCGAAGAAGTAATTGATCTCTCTCTCAGCAGAAGCTAGAGAGTCTGAACCGTGAACAGCGTTTGCTTCGATTGATTTAGCGTAAAGCTTACGAAGAGTGTTTTCTTCAGCGTTAGCTGGGTTTGTAGCGCCCATGATTTTTCTATTTTTCTCTACAGCGTTTTCGCCTTCAAGAACCATAAGAACAACTGGACCTTCAGTCATGAAGCCAACAAGAGAACCAAAGAATGGTCTTTCTTTGTGTTCAATATAGAATCCTTCCGCTTTTTCTTTAGAAAGGTGAGTAAGTTTTAGAGCGGCAATACGAAGACCTTCTTTTTCGAAACGAGAGATGATGTTTCCGATGTTGTTGTCTTGAACTGCGTTTGGCTTAATGATTGAAAACGTTCTTTCCATTTGTCTTTTCTCCTTTAGAGTAAAAAAATTAAGAATTTCTAATAGTAATATTTTTTGCTTTCATTGCTTCTTCAAGTTTAGAAGCAAGGTCAGCTGGTGATTTCGCAACAGTAATACCACATTCTTCTAAAACTTTAAACTTCGCAGCTGCTGTATCGTCTTCGCCAGAGATTAGCGCACCTGCGTGGCCCATTCT
>DJVH01000019.1 GCA_002440825.1 Bacteriovoracaceae bacterium UBA6261 | reverse complement strand
GGCTCTAAAGGTGACAAGGGTGATAAAGGTGACCATGGTGAGCGCGGAGAGCAAGGATCTAAAGGAGATACTGGTTCAAAGGGTGATCAAGGTTTGAAAGGGGATACTGGAACCAACGGAAGTAATGGATCTAAAGGAGATAAAGGCGATAAAGGCGATAAAGGTGATGCCGGCTCTAGAGGTGACAAAGGTGACAAAGGCGATTGCTGGAAAGGTGGCGGTTGGATTTCTTGTTAATTGCTAAATAGACTAATATCTAATGGGGCCCTCTTCGGAGGGCCTTTTTTTTTGCTTAAAATTATGAGACTCATAATCAATTCCTCACCCATGTAAAATTGGTTTTCTCTTTAATCAAAATTGAGCGTCATTCGCTTGTTCAAAGCTGGAATATTTCCTAAAAGCTTGCCTCGAAGATCTTTTTCAGATCGAAACATTTTAGAGGAGGTATCTGTGTTTAAGAAAATGACCGCGATTCTTATGGTAGCAGCAGTGACAAATGCTTATGCGTTTACACCAGTAAAACATTCTTTTGATCAGGCCGCAGAACTAAAGCGCACGTACGATGAACTCAACTACAAAATCAACGTTGAGTGGGATCAGCAAGACTCAAAATTCCGCGACGATGCTCTCAATGATTTCCAACAAGATCTTGAGACTCTTCAAAAACAAGGTCTCAAAAGTGAAATGCTTGTTGAGTACACAAAAGACCAGATTAAAGACAAACAAGTTCGCGAAGATATGAACAGCATCGCTAAAGCGATTCATGAAAATAATTTGAGCCCAGAAGAAGCTCGTGCTTTTGCAATGTCAAAAGTAAATGGTCTTTATGCTAAAGGCGCAAGCTGGTCAGGTTCAAGAATTCACATGAAAGCTATTCTTCTTGTCGCTGTTATCATCATTCTTGTCAGCTGTTTGAAAGGGGCCGATGGAAAAGATGGTAAAGATGGCAGAGATGGCATTGATGGAAAAGATGGAAAAGACGGTCATGATGGAAAAGATGGTCATGATGGAAAAGATGGTGACTGTGAGGAAGATCACGGCGGTCACGGCGGCCACGGTGGTAACAACGGTTACGGCAACGGCGACCAAGATGCTCCAGGAAACTCATGCGAACACAACAACGCTGAAAACAGCGGTTGTGCAGCTTAAATTTTATTTCTTTCCGCCCCCAGAAATGGGGGCTTTTTTTTCGCTTTGTTCCTTCCTAAATGGTGCAATCCGGTGAATGATTAGAGCCTAACATTCACACACAATTTGCACTACGAAGGTCACTAAATAAATGACAGCTGAAATAACCATCAAAAATGGAAATGAATTAATTATCGAAGGCGCACTTGAAGCAGGATTTCATCTCTACACCGGTTATCCGGGTTCTCCTCTTGCTGACTATTTCAATATTCTTTATGAAAGAAAAAAAGAATTTCATGAAAAGGGCGCGAGAGTTGTTATTGCCAACAGCGAGGCCAATGCTGCCGCGATGGCCAGTGGAGCAAAGCAAGCCAACAGAAACGCTCTTGTTGCCATGAAATCGATGGGCCTGCACGTGGCCGCTGATGCTTTGTCTGTCGGAAACTTCGCCAATCCCGGAACCGGGGGCGTCGTCGTCGTCGTTGGCGACGATCCATGGTCGATTTCTACTTCTTCACCTGCAGATTCACGCTACCTTTTTAAACATCTGCATATTCCTTTTCTCGATCCATCAACACCAACTGAATTGAAAGACTGGATGAAAGTGGCCCTCGAACTTTCCCAGAAAACATCTGTGTATCAGGGACTTCTTCTCACGACTTTCATGGCCGAAGGTGGAGGACGTGTTACTGCCGGTATTGAGAAAAAAATTGACCACGAAAAAACAACTTTAGATCCGTCGACATTTGATCTTTCAAAAAATGTCATGGTTCCGCCGAATTCATTCCGCGCAGATATTTCAATGATTAATGAGCGCTTTCCCAAAGTGTACGAGGCTTTGAAAGAAGTCAGTCTTGACCGCGTTTTTGGAAACCGCGATTCAAAAATCGGATTTATCACCAGTGGTGCAGTGTTTGAAATTTTAAAACATGTACTTGATGATAACGATGCTCTTGAGCGTTTTTCACTCTACAAAGTAGCCGCTCCCTATCCTCTGGTTTCCGATCTTCTCGTTCCTTATTTGAAGAATCTGGAAACGCTGATCGTCGTCGAAGAAAAGCGTGGCTTTCTCGAAACCGAAATTTATGAACTTTGTTCACGTCACAATATCAAGCTTCAGATTTTTGGAAAAAAAATAAATGCGGAAGAGGGATTTCCAGTCTATGGCGGTCTCAATTATGAAATTGTTGTAGAAAAAATTTCGCGCATTATGAACGTTCTTGGACTGACTCCTTGTCACACGCACGAAAAAGGCGATGTGCTTTCGGATGTTCTTCCGAGACGTCTGCCGACGTTTTGTCCGGGCTGTCCGCACAGAGAAACACTTTCACTGTTAAAAGATCTGCGTGCTCATTTAAAGCAACAAAATATCAATCTTCTTTCTCACGGAGATGTAGGCTGTTATTCTCTTTCTTTTCTTGAGCCGTTTAAAGAAATGCACAATCTTTCGGCCATGGGGCAGGGGGGAGCGCTTGGCGCGGGCGTGGATATGTTTACCACCAATCCATCCGTCGTTCTCATGGGCGATTCGACTTTTTTCCATTCGGGAATTACAGACATTTCCAATTCGGTTCAGATGAACCACGACATCACCTATATTCTTCTCGACAACGATAATACCGCGATGACCGGCCATCAGTTCACTCCGCGTACAGGAGAAAACGCTGAAGGATTCAAACGTCCTTCGCAGGATATGCTCAATATGGTCAAGGCCATTGGTGTGAGTGAAGCCCTTGAAGTGAATCCGAGTGACCGTTATTTTTATCAGAATCTTCTTCGCGATCTCGTCATGAAGAAAGGGACGAAGGTCATCATTTCCAATAAAGAATGCGGTCTCACTTTTCACGGCCGTAAAAAATCCGAAGAAAGAAAGATTTTTTCCAAAGGCGGCACACTCGATGTTCAACGTTTTTATCAAATCAACACAGACGCTTGTGAGGATTGCCGTGCCTGTGTGGAACTGACTGGATGCCCGGGACTGTCCCAGACCTTTGATGCCTACGGATCAAAAGTGATGATCGATCCGCAAATATGCGTGGCCGATTCTTATTGCACAAAAATTAAGGCCTGCCCGAGTTTTGAGATGGTCGAAGTTCTCGATTATCATCCGAGTCTTTATAAAAAAGCTGGCGAAGCTGTTGTTGTGAACAAACTACCAGTGCCAACGATGAAAAAAACTTTGTCTGATATTGCCGGAGGCTCTGACTACAGAGTTGTAGTGACGGGGGTCGGTGGTTCCGGCGTTACGACTATTTCGCGCGTTCTTGCCGAAGCTGCAAGAGCAATGGGCGGTCGTAATGATATAGATTTTAAATTTGTCGATCAAAAAGGACTTGCTCAAAGAAACGGAAATGTGACTTCGCATTTAGCGCTTTATAAAATGGGCAAGTCTCATGCTCAAGTGACTCCTTTAGGCGGCGCCGATCTTCTTTTATCTCCAGATCTTCTCGATGGATCTCAACATCTCGCTTTTGTCTCGAAAAACGGCGAAGTCATCCTCGATGAAAAATTCCAGGTTCCGCTCTCTATCCTTCTTGATCGCGGAGTTGAAAAGAATCCTGTCAATGCTTCGGTTTTGTCTGAAAAACTAAAAGCTCTTCTTGGCAGCAGACTGTCGCTTCTTCCAATGAAAGAAGTTTGTGAAACTGTTTTAGGTAAAAGCGTGTATGCGTCTGCCATGATTTTAGGGGCCGCTTTTCAAAAAGGACTTCTTCCTTTTTCTGAAAATGATCTCGAATCGGCATTCGCACGTACGATGAAAAAGCAGGAGCTTGAAAATAATCTTCTTGCTTTCAAGCTCGGCAGAGAACTTGTCGTCAGCGGTAATCAGCATGTGAGAAAAGCAGAAAATGAAACGATAGCTGTTTTAAAGCAATCAGTTTCAGACAGTTCCTTGTTCGCCTCTGCATCGCTTTCAAATCTTTTTGATTCAAAGTTAATTGAGTTAAAAACAATCGTCTCCGCGTTGGATGAAACTCATCTTGCCCAATATGTGCACGATTTAATTATTTTTGATCGTGGGGCAAAGCTTGATGAGTTTATTGCTCAAGTCAAAAAACTGGCCAATCTTTATGACCCCTATTCTCAAGCAGATCTTCTGGGAATGGCCGTTCGCACGCTGGCGAAAACCTATTTCATAAAGGATGAGATTTTTGTCGCTCATCAGATGATATCTCCCATGAGAAAGGCCGCGGATGCAAAACTTTATGGAGACCTGGGTTCTTCGTTCAGAAAAGTGTTTATCAATCGTCCGAGTTTTGATGTTAACGGAAAGAAAATCGAATTTGATTTTTCACCGAGACCATGGATGCTCTCTCTGATGAGACACGCCCGCTTTTTGAGAGGGCTTCTCACTGACTGGCATAAACGTGAGCGCGAGATCGCTGCCAATATCAGAAGCGCGCTAGTAGAGAAGACTTTGACCTATTCCGAACTTAAAAAACTGGAAAACATCAAAGGATACCGTGAAGTTCGTTACACAGTTTTTGAAGAATCGCTGAAACGCCCATGAAAAAACTGACTGACAGGTTGACTGACTGGCTTAAGAAACGAACATTCGGCGACTGGGCGTTTGCTGCAGTTGTTGTTATCGCTCTTTTTTTGCGTGGACCGCTTTTAATAGACCAGTTTAAACACGAAGGAAAAATTCTTATTCCTTCCATCGTTGATGGAAAACAGATTCCCCCGCCAAATGAAAAATCCATTCTGGTTTTTTGGGCCACCTGGTGCGGTCCATGCACAATCGAACTTGGGCGACTGAATTCTGCCATTCAAAAAGGGGAAATTTCGGCGCAACATCTTTACGCAGTCAATATGGGGGAAGAGCTTGCTGTTGTTGAAAGAACTGTTAAAGAAAAGAAATATCTTTTTCAGGTGATTCGCGATGAACGTGGAGAGATAGCTTCAAAACTGGGCGTCACGGCCACACCGACAATTGCTTTTGTTAATAAAGATAACACTGTAAAATGGCTGAGTTCGGGCCTTAGCCCTACCTTAATTTATCGAATTCAATTTTTTCAGAAGAACTAATCAAACATTATGTTAAGCTTATGAGGTGAAAAGTTTTTGCTTCTGCCTCTTTTTCCTCTTTCCCACACTGCCCGCTTACAGTGACTGCGGCACGCTGGTGAACGCGCTTTTGAAATATGATCCGGCCACCAAATCAGCGCACTTTGAACAATTTTATTTTACCAATGAAGAATTCTGCGATGGCGGCATAAATGAAGTAAATGCAAATCTGGAAATTCAATTGATTGATAAAGGTGCAAAAGTCATCAATGAAAAGAATATTTACATCAATACTTTTACAATGGTTGAGTCACTCGGAAAAAAAACATCAAAGCGAATAAAAGAAAATCACAAACAAATTGAGCCGCAATTCAGGAACGTGAAATTCTCCATTAAAGTTCCTCCGGCACAAATTGCTCTTTATCGGATCGTTGAAAGATCGAACCGGACTTTGTTGGGGACAGGGGAAGTGAAATGAAAAAATTATTGTCACTACTGTTGATTATGTCTCCTTCTGTCTACGCCTATAAAATGACAATCTATACGGATCAACCTGAGCAGACAAAGGCGCGGGAAGTTCTTTCTACTTTCAAAAATACTTATCCCTTCAATCAATTTGAAATCGATTTTGAAATCAAAACTGTTTCGGCCGGCGATTTAAATTGTGAACCTTATCGTTTTAAGAAACCCGATGGGACAGAGGAAGTGATTAACCGAAATTTGACTTGTCACTCATCCAACATTGCCCGCGAAGCTGCTAAAAATGGAATTGACCAGGCCCTCATTGTAAAAAATGTGGAAGCCTATGGTGGATCCGGAGGCAGTATTCCGGTCATGTCCATCGGTTCTCCTCCGGAGATGATGTTGCACGAATATCTTCATACCCTCGGCCTTTGTGATGAGTATGAATACAAAGCGAGCGAGGCCGGAGAGTATTGTGATATGTCCGGGCCGAATATGACATTTATTGAACCGGACCCTGAAGGTTATCCCAGCGATGCCAAGGCCCGAAATAAGCATTCCGACAAAATTCCCTGGTATAGTTTTATAAAACCGCAAACGCTCATCACCCGAGGCACACCGCTCACACTGGGAACGGACTTGGTTAATAATTCAGTTCATGCCACTCCAAATTCAACCAACGCCCCGTCTGTTATGGGGGCCGCGATCGGGCTTTACGAAGGAAAGACCTGCAAGAACGCCAATCCTCCCAAGAAAACCTGGCAGCCGGGCAGAGAAGCCTCGATTATGGAATTTCTTGATGCCGGACTTGGGGCCGGAAACGAGCAGCTCGTCGCTAAGATTCTTGAATCCAGAGGCGTCCGCAGAAAGCTTGCAGAAGAGAATCCACCTGAGCGTGGGATCTTTGGCATTCCCCGCAGACCTAAAGAAATACTGGATGTTCCTGTTAATAACTCTTCAGAATCCTCAAATAGTTCACGCTAGAACTATAATCTTTTCACTCTTTCCCAAAAAAATTTTCGGTAGGCTACAATACCCGTGAATTTGGCTTTGATATTGCTATTTAGTTTCACGGTATAAACTCCACCAAAAAAAAGGATGATTTTTGGAGACGAAATGACTACGAATGCGTTTGCATTGGTGTCGTTTTGATTCCACATTCTGATTTTGGTGACTGATTGGGAAGAGAGGGCCTATGAAGTTAACTAAGATTTTACTGCTTGCAATTGCGATGATTGCAGCACTGGTAAGCCAGATGAGTCTGGTCATTGCCGGAGAGATTCCAGGGTACATCGGACAACAAAGTTTCCGCTTAACAGATGATCCACAACTTCATGATCTGACGAGAAGATCGGAAGACGCGAAAGTTGAAGTGGCACGCATCGATCAGACGAGAGCACAAATTGCTGATCAAGTGAATCGTCTGGCACGCGACCGCGATCAAATCGTAGCTCGCATGAATGGTCTCCAAGGAGCGATCCAGGAATCAAAGCAAACCAAAGCTCAGCTTCAGGCAAAGATTGATGAATTGAATAAAACTCCTGAAGCAAACAAAGATCAAATTACACAAATTAAAGCTCAGATGGATGCTGAAGATGCAAAAGTCGTCGAGCTTTCAAAACAACTGGGCGCAAGCAAACTTGAATTGGGCCAGATCAATCCAAGACTGGAACAGGCCAATCGCGATCTACAGATTGTGAATCAAAACGTTCAGAATGCTCAGGCAAGACTTCAGCAGATTGTTCGCGAAAGGGAACAATATAGACAAGACTTGATTGCCGCTCTTTCAATGATCAACAGAGAAGGGGCCAATCGCGGACAGGTTGACGGATCAAATGATGGGGCAGGCCTTTCCAGAAAAGTGGGTGTTGACCGCGGATCACGTGATGGTGACACTGATGGATTTAATCAGGGCACAATTGACGGGCAGGACAGATATTACAAGCGTGGAGCTGATCAAGGTGAGCGCGATGGTTCGGCCCGAGCAAGACTTGACGGTCAGAGAGACGGGACGAATGAAGGAACTCGCGCTGGAAACAGCAATGCGGGGAACAGAGAAGGTCGCATCGCCGGTTTAAAAAGAGGTGATGCTTCGGATGCGGCCGTTGTTGGTACGGCCCAAGGGAAAAAGGCCGGAATGGAGCGCGCTGTTCGCACAGGTGCTGTTGACGGTAACAATAAAGGTGAAACAGAAACAGTTCAGAAATTTGAATCAGGAAATCTTGACTCAGTTTCTGTGAGCGGTCCTTTTGCCGGGTCTTTCCAAAGAAGAACGCCGGAATACCCGGGTGATTTCCAGGGGCCATCTTATAATCCATCAGTGTGGAATTCTCGCGACGTTATGAAACGCGCGTACGCTGACGGTTACGTTGAACAATACCGTCAATATACCCGTTATGAATTCTTAAGAAGAATTGATACTGATTACAATCAATCATACGATGCCCGTTATGCCTCTTCATATGATCAGGCCGCTAATCGCGAATACCCTGAATACTATGATCGCGGTAGACGTGAAGCAGACGCTCGCGCATACAACCGCGATTACCCGGTGATTAAAGCTCAGGCTTACCGTGTGGCCTTCGATGCAGCAGACGCAAATCCTGCGCGCTCATCTGATGATTTCAAATCATCTTATAAGTCTTCTGAGCTTTCTGCTTACAACGAACGTTATGAGCAAATCAGAAGAGCCAACTTCGACAAAAATGAACTTGAAACATTCAATGCAAATATCGGCAGTCAAACTGAAATTTACAGACAAAAAAGAATTGCAGAGGTCACAACTGTTTACAGAAACAATGCGGTTCTTGATTTCGTAAGTTCAGAAATGCTTGATGGTGGGATCAGTGGTGTGGCGAAACTCGACGGAGTTTTCCAGCCGGGTGAAACAACTCTTCACTCAGTGACACTCAGAAACTTCGGGATGAAAGCGGCCGAAAATGTTTCAGTGGCGCTTGATAACGGCTCACTTGTAAAACTTCCTGCCATTCCAGCGAGAAGTGTGGTGAAAATCACTGGCGCAGGTCTTTCAAAAATTTCAGCAGGGACTGCTATCGGTTCAACTGCAAGAACATCGTTGAAAGTTGTTTCAACTCTTCAATCTGGTGACTATATCGAAGGCGCGCACTTTGATAACTTAGGCGAAAGCGTTTTGAAAACAACTGACGTAAAAGCTGTTCGCGTAGCTTACCCGTTGTCGCTTTCTTCACTTTCTTTAAGCTCACAGCTTCTTAAAGGTGTAGCGAATAAATTATCAGTGACAATCTCTAATAATTCAAAACGTGCTTATAACGGTGAATTGAAAGTTGCCGTTCTTGCAAACTCTCAATCGCAAGTTCTTTCAAAAGAATTTGCAGCGATTTCTTCTCTTCAATCATCAGCAACACTCAGTGATGCTGAAGTTCTGGTGACAGATGAAAAAGATGTTTACCGCGATCTTTCTTTTTCTGCGACCATTTCACAAAACGGGGTGACATTAGGTGTTCTTGGTTCTGATCTTGTAACGATGGCCAAAGCTCAATACGCTGAAAAAGCGGGGGCACCGGTTATTGTCGCGAACTCTGATAAAAACCTGAATGCTTTACTAGACGCACTTGAAACAGCAGGCGGAACAGAAAGAGCTTCGGTCCTGGATCTTTCTCTTGCTTCACTGAATGCCGGGATTCTTTCGAATGGGTTAAATCAGAAAGTTCTTCTGATTGCTGATGATGAAAGAGGGACAAATATTTCGACGTTGAATACATTTGTTGCCAAGTCGCAATCATCTGCTTTTGTTTTTATCGACGAAGCAAATACCGGATTAAAAAATGTTCAGTCGCTTCCAGCTCTTAAAGACAATCAGAAATTATTGTGGGACAAGCGTCAGGTTGTTTTCTCAAATCCACACAGAGCTGATGGTGTTTCAAAATCTTCAGCAATGATCCAGTCATCTTTGGCAAACTTTGCTCAAGATATGACACTTGCAAAAGACTTAACTCTTTCTGCTACAGATTTGATCAACAGATTCAAGTCTGAAATTAACCGCACAACATTCTTTACTCCAAGCAATGCAGTGAAGATGTTCTCACTTAAAGCGATGGCAGAAATTCTATGCATCAACAAAGCTTACGATGAATCAGGTGGAATCTTCTCTCGCAATAAAAAATGGGCAGAGATGATTTCTAATGACAACACGCTTTTCCTTAACGTTCTTAAGTCAGCTTCTGCCGGCGACGTTAACGAAGCAAAATTGTCGACAGTTCTTCCGGCCATTGCGATGAAAGACACAGTTGGAAACGCCATGGCGAATTCTTACTCAATTTCTAAAGTGATGATGCCGAAGATTCTGAACGCAACTAATAAAGTTCTGGATAATATGGAAGACAGCTTCAAGAAAAGTTTGAAAAATTTCAACAAAGACCTTTATAATAAGGCCTATGAGCAAGCTTCTATCCACCGTCCATTCTACATTGAGCCAGCTCAGCAACCTGGTAACTAAAAAACTTAAACCGGCCCTGTTTTTGGGGCCGGTTCTTTTTTGTTTGGCCGGAGAAGCGGCCACTACTAAAATAGCTCTTATCGATACCGGTTTTTGCCCGGACCTTTTGAAGAAATCTTTTATTCATCCGGTTCTTGATCTCACCAACAGCGTGACCCTCGATTGTCAAAAGCCAGATCTGAATTCTCCGCGTTTTCATGGTCAAAAGGTTCTCAAAGAATTTCTGAAAACTCTCAATTCCAAAACAAAAGTGGAACTTTTTCCTTTGATTGTCTTCAATCAAAGAGGTGATCAACAGAAAGAATACTGGATAAAAGCGATAGACTGGATCAAGACGCAAAAAATAGATCTCGTGTTGACCGCAGCAGGTTTCCTCACAAGCGAGTCGGAGTTAAAAACTCTTCCCAGAGAACTTCCCGGAGTGTGGTTTGTTCCCTCTGGCCGTGTAGGTCCGGGGATTAAAGAGAATGCAGTGCTTTTTCCCCAGCACCTGGCCGGGCTTTCGGACTCATTTCTGATCGGAGACTACTATGATGGCAAAGTTGTTCTTTATGACAATGGCCTTCTCTATAAAGACAAGATAGATTTCTATTTTCCAAGCGGCAGCGGCGCCTTTACCGGAACGTCCCGTGCTGTGGCCGAAGCAAGCGCGAAAGCACTGAACTTATGCTCTGTGAAAGGCATGCGTGACTGTTTGATCAAGCGCAGCCGCGATTATTATGATTCAATGGCCGGTAAAAAAATCAGAACTTATTGAGGAACAATGAAAGAATCAGTCTCTGCCGTTTTTGTGACGAACACGTCCGTTTTTTTTATTAAAAGACAAAACTATCTTCCCGTCTTTCCCGGCTATTATGCAACTCCGGGAGGCAAAGTAGATAAAACAGATCCGGACAGTGAATTCGGCAGCGATATCTGGCCCAAATCTGTGCGCCCCCAGATTCTTCATGCACTCGTTCGCGAAGTGAAAGAAGAATTAAACTATGATCTTCTCGAGGCCATTGAAAGCGGAGAAGTCATCAGCATCGATGACATCGGTATAGCGATTACTCCCGAATTCAATCCTTATCGTTTTAAAAATTATTATTTCAAAATTACTCTGACTCACGAAAAAAATTTCGATCTCGATGCCAATGAGGCCGAATTCGGTGAATGGAATACTCCGGTCGGACTGCATGAAAAATATAAAAGCGGACGAGTTCTCGCTGTTCCGCCTGCTATCACTTTATTGAAAACATTCAGCGAAAATCCTCATCACGACAAACCGATCGATATGAGTCTTCCTCATGATCCTGAAACGGAAGTGCCGATGATTGAATCTATTTTTGGCGTGAGACAATTTCTTCCGCTTTCAAATACTTTTCCTCCGGCCAACAGAACCAATTCTTTCATCATCGGCGATGAGCGAAAGCTTTTGATTGATCCAAGCCCGAAAGATGAAGCTGAGCTGAAGAAGTTTTTAAAGTCAGTTTCGAAGATTGGCTTTGATTCTATTTTTCTGACTCATCACCATCCGGATCACTATCAGTTTTCTGCTCAGATTGCCCGCGACTTTAAGACGGGGATTGAGCTTTCTGCAGATACATATGAGCGAATCAAACAGCAAAGCGGAGATCATTATTTTGAAGGCATAGCTGTCACCATCCGCAAAGAAGGTGATGTCGTGACGACTTCACTTGGGTCTCCGGTGAAAGTTTACGAGGTTCCGGGCCATGATGAAGGCCAGCTTGCTCTGGCGCCCGATTCAATGAACTGGTTTCTGGCCGGAGATTTAATCCAGACTGTCGGTACGGTTGTGATTCAGGCGCCCGAAGGCGACATGAGAAAATATTTCGCTACATTAGAGCGGATCATTGAATTAAAACCAGGCAATATTATTCCGAGTCATGGAATCATTATTGGTGGAACTCATAAACTTGAAGAAACTCTCAAGCATCGCCGTCAAAGGGAAGAACAAGTGCTTAACTATTATTTACAAAATAAAACAGTGGAAGAGATGCTTGCGGCCATCTATCCAGGGCTTGAAGCCGGCCTGCTTCCATACGCTCAAAGACAGATCGAAGCTCATTTGAAAAAGCTCCGTGAAGAAAATCGCATCTGACCTTTCCGGGCTTGCCATTTCTTTAAAAGCGCGGTTTATAAGACTCACTTTATTCAAGGGAGTCTTTTATGAAAAAATGTCTCTTTCTCGTTTTGACACTCATTTCTTTTTCTGTTTTCGCAGTTGAAATTGAAGGAAGGTTTGAAGTTGTCAGACCTCTTTTCATGCACGGTTATAATTCTAAATCCTGTAAAGCGGATGGCGGAGTTTACGTGGGAGAGGGCCTTTGCAAATGGGAAAAGGGCGGCGGTTCTAATGTTCAGATTACTGCGACTGAAACGAATTTTGATTTGATTATCTCAAGTGTGGGAACCAATGGACACACGTGTGATTTCTCCGGAAAAGCTTCTCTCATTTCAGCCTATCACTTGATCTCAAAAGAAAGTAGCGATGAAGGTCAGTGTGAAGTGAATGTCTTTTTTACCTCAGAAAATACAATTTCCATCATGACGAATGGGGAGTGCAGAGAGTATTGTGGTGCAAACATGGCACTTGATGAAGAGAATCTGAACAGAGTGAAATAATGAAAAAGGCCACCATTTCCGGTGGCCTTTTTTTTTGCTAATTTTTTTTGCCTTTAATAATATCGTCAACACATTCCGGATTGAGCAGGGTCGATGTATCGCCGATATTGGCAATGTCATTTTCCACAATTTTTCTCAAAATTCTTCTCATGATTTTCCCCGAACGGGTTTTCGGCAGAGAAGTGACAATTTGAATGACATCAGGCTTGGCAATCGGGCCGATCATTTTGTTGACCAGGTCGCGGATTTCAGCCGTGATCACTTCTTCGCTTTTTGAATGATCGTTGCATGTGACGAAAGCGTAAATGCCCTGACCTTTTACACTGTGAGGAAAACCTACAACGGCCGATTCTGTGATCAGGTCGTGTTCGTTAATGGCCTCTTCAACTTCCGCCGTGCCGATGCGATGTCCGGAGACATTGATGACATCATCAACTCGTCCGGTAATTCTGTAATACCCATCGCTGTCGCGTTTAGCTCCATCGCCGGTGAAGTAAAGTCCTTTATAAGTTGAAAAATAAGTTTGAATGTAGCGATCGTGATCGCCGTAAATGGTCCGTGCCAGCCCTGGCCAGGGATATTTGATGCAAAGATTTCCTTCGGTCACGGTTTCGGTTTTCTCATTTCCTTTTTCATCAACAATCACCGGAACAATTCCTTTGAGCGGAAGAGTGGCGTGAGCGGGTTTAGTTTTAGTCTGACCGGCAATAGGTGAAATCATAATTCCACCCGTCTCTGTCTGCCACCAGGTGTCTACTATGGGACAGCGTCCTTTTCCTACGTGAGTGTCATACCAGTGCCAGGCTTCTTCGTTGATGGGTTCTCCGACAGAACCTAAAACGCGAAGGGATTTCATGGGAAAGCTGTCTGGAATTTGAGCGCCGAATTTTTCAAGTGATCTGATTGCTGTCGGTGCCGTATAAAGAATGGAGACGTGATGTTTTTCAACTGTCTCCCAGAAGCGGGCCGGTGACGGGTAATTGGGTATGCCTTCAAATAAAATAGTCGTTGTTCCGTTTAAAAGAGGACCGTAGGTCACGTAGCTGTGGCCGGTGATCCAGCCGATATCCGCTGTACACCAGAACACATCGTTTTCTTTGATCTGGAAAACATCTTTAAAACTGTTGCCGACATGAACCATGTACCCTGCAATTGTATGCAGAAGCCCTTTTGGTTTACCGGTTGAACCTGATGTGTAGAGAATGAACA
The DNA here is from genome assembly GCA_002440825.1 of Bacteriovoracaceae bacterium UBA6261. GTDB lineage: Bacteria > Bdellovibrionota > Bacteriovoracia > Bacteriovoracales > Bacteriovoracaceae > Bacteriovorax. Next base: position 19,093 of record DJVH01000019.1, on the reverse strand, counting down.
AAGGATCTTCGGCGTTCATTTCTTCAGCTTTACAGTAAATATCGCAATCTTTGATTAAGGTTTCATACCAATAATCACGTCCGGCCTTCATTTCAACTTCGCTGTGAGTCCGCTTTACCACCAACACTGTTTCAACTCCGTTAAAGTCGGTGAGGGCCTCATCCACCATGCTTTTTAAAGGAATGATTTTATCGCCCCGGTAAGCTCCGTCGTGAGTAACGATCAGTTTTGCTTTTGAATCTTCCAGACGACCGCGAAGAGACTTTGGTGAGAACCCTCCAAAGACGACGGTATGAATCGCACCGATGCGCGCACAGGCCAGAACACCGATCATCAACTCCGGAGTCATCCCCATATAAAGAGCAACCACATCGCCCTTTTTGATTCCTTTCTTTTTAAGAAGATTGGCAAATCGACAGACGGCCACATGCAATTCACCAAAGGTCAGGTGCAGTCCAGGATCATTGGGATTATTTGGTTCAAAAATCATCGCCTTTTTTTGTCTGCGTTTTTCAAGATGGCGATCGAGACAGTTCTCAGTAATGTTGAGACTCGCGCCTTTAAACCATTCGACATTCACGTCGTGAAAATTTCCCGTCTGAAGAGAATCCCATCTTTGTTTCCACTGGAAGGTATTGGCGATTTCCGTCCAATACTGTTCAAGTTCCGGAGTGAGTGCTGTTTTTTGGTTCATAAAAAATCCTCTGGTAAATAATTTTCCTCAAGGGTTTAAAGGATTTTCCCGGGCATTGGCCATTATTTGAGGCAGTTTGTGAGGGGGAAAAGCTCAGTTAACCCGCTAATAATAAGTTCTTCTTAAAAGTGTGGCGTAAATGAGCCGGTTTCTCAAGGATAATGCTTAAAATCCGATAAGATTGGTGCGTGAGGTATTGAGATGCAAAAATTATTCTGGTCATTAATAATAATCAACGGAGTTTTAAGTCCGTCTTTTGGCGCCGAGACAGACGCGTCACTCGACTCGTTTGTAGTTCCTAAAGTTGATTATTCTCTTGGCCGTCTAATTAATAAAAGACTCTCACCATCACTGAAAATTCCAATGCCTACAGGATCAATTGACAATGACGGACTGGGCGGAGGACTCAATATCAATTATGCGTCGATGTTTGTGGATAAAGAAACCAGCGACGTCATCAATTGTGGCGGAGTAAAACTAGAGCTTCCTTCGCCTCAGGCCGTAGCGTTAGCAACGGCCAGTATCTCGGCTTCCTGTGCAAAAATAACAGATGCAGATGAAGTTATTTATTCTGAAGACAATTGCCGGTTGCTGAACTCATGTGCGCAGGCAAAGACTGGTCGAGATCTAGTGACATTTGCCAATTACTCTGTCGGCGCCAATATGGCCGCTGAAGATCTGGCAACACTTCTTCTGAGTGACCGCCTTCCCACAATGGAAAAACTTGAAAGCTTGAGAAAGTATTCTGATAAAAAATTCGGAGAGGGCTTTTCGAAAGAGTGTAGACCACAGTTTGATGCTCAGGTGCTCAAGTCTGACAGTTGCTACCATCAAGCCGTTGAAACCGGTTTTGTAAACATGGTGGACTCTTGTACCGTTCCTGAAAAAAGTTGTTATAATCTCGGAGCGGATTTCGGAAAAAATACCCCTGAAAATGAAAGTGCACTGATCAATTTTTTTAACCAAAAAACAGACAACAAAGTGACTGACTCGCTTGCTGCTGATAATGAAATTCTTGAAAGTCTCTCTCAGATTATGGCCTCAAAAGACAGCACGGATTCAAAAGTGAAGGCGGCGTTTGCAAAAATGGTTCAGTTGCGTGATGAACACAAACTCGATCCAGCTTTTGATTTTGAATCAGACAATTACGATCCCGCGAGTTTTTCATCAACAACTCATTATAAATTTTTTAGAACTCTGGCCGCCAAGAAACTGACAACTGCAGGAGTCAAAGCAGAAATTGAAAAACACCGTCGCAATTACGCTAAAGACGTTTTAAACAAAGATTGCAAACAGTCTTACAATTTTGCAGACATTTGCGAAAAGGTGACCGACGCTTCATATGGTAAAACTGAAGCTTATCCAAACAGAATCTCTGCCGCGAGCAGATTTAAAAAACTTGATTCCAAGCATATTGAATTTTTAAAGCTTGTCTTTGGACGCTCGGTAAAAAACGATACAGATGCTCGCGTAGTTCTCAATGCCAGCCGCTGTGTGGCCCTCGGTATAATTCCTTCAACTTCGATTGCGGATTTCAATGATGTAAACATGTCCATTTCTGGAATCCAGCCTGACGGAATAGGGTTGAGATTTGGTTCTGATTTCTGGAATACTCCAGGATCGCCCATTGGTTCAACCGTTTTAAATCAAGGAAAAGAAGAGCTGTTTGAAAGTCCCAATCTCACATACAGCGAAACGATCAGACCGTTAAAAATGACAAATTCATTGGCAGAATCAACGTCGGTTGTGAATGAAGTGATCGAAAGACCTATCTCTGAGACCTTTTCTGAAAACCTTAAAAACATCGATACAGCTGCAAATAATACATCATTCAGTACAAACAATTTTGCGACAACGAATGCATTTAATAATTTCCCGAATACTTCGTTTCATACCGAGGCTCCAGTCGAACAAGCTGTTGAAAAAAAATCATCTAATACAGCGCCGGTTTCAAATCCGCTCAACGATCGCATTGCTGAGCTGACAAAAAAATTATCGGCGACGGAAGATCATTTGTCCAAGTTGCAAGAAAACAAGGATGCAGACTTATCTGAAAAGGCTGCACAGAAAAAACGCGATGACGACAACAAACAGATTTCTGATCTTCAGAATCAGATAGCTGAATTGAAAAAAGAGGCCGCTAAAGCTCCGGAAAAATCCGTAGCCATTGCGACTGATACAAGTATGACTTCTGTTTCAAGAGCGCCCGCCTTATCGGGATCAGCTCCGGTTGTAGAATCGACTAAAAAAGATGAGCAGGAAAAAAATGTCGCTGCTTCTGAGTCAGCTTCTTCACGTTCGGCCGGACAATCAGCTCAATCGTCTTCTTCTGTTTCTGGAGGAGAGTCAGCTGCCATTTCAAAAAGCACTTCTTCATCTTCTGGTTCTTCATCAGGATCATCAATCTCAGGTGGAAAGCCACTTCTTGTTCTTTCAAAATCTGACGGAATGACCGCTGAAAAAATCACTGAATCAATCAGTGAAAAAATCATCGAGCTTGGCGGGCAATCATTTGAGATTGAAGAAAACGGGGTGAAGATGGAAATTATTCCTGAGATCAGAGATGGAAAAATCCTTCTTGATGCTAAAGGAAAACCTCGCTTCCTTAAAAAAGTCAAATCAGGAAAAGAACTTGTTGCTTCTAAAACGAGAGTACCTGCCAGCGTAACTAATAAAGCAGATCTTTTAAGAATTGATGAAGAAGCTCTCAAACGTGAGCGTGCAGAATATTTAAAACTGAAGAATTTAACCAATAAAGCTGTTCAGAAAAAGGACTAGAGTTTCAGGATGAAAATACGAAAATATTTATCACTTGTTTTGATTTTTACCTTAACCGCGCCGGTGTACGGTCTGGATTTGACTTTAGATGCTGATCTGATCGATACGAACATTAATTTGTTTTCTCCATCTGCCTTTTATGTAAAACCCGTCGGACGGTCTCAGGGGTGTAAGGCCAGTAGATCGCAGTCACGGCTTTTAAATTTCTTTGACAATAAGCCTTGTCAGGAAGCCGGGAATTCTATTTTTGGAGCAGATGTTTCAAAACCCATGTGTGAAAATGTTTATGCCTGTACTGAGCGCAATGAGCTTCCTGTTGCACCTGAAGAGCAAAGCTTTTTAAAAACTGAATTCATGATGTACGTGATCAGTGAAAATGTACAGGATGAGTTGATTAAGTATCAATCTCCCGAATCCAATAACCTTCGCGTTCTCAATTCTTATGTAGACAAATTGCCGTCAAAGTTTAAAGAAAAAGTGCGATCATGCCCGGCCTTTAAATTGTCATCACCTAAATGTCTAAATGAAGATCAATTCGATCTTCTCGCAAAGATTTCCATCAAAAATTATTATGGTCAAAATCAGGCCCAGAATTTCGTCAATTACAGCAGACGCTCAGCAAGTATCCAGGCTGCTGAGGAAAACGACACAGAAAAGCCTGCAGAAAAGCATCAACCTGTTCCGGGATTTGCAAGCGATTTTGGTTTAAAGAAAAATGTGGCCTTTCATAGAACACCTACTATTAGCTTTAGCGAAGAGGGGCAGGTCGACGGAGCCATTCAACTCATGCAAAACGTAAAGTTCGGTAAGGATGTCACTCCAGAAGAACATTATATCAGTATTTTGAAAACTGAAAAAGAATGGTCAAAAACCGGAAGAAGCGAAATGAAGTTTGATCCTTCTGAAGACATTCTTGTCAATGAAATTGTAAAATCGACACGCATTACAGAAGGAACGCCAACTGATGCTGAAATGAAATCAAGAATTAAAAAGGCCATTCTTCAATTCGCCATCAGAAAAGAAGATCCTTATATTTCTTTTGATAAAGATTCACTTGAGTCCTTGGAAAAGCAAATTGATAAAATGTCTATTACGCTTAAGGATATTACCGATTCCAACCGGTCAAATCTTTCTGCCAAGGTCAATGATCTCAGAGTTAAAATGGTTAACGAAGTTTTTGCCCGTGAGTGCCAGGACAAAGTCGTCAGTATCGGGCAGCTTTGCCAGTTCGTTTCAACAAATGTAAAGGAAGCGAAGGTTCAGGGAGAAAATGTTCAGACAAAAGATCTGTTCAAAAAAATGATTTATTCCTATAATAAACGCGGCAAATTGAGTGAGAATTTTGAAAAAGTTCAGACACTGGAAAGAATGATTAAGGCCAAAGACCAGGTCTATGACAGATTTGTAGCCGTTATGTTTAATTTAAACAGCTGCAAGGAAAAATTTCCATCAACTTATGCAGCGACTGCGGAAGAAAAGAAAGCTTTTGAAAATCTGGCCAAAAAAGAAGATGCTAACGCTTCAGCAAACTTGAATGAAGCCGCAAGAAATATTGCGGAAGTCGTTACAAAAGATGTCGATTTGAAAAATGTTTTTCGAAATCGCGGTGTAGATGTAGAAGCCTTTAAATTCGAAAACAAACCAGCGCTTTCTAATCTTGAATTCTCGTCCGCCGTTATGGCAAAAGACGGACAAAAGACTACACCTGGCTTTGATAAAATAGAAAATGAACTGAAATCATTCGCAGAAACTGCACCTCAGAATACGAATCCCAATCTTGTTAATCAAGTTCAAAATCCCAATTATAATTTCATGAACAATGTGATGCCTGTAGAAAATGCAGCTCCCGTTCAGGTGAATCATCCGGGCACAGATGCGCTGGAAGAAAAAATCAAATCCCTGGAGAAAAAAGAATCGAAACTCAGAAAAAAAGTAGCGGTCAGCGATGCGGAAGATGAAAGCGAGAGCGATGAAAGTTCAGAGCTTGCTTCTCTCAGAAAACAAATCGAAGATCTGAAAAAAGAAAAAGACCGTGTGGTTGCAGGACCTGCGGCCGTTCAGGATTCTGCTGAGAAAAACGGAACTCCATCCGGTCGTGGGCCAGTGAGTGCTGAGCAATCGGCCACAATTAAAGTTGCCGGTGAAAAAGCGGCCATTGAAAGCGGTCCTCGAATTGAGGAAGTGGCCGCGGCCCGTTCGAATTCTGTTTCACAGAACGCAGATTACGGTGCTGAGGCGCAAGCGGCCATCGGTAGTGCACGTGGTCCGGCCAGTACCGGAGGGGCGAGCAATGCTGCAGGTAAGGGTGGTGGAGATAAAGCCGCAGGTGCTCTCGTTTTATCGAAAAATGGAGAGAGCGTAGTCGATTCGAGCACTATTCTTGAAAATCCTAATGAAGGTGATATTGCTTCCACAATGGAAAAGACCAAAGGCGAACCTTTTATCATTCGCGAAAACGGTGAATTGATAAAAATCGCACCGATCCTCGATGCCAAAGGGAAGCCGGTTCTCACCAGCTTAGGAAAAATAAAATTTAAAAAAATCAAGCTCACTAAGGCGCAACAAGAGATTATTGCCAAAGAGACAAACGTTAACAAGGCCGCAAAAGAAGTCGGTGTTGAACCGACACGTCTCTACAAGCTGAAATCTCTCTTGAAAGAAGTCCGTCGCGAGTAGTTATTCGCACTGTTTTTTTGGCGTTTATTCTTGCTACAAGGCCCGGAAATTCTTAAACTAGGATGGCAATAATCAGCCGCTAGTTTAAGAGGAAAAGAATGGACGTAATCGAGTCACATATCGACAGAAATTCAAAAGAATTTCAGGACAACAGTGCTTACCACAAGGCCCTACGTGCCGAACTGATCGAGAAGCTTTCTACCGTCAAGGCCGGAGGCGGAGCTGATTCAGTTAAAAGACATCATGACAGAAAAAAATTTCTTCCGCGAGAACGCATCGAAAAAATTCTGGATGACAATTCTCCGTTTATCGAACTTTCAAGTTTAGCGGCCTACAATCTTTATGAAGACGATGTTCCGGCCGCCGGTATGGTGACAGGAATTGGCCGCGTTCACGGCATTGAATGTCTGTTTGTTGCCAACGATGCTACTGTGAAAGGCGGAACGTATTTTCCAATGACAGTCAAAAAGCATCTTCGCGCTCAGGAAATTGCTCTTGAAAATAAACTGCCTTGTATCTATCTCGTTGATTCGGGCGGAGCCTTTCTTCCGAAGCAGGATGAAGTATTTCCGGATAGAGATCACTTCGGTCGCATTTTTTATAATCAGGCGCAGATGAGTGCTCAGGGCATCCCGCAGATTGCGGTTGTTCTTGGTTCATGTACTGCTGGCGGTGCTTATGTTCCGGCCATGAGTGATGAAACAGTGATCGTTAAAAATAATGGAACGATTTTTCTGGGGGGCCCTCCTCTTGTCAAAGCAGCGACAGGTGAAGAAGTGTCGGCAGAAGATTTAGGGGGAGCAGATGTCCATACCCGCATCAGCGGCGTTTCGGATCATTTCGCTGAAGATGAGGAAGAAGCTTTCATCATCACAAGAAACATTATTGAAAATCTCAATTACAATTCGCCAGGTAAAACGCAGGGGCTTCGTGAAAATTCTCGTGAAGTCAAAGCTCCGCTTTATGATGTGGACGAAATTTACGGAATCATTCCAAAGGATACGCGCAAGCCTTTTGACGTGCGCGAGATCATCGCCCGTCTGGTCGATGGAAGTGAATTTCATGAATTCAAAGAACGCTACGGAAACACGCTTGTAACGGGCTTTGCCCGTATTCACGGACAACAAATCGGCATAGTCGCCAACAACGGAATTCTTTTTTCTGAGTCTGCTCAAAAAGGAGCGCATTTCATCGAACTTTGCGGACAAAGAAAAATTCCTCTTTTGTTTTTACAGAACATCACCGGCTTTATGGTCGGACGCCAATATGAAAACGAAGGAATCGCCAAGCACGGAGCAAAGATGGTGACAGCTGTCTCCACTGTTCAGGTCCCGAAATTCACGGTGATCATCGGTGGCTCATTCGGGGCCGGTAACTACGGCATGTGTGGACGAGCTTATTCTCCGAGATTTTTATGGATGTGGCCGAATGCCCGCATTTCAGTCATGGGAGGAGAACAGGCTGCAAAAGTTCTTTCAACTGTAAAACAACAGGGATTAAAGGCCGCAGGCAAACCGGAAATGAGTGCTGAAGAAATCGCAAAATTTGAAAAACCGATTCTGGATAAATACGAAGTGGAAGGAAGTCCCTATTACTCAACGGCCCGCTTATGGGATGATGGAGTCATTGATCCTGCTCACACCAGAGATCTTTTAGGACTGGCGATCGCCGCTTCTCTTAATTCAGGCATCGGTGAAGCGAAGTTCGGCGTCTTTAGAATGTAGAATGTAAAAGAGAAAAGTAAAGGATAACAAATATGCTTCATAAACTTGAAATTGATAAAAGAGGTGTCGCGACTGTTACATTGAACAGACCGGAGCTTCATAATGCATTCAATGACGAGCTTATTGGTGAACTGATTAAAACGTTTCGCGAACTCGATGCCAATGAAACTGTCCGTCTGGTGATTTTAACCGGTGCCGGAAAATCTTTCTGCGCTGGCGCTGATCTCAACTGGATGAAGCGCATGAAAGACTACACGTTCGAAGAAAACGTGAAAGATTCAAATCAACTCGCTGAGCTTTTTACCGTCATCAATCATTTTAAAAAACCAACCATCTGTCGCATGAATGGCAGCGCTCTCGGTGGAGGTGCTGGTCTTATCGCTTGCTGTGATTATGTCATTGCTGAAGATTCGGCGCTGATCGGTTTTACTGAAGTCCGGCTTGGACTTGTTCCTGCCGTCATCTCTCCCTTTGTCATTGCAAAAATCGGCGAGAGCAATGCCCGCGCGACTTTTTTAACAGGCGCCCGCTTCGGAACGGAAAAGGCCATGCAGATGGGACTTGTTCATCAGATTTCTTCATTTGATAAAATCGATGAAGACGTCGAAAACCTCGTTAAAGACTTTTTGCTTGCCGGTCCCGTCGCGCAAAAAGCCGCTAAGGAACTCATTACCGTCGTAGTCTCATGTAAAGAAATAGCAGAGGCGAGAATTTATACAACTGAACTTATTTCCAAAGTGCGCGCAAGCGCTGAAGGACAAGAGGGCATGAGTGCTCTTCTTGAAAAAAGAAAATCCAGCTGGACGATAGGATAATAAATAATGAAAAAGATCAAAAAAATTCTGATCGCCAACCGTGGAGAGATTGCTTTAAGAGTTATTCAAACCGCTCGTGAACTTGGCATCAAGACAGTGACTCTCTTTACTGATGAAGAAAAAGGTTTGCCTCATTGTACGGCCGGTGATGAATCGTTTTCTTTAGGCAGCGGCGCTTTGAAAGACACTTACCTGAACCAGGATAAGATCGTAGCAATCGCTAAGGCCTGCGGGGCAGATGCTATTCACCCGGGATATGGTTTTCTTTCAGAGAAATCTTCCTTTGCAAAACTTGTGACATCTCACGGTCTGATCTTTATCGGACCTTCGCCGGAATCCATTGATTTGATGGGTGATAAGAAAACCTCCAAAATTAAAATTCAGGAACTCGGCGTTCCCAGCATTCCCGGCTACCACGGCGAAAATCAAGATCTCTCTCACCTGAAAAAAGAAGCTAAAAGAATCGGCTATCCTGTTCTTGTCAAGGCCTCTGCCGGTGGCGGTGGAAAGGGAATGAGAATTGTCGAGAAGGAAGAAGAATTTGAAGCAGCTCTGGAAGGTGCTAAGCGCGAAGCTCTCAATGCTTTCGGCGATGATACTGTTCTTCTGGAAAAATATATTACATCTCCTCGCCACATTGAAATTCAAGTGATGAGCGACTCTCATGGAAATCATCTGCATCTCTTTGAACGCGAATGCTCTATCCAGCGTCGTTATCAGAAAGTTGTGGAAGAGTCTCCGAGTCCGGCAGTATCACCGGAACTTCGCACGAAAATGACGGAAGCCGCACTCAAAATCACTCGTGGAATAAATTATCTCGGGGCCGGAACCATCGAATTAATCCTCGATACGGACGGACAATTTTACTTCCTGGAAATGAACACTCGTCTTCAGGTAGAACACCCGGTGACAGAAATGGTGACGGGCCTTGATCTCGTGGCCCTTCAAATCCTGGTTGCCGAGGGCGGGAAACTTCCTTTTAAACAGGATGATATCAAACAAAAAGGTCATGCTATTGAAGTGCGTCTTTACGCGGAAGATCCGGACAATAATTTTTTACCAAGCATTGGACAGATAAAACTCATTGGTAAAACTTCACTTCGCAATGTTCGTCTTGACTCGGGCTATGTGGACGGCAACGACATCAGTATTTCCTTTGATCCGATGCTGGCGAAATTAATTGCCTGGGGAGAAACGCGTGATCTCGCTGCTGACAAACTGAATGAAGCTTTAAATGATGTCGTTTTCCTTGGCGTAAAAACCAATCGCGATTATTTAAAACGCATTCTCACTCTGTCGGAATACCGGCAAGGAATGACGTTTACTCATTTTGTAAAAACGTACGAAGAAAAATTAAAACCAGGTAAAAAATCCGGCGAAGAACTGGCGCTTGCTATCGCAGCCGCGTTTTTTAACAAGCAAGGCTCGTCCTCTGTTCAGACAGGTGGACCTGCAACTGTGGCACGCGATCCATGGTTGTCTTTGAATGGATTCAGAAATAGTTAAATCAGGATTTAGGATAGAAGAAAATGTCAAAAAAACAGTTATTAATTGATGATGAATTAGTTGAATTTGAAGTGGTCGATGAAAGTGCAAGTTTTGTTCTTTTTAATGTTGAAGGCGTAGAATACAAAGTTCATCTTTCGTCTCTTCAAGACGGTAAAATGGTTCTCAATTTAAATGGACGCAACCGTCCGGTCATTCTCGTTGATGAGAATTATGTCGTCGACGGAAAAGAGTTTACAGTCACTGCTCCTAAAAGAAACAGAAGCAAAGGGCGATCTCACGACCTGGGACAGATGAAGTCTCCGATGCCCGGAAAAATCCTGAAGGTGCTCGTGAAAGAAGGACAGGAAGTTGAAGCAGGAACTCCTATTCTGGTCATGGAGGCCATGAAGATGGAGCACACAATCAAGGCCAGCAAAGCTGGAAAAATTGAAAAGATTCATTACAAAGAAGGCGATCAGGTTGCCGGTGGAGTGGAGCTCGTAAAATTATGTTAAATCACCTTCCGAAAAAAGTCCGCATTGTTGAAGTTGGTCCCCGTGATGGACTTCAAAATGAAAAATCTATTGTCTCCATTGAAGATAAAGTCACTTTTATCAAAATGCTGGCAGAAGCAGGACTTTCGGAAATTGAAGCGACAAGTTTTGTCCGTGCAGAAAAAATTCCGCAAATGAGCGACGGCGGAGAACTCAATGCCCGTCTTCAGAGTTTTCCTGAATTAAAAAAGACTCATTTAATTTCTCTCGTTCCCAACATGAAGGGCATGGAAGGGGCCTTAAAAGCAGGCGTAAAAGACATCGCCGTTTTTACGGCTACATCAAATACATTTAATCAAAAAAATATCAATGCTTCGATTGATGAATCTTTAAGTCGCATCGAAGAAGTCATGAAAGTTGCAAAGGCCAGCAACATTCGAACGCGCGGTTATATTTCCACCGTGTTTGGCTGTCCTTATGAAGGACAGACTTCACTGGAAACGTTAAAGCAGGTGGCGCATAAACTTCAGGACCTCGGCGTTTACGAGATTTCGCTTGGAGATACCATCGGTATTGCCAACCCAAAGCAGGTTTCAGAAGTCATCGATTTTATCTCGAAAGATTTTAATAAAGATTTTTTCTCAATGCATTTTCACGATACGCGTGGGATGGCCGTCGCCAATATTCTGGCCTCGTTGGATATGGGCATGACGAGTTTTGATTCCTCAGCGGCTGGATTGGGGGGCTGTCCCTATGCTGTCGGCTCTTCGGGCAACGTGGCCACTGAAGATCTTCTCTTCTTATTTCATTCAATGGGAATTGAAACAGGAATCGACATGAAGAAGCTTTCGCTAGCTTCTCAATTTATTCTTTCCAAACTAAACAGAGAAACTCCCTCAAAATATCTCAAGGCCTATTTAAGTTCCGGCCGTTAAAAAGAGAAGCAAGGATCGCAATGAGCTTTTACTCTCAATCATTTCCTCATCTGAAACTTGAAATAAAAAAGACACATCAATTATGGGTCACTTTGGACAACCCTGATCAGATGAACGCGATTACGACACCGATGATTGAATCACTGGTGAAAGTTTTAAAGACGGCCGATTTTGATCAAAACATCAGAGTCATTGTCCTGACCGGAGCGGGAAAAAGTTTTTGTGCCGGTGGAGACATTAAGGCCATGCTTGAAAAAAGCGGAATGTTTGAAGGTGAGAGCAATGAGCTGAGAAACCGCTATATGCACGGGATTCAGCAGATTCCCCGCGCGATTGAAGAAATCAGCACTCCGATCATTGCCATGGTCAATGGAGCTGCCATCGGGGCCGGTTGTGATCTTTCCATGATGTGCGATCTGCGGACAGGATCAAGCGCATCTAAATTTGGTGAGACGTTTACGAAAATGGGACTTGTTCCAGGTGACGGCGGTACCTTTTTTCTGCAAAGAGTACTGGGGTATTCCAAGGCCATGCAGATGTTTTTGACTGCGGAACTTTTTGAAGGTCAGAAGGCCTATGACTTTGGTTTACTGAATTTCTTATTCGAAGATTCAAAACTGAGAGAAGAAACAGAAAAACTTGCAGATAAAATTGCATCTCTCGCTCCAGTCGCGCAATCAATGACAAAAAAAGCGATGAAAATTTCTTATCTCTCAGACTTATCCACATCACTCGATGTTCTGGCCACTTTTCAGGGCATCTCTCAAAGAACAAATGATCATTTTGAAGCTCTTCACGCGTTTAATGAAAAAAGAAAGGCAAATTTTAAGTCAGAATGAAGAAACGCGTTCTAAATCGTTGACATAATAAAATGAAACGATGGACAATTTAATTAAGTAAAAATTTTCAGTGGAGAATCGCAAGAGTGAATAAATCGAAAGAGAAAGCACGCCTTTATCTTTCTTGTTTGTTCATCATCTCTTTCACCATCTGTAGCTGTTCGCATGTAGATTTTGAATCGAGTGGAAGCACACCTTTTAAAATATCTGCAGAAAAAAACAGTGATGAATCAGTTGAGGTGGAAGGAACGGCCGACTTTTATTTTTGGGGACAATCTCCATCAGAAATGAAAGTGGATCTTGAAGATTTTGAAACAAAGCTTGGAATGACCAGACCATCTTTTGTTTCGATTGAGCAGACGTGGCGACCCATGAGTGTGTTTTTAACTTTTGTGACTTTGGGCCTTTATAGTCCCGTTGATTACAAAGTGAAAATGCTCAAAGTTACCGGAGCGTCCAAATGATGAGACGAAGTTTTTTTCTTCTTTCGCTTTTGTGCCTGACTTCGTGTGGATCACTCCGGCTTTCGCCGCAAGGATGTCGTTCCCCTGGGTTCTGGGGAAAAGCGCCTGAGAAATCGGAAGAAATCGAGCAGGAATTTTCGGAAGAATACACGGTCTTCCTGCTGGATAAAGAAGTCAGACTGCGCGACTTTTTAAAAGAAAAAGGTGTGGCCTGCGAAGATGTAAAAAGCTTGAGAGTGCGAATGGGAAGCACTTTCTTTGTGAAAAGAAAATTAAGTATTCTGATAAGAAAATAATTTCAAGGAAGAAGATTTTAAGCCAGGGATTGGCACCAAGGACGGGATATAGGCCAAGGATGGCCTCCTTATTTTTAAGCTACTGCCGCAAGACCTTTCGGAACTTCAAAAACAAATTTCGTATTCGGACATTCGTTATCCACATAGATCTGACCAAAGTGAGATTCTATAATCTTTTTTGAAATAGAAAGACCAAGTCCTGTTCCTTTGCCTGTTTCCTTTGTGGTGAAAAAGGAGTCTGTCAGTTTCGAAGAAATACTCGTTGGAATTCCTTTACCGCTGTCAATTAAGGCAAAGCGGACAACATCTCCTGCATCTTTAATCTGCAAACGTATCCAGCGCTCATCAAGCCCTGCCACAGCGTCTTTTGAATTGCCGATCAGGTTAAGAAGAATTTGAGAGATTTGTCCTGGTCTGCAATCAATTTGAAGATTGGGATCAAAATCATCGACGATGAGATGGATTTCATGCTCTCGGAGTTTTTCTGAACACAGTTCAAGAGAGTCAGAAATGAGATTGGTGACGAGTGTACTCTGGAACGGATCCTGTGAGGAATCACGGCCGTACATTTTCAATCCGCGAACGATTTTTTCAATGCGGAAGCTGGTTGAGGAAATTTTGTCGAGGCGATTGAGAAGCTCAGGTTTATTTTCAATGGACAGTGATCTTTTTATCACTGATCGAAGCATATCAACTTGAGAGAGAATAATTGTTAAAGGATTATTGATTTCGTGGCCTATTCCGGAAGTCATTTCACCTAAAACGGCCATGCGGGAAGCTTCTGTCATTTTGTTTTTCAAGGTTTCTATTTCCTGATTTTTTTCAACGACAGCTGTGATGTCTTCAAGAGTCAGAAGAATCATTCTTTCACTTGTCTGGCATTTCTGAAAGGTGAATTTAAAATGGAGTTGCTTCCGATTAAGAAGAAGAGGTTGATGAAACTCGCCACTGGCCTCAGTGCTCTTGATAAAGTGACCGATTGTGCTCATAAAGCCGTAGCTGTCGAAAACTTGCGAGAAATGTTCACCGATCAACTGATCTTCACTAAGGTTGAACGTTTGCAGAAACTTCAGGTTTGCGCCCATGAAGTTAAGATCTTCATCAAACCAGCAGACTGCGACGGGAAGCCAATTGAGCGCGGCCTGCGCTTCGTTTGTAGTGCTCATAATATAGAGTATAAAGAGCACGGGCCTAATTCTTAAAAGACCAGTAATTTCAAGGGGGGGAGCTAAATAAGAAAAAATGTGAATGTCTGAAATTTGCCCACTTTTCAGGGCGCTTTAGTCATCCAGAGAGTGAAGAAGGTTTGAGAAAAAGCTTTTCTTGTAAGTGTCAGCTTCTTCTTCAGTGAGATGGCCGAAAGTGGTTCTGTCCTGTTCGATAAAGAGATTTTTTCCGGCGAGATCGTTGATGAATCTGGATTTCATTCTCGGTGTTTCTTTTCCAAAAAGTTTTCTCTGTTTACAGTAAGTCATGATGAGAGTTTCCTGCGCGCGGGTGATCCCGACGTAAGCAAGTCTTCTTTCCTCACTGATATCTTCGCCTTGGGTAATGGTTTTTTTGTGTGGGAGAGTTTCTTCTTCCATACCCACAAGGAAAACTTTTTTAAACTCTAGTCCCTTTGAAGAATGCAGAGTCATGAGAGTGACTTCATTTTTTCGAACGTCGCCATCCTCATCTTCGAGTTTGTCTTTGTCCTGTGAATCCTGCAACAGGAGTCGTTCGACAAAGTTTTTGAGGTTGGCATTTTCTTTGTAGTAAGTGGTAAAGCGGTTGGCCGATTCGATAAAATGCATTACATCGTTTCTTCTACGTTCAACTTGTTTGGCGTTGTCGTATTGCTTATCGATAAAGTTCAGGTAATCAATTTCTTCAATCAATGTACTGATGGCTTCAGCGAGGGACATCTGATCAAACTTTGCTTTGAACCTGACGATGATTTCAGTAAACGCTGTGATCGCCGCAGACCGGTTGGGGTCAAGGGCAGGGTATTTTTCCAAAGCTCTGAACAAGGGAAGATTCTCTTCTTCTGATCTCTTCAGGTATTTTTCAAGCGTCGCATTTCCAATTCCTCTGTGAGGAATATTGAGAATTCTTCTGAGGGCCATGGCATCGTTTGGATTTAAAATAACAAACAGGTAGCTCATCAGGTCTTTGACTTCTTTTTTATCATAGAATTTCTGCCCACCGATAATCTGATAGGGAACCTGAGACATTCTGAGTTGATCTTCAATCGGCGGAGCTTGAGTGTTACTGCGATAAAGAACGGCAATATCTCCCAGGTGTCCGCCTTGTCCTTGATGGCGGACAATCTCTTCAACGATGACTTCGGCCTCATGATCTGAATCGCCCATGGCCCA
This sequence comes from Bacteriovoracaceae bacterium UBA6261, assembly GCA_002440825.1. GTDB lineage: Bacteria > Bdellovibrionota > Bacteriovoracia > Bacteriovoracales > Bacteriovoracaceae > Bacteriovorax. Next base: position 3,530 of record DJVH01000019.1, on the reverse strand, counting down.
GAGAAGAGGAATGTGGTCGCTGCGCTTTGAACTCCAGAGTGTTTTGTCTCTGCGTTTTTTGTTGACTTTAATCACGCTGTTGGCGAGATCGAGAATGCTCGAAACAGAGCGATAGTTTTCCTCGAGTTTGACTACTTTGGCATTTTCAAAATGTTTTTCGAACTCAAGAATATTTGTCACATCAGCTCCGCGGAAAGCGTAAATGGACTGATCGTCNNCCTGGTATTCATCGACCATGATATAGCGGAATTTTTCCGAATAGGCCTTGGCCACTTCAGGATAATTGCGGAAGAGTTTCAGCGTAAGAAATAAAATATCATCGAAATCAATCGCATTATAAAATTTCAGTTTTTCCTGATAAAAACGGTAAGTGTATTCTGTCGCGTGATCGTAGGCATCTTCAGGATTAAAGTGAACGGAATCTGCATAATCATTTTCATGAATGCCGGCATTCTTTAAAAAAGAAATTTTCGCCATGACATCTTTCTGATCAAATTTTTTATCAGCGTGGTAAAGCTTAAGTCCTTCACGAACAATAGCGAGCTGATCCGATTGATCATAAATAGAAAAATTTTCGTGATAGCCGAGTTTGGTGATTTCTTTCTTTAAAATGCGTAAGCCCAGGGAGTGAAAAGTCAGCAGGGCCACTCCCCGTGATTTTCTTGCGCCTAAAAGCGTGTGAACGCGCTCGCGCATTTCCTTGGCGGCCTTATTGGTAAAACTCACCCCGAGGATGGAGTCTCCCTTAATGCCCAGGTTGTCCACCATATGCGCAATTCTGTAGGTGATCGTGCGGGTTTTGCCCGAGCCTGCCCCTGCCAGGATAAGAACCGGCCCCTCGACCGTTTCGGCCGCTTCGCGCTGTTTGTCATTGAGACCACTGAGAGAAATCATAAGGCAAAACAGTACTAAAACTTCTCCACACTTGCTATAATTTTCGCTATAATTTTCGAACTCAAACATTATTATTGAAGTCACAAAGACTCTTGTCTCATAATTGGAGATTTTCATGGCAAAGAAGATGACAAAAAAAGCTGTTGCAAAAAAAACAGCTCCCAAAAATCAAAAAGTAAAAGTAAGTAAAAAATCAAAAAAAGTTGTTGCTTCTCCTAAAAAGGCGAAAAAAGCGGCACCAAAAAAAGCGGCACCAAAAAAAGTTGTTTCGAAAAAAGCTCCCGCTAAAAAAGTTGTTGCCGTGAAAAAAGCAACAGCTCCGGTTGCTAACACACAAACACTGGAAGCTTCTCTTCTTGAATTGATCAGGAGTACATCAGCAGTTCTTCCGGATGATGTGCAAAAAGTTATTCTTGAAGCTCTTGAGCGCGAAGAAAAAAATACAACGGCCGAGTATGCGATGAACATCATCAAGGCCAACATTGAACTCGCAAAGAAAAAATCACAACCACTTTGTCAGGATACGGGAACAGTTCTTTTCTATGTCAATCATCCGATTGGATTTGATCAGGGCGCTTTTACAAAACTCATTCAAAAATCAGTCGTGAAAGCTACTGAAATGGGTTACCTGAGACAAAACTCAGTTGATTCTCTGACTGGAGAAAACTCGGGCATGAATATCGGCCCTGGCCATCCTTCAATTCACTATCACCAGCACAGCAAGCCAACTGTGGAAGTTCGCTTGATGCTCAAGGGTGGTGGATGCGAAAACGTCGGAGCTCAATACTCATTGCCATATGGTCCGCTTGAAGCGGGACGCGACCTCGACGGAGTCAGAAAAGTTATCCTCGATGCTGTTCATAAAGCTCAAGGAAAAGGGTGCGGTCCAGGTGTTCTCGGCGTTTGTATCGGTGGCGACAGAGGAGCTGGTTATATCGAATCAAAAGAACAACTTTTGAGAACTCTCGATGATAAAAACACAAATCCTTCATTGGCCGAACTGGAATCAGAAATTGTTGAAACTTCCAATAAACTGGGAATCGGACCTATGGGCTTCGGCGGAAAAACAACTCTTCTGGGTTGTAAAATTTCTGCACTCAACAGACTTCCTGCTTCTTTCTTCGTGTCTATCTCCTACATGTGCTGGGCCTATAGAAGACAAGGTGTAGAGCTGTCTGCAAATAACGAAATTAAGAAATGGTTATACTAAGGGAAAAACTATGAAACGATTAACATATCCTTTTACACATGAAGCTGTTCGCGATTTAAAAGTGGGAGACATGGTTCTGATTTCGGGAAAACTTTTTACCGGAAGAGATGCTGTTCACAAACGTCTTCACGAGGGTGTTAAGCCACCTGTGGATCTGAACAATCAAATTATTTATCACTGCGGTCCGGTTATTCTTCAGGATAAAGCAACTGGAAAATATACAGTCACAGCAGCGGGACCAACGACTTCAATCCGCGAGGAGCCTTATCAGGCGGAAGTGATGAAAGACTACGGGATCGTAGGCGTCATCGGCAAAGGCGGCATGGGGGCAAAAACTCTTGCCGGCTGTAAAGAATACGGCTGCGTGTATTTCCACGCCATAGGCGGTGCTGCTCAGGTTCTTGCCGAAAAAATCGATTCAGTCGATGCTGTTCACTGGCTGGACCTGGGATCTCCTGAGGCCATCTGGGAATTGTCTGTCACAGATTTCCCGGTTGTCGTCACAATGGATGCTCACGGCAATTCACTTCACGCCAAAGTTGAATCAAGCTCGGCAGAAGAATTGAAAAAGGCCCTGCAGGACTAATTTTTTAAGGACAAACTATGAGCGAACTTTTGTGGTCACCTGATGAAGCCCGGATTGAAAAAACTCAACTGAGAAAATTTCAAAAACACCTGGGACACACCGGCGACTACAAAAGCTTCCATCGTTTTTCTGTTGAAAATAAAAACAAATTCTGGTGCGAGCTTTTCTCTTTTTATGACGTCACTTACGAGGGAAAACTTTCACCTTCGCTTCTCGATGACAATTTCAAGACGTATTCCTGGTTTCCTGAAGTTCAGATGAATTTCGCTGAAAATCTTTTAAAGAAAGGAAAAAGTGAAAACACAGCTCTGCATTTTCAGCATGAGTCCGGGCTTTCAAAGAAAATTTCTTACGGAGAACTGCGAGATCTGACTGCGAGTCTTTCCGCTTATCTTCGTCCAATTCTGAAAAGAGGCGATGTTCTTGCGGCCTATATGCCAAATATTCCCGAAACAACGGTTTCGATGCTGGCCACTTCTGCGCTGGCGGGAACATTCACTTCGACAAGTTGTGATTTTGGAATTGAAGGCGTACTCGATCGTTTTTCACAATCAAAACCAAAAGTTCTTGTGGCGGCCGTCGGGTATGAATACAACGGCAAATATTTTGATTTAACAGTGCGACTGAAAGAAATTGAAGAACGACTTCCGGGTCTGGAAAAAATCATTCTTGTAGATTTTCTGGGGAAAGGCATACAGCTGGATGGATTCAAAAAAGCAGTGAGCTGGAATGAAGCTGTTGCAAAAAAGGCTGAGTTAACATTTGAACGCGCGGCCTTTTCTCATCCGCTCTATATTATGTATTCATCCGGAACAACCGGAAAACCCAAATGCATTGTTC
>DJVH01000056.1 GCA_002440825.1 Bacteriovoracaceae bacterium UBA6261 | reverse complement strand
TACAAACAGGAGTGAATTTTTCAAAGTCTTTCGGATAACGCTTGTAATAAGCAGGACCGTGATTTCCCATCTGGTGAAGAACGATAAAAATATCCCCCTTGCTCTGCTTGTTGATATAGTCCTGAAGACCTACCAGCATGCCGACATCGCGGCATTCAACATCGCAGACAGTGTTTGCCGGAGCGTACTTATAATCTTCATAAACAATACGATCCGCGACTCCTTTGGAATTAGAATTATTATCGCGCCAAAGAAGATTCATACGCCCTGTGTGTGCGAAAATATCCAGGAGATTTTCTGTCGTCGCCGCTTTATCAGCGCTGAAGCCACTTCTCTGCATATTAGAAAAAATACAAGGCACAGAGATGGCCGTCGAAGTCCCGCAGGAAGTCATATTGGTCAGAGTCACCACATTTTCTTTTTTGAGAAGTGGATTGGTTTCTTTAGCGTAACCGTTCAATGAAAAACGATCGCGTCTTGCAGTTTCACCGACAACAAAAATGACGAGTTTGCGCTGGTTTTCCGGACGCTCGACAGTCGCGCCTACACCGATTTTTATAAATGTCCCATTGCTGCTTGAAAAAAACTTACCGGTAAATTTGCCGACGGAATAGATGTAAAAAGTGGGATTGGTATAACTTCTAAGGATTTTTTGCTCTCTGAAGAATGAAGCATAATTCTTTCCGAAAGAAAAAAGCATCACGAGAATCACGGCCAGAGATGTCCCCTGAGTTTTGAGGCGAGCACTCATTTCCTGCTTCAACGGAAAACTTTGCAGCTTTGTTTTCATAATCAGGAAGGCCGGAAGAAGAAAAAGAAAACCAAAATACAAGACGAGCTTAAAACTAATGAGATCCATGGCCTCATGTCGGTCAGTATTGAAGATATTGAGAAGCATGGTTTCATCAATAATCGTTCCATAACTGTCGGTGACGTAAGCGGCTAAAGAAGAGAGAAAAAAGATTAAAAGTAGAAACGGTTTGGTTGTGCGTTCTGAACGAAAAATATTGAGGACAAAATTGATAAACGCCACCAGAACGATAAACAGCGAAGCAATGAAGAAAATCGTCGTGCCTGACGGCGGATAAACGCCGAATACTTTGGTAAAAAAAGTAAAATTATAAAATAAGGCAAGGACAAGCGATGCCACGAAAATGAGTTTCGTGTGTGTTGTCGTAACCTTAAGTGGTGTCTTAAAAAAAGTCATTATGTTCTCGAGCTGAAAATTTTTCTTCAGCTATAACAATAATGCTTTTTTTGAACATTGTAAGCCTCAGAGTGGGACTTTAGTACAAATGTCCTATGAATTACTATTGTCCGGATGGATAAGTTTCCGGAAATTCCCCCGTGACAAAGGCCGAAGGAATTGGTTGTAATGCATTTGTCACATCAACAAAGATAAATCCGTCATATCGCTCGGCCAGTTTAGTCGGCACATAATTGCTTCCAAACTTTTCCAGTCGAGGATTATACACAACGCCAACCGCCCTATGACCGAGTTTTTTATAAAAAGGGCTGCTCTTTTCGACTTCCCGGAGATTGAGGAAAAACTTCTCCGACTGAAGCACTCCGCTCGCCTGATGAAAATAATCTTCCCAGCTTCCCGCTTTAGCCTCCGGGAGAGGCATCGTTTCTACATCTGCGCCCCAGGCTGCGCCGGCCGTGACTTCTCCACGGTAAGAGCCAAATCCGAGCAAATAAACATTCTCGAGTCCGAACGCTTCGCGGGCAAGCCCACCTATGTTGATCGATCCATCTTGAAGCATATCAGTCGCGTGGTAATCACCTACGTGCGTGTTGTGTGCCCAGACAATGGCCTTACTGTCTGGTCCATAAAAATAAAGCAGTCGTTCAAGAGTTTCCAGCATATGGCGGTCGCGAATATTCCAGGAATCATTTCCACCGTGAAGCATCGTTCGATAATATTTTTCGGCGTTGCTTATGACACGTGCATTTTGTTGAACATCAAAAAGTTGATCTGAAGAAAGTTTTGATTGATCGAGGCGTACTCTCAAAATTTCTCTGAGCGAGCTGATCACTTCCTGCTTGCATCCTGCAGGAATTTTCAACAAGGACTCCGCATATTTGATTTCATTTTCATCAAACTCCAAAAAGCATTCGTATGCCTCATTTAATTTTTTGGCGACCGCTGGTTCAAACTGTGGCGCCATTTCTTTAATGGCATCCAGTGATTCAAAAAGCGAATAGACATCGAGACCGTAGAATGCGCCCTTTTTTTCTTTGGCCATCCATTCAATCAGCGGAGGAATTTCTTCATTGGCCCACATCCAGGTCGGCCAGCGGTGAAAACTTCGTTTGACTGATTCGCGCGCGTTGGTGCTCCCCTTCTCAACCAGATCGGTGAGTTTGCGGCAATCAGGCCAGTCGCCTTCAACGGCAACAAAAGAAAATCCGTGATCGCGAATAAGCATTTTCGTAATGTCTCTTCGCAGTTGATAATAATCTTTTGTTCCATGAGTAGCCTCTCCCAGCATGACGACTCGGTGTCGGGCCATCTCTGCTACCATCTCTTCCAGTTCAGATGTTTGGGAAAACGGCTGAGCATGAAACTGAATTTCTTCTTCTAAAGTTCTCGTCGATCCTTCAGTCTCTTTTTTATCCTGCTTGGTTTTTCGCTGATCAAGAATATGCACGACCTCAGCATCGGTAACCTGACTGAAGTCTTCATACCATAAACCTACGGCCCACATCTCATCACTGGTGATGAGTGAAACAAATTCATCACACATCTCCGCGATATCTTCCGCCCCTTCGGTCGAAGCTATAGGAACAGCGACAATAATTTTTTTTACGTCCTGAGTGCGCAGCCACTTTAAGGCTGCTTTCATGGAGGCGCCGGTCGCTAATCCATCATCTACGACAATGACCGCTTTACCCTTTAAAGGAACTTTGTGTATTTTCTCTCTGTACATTTTAGCTTTAGTGCGAATTTCCGAAATTCGTCCGGTGATAATTTCAGCTATTTTTTCACGGTTCAATTTATGTTTTCGAATAAAAGATTCATTGAGATCAGGCCTTTCATCTTCAGCCACTGCACCAATCGCAAATTCTTCGTGTCCTGGTGCCGGAATTTTTTTCACCAGACAAACATCCATGGGCGCTTTTAGTTTCTCGGCAATTTCATGGGCCAGAGGAACACCTCCTCGGGGCAGTGCCAGGACTACCGGATTGATTGATGCGTATCCGGCAAGCTTTTCTGCGAGAAGAGCACCGGCCTGTTTTCTATTTTCAAATTTCATAAAGGCCTCCTGTAAAAAGTGTCCTCTCAAGCAGACAGGAAAAAAAATAATTATTAACAAAAAGAAATATATAGTGGGTACGGGTTATCCTTTTCATAAAAATTCTGAGTAGATCGACAATCATATAGGCTTTCCCTATTTTTCCGATTCAAATAAAGCATTTTTTTTCTGCGAATTTTCATGATTACTAGCTCTCCGGTAAAAGTTTTTTGCCACATCTATTTTGTAAAAGGAGACAGCGATGAAAAAATCAGGAATTCTAGTTTCTCTCTTGTTGGGGACGCTTGCCCTAACCAGCTGCGGAAAGAGCGACAGCTCATCACCAGCTGCAGCACCTTCTATTGTGACACCTCCACCTCAAACTTCTAAAATTGAACTTCCAGTTCCTGCTAACCATGCAGTAAAACCAATTTCACTTAGAACAGCAGAAGCTTTCGCTATGATTGCTCATCAAGGTATTACATCTGTTCCAGCGTCTCAAATCACTGGTAAAGTCGGTGTACGCCCGGGAGTAAGAGCGGATCTCAAAATCACACCTGAAGAAATTACAGGTGGTGTTGTTGAAACATATGCAACTGACGATAAAGATACTGCGGCCACAAGCTTTGTGACGACAGCAAAAATCGATTTGATCAATGCTTACAACGAAGCTGAAACAAGACAGCCAGATGCAGATAAAATTGATCTCTTCGGCGGAGCTCTTGGAAACAAGATTCTTCCAGCTGGTGTTTATAAATTTAATTCAAGAGTGACAATCCCTAATGATTTAACTCTTGAAGGAACAGATACTGACGTTTTCATTTTCCAGGTTGCCGGAGACTTGAGAATAGGTTCAGATGTCACTATCAAGCTAAGCGGCGGCGCTCAGGCGAAAAACGTTTACTGGCAAGTTGGCGACAACTTCCTTGTAAAAGCGAAGTCTGTCATGGTCGGTACAGTTATGGCACAAGGGACAGTTGAAATGAGAGATTCATCTCGTCTTGATGGACGTGTGTTCTCTAAAAACGCAACAATCTCACTTGATAAAGTCACTGTAGCGAGACCTCAATAATGACTGATCCTAAAACAAAACAGAAAGACAAGAATCTTCAAGACGACTGGCTTCCTGATCAGTCACGAACTGGAGAAGCCACTTCTGATGAATTGCCCGAATATGGTGGTGATTTAAAGGAAAAAGAATTTATCAATCCGAATGAAAATGGTGATTAAAGGAATAAGGCCCCGTGAATACGGGGCCATTTTTTTAAGGTTGCAATGAAGTATTTGTTCCTCTTAAGCAGGACACTTCCACCTGAAGAGGATCAAGTATTAATCCTACATTGTGAGGATTGTGGCCAAGCCCTACCAGGGCAATACACTGATCAATGAGAGCGTTGACTTTGCCATTATAGGCAGCTTTGCATTCTGCTTCAGTTGGATTGGGATTTCCTGGAATAACCTCTTTGCAGACACGCCAATTAGTTGTTCTGATTTGATCAGAACGTTTGCTGATAGATTTCTGTAAAGCCTTTTTTTCCTTTGTCAGCAAGCATAGATTCTTGGCATAGGGACGAATCATGCTATCCGGCCAGTCCACGACTTCACGTAAAATCGGAATATAGATCGTATTCACTTCATTGGCCGTGCACGTGTATTCGATGGCAGCCTGAGCAGATCCTAAAGAAGTCAGAAGCAAGCAGGCAAAAATAAATTTCATTTTCTCATCCTCCGTTATTTTTCCAATGAATATTTTGGCATTTGTAAATTAATTCCATCGCCCCAACAATTGAGCCCGTTGTCGCCCATGGCACAGGTATGATTCCACCCTGCTGTCAGCATGCGCGGATTCTTGATAGTCACTTTCGGAGTGAGTTTTTCTCCGGTGAAACCATTATCGCCCCAGCATTTTAACTGACCTTTGTAGATGGCGCAGGCGTGGGAAAGACCGCAGGAAATTTCAACTGCACCGCTGATTTGTCTCGGAACACGAAGTACGGCCGTGGTATCTGCTCCGAATAGTTCTTTGCCTAATTCATTTGCGAGAGGAATTTTCTTGCCCCAGCAGCTGACTTTTCCCTTGTCATCAATTCCACAGGAAAAAGTTCCGCCGGCGCAAATTGCTTTAGGATTTTTCATTTTCTTTGAAGGATTCACTCCGTTGACCAGTCCAGTTCCTCCCCAACAGTTCACTTCGTTGTTGGCAACAGCACAAGCATGAGTAAAGCCGGAAGAAATTTGAGAAATATTTGTTAAATTTTTTGGAACTTGAAGTGCATCGCGGACATCTTCTCCCCAGCAGGTCGCCTTGTTTTTGTCGGCTGCACAGATTTGATAACCACCGGAAGAAATCATCGAAACATTTCCGACAGTTTTAGGAACATCGAAATCAATTCGTTGTCCTCCATAACACTTCGGTCCTTCTGCAGAAATGGTACATAATCTTCTTGCTCCCAATGAGAAAACAGACAATGGCCCGGGAATCTGATTGGGAATATCGAGAGAGCCATCGGGATTCAGACCCCAGCAGCGAACCTCATCATTATCGCCGTAGACGCAGGTGCCGGCATTTCCCGCTGCAATTTTTTCAATGTTGGCAATGCCGCCCGCGGGAACAAAAGAAAGAAGTCTTTTATAGACTCCTGATCTTGGCCCCCAACACATCAGTCCGTGAGCTTCTGTTAAAGCACAAACAAAAGATGAACCGACTTTTAACGATTTTGCGGTTTCACTTTCAGGTAATAAGAATGTTTTACCGGTTTCATCCCAGCACTTCACCCCCGTTGAGCTGAGTCCACAATTAAGAAGACCGCCTGAACTGAGCGAGATTAATGTTGTATCATCAGGAACGACAGTTTCATTAAAAGGATGTCCCCAGCATTTGATCCCTTCATCCGATTGAACACAATGGTGCCACCACCCCGATGTTAAATTTTTAGGATTTAATAAATTTTCCGGAACTTGAAGTGAGCCGGTATTTTTGAGTCCCCAGCAGACAACTTTTCCTTCAGCAATGGCACAACTGTTTGTCATTCCCAGAGAAAGCTCCGAAATATTTTTCAAACCAGCTGGAGGAGTTCCTTCGCCCTGCTCATTTTTTCCCCAGCACTTGATTTTATCAGCTTCACCTACTGCACAGGCATGTTCAAATCCCACAGCAAGGAGGCGTGGTTTTTTTAATTCCTTCGGTCCGATAAGAATGTCTCTTTTAGTGCTTCCTGGAATTTCTCCAAAGCACCTGATACCTTTTTCTGTTATTCCACAACTGAAGCGATTGCCGGCCTGAAGCTGGCCGATGGTTTTTAAATCTGTCGGTACAGTCGTCGTCACACTTTCAGCATTGCCGAAGCATTTGATTCCGCCGGTAGTAACCGCACAGGCATGATTGGATCCAACAGCTAATTCACGCGATTCAAGATATGGCCCCCTCACTTCAGAAAAAGAACTGAAGGAGAAAAGAAGACTTAAGACTAGTAACCCGTTTTGATATAACATTGCCCCTCCGTAGGTTTATTAACAATTGATCAAACTATACGGGTGCAGTTTCAAGTAATCTCATAAATTTTTTCTGCCAATTGGATAATTAATTTTAATGTGAACTGAAAAAAAAGTTTTGCTACAGTCAAGCATGTCCTTAACCTTTTGCAAGGAGATCTCTATGTCCAAAGGTAATGAAAAAGGGAAACACAAACTGACGATCAAAGAAAAGCAAGCACGGAAAAAGGAAAAGCAGAAGAATAAAGAAGAGAAAGAAGACATGGATACAGGCCGCTAAAAGCGGCCTCTCCTTTTTTAGGAGCTGATATCTTCTGAAACTGAGTGATCAACTATCGTCGTGACTCCTTCCATTCTTGCACAATGAGCACAGCAAAAAATTCTTCCATCGCATTCTACCCCATGGCCTATAACCCTCGTTCCACATTCTTCGCAATGAGGCGCAAGCATTTCAATAGCGCACTCGAAACAATCAAATGTATAACTTTTGCCGTTCATTGATATCGAAAATGTCTGGCCATAAGCGTTTCCACATTGCTCGCACCGATTCATAAAACCTCCATAACGGCCTATCAGATAAATTTTTCTTCAAAATTTTTTTTACTGAATTCTTCCAGATGTTGATGAAGCCAATCGACAGTCAACCTGACGACTTCTCCCAATGTTCCGGGCTCTTCAAAGAGATGAGTCGCTCCGGGAACCAGAACCAGCTTGGCATCGGGAAGTTCCTCGAGAGCAATTTCGTTCAATCTGATGACTTCAGTATCGTGGTTGCCGACAATAAGCAGTGTCGGAACAAAAACCTGATTGAGACTTTCAAGTCCCGCCAGATCCGGTCTTCCTCCTCTGCTGACAACAGCAAAAAGCAGTGTTGTTTCAAAATTTCTGGCGGCCGCAACTAAAGCGGCAGCGGCCCCGGTACTCGCGCCAAAATAAGCCACTGGCTCACGCTGATAAAATTTTGAATTTAAAAACCAACTGGTGGCTTCCAACAGACGATGAGCAAGAAGATCAATGTCGAAACGGTTCATGTAAATTTCATCCTCTTCTTTTGTCAGAAGATCAAAAAGCATGACACCGAAGCCATTTCTCACTAATTCGTTGGCCACCCATTGATTTCTCGGACTAAGCCGCGTGCTTCCGCTTCCGTGAGCAAAGATGACCCAGGCCTGCGGTTTCCCTGCGGATTTGAGAATGGCGAGAAAGTCCTTTCCATCGTATTTCATTTTCACTTCTTCATTCATAGCTTTTCCTCATAACCAGATGTTCTAAAATGATATTTGCGAAATGTGTGCCGTAATAAAATGAGTGAAAAGATCAGGTAGGAATGCAAACAATTAATCGCATAGAAAAATTCACATTGCCGTAAAAGTCTCAGCGAAAGACACTGAACACAGGATAAAGTTCCAAGGAGATTCTTATGGATACGCAATCATTCACAATTCACTCCACTTCTTTTAATCCGGGAGATCAGGTGCCACATCACTACGTTTTTAACGGAATGGGATGTCAGGGAAACAATGTTTCCCCTGAACTTGAATGGACTGGAGAACCGGAAGGAACAGAAAGTTTTGCTATCACCGTTCATGATCCCGATGCGCCGACCGAGCACGGCTGGTGGCACTGGAGTGTGATCAATATTCCAAAACATGTTCACAAGCTTGAAGAAGGCGCTTCAAGTAAAGAAAAACTTCCCTCTGAAGCCGTCGAACTATTTACTGACTATGGAGACAGACATTACGGTGGACCATGCCCCCCCGAAGGCGATAAACCACACCGTTATGTCTTCACTGTCTATGCATTGAAAAGAAAACATCTCGACGTCAGTAACAAATCAAAAGCGGAAGATATCAAGCGAAAATTGGAAGAATGGAGTCTGGACAAAGCGAGTTTTACAGCACAGTACGGGAGACATTAGTCCCCCGTACTGAAAAATTATTTGCACATTGTGAATTCGACGTTAACCAGATCCGTTTTCTGATTTAAATATGAATCCATATCCCACAGTCGAGGCTCCGACCAGTCGGAGTCTATCATGACGAGATAAGTTTTATTTTCCAGTTCAAACGCCGCAGCTGCGACGATACTGTGGCCGCCGTTATTTCGCTCACCCACTTTTCTTGGAATCCAGAGACGATTGTCGAGCTCACCATTCTTTTGCTCAGACATTTCGATGGAAAAAGGTGCTTTGACCATCTTTGGACCGATATCAAATGACACCAGAACCGGAAGCCCTGCCTTCAATTGAGTCAGAACTTTCGTTTTGACTTTGGAGTAATCGTCTGACTTGAAGGCTGAACATTTAAATCCAAATTTCTTACCGTATTTATTTAAAATACCATTTATGGAATATCGATGTTGTGGAGTGAGATAATATTCATTGACCGCATCTACCAGAAGATTTGTTCTCCCTTCCTCATGTGAAAGCGTTTGTGATAGTTCGCCTGAACCATTAAAGCCTGAAAGATTTGTCTGAAATAAAAAATCGTAAATGGCGTAACCAGTGCATGTACCACCCATTTGTTCATACAGGTCAAAAATGGTCTGATACTTCGGTGTAAATCTTTTGGAGAATTCGTTTGTCTCAACGTAGTAAACATTTTTAGAATTTTTCATCAGGAACATCTGATAACTGGAATCGCCATCAGGTTTGACTGCACTTCCCAGAAACAGTGCCGGGCCATTTAATCTTTTATCATCGCTTTTAAGAACCAGTTCTGATCCCACTCCCACCTCGAAATTGCCAATGACGGAAGCCTTGGCGATTTTGAAATCGACAGAAGAATAAGCGTTAAAAGAGAAAACCAGCAGCAAAACAAGAAATTGACAAAGTTTCATAAAATCCCCCAAACGAAAGGGATTTATCACAAACAATCAGGGTTAATCTCGAAAACCTATAAAATTTTCAGGAAAGTCCCATGCTGGCGAGGTCTTTTTCAGTTAAAGGGCGGCGCTTGGGCGTGTGTTCAGCCTCTTCCTGTCCCATGGCACGAATGACGGAAGGAAGGCAATCCATTCTGTGTATGTAATTCATTATGTTGGAATATTTGTTCAAATCAAATTTAAGATGTTCAAGAATATGCAGATTCACAATCAGATACATATCGGCAATGGTGACTTTCTCTCCAGTGAGAAAAGATTTATCGTCGAGATTATCATTGATGTACTCGAGCCGTTTTTCAGTTGCCTGAAAAAGAGTTGTTCGCAATGGATCGATGCAGTCTTTACTGAAGAGCGGGCCCACTGCTTTGTGAATTTCGGTACTGACAAAATCAAGCCATTCGATACAACGAAATTTTTCAATTGAACCAGGGGCGCCACCAATAAGATCCAAGCGATGCTGTTTTTCACAAAGATACTGAAGAATGCATGAAGCTTCACCCATGACTTCACCATTATCGAGTACGAGCAGAGGGACATAACTTTTTGGAGAAATTTCTTCCAGCCTTGTTTTGTCTTTCAGACTGACAATCTCACAATCATAAGCAATGCCGAGCTCTTCAAGAAGAATATGAACCGAAAGCGAACAAGCTCCTTTAGCATAAATCAACTTCATAACATCTCCTTGATGTTTTTGGCCTCCATCGTATCAAACACTTCAAACATGATGGCAATGATGTTTTCTATGGTTTCGCGATCTATCGTCATTGAAGGCTGGATCCTGAAACTGGAGGCATAGGACATTGTTAAAATGCCCTTGTTTAAAAATTCCCTGAACAGCCATTCACAAGCTTTCTTTGATAAAGGCTCTTTAGTCTTTTTATCTTTAACCAGCTCAATTCCAAGCATGAGTCCTGCGCCTCTGACTTCTCCGACAAAGGAGTAGCGATCGACAAATGGTTTCATCTTATCCAGAAAGAGATTTCCCATGACTCTGGAATTTTCGACCAGGTTTTCTTCAAGAATAATGTCCAGAGCGGCCATTGCG
>DJVH01000011.1 GCA_002440825.1 Bacteriovoracaceae bacterium UBA6261 | reverse complement strand
TTGAAAACCAACGAAGTGGCTTTGCAGCTTCACGATGAACTTGTGCGACCATTCTCGCTACCGTTGGAGTCATCTCAGGTCTGATGGCGACAAATCGATCGCCGCGATCAGTGAAAGAATAAATTTGTTCGTTGATCAGCTCTTCGCCAGACTTTGCTTTATAAAGTTCAACTTCTTCTAGCAGTGGACCGTCGTACGATTCATAACCAAAGCTTTCAGCTGTTTTTGTCATAACGGAAAAGAGATAATCGCGGACTCGTTTATCTTTTGGAAAAAAGTCGCGGGTCCCTTTGTAGGGCTGTTTGTTTAGGGCCATAGAACGTCCTGTGAAAAGAGGCAATTTCAGAGGAAAAAGTTAGCACATAATGGCCTAAATGTCTTGTAGCCAGTCAGCGTCATCGCTCGGTTTTGGAAGATTTTTGAGATTGTCAGGAGCGTTGTCATCGTTCAGCCAATCTTCCTTGCTTGGTTCAGGCAGGGGAGTCTCGGTAGGGGCGGCTTCTTCTGTGATAGGGGCAAGGATGTCTTCAACTGATTTTTCTTTTTGAGTCGCAGCTTTTTTAGTCTGCTTTTTTGTCTGTTGGCTGAAGAATTTCAATTCTTTGATGTTAGTTACGTAAGAGATTTTCCCTTGAGTTGCATTTTGGGCTAGAAGAAAATAAGCCTGCTCAATGTTTTTGAGCGATTCAAACAGGACCGGGGTCAGTTCTATTTTGAGCGTGTTTTCGAAGTCGGGAGCTTCCGGCCGTATTTTGGAGACCCATCTGCCAATCAACTGTATTTTTTTATCGATTTTTTTGTATTCAATCTTTTCGAGTTTGCCGTTGTTCTTCTGAAGTGTGTAATCCTTGAAAAGAGACGATGAAATAATCGAGTCGCTGTCATGAAGCAAAGCTTGCAAGAACCATCGAATGAAAGGGTCATGAGCTTTTTTTAAAGCGTCTTTCAGCAATTTTAAAGTTTCACCGTCAAGACTGAATGCTGACCTTGGCGCGTTGGATTTAAGAAGCGTTTTATAAATCTCAATTTTACCAACCAGGAAAATATCTTCTTTGCTGAGAAGTTTAGCGTAAGAATCAATTTTGAAAATAGAGTCGATGAACTCCCTTTGACCCGGATCAGTATCTTGTAGAGATTGGACCAACAGATTTAATTCCAGAGGAAGTTCTTTGGACCCCTGAAGGCGAATGCCCGTTTCCGTTTCTTCCTGAGAGAAACAAAGCAGGGGAATAAGAATGAAGAAGAAAATAAAATATCTATTCATTTTCCAGTTGTTTCTCCAATGCTTCTTCTTTCAGTTTCGTTTCCGATTTTTCACCTTTGGGAGTTTCTGTCTTGGCCTTCAGAGTATCGATGTTTTTATAATCGACTTCTCCTTTTACAATAAAATATTTCCCTCTTTCCTGAGTCAGCAATGTTCCATCCATATTGATAATGTTGCTGATGGTTTTCAACTCACTCAAGGCGACTAATTTCTTTGATGAAACTTCAATTTCTGCAATGTCGTAATCAGGGTTAGTCTGAGTACCGAAATTTTTTATAAAGGCAAATTTCTCTTTATCGTAATTGCAGACGATATGCCCAAGGTCGTTGTATTCAGATTTATAAATCACTTCACGCTTGTTGAAATCTTTTAGAGGTAGAGCGACTGTCGAAATGTTTGTCCCTTGAATGGCTCCGTGAATTCCAAAAGTCGCAAAAAGCAATTGGTCATTAAGCTGACAAATCTCCATTTTTATCATGGGAGTCTGAGCTTTCATCAAGATTTCACTTTTAGCCGTATTTCTTTTGAATTCAAGCAGCCCCACAGCTCCATTTTCTCCCAAGTCGGTATAATAAACAGTATTGTCATCAGTCATAATTACTTGAGGAGTAAAATAAACATTGATGCGGTTGTTGAGCCTGATGGAAAACTTTAAAGCAGAATTTGTTGTATTTTCAAAGCTCAAAATTTTTGAATAAGGATCATATAACGATAGCCATTCGTCATTTAAAAGAAGAACAGGGTTTATGCCATAACCGACTTCTCTGGGAGTCGCTTCACCGTAGTTGACGATATAAATTTTCTGCTTTGCCCTTAGTGAGTAAAAATTATGAAAGGTCGGGTTTTGCACAATGAGGATTTTCTTTCTCGCCGGAGAGGCAACAAGATTATACTCAGTTCCCATTTCACCTTTCAGCATTTCCTGCACTTTGTAGTTGGTCGAGAAAAGCAAACTGCCTGATCTCTTCTGATAATAGGTATATTTGCCATCCTGAGAGAGAAAACGAATATTATTAATTGCCTGCTTGGCCATTAATTCAGGCAATACGATTTTTGCTTCAGCGCCAGCTAAAGTGAACATGGAGATGAGAATGGACGTTAATTTATTTTTTAATGCCATAAAGTGTCCACGTGTTTAGAGGATGCAGTTCGCGATAGGCGCTTACTGAATTAAAAATATTCTGCCATAGCATTAAGCGAGGGGAGTGCACATCATCTATTGAAGATCTTAAAACAATCCAGGTTTCATTGTTTTTTACAGAATAACCATCAATGATAAAAGGCAAAGGTTTGCATTGATTCATGGTTGTTCTTGAAAATTCTTCAGGGATTAAGTCCTCTGCACAACCAACTCCATGGATTAAACCGCTGGGAATTTTATCCAGATAGAATTTCATATCAGTCAGATTTTTTATTGTTCTCTGCTGGGTTCCTTTAACTTCATTGATCATACTGATAAACGAATATCGTTCATTAATAAATGCGGTAGGGAAATAATCAAAAACAGGCTTACCGACAAATCTTATATCGGGCTGAGTTTTTTCTTCCCAAATGACTTTCTTATCACAGGATAGAGTCGTACATGATTCGGCATCGTAGACTATGAAGCATCCGAATTTGAACTCTGAGCGTAGCGGATTATAAGTTTTAGAATCAACAATGCGGCACTTTGTTTTTGCAGGAGCGCCTTTTTGTGTATAAAGAATTTTGGCTATCACTTGATCTTCGCTCAACGGTTCGTTGTCGCGCGATCCGGGAATATAAGGCGTGCAGTTTTCTTTTTCTTGAACCCGGTTCATGAAACATACTTTTAGCGGCCATCCCTCTTCGTGTTTAATGTCAAAGTTAAGCTTGGCATAGGTGTATTCTGCTTCGCCTGCACAGGTTTCTTTTGAAGTGACAATGTTGCGAGGAGCGAAATGATTCACAAGGCGGTGAACATTGGTCAATGCTTCGTTGTCCACATTTCCGGGGCAATCCTGGTAATTGGCCGCCAATTTTCCTTTGTTGAGGGCTTCAGACATCAAGTTGCAATTGCTCATAGGAAAATCGGACGGAAAATTTCTAGTTCCGCGAGTTTCGCAAATTGAAGCATCGCTGTTGAATTTAGCAGCACAGTCTTTTAAATCTGAATTTGCAACTGGAAATTTATTCAGGATGTTCTGACATTTATATGAAAGTTTATAGACAGGAGCTTCTCCATTTAAAACTTTAGACCAAACATCTTTCTTCAAGTAACTTTCACAAAAAGCATTTGCATCCGTGAGATTGAGGCAAAGATTATCTAAATAGGTTCGTTGGAAGGCGGGAATTTTTGACTTGTAAAGATCAACAGTCTTTTGGCTTTTAGACTTCTTTATCGTGTGCTGAATCTTACAAAGATAAGGGGTAAAAGAGTTATCTAACCATTCTTTGTGAATGGCGCTGCATTCATTCGCACTTTTGGGAACAGAAAATTTCACACCTTCAATTGTTTTTGCAAAGTTTGCTTCACTAAAGAGGGTCGCAAACTCACGGTTGTTCAGACATTTCTTTTTATAAATCTGTTCAAAGAATTCTTCTTTAGGAAAAGAAGCACTTTCAATAGTGCCTTCTTTAGTTTTGTACTGAATTAAGACGGAATTAATGTCTCCTTCAGCAGTTTTTACCAGGCCGGTTTCCAGCACTGAAAGAAGCTTACACTCATCTGTCTGAATTAAACGAAGATATTTATCGTCGGAATGAAAAATGAGCGACCTGACAAATTGCGGATCGAGTTTAATATCATTGAAGTTAGTTAATTCTGTAGGTGATTTTAAATTGGATTGGATTCTTGATTTGTTCTGATCGTATTGTTTGCGATGAACTTCCAGCAGGCGTTCCAAACTTTCTATCAACCCTGGATTGTCTTCAGTTTGAGAAAAAGCCTTGCAGCTGAATACTGCAAGGCTTGTAAGTAAAAATATCTTACAGAACTGAACGTGCGAGAATTGAGGCGATGTCTTCAACTTCAAGGTTTTCCGTTTCCTTCACGTGAGCTTTAGACGAATTAAAATTAATCATACAATAAGAACACGCTGTCGCCAATTTATTAACTTCTTTCTCGCCAATGTCTTTAAGTCTGTTGTTGGCAATATG
>DJVH01000005.1 GCA_002440825.1 Bacteriovoracaceae bacterium UBA6261 | reverse complement strand
AAAAGTAAATTGGCAGGTTTTGCTAAAATTTTTCCCAATAGAACACGGGCGCGTTCTCCTCCGGAGAGAACTTTAATTTTCTTATTGGCAAGGTCGCCTTCAAACATCATCGTTCCGCAAATATTGCGCACACTTGAAATTGCAAGATCGCCATTGGCCGATTGAATTTCCTCCGCAATCGTATTGTCCATATTGAGGCGATTGATGTTAGTCTGACCGAAATGGCCAATCTGTGCAGAGGGATGGAAACTCACTTTCCCTTCGAAAGGATCAAGCGTGCCGCCGATAACATTGAGAAGAGTTGACTTCCCTTTTCCGTTTTTTCCAATGATCCCAATGCGGTCTTCGCGATTTATAGTGAAACTCAAGTTGTGAAAGAGAGCATGTTCAGGTTGATTGTCATAAGCGAAGGCCAGGTGCTTAACTTCGGCAATCTGTTTTCCCGGACATTCGACAAAACGAAAGCGGAATCCAAGGTTTTCAATATTGCCAAGCTTGTCCATGGAGCTCATTTTTTCCAGGGCCTTCATTCGAGACTGAGCCTGGGCAGCTTTAGAAGCCTTGGCCTTAAAACGTTCAACAAAGGCTTCCATTTCTTTGCGTTTTTTATCCAGGTTCTCTCTGGTTTTTTCGTAAATTTCTTCATCCTGCAAAATCTGTTCATAAAATTTTGCGGTATCGCCTTTGATTTTTTTTAGTTGTCGACGATGAAGACCCATCGTGTGAGTCACGACATCGTCCATGAATTCGCGATCGTGGGTGATCAACATGATTTCGCCCGGAAAGTTCTTAAGAAAACTTTTCAGCCAACGCATACTCACGATATCGAGATAGTTGGTAGGCTCATCTAATAAAAGCAAATCAGGTCTTTTGAGAAGAACCTTCGTCAAATTGATGCGGATTTGATACCCACCCGAAAAGCTCTTTGGGTCCTTTTGCAAGTCTTCATCAGAAAAGCCCAGACCAAACAAAATCTTCTCTGCTTCGTGCTCATTGAAATCTTCAGGATTTAAAACCTGTGTGCATTCTTCGAGTACTGTAGGTTTCGTGAAGTGAATATGCTGCTCAAGCGCACCGAGTTTATAACCTTTGGGAATAGTGATTTCACCAGAATCGGCCGCTAACTCTCCGAGAATTAGCTTAAAAAGGGTCGATTTACCTGTACCGTTTCTTCCCACAAGCCCGACTCTCTCACGAGGTCCGATTTGAAAAGTGACATTCTCAAATAACTCTTGCGCGCCGAAATGTTTCGATAAATTTTTAGACTGGATCATTGTACTCTCGCATAAGGGCCCATCTTATGCTAAAGTCTCCCGAAATTCATTAAAATTTTGATTACACCAGGTCCCCTTTTATGGAGATCGATTAGCAAGGAATTCTATGTCTAAAAACTACAGCAAATTGAAAAACATCGCCGTCGTCGCTCACGTTGACCATGGTAAAACAACTCTTGTTGATTGCCTTTTAAAGCAATCAAATACATTCGACGAACGCGAGCAAGTTGCTGAACGTGTAATGGACTCAGGTGAAATTGAAAAAGAACGCGGGATCACGATTACAGCGAAGAACTGTGCGTTCATTTGGAAAGATACAAAAATCAACCTTCTGGATACTCCTGGCCACGCCGACTTCGGTGGTGAAGTTGAACGTTCTCTCATGATGGTAGATGGAGTTCTTCTTCTCGTTGACGCTTCTGAAGGTCCATTGCCGCAAACAAGATTCGTTCTTCAAAAAGCAATGGAAAGACATATTAAAATCGGTGTTGTTATCAACAAGATCGACAGACCCGATCAACGTATCGAAGAAGTTAAGCACGATATTGAATCTCTCTTCCTCGAAATGGCTGACCAGTTGAACATCCCAGACTTCGATCTTGATATTCCTATCATCTACGCTTCAGCGAGAGCAGGTATTGCGACTCACGATTACAAAGTTCCAGGAACAGATATTCAACCGATTCTGGACTTCATGGTTTCTGATTTCTACCCGGAACCAAAAATCACTCCAGGTGAAGATCTTCAACTTCTTGTCACAAACCTTTCTTACTCTCCTTACCTTGGGCCACTTCTTATCGGAAGAATTCAACGAGGAACAATTAAGAAAGCTGGAAACTACACTCTTTGTGACGAAGCCAGAAAAGATAAAACTTTCAAAGTTACAGCTATTCAAGAATTCTCAGCTTTGAAAATTACTGAAGTTGAAGAAGCAAAAGCTGGAGAAATTGTTATTGTCGCTGGAACAGAAAACGGCAAAATCGGTGACACGATTGTTTCGACAACAAACATCGATCCACTTCCACGTATTTCTGTTGAACCACCAACTGTAGGGGTTCAGGTTTCGGTTTCGACAACTCCACTTTCAGGACAAGAAGGCGAATACCTGACGTCGAGAAAGCTTGAAGAATTTTTGGAAGACTCTATTAAAACGAACGTTGCTCTTCAATATGAAGGCACTGATGATCCGAAAGTTTTCATCCTTAAAGGTCGTGGAGAACTTCAGCTTGCTATCGTTTTCGAACAACTAAGAAGAAAAGGTTTCGAGTTCATGGTTGGTCGTCCTCAAGTTCTCTTCCAAACAAATGAAGCTGGTGAAAAACTAGAACCATTCGAAAAAGTTGTTCTTGATATTCCAAATGATTCAACTGGTGCAATTACTGAAAAACTTTCACAAAGAAAAGGGATTATGGAAAACATGATGCCACTTGGTGAAGATCGCACAAGAGTTGTCTTTATTATTCCTTCACGCGGACTCATTGGTTACCGCGGTATCTTCCTGACTGACACACGTGGCGCAGGACTTATGTCTTCTGAATTCCTTGGTTACAGACCGTACACAGGGGATATGCTAGGACGTCAGAACGGCGCTATGGTTTCTGACCGCGCTGGTAAAATGACTCCTTACGCTCTGTTTAACCTTCTTGCTAACGGCAAGCAGTTTGTAAAACCGGGTGAAGCAACATATGAAGGTATGGTTATTGGCGAGCACACTCGTCCAAACGATATCGTTGTAAACTGCGTTCGCGAAAAACACTTATCTTCAGTAAGAACTGCAGGTAAAGATGAAAACGTTATCCTTCCACCAATCGTTAACAGAACGCTTGAATGGGCATTGGACTGGATCGACAATGACGAATGGGTTGAGATCACTCCCGTTTCAATTAGAATCAGAAAGAAAGAACTTGCTGGTAATAAACGTTCAGTTATTAGAAAGGGGTAAACTATGAAGAAGCTTCTCGGTTTGATTGCACTTTTTTTCACGCTCTCTCTCTCTGCTGCTACATTGGACGGAATTAATTTCGCCGATAAAGTTAGCGTTGATGGAAAAGAACTTGTTTTAAATGGAATTGGAATCCGAAAGGCGACTATCCTGAAAATCAAAGTTTACTACGGAGCCCTTTATCTTGATTCAAAGACTAAAGATCCTGCTGCTTTTTTAAGTACAACTTCTCCAAAACAAATTGTTATGCATTTCGTGCGCGAAGTTGAAGCAAAGAAACTTCGCGACGCTTTTAATGAAGGAATGGAAGCGGCCAATTCAAACCACGCTTCTTATAAAGTGATGATGGATAAATTCAATTCACTCATTCCTGACGTTGTGAAAAATGATCAGATCACAATCAACTTTCTTACTGACGGTGTGACTGTCACAGCGAAAGGTAAAACATCTGAAAAAGTCGGCAACGGTGAATTTTCCAAGGCCCTGCTCAACATCTGGTTCACAAATCCACGTGATGAACAGCTCAAAAATGGCCTACTAGGAAAATAATTTTCTAAAGTAAATATATTGTAATTCCGCGCCCTTAGCTCCTAAGGGCGCTTCTTTTCCTCCCTTTTTTGCCACCTAGCACCTTTTGACTGTTTACAATTAGGAATAAAATCAAAAAGTTGCAAACTCAAACTTAAGAGCTCAGCAATTTTGACGTACCAAATTGATAACTATTTGTGATGCTTTATACTTTTAAAGTAAACAAGTTTTAAGGAACGCTTATGGATAGAAAAATGCACGTAACTATTGTTGATGATGTGAAAGATAATTTAAAAAGTTATAACGAATTGTTATCACCAACGTTCAATCTCGAGTTGATTCAGAACCCTCTCGACCTTCTGACTTTTCTTTCTAAGACACATACTGATTTAGTTCTTCTCGATCTTCATATGCCAACGATTAACGGCTTTGAGCTTTACCAAAAATTTAAAGTCACTCATCCTGATCTTCCGGTTATTTTTCTTTCCGGTGATCCATCTGAAGAATCAGTTATTCGCGGTTTGAATTTAGGCGCTGACGATTTTATCGTTAAACCAGTTTCTTTAAGAGAGCTTGTTGCAAGAATTAAAAATAAAATTAATATGAAGCCTGGGACTTCTCAGGACAACACTATTACTTTTGATGGATTCAAATTGTACTGTGATATGCAGATGGCGGAAATTAACGAAGAAAAAATTCAGCTGACTCCTATTGAATTCAAGCTGATTCATTTGCTTGCAAAAAATCCAAACAAAGTTTTTAGTCGTGAATACATCACAAATTTATTGTGGCCGAACGTTCACGTTCAAAACCAGAATATTGATACTCACCTTTCTAACTTAAGAAAGAAGTTGATGCCATTCTCACGATATATCAAAACGATTAAATCGCGTGGTTACATTCTAAGAATCGGCTAATGATCGCTTCACATAAAAAAATGATGGATAAGGCCCAGCAGTTCAATCTGGCGAGTTCGCCGGTGAGCAGCTTTATGGTCACTAACTTCATTTCTTTGCGTGAGAATTATTCTCTGAGACATACAATTGAAACTTTCCGCATTCATCACATAAGCGGGGCTCCAGTCATTGATGATAAAGGACAATTGCTTGGGATTATTTCTGAGTATGATCTTTTGATTCAAGCGGCTTCAAAAAAGCTCAGCAGTACAATCGATTTTAAGGTAGATGTGAAGTATGCCTATCCTGAAACCACTTTAAAAGAAGTTTTGATCCTTTTGTACAAGGAACGGTTAAAGTGGATTCCTGTTATTGATAAGGCCCAATATGTTTTGGGTACTGTTGCCCGTATTGATGTATTGAACTTTATCGCTGAACAGAAACTGGACGATTAAAGAGCCGTTTCGATTTCTTTGATAAGAAAATCCAGACCATTTTGTTTTTGCACTTTTTTCATTGGATTACTGACTCCAATTTCTCCCAATGCTTTCATGAAATTTTCATCATTTAATTCTTTCTCTTCAATGATAATGGAACCAAGTTTTTTATGGGCCTCAAGTGCATTGAAAAACTGTTCGTTTTTTTGAGCAATTTTTAGAGGAATATAAATTGATTTTTTACCGACTGCTATCAGCTCGCAAACTGTCCCCGCTCCTGAACGAGAGACCGTGACGGTTGCAAGTTTAAAAAGATCGATCATTTCTTTACCAACAAAAGCTAACGGAATGTAGTCTTGTGATGAATATTTGGAATATTCATTGAGAAACGATTTTCCCACCTGGTGAACGATGATGTATTTCTCAGTGAGCTTTTGCAGATTTCTCTCAATCAATTTATTAATCAATTGAGCTCCGTTTCCGCCCCCAGTGACGAAAAGAATGGGTTTCGTTTCGTTGTTAAGGGTTCGTCCATTGATGACGATATTGTTTACAGTGTCTGTATAACATTCTTCGCGCAGAGGATAACCCGAAAAAAAAGTTTTCACCGGATTGAAATACTTAAAGGAATCTTCAAAACTGATAAAAACTTTCGTGGCAAAATGCGAGCAGATTTTATTGGCGAGGCCCACTCTGCTTGTCTGCTCATGAATGAAAACTTTTTTGCCTTGGAGTCTGGCGGCAATGACAACGGGTACGCTTACAAAACCCCCGGTTGAGAACACAAGAGTTTCTTTATGAGAAAATTTCATCAGGACTAAAAACGCATCAAATAATCCCAAAACTACTCTGATTGTATCTTTCAAATTTTCAACTGAAAGATAGCGGCGAAGCTTTCCTGTGCGTATGGGATGGTAAGTCAGTTCATAATCTTTTACCAGTTCTCGCTCAATGCTGTGGATCCCACCGATATAATGTATATCGTATTTCTTTTCAGCATTAATTTTTTTGAGAACAGTCAGTGCCGGCATAACGTGGCCGCCGGAACCGCCACCAGTAAAGATAAGAGTTTTCATTCCATGATCCCTTTAAAAAATAAAAGAGGCGCTAAAAAGCGCCTCTATATCTGAGATCAATTATAATCAGAAATTCTTATTAGCGGAATGATGATCTTTCAGAACGATCAGTTCTTGGTCCGCGATCAGAATAATGACCGCCGCCGCCAGATCTACCACCGCGGAAGCTGCTTGGTCTTCTATCGCGATCTCCGCCGCCATGGCCCGTTCTTGCCATTGGAGCAGACCGAGTCAATTCAAAACGAACGGTTCTATCGTTGATCATAGGACCATTGACTTTCAAGAGTGCATCCCCAAAGTTTTGAGGAAGTTCAAGGAAAGAGAATGTTTCTTTCATATCAACATTGCGGATCATTCTTTCATCGACATTAACCATGCCTGCAATCGAATTCAACAATGTTTTCAAGTTAAGACCGTGCTCTTTACCAATATTGACGAAGAAGCGCATGTTCCCGCTATGATTTGCACGTCCTGCTGGCTGAGCGGACTGATTGCGATCTCTTGAATCCGGACGACGTTGTTCCTGGATATCAAGTGAAGGAGCTGAGTCGTAACGAGAAATTTGAGACTTGAATAAATGGTTGTACATAACTTTAAGAAGATCTGCTTTTTCCATTGCTGCAAATTTCTCTGCAAAAACTTCATCTGCTTCCAGACGATCGATATTCTCAATAAGTTCATCAAATTTCTTAAGTTCTTTACGAACAAGAACTTGTTTCAACTCAGTTGGAGTTGGAAGAACTGCTTGAACGATACGAGCTTTTGTATTGTTTTCTACCATGCGAAGTCTATAACGTTCACTTGGCTCACAAAGAGTAATCGCTACACCAGTCATACCAGCGCGACCTGTTCTACCAATACGGTGCACATAAGATTCGATATCTTGTGGAAGGCCGTAGTTAATAACGTGAGTAAGGTTATCAACGTCGATACCTCTTGCTGCTACGTCTGTACAAACAAGCATTTTAATTTTTTTCTGCTTGAAGTTTCTCATCGTAAGGTCACGTTGTTGTTGTGACATATCTCCGTGCATTGAATCCGATGGATATCCACGAGCATTCAATTCGTCTGCTAGAGATTTTGCATCGATCTTAGTTCTACAGAAAATCATTCCGTAGTAATCTTCAAGAGAATCGAGAATTCGGCAAACAGCTTCACTCATTTGAGAGTGACGAACAACATAATGCTTTTGTTCGATTGATTCGTTTGTAGAAGTTTTCTTCTGAACTTTTACGACAAGAGGATCTTTCAAATATGTTTTCATCAATGAAAGAATTGGAGCTGGCATAGTTGCCGAGAACATCCACGTCTTCTTCGTTTCGCCTAAGCACGAAAGAATTGTTTTAACGTCGTCGATGAATCCCATGTCGAGC
>DJVH01000077.1 GCA_002440825.1 Bacteriovoracaceae bacterium UBA6261 | reverse complement strand
AGGGGATCAACCAGGTCAACGTCAAAAAAGATATAGGTTTAACCTTTGCAGCTGCACTTAAATCGTTTCTTCGTCAGGATCCGGACATTATCATGGTTGGGGAGATTCGAGACGGAGAAGTTGGTGAGATTGCCATTGAAGCAGCTCTTACTGGTCACCTTGTTTTATCTACTCTTCACACTAACGATGCTCCAAGTACAATTACCCGTTTGGTGAATATGGAGATTGAGCCCTTCCTCGTTGCTGCTGCCTTAAACGTAGTTGTTGCCCAAAGACTGTGCCGGAGAATTTGTAAAGACTGTAAGGATGTTGATCCAAGTGTGACACCCGAAATGCTGGTCTCGTGTGGAATTTCTCCAGCGTCAGCTCAAAAAATAACAGTTTATAAAGGTAAAGGTTGTGCGACTTGCAACAACACTGGTTACAAAGGTCGTGTGGCGATTTACGAAGTTCTCGAAGTTACACCAATGATTAAAGAGATTCTTTTACGAAATGGTTCTAGTGATGAAATCAAAAGACAGGCCATCAAGGAAGGAATGAAGACTCTTAGAATGTGTGCTTTGACGAAAGTGGCTCAAGGATTAACAACTCTGGATGAAGCGATATCTAATTCGGCTTCGGATAAATTGTAGGTGAAAAATGAGTGAAGACAATACAAGCAGCAGGGCTTCAACGAGGTTGACTCAAACCGGAACTGCTCAATCAATTGGAAACGAGAGTCTGAAAATTCAACAGCTCTTCAAATTGATGGTAGACAGTAATGCTTCTGACTTACATATCACATCAGGGACGTCACCTGGATTGAGAGTCCACGGTGAAATTATTAAAGTCAAAACTACACCTCTGACAGGTGAAGATACAAAAAGATTGATCTATCAGATTCTTACAGAAGATCAAAAAAATGAATTTGAAAAAAAACTCGAACTTGATTTCTCATTTGGGATTAAGGGACTGGCTCGTTTTCGTGCGAACGTGTTTAATTCCAAAGGCGCAGTCGCTGCTGTCTTCCGTATTATTCCCAGTATTATTCCTGACTTTAAAGCACTCAATTTGCCCAATATTTTGTTAAAGATGTGTGATGTTTCCAACGGTCTTATTCTGGTTACAGGTCCGACTGGTTCAGGTAAGTCGACAACTCTTGCATCTTTGATTGACTATCTTAACCAAAACGAAGCTGGGCACATTATTACTCTAGAGGATCCCGTCGAATTTGTTCACGCTCATAAAAGCTGTCTTGTGAACCAAAGAGAAATTGGAACAGATTCTTTAACTTTCCATAATGCTTTGAAGTCTCTTCTTCGTCAGGATCCGGACATTGTTCTGGTGGGAGAGCTTCGTGATATGGAAACGATTGAAGCAGCTTTGACGATCGCAGAAACGGGTCACTTGGTTTTCGGTACACTTCACACCAACTCGTGTGTTCAGACCATCAACCGTGTTATCAACGTTTTTCCGGCCCATCAACAAATTCAGATTAGAACATTGTTGTCTTTCGTTCTTCAGGGAATTGTCTCTCAGCAGCTGATTGCAAAGTCATATGAAAAAGGTCGAGTAGCAGCAATGGAAATTCTCACTCCGACTCCGGGTATACGCAACCTGATCCGCGAAGATAAGCTTCACCAGGTTTATTCACAAATGCAGATCGGACAAGATAAGACGGGTATGGTGACAATGAACCAGAGTTTGAAAAAACACGTTGAGGCCGGTGCAATCAGTGCAGAGGTAGCCCTCAGCTATTCAACAGCACCCGAGGAATTGGCCACACAATTGGGTATTAAGGTAAAATAATTTCTCATGGCAATTTATAAATACGAAGCCGTCGATCCAAACGGTAAAAAAATTCTCGGACAAGTAGATGCGGCTTCTGAAAAAGAAGTGCGAAAAATTCTGCGTGTTCAGGGTGTTCGTGTAAAAAAAATTATCCCACCAACTATTCTTGAATTCGATTTGGGAATGTGGATGGTTGATAAGGGTTTTGCTTCGGCTATTGGAGCAAAAGATCTCAGCAACTTTACTAAACAGCTCGCGATTATGATCAGCGCGGGGGTTCCTATTCTTCAGTCACTCGAAATTCTCTATCGCGCGGAAAAAAATCCGTCATTAAAGCTGGCCATTAAAAAAATTGCAGCGGATGTTGGAGAAGGGAAAACCATTGCAGAAGCAATGCAGGCTCAAAAAGGATTTGATAAACTTTATTGCAATCTAGTAAAGGCCGGTGAAGCCGGTGGTATTCTCGATCAGATCTTAAAAAAGCTTTCCACGCATATGGAAAAGCAGCAGAAGACAAAATCTCAGATTAAATCAGCAATGATGTATCCAACAATTGTAACTTTGGTTGGTATGGTTGTTATTTGGGCGATGATGGTCTTCGTTGTTCCTCAGTTCGTAGGGATGTTGAAAGAAACCGGACAGGAATTGCCCTGGATCACTTCATTCGTTATTGATGCGTCGGAATTTTTTGGGACGTATTCTCCTGTTATGGTCCCTGCTTTTTTTGTGGCGATCGCCTCCTTTGTATCTTATATCAAGACACCTACAGGGAAAATTTTCTGGGACAACGTGAGCATGCGTTTTCCATTGTTCGGCCAGGTTATTGTCAAAGCAAACCTTTCATCTTTTTCTAATACGCTTTCGACTCTTCTTGGTGCCGGTGTTGCGTTGATTGATGCACTTGATATTTGTATTGAGACCCTCGACAGCACAGTCATCGCTAATGACATTAAAGAAGTGAAGAAAAAAGTCATGGAAGGAAAGACACTGACAGAACCTCTGAGCAAGATCGAGTATTTCCCTGAACTGGTAACCCAGATGATCCGGGTGGGAGAGCAGACAGGTCAGATTGACCAGATGTTGTTGAGGGTGGCCCAGGTTTTCGAAGATGAGGTAGACGAACTGGTTTCTTCCATGACTAAGATGCTGGAACCAATCATTATTGTTGTTCTCGGAGGTATCATAGCGACAATATTAGTTGCCATGTATCTGCCAATGTTTATGTCGGCAGGAGCTTCGGGGGGCTAGAATATTAAAGGTTTAGGCAATTTCTGCCGAAACTAAATCAATATCAAGGTATATTATAATTAAAGTTACATTGCAGGGTTTTGGTAAATCTTAATTTTACGAAGACGTGAATGTGTAATTGAAACAATTGCCAAATCTTAATTTTGGTAAAACAGGAGAAGGGTATGAAAAAGTGGCTTTTAAAAAGCGAGCTAGGGTTTACGCTCGTAGAGCTGATGGTCGTTGTTGCGATTATTGGTATCTTGTCAGCTATCGCGGTTCCGAATTTTAAAAAGTATCAAGCAAAATCAAAACAATCTGAAGCAAAAATCCAGCTTGCTTCTCTCTATAATACTGAAGTTGGATCGAATGCAGACTGGGATACGTATGCGACATGTTTACTAACGATGGGTTATGAGCAATCACCACGTGGTTACTATGCAATCGGTTTCGCTTCTGGATTCGATGCTACAGCATTAAACCCTGGTTACACTAACTGTGCTGCAGGTACTACAATTTCAGCAGCTCCAGCAGTCGGTGACATCGCATTCCTTCCCGCAACACTACTTGGTGTTGTTAGTGCGAACAAGCCTTCAGCAACTTCACACTTACCAACTTCTGCAGCAGTACAAAACGGATTTACAGCAGGGGCAGCAGGATCAATTTCATCTACTGTAACAAGAGACCAGTGGACAATTTCTCATACAAAAGCTCTTAACAATATTACACCAGGTTACTAATTTCTAATTAGAGTTTAGATATTAATGAGGCGCTTTTATAGCGCCTCATTTTTTTTAGTCATAGATTTGCGACGATAAGGAATCCAGCTCTTGGTGGCCTTAAACCCCTCAGAGGTTTTAATATAGGGGACTCCTTCCAGGTCAACCAAAGAACAGTCAGGTCTTTTTTCCACATTCAGACATTTCAAATCGAGTTCTGCTTTTAAAGCATAGCGGTTTAAAAAAACCTTATCGCCAATCAACGTACCCTTGGGAAAATTCTTTTGAAATTCATTGAGCATTGTTAAAGCGTCTTCAAGCTTGCCGTGTTCAGCTTCAAGCTTTGTGATCATCCCCACCAGTTCTAGTTTTTTAGGATGATGCTGCTTTAAGCTTTTAGTAATTTCGTATGCGCGTTTATAATCTTTTGCCTCAAAGAAAAAGTGATAACTCGCATCCCGAAGAAGTGTGTAATCTGTAGGGTATCTCAGCAGACCTTTGTTGAAAATTTTTGAAGCACCAGGAATATCATCTTTGATGATGGAAAGATAAACACCACCAAAAGCGTAATTTTCATAAAAATCCGGCTCAAGCTCAGAAATAATATTGAAGCGCAGATACATCCATGAGTTTAGATCTTTTTGTTTGTAATGTTCAATATCACTTTCAATAATGGTTGATACCCAGAGGGTGGAAGATAAAAGTCTTTTTAATCCAAGATTGAAATAACGATAAAGAGTTGAATCAAAATTGATTGTTTGATCTTGTTTGGAAATATACATCATTGGCTTTTCGTTATGGACGTTGACTGCATAAGCACCGGCCAGGAGAAAACCAACTGAAGCATAGGGTAAGATTTTTTTAAAAAGATTACTCATTTTCACAGATATTCATTATATCATTTAACTAATAATTTAACAGACTCGGGGAAAATCTTTGCAGATCAGTGTTCTGATAGTCACGCGACAATATCTGGAGAAGGATATTGCTTTAAAACATGCTCAGATGCTTGAATCTGACGACTATGATTTTGAAGTCCTTGTCGGAGTTGGAGATAATCCCTCTTTGCAGCGAAACAAGCTGGCCGAGGCAGCAGGTGGAGAATACCTGCTTTTCCTGGATAATGATTCTGACCCACGGCCGGACCTGTTAAAAAAATACGCAGAACTTGCCACTCGCAATCCTGAGATAAAAATTTTGGGTGGACCTTCGTTGCTCAGCCCTGAAAAAGATGAATGGAATCGTGTCCTCCAATTGTTTTTTACTTCACCTCTTGGAATCGGTCCCTTCCGTAGTCGATACAATGCCACTGGTTCAACTAGACTCACAGATGAAAAAGAATTAATCCTTTCCAATTTTTTTGTTCAGAAGGCTTATTTTCTCGATGCCGGAGGATTTAATAAGAATTTTTATCCAGGTGAAGAAAACGAATTTTTAAAACGCAATCGCGTAAAGGCCCTTTACGAACCAACGGCAGCGGTCTTTAGATTACCAAGAAAAAATATCGCAGACCTTCTCGAGCAAATGATCTGCTACGGTAAGGGGCGAGCGAAACATCTTCTTTTTAACAGGGAAGATTTGCTTTTTTTAATTCCGGCATTTTTAGTTCTCTACGCAGTTCTGGTTTTTTTGAATCCAATGAATGGGGTGATAATACTTCCCTTGCTTGTTTATCTTACAATTATTGCTCTGTTCACTTTGCTCAAACTTGGATTGTGTCCAGAAGTTTTAATGGCACCATTTGTTTTTGGTCTTGCTCATCTTTTTTATGGTTTAGGGATTTGGACAGGTATTGTCCGCTATAAGATCTTTCGTCAAAGTGAAGAAAGAGCAATGACCTATTTTGAGCTCATTAAATTAAAATCTTTTTCAAAAATTTGATAAGATATTTAATATGATTGAATTTAAAAATATTTCCAAATCATTCCAGTACAACTTCTGGGATAAGAAATTCAAAGCGCTTGATAATGTCTCATTCAACATAAATGAAGGTGAGCTCGTCGGATTTTTGGGCGCTAATGGCGCCGGAAAAACAACCCTTATAAAAATTCTGATGGAATTTTCACGGCAAGATTCTGGCGACGTAATCTTTTCAAGAACAATGGGAAACACTCCAGAAAAAATTAAATCCTCGATTGGATACCTTCCAGAGAAAGCGTATCTTTATCAGCATCTCACCGGAAAAGAATTTTTGGAATACACTGGAGCGCTTTACGGCATTCCAAAAAATGAACTTAAAGAACTTATTGCCAAGTGGACTGACCGGATGGCCATTGGTTATGCCATCGACCGCAGAATACACGGCTATTCAAAAGGAATGCAGCAGAGATTGGGCTTTATCAGTTCGTTGATTCACAGACCAAAAGTGCTTATTCTCGACGAACCTTTATCTGGCCTTGATCCCCTGGGAAGAAGAGATTTCAAAAACATTCTAAAAGAACTTAACAATGAAGGTATTACTATTTTTTTCAGCAGCCACATCGTTCCAGATGTCGAAGAAATCTGCAACAAGGTTATCTTCATTGAAAAAGGGAAATTGATATACGAGGGCAGCATTGATGAATTGGTCATCAAAAATTCCAATGACCTTTACAGCGTTAAATATCTTTCGGGTGAAAAAATAGAAACCATACAGGTCAATGAAGCTGATAAAAGAGAAGTTCTGACAGAGATGCTTAAAAATGGATTGAATATCGTTGAGATTGAGAAAGAAAAGCCAAGACTAGAAGAAATTATTTATAAGATAAAATCATGAAAAATACACTCATAGTCTCTAAATTTACCTTTATCGAAGTTTATAGAAGCAAAGTCATGATGAGTATTGTGTTTATGGCCCTTGCTCTTGTGCTCATCACTTACATTGCTTCCGAATTTGCCTACGGCGCTCCGGTTAAGGTTGCTCTCGATTTTGGACTCGGAGTTATGACGTTGTCGAATTTTGGAATGGCGATATTTATCGGATCCACCCTGCTGACAAAAGAAGTGGAGCAAAGAACGCTGTACATGATCTTATCGAAGCCCATTTCAAGAACCAACTTTCTTTGTGGCAAAGTTATTGGACTTTCTTCAGTTCTCGCAATCAATACAATTGTTTTGAGTGGACTTGCCATCGGTATTTATCTTTTTCTGGGTGGTAAATTTCAGTCATTAATTTTATGGGCTAGCTTTTTCACTTTCCTGGAAGCTTTTTTGCTTCTTCTCTTTGCGGTTTTATTTTCATTAATAACCAACACAGCAATGGCAGTTATTTATTCCATTATTATCTTGATAATCGGACATTCGCTTAATGAAACGTCTAAACTCATTTTTGCAAAAATGAATGTCTATTTTAACAATGCAGTTAAGGTAGGAAATATTCTTTTGCCAAATTTTTACAAATTAAACCTGAAAGATTTCGTGCTTTACCAGCAGACAGTATCTACAGATTACTTATACAATGTTTTTATCTATTACATTTTGTATTTCACAGCTCTTTCAATAATTGTTGTGCAAATATTTAAAAATAAAAATCTGGATTAAAGTGGAAACTATTTTAATTACATTTGCGACAATTTTCGGAGTGCTGATAGGGAGCTTTTTAAATGCGCTTATCTACAGACTTCCCCTTGAAAAAAGTATCGTACATCCCAGGTCATCATGCCCGAAATGCGGACATTTGATTGCCTGGTATGAAAACTTACCTGTTTTGAGTTTTATTTTTCTTCGCGGAAAATGCGCTCACTGTGGAAGCAAGATTTCCTATCTCTATCCAGCCGTGGAACTGATTACTGGAGTATTCGCATTCGCTATTGCTCCATCAACTTTAAATCCAGCCGACTGGATGAATTTCTTTTTTTACCTGGGAGTCTTCAGCGCCTTTCTGGTTCATTTTATAGTTGATTTAAAACATCAAATTTTGCCTGACTCAATCAACATATATCTCGGACTTTTATTTTTTGTCTTCGGTGTTTTTACTCAACCCTGGACGCATTGGCTGCTGGGAGCTGGAATTGGTCTAGGCTTTCCCTTACTGGTCAGCTGGCTTTTTTATCAGCTAAAAGGCCAAATTGGGCTTGGAGGAGGAGATATAAAGCTCTTCGCAGTGCTGGGACTTTATCTTGGTCCTATAGGAATTCTTCAAAACATTTTTCTCAGCTGTTTCGTGGGCGCCATCATAGGGGGAACTCTCATTCTTTCCAAGGTCATCAAGAGGGAAAATCACATTCCTTTTGGCCCGTTTATTATCATCGTAGCAGCTGTTCAGATATTTGCTCAGAGTTGGTTTAGCGATGTTATGAGATATATTCCTTGATCCCAATTATTTATTAAATGTATAATTTAAGAAAGAAATTGAGATTAAGGTAAACCCCATTGAATTCTAAAAACGTTCTGGATTCTATTAAAGACAAGATTGGAGACCTCTTTTATGTAGGTCCAAAGGGTATTATCGGAATCGATATCGGTTTGAGTGCCATCAAAATGGCTGAAGTGTCCAAGCAATCGGACGGCTCTTTCAAGCTTAATCACTATTCAACAGTTCCTCTCCCTGAAGGAACAATCATTGAAGATGAAATTCAGAAAGAAGATGAAATTTTAAAAGCGCTTCAACAAGGTTTAAAAGAGCTAAGAAGCAGCAACAAGTTTGCCTGTATAGGTTTGTCTGGTCCGAACACTTTGATCAAAAGATTACAGCTGGCCGGCGGTTCAAATGAAGAAATCGAAGATCAGGTTTCCTGGGAAGCCGAACAGTATCTTCCTTTTCCGATTGATGAAGGAAATATTTCCTTCAGTGTTATCGGCGAAAACCAAGGGGGCGGTGTTGATGTCATTATTGGTGCAGCTAAAAAAAGCAACGTGCAGACTTTTAAAGAGATCATTGAAAGAGCAAATGTAAAAGTTAAGATCGTAGATCTGACTGCTGCGGCAACACTGAATGTGGTTGAAGCGGTTATGGGAGAAGAGGTTCAGGCCCGTGGAAAAACCTGGATTCTGATGGATTTAGGCGCTCAAAAAACTCACTTCATGATTTATAAAAATGGCGTCCTGGTCTTCTTTAAGGAAATCGCTATCGGTGGACTGACAATCACAGAAGAAATTCAGCGCCAGATGGGCGTCAACTATAATGAAGCTGAAAGTTTGAAAATCTACGGCGATGGTAACGGGAACATTCCTGAGGAAATTCTTGAAATCATCAACCAGGTTCTTGATACATTTTTTGCTGAACTCAAGAAGACGATAGATTTTTGGGTAAGCTCAACTTCTGAAGAGCAGTTTGATGGATGTATCCTCACTGGCGGCGGTGCTCTAATTCCAGGCTTCTCGGAAGCTCTTCAGGAATTGATTGAAACAGAAGTCAAGATTCTCAATCCGTTCGCAGGGATGACTTTTAATAAGAACAACATTTCGGAAGAAGAGATTGATGATATCGCCTATAAAGGTGTTTGTGCAATCGGTCTCGCAATGAGGAGCTTGCCGAAATGATTGAATTAAACCTCCTCGAGAAAAAGCAACCGTTACGGCTTCCAGTCGTTCTTGGTGTGGATTTAAACGATCTTAACTTCAAGATGCTCGGTCTTGCTTTTTTTATTTATTATATCCCTGAAATATTTGTCCGCAGCCATTTTGATGATGAATTAAAAGCGGAGCAAGAAATTTTGTCACAAATCCAGCAGGATTATCAGAAAGTCGAAAAAGAAATTGGCAAAAACACAAACGTTAAGCTGCAGCTCGATGCTTATAATAAGCAAATTGAAAAGCTGAAAGCGCGTTCAGCTCAGGTTGATGAGATCTTAAAGATCAGAACAAATCCGAAAAAGATTCTGGAAAAAATTGCTAGAAGTATCCCTGAGGATCTTTGGTTTGATTCTTTGAAAATCAATGAAAATAAAGAAATGGTTATTATCGGTGGAGCATATTCTCCGAGAAGCATTGGTGAATTTATCACCATAATTAATGATTCTCCATTTTTTGGAAATACGATTACTCCCGTAAGACAAGAGAATAAGTCTGAAACGTTGGATGGCATGCCGTCTAGTTATGAACTTTTCGAATTAAAAGGAAAGATCAAAAATTACGACATGAGATCAAGGTAAACTAATGGCGAAGTTATTAAAGAACATACATTGGTTAATTATCCTGGTTGCATTGTTCAACATGGGCTCATATTGGTATGAAACCAATGAAAAAATCAACGAAATAAAAAGCCAACAAGATGTTGAAAAAACCAATCTTCAGAAGGCACGGAAAACCAGAAAGGAAATTTCAAGCTTCTATCAGAACATTGAGGAAGCAAAAAACAGAATTGAAAGAGTTGCTCAGGAGATTGAAAAAACCCAGCAGTTGCTTCCTTCTGAGGTTTCAGATACAGAAAACATCAGCTTGCTAAGAAGAATGGCTGAAGATGTAAACATCAAAGAAGTAAGTATCATGCCTGAAAAAGACGATGATCGCGGCTTTTATATCGCAAGAAAATACAAATTTAGAGCCAAGGCAACCTATCTACAGTTTCTTATTATGTTTGAAAAAATTTCCGAAAACAAACGTATCTTAAATGTAGGCGATCTTTCTTTCAGGAAACTTGATCAACCTCAAAGAAGTAAATTCCAGCTTATTGATGGCGAATTTACTCTTGAAGCTTATAAATACAACGCTAACTTCAAGGAAGAGCGCGGTATCGATAAGATTGAAAGCGAATTTAAAAATAAACCCGCTGGCGGCGAAAGACCTACCAAGAGAAGAAGCGCCGGTAAGAAGGAGGAAGAATAATGAACAAGCTCTTTATTCTTTTTATCCTTTGTCTTTCTGTTAATACTTTTGCTCAGGATGAGGGTGAATCTTCAGGTCCTGTATTCAACCTGTTTAAAAGTAAAACCTACGTTAAAAATCCACTGGATTTGCGCGATCCTTTTAAAAGAAAAATTAATAAAAAGAAAGCTGCTCAAACGAACGCCAAGAATCGTGAGCTTGGTCTCTATACCAACTTTTCTGATACTATCGAAAGTAAGCCCGTAGAAAGTATCCGCATTGTCGGAGTTATGATCGGTAAAGACAGAAGGGCCATGGCCAAGGTTATGTCCGGTCAAAAATTAGGCACAGATGTTTTCTATATTAAGGAAGGGATGAAAATCGGTCCAAATGGAGCTGAAGTCAAGGCCATTCTTCCTGGCGGTGTTGTTCTCGTAGAAAAAATCCGCAACGTTTACGATCAAGATGAATATCTTGAAACCGTTCTGCCGCTTTCCGGTGATTAATTTTTCCGATCATATCGTTTTCGTCAGTCATTAATTATTGCAAAAAAATTAGTACTTTTTTTAAATGCTGTTATAATTTTATCAAGTCCTCAGTATTTAGGAAGATATACATGAGACTTAGGGATGAGTTGCATGAAAAAAGGATTTTTTCTAAGCAGTATTTTCGTATTGTTGCTTTCAGCTTCGGCACAGTCCGCTGAAATAAAAGCAATCAACTTTGCTCAGAAAGGTGAAGTCAGCGAGCTAGAATTTATTCTGGACGCAAATGATATTCAGGCGAGCAAGTTCCAGGTCAAAGAAGATAAACAAATTATCGTCGACTTTTCTAAAGTTACAGCAACGGACAGAGTTATGCGCGCTTTCGATACATCTGAATTTTCAGGTGGCGTTGTCTTTGTCAAAGCTTACAAAAAACCAAAAAACGATCAGGACATAAGAGTTGCCGTTCAATTAAGAGACAACGTTCGCTCAGTTCTCGTCCGGAAGCCTAATAGAATCATTCTTCAGATTGAAAATCGCTACGGAGTTTTCTCGCAAAAGAAAGTCGAAGAAAATCAATCTTATGCGGAGAAGGTTGCTGATGTTCCAGTCGCTAAAGCTGGAAAATTAAATATTCCAAAATCTGACACAATAGAAGATATTCTTGAAAATGTGGTCATGTCGGGGAAGAAAAAATACATTGGAAAAAAAGTTTCAATGAATTTAAAAAGTGTAAGACCTGATGAAATTCTCAGAATGATTGCAGAGACATCTGGATTCAATATAATTGTTACCGAAGATGTAAAAAAGTTGGAGCCCATTTCTTTAAATCTCCTCGATGTACCCTGGGATCAGGCACTCGATACCGTTCTTGAAATGAACCGTCTTTCCGCGAAGAAAAACGGAATGATTCTTTTGGTAAATACCAATGAAGCTGCAGCCAAAGAAGCTGAACTTGCTAAACGTGCAAAGGCTACAATGGCAGAAGCAGAGCCATTGCTCACAAAAGTCTTTCCAATCAGCTACGCAAAGATTGATGATTTAAAAATCATACTTTCTGAATATTCCTCTGAATATCCTAATGGTAATGAGGCTCCGGCATCAACAGCAGGAGGCTCGGCTCCAACTAGCGCTACTCCTACTGGAGTTGGAGCAAAAAGAGGCCGTATCAGTATCGACTCAAGAACCAATTCATTAATTGTAAAAGATACCGCTGAAGTAATTGAGAGGATGAGAAAAATTGTAGAGCTTCTCGATGCAGCCACTCCGCAAGTTTTAATTGAAAGTAAAATCGTGGAAGTCTCTGAACGTTATACGAAAGAAATTGGTCTCGATCAGGGTCTTGGATTTGGATACGATCCTTTCAGTGCATCTTTGCAAGGAAACGCTGGTGTAAACAATGGTTCGTTCTCATTCAGTACAGCGCCTGATTCAACACGTTCACTTTTTGGTGTAACAATTGGTCGTTTCAACAAATTGATCAACCTCGATTTCAAACTAAAACTAATGGAAAGTGAATCAAAGGGTAGAATCGTTTCCAGTCCGAAAGTTATTACAAAGAATAATGTTGCTGCCAGCATTACTCAGGATGATCAATCATATTATCTCGATACAAACATTTCGACGAGTTCAAATGGAACTTCGACAACTCAATCATGGAAGTCACAGGCTTCTCGTCTTGAGCTATCAGTTACTCCTCAGGTGACGAACGAAGGTTCAATCTCGCTTGATGTACAGATCAAAAAAGATTCCCTCACTCCGACTGTTCAGACAGGTGCTCCTCAGGATGAAGTGAAGAGAGCGATTAAAACGCAAGTACTTGTCGATAACGGATCAACAATTGTCATCGGTGGTATTTACTCTTACTCTCAGGCGGAAAACCATTCCGGAATTCCATTTATTAAGGACATTCCACTTGTAGGCTGGTTGTTCAGAACTAAATACAACCCCGCAACGATTAAAAAAGAGCTAATCATTTTCCTTACTCCGCGAATTATCAATTCGGAAGAAGCTGGCTTAACAGATAGAGGCTAGTTGACATGAGTAAGGATAAACTGCAACTTCTCTCACCACTTTTCTTAAAGTATCAAAGTGATTTTGAGAAGAATCCTCGCTCGCGTGTCTTTGCTCCTTTAGCTGAAACCTACCGTAAACTGGGAATGACAGATAAAGCGATGGAAATCCTTTCACAAGGAATTCGTTTTCATCCAACTTATGTCATGGGATATCTCGGACTGGCCTTTTGCTATTTCGATTTGAAACAATTTAATCTCGCTTACACAACTTTGCGTCCTTTGATAGATGGCAACCGCGACAATCTAAGACTTCAAAAACTTTTTGCAGATGTCTGTCTAGAATTGGGAAAAGATGAAGAAGCACTTGAAACTTTCAAGTACCTTCTCTTTATCAACCCTAGAGATAAAGAAGTCGCTGATCAAGTGTCGCGACTTGAAAAGAAAATCGAAGATCGTTATAAACCAAATCATAAACCGATCATTATCCCTGAAAATGAGCTCTCTTCACAAAGAATGACTCCGAGTGAATCTCCATTGTTTGATGTGAGTAAACTTCAGTCTGAACCAGTTAATGATTTTGATGACTGGATGACGGTCGATCTTCATCAGGAATCTAAATCTCCTGCCAAAGAACCAACTGCTCAGGAAACACCAAAGACAGATTACGATCAATGGAATGTAAAAAAGTCAGATCAGGTTCACACTCAACCGCAGAAACCTGAAGAGCCGGTGATCAAACTAGCACCAGTTCCCACAGAAGATTTCAGAACATATGAAGTGCATCTGGATCTCGATGACGATAGCCAGATTGACGATGAAATCACTGAGCAACCTCACATGGAACAAGAAAAAGAAAGTAATGTTCCTTTAGTAACCCACACACTTGTAGATTTGTATTGTGGTCAAGGGCACATAGAAAAAGCTCTGGAAGTTCTCGAGAAAATACTCATTCTGAATCCAAACGATCAGAAGACCATCGACAAAATCAGAGAAATTAAAGAACTCATGGCGCCACTTGAGCCAATTGCGCCGCTTGATGAAGAAACATTGAGCCCGGCAGAGGATGAAGGTGTTGCTGAGCCCACTCAACTCAGCTCAATAATTCCGACATCAAACCAGCTTGTTGATCTCGATGAATTAGAAGATGTCTCAGAAGAGGACGGACGCAGACATCTGATGAGTCTGATTGATGAGAAGATCGGACCAATTGAAATCGAAGAAGCTTCACCGGTTTCGCAGGCTGCGGAAAAAAACATTAAGGGCGTTGAAGAAAAACTCACACTCTTTCTTAAAAAAATTCAAAAAAGAGCTCTGGATTATCAGGGCCGCGTTTGATAATTAGACTCTATGACGACACCTAAAAAATTTCTGATCATTAATGGTCCAAATCTGAATATGCTGGGAACGCGCGAGCCGGAAATCTATGGCTCACTCACGCTCAAAGACATCGTCGACTATACAGAAAAGGGCTTAGCAAATAAAAATTGTGAGCTTGTCTGGTTTCAATCCAATATTGAAGGTGAAATTGTGACCCGAATTCAGGAATCCCTTAAGCAGGATTTCAGCGCTTTAGTCATCAATCCGGGGGCCTATTCCCATACGAGCGTTGCGATTCTTGACGCTCTTCACATGTTAAAAGTACCGGTTATAGAAGTTCATCTTTCAAATACTCATCGCCGCGAAGAGTTCAGGCAGACGAAGTTGACGGCTAAAGCCTCAACAATCATAATGGAAGGCCTTGGAAAGAACGCTTATTTGATGGCCATTTCCTCTCAGCTTTTGTAAAAAAAGACACAAAAAATTTATTCAACAAGGAAAATATAATGCTAGACACTGGTGATCTAAAAAAAGGCGTGAAAATCGAGCTTGAAGGTAAACCTTACGTTATCCTTAAATCAGATTTCACTAACCCAGGTAAAGGTTCTGCTTTCGTAACAGCAAGAATTAAAAACCTTGAAACTGGACAAGTTATCGAAAGAACTTTCAAGTCTGGTGTTTCTACAGGGGCTACAGTTCCCGATCTTGAAGAAAAGGAAGTTGAATACAACTATGCTGATCAAGAAGGGTTTAACTTCATGGATCAGTCTAATTTTGAAACTATTCACCTGACGACAGAACAAGTTGGTGACGACAGATACTATCTACAGGAAGGATCTAAATTAAAAGTTCTTTATTACAAAGGTCGTCCAATCAATATCGAACTTCCAAACTTCATCGAAATCAAAGTTGCTGAAACAGACCCAGGTCTTAAAGGCGACACGGCTTCTGGAGCTATGAAAAAAGCAATCATGGAAACAGGTCTTCAAGTCCGCGTTCCACTTTTCATTAAAGAAGGTGAACTTCTAAGAATTGATACTCGTACAGGCGAGTACATGGAACGAGTTAAGTAGATCTGAGTTCGAGCTACACTTTTTTAAATCCGATTTTTTTTCTCAATTATCTTTCAAGCGGGGGCAAAATTGCCCCCTCATTCTTCCCCCCAAATTCAGTTAAAATATAATTAATCTCAATAACTTAAGTTAGCTCGTCTTCGTGTGAGTTGGAGTGAAATGAGCGATCACAAAAATTGGACTAAGGAACTTTCTGAAATAGAAAGCATCCTCAATTCATCAGAAAATTTTGATGTCGAATCTTTATTGAATCGTTATGAATCTATTGATGAAAATTTTCGCGATCAAAATTTTTCGCATCTTTATTTAAAACTTTGGAAAGTTGCCAAAAATTCCGGCCAGCTGAAACTAGCGAATCATTATGCGAAAAAAGCTCTCGACTATCTTTTTCTTTTGAAGAGAATTCCAAAAATAAAAGAATTGCTTCAGCAGTTTCGCGAAGAGGGAATTTTAAAAAAGAACAGTGAAGTCTATTGGAGAAAATGTGAAATTCTTCTTGGGAAAAAAGTCAATTTTCACGACGAAGATTTAATTTATTTCGATTTGATGGATGAGCATCCGGAGCATTGGAAAGAATTTGCAAATTATCTCAAGCAATACCTGTTGATCGTAAGTGACTGGAGCATAAACGAATGGAAGCTCTGTTATGAATTCATTCTTCTAAATCATTTTGATAAAGATATTTCCTATACCTTGATGGAAAAAGCTTTCGAGCGCAAACGCACAGATTTGGTACGAAGATTTGAACAACTTTTCGCAAGTAAAAAAATTAGAGTTAAGAAGCTGACAGAGTCAGCGAAGCAGGTTGTTGTCAGCAAGAATGAAAAACTGCATGTCGATTACGATCAGGTGGCGATGGATTTACTCTCTGGCGCCAAAGAGCCTAACAGCGAAGAGCAAAACAGGGTTTTGAGTTCTTTGAAATTCATTTCTGAAGATGAACTGCGCTTGCGTGGAAAAGATATGATTGTCGCTTTCCAGCTGCTCGGGATGGAAAAAGTCGTTCTCACTTTGTGTGAACAGGTGATACAACTCACTGAGGATATCAAAGAACGCGCGAGCCTTTATTTCATTCGGGCCCAGGCCCTGAATAACAATGGAGATTATTTCAATTCCATTGATTTCATCGACGAGATTCTTGCCA
The DNA here is from genome assembly GCA_002440825.1 of Bacteriovoracaceae bacterium UBA6261. Lineage (GTDB taxonomy): Bacteria > Bdellovibrionota > Bacteriovoracia > Bacteriovoracales > Bacteriovoracaceae > Bacteriovorax. The sequence continues at coordinate 14,882 of DJVH01000077.1, read as the reverse complement.
AGGAACCTTTCTACGAAGAAGAAAGGATGGCGTTTTTGTATTTAAAAGCTGAAGCATGCGTGAAGCTGAAAAAAAATAAATTGGCTAAAGAGATATTCGCCCAGATAAAAAAATATAATCCTCACTACAGGCTGGTGGGGGAGAGATTGAAGGCACTTGAAACGACTTAATCAGATTCTGATTGTATTCTTCGTTTTCAGTTTTCTCACCATTTACGGTGGGTGGCGCTTCATTCATTCCAGAAATTTCTCGGATAAAGCTTCCGCAAAAGTATCAGAAATCCTCACAAGAAAAATTGGAGCCAAACTCGCATTCACCGGGATGGATTTCGATATGTTTCCTCCCGCTACAATTTTTAAAAATGTTCATATTGAAAAGAAAGACCCGGTAACTGCCGACGTAGATCTCGCCATTGAAGAGCTGAAAGTCGCATTTACTTATTCAAGCTTTTTCTCAAGCAATCTTGAAATTGACGATCTCATTTTGAAAAAGGGAACTCTGAATGTTAAAACTCCGGATGATGAATCTCCCGATTTTGACTGGAAAAAATTAAACCTGAAAAAATTCTTTGATAAATACAGTGACATCTATCTGCAAAGTCCGATTCATTTAAATATTATCCGTCTCGAAGATATTGAAGCTCAGATAGATAAACACTCTTTTAGCATCAAGACCCTTGCTGTTTCACCACATAAAAAAGATATAAGAATCAAACTCGATGCAGGTAAAATTCATATCGATCCCGATAAGAAAAATATTAAGCCTATTGATATTGATCGCGCAGTTGTTCTTGGCGAACTCTCTAAAGCAATCTGGAGAGTTGAATCTCTTCATGTTGAGAGCGACACGAATATTGTGGATCTCAAGGCGAGCCTCAGGGATTCAGCAAAATACGTACAGCTCAATGGAGAAGGGAACGTTGATGTCGATTTGAAAAAAATGATGGCCTACATTCCTTCACTTCCGAAAGACCTTTACGCCATGAGCGCACGCTTGAAAGGTTCGATCCAGGCAGCAGGAGATTTGCTGGATCCAGATGCTGATATCAATCTCTCGGCATCAAACTTTAAAAGTGAGTGGATTGAGCTGGCAGGATTTGAAGCTTCTTTAAAAAAGAAAAAAAACCTTCTCACCATTGAAAAGTTCATTGGGCAAAATAAAAATGAACGGTACTCACTGGTAAAAAGTGTTCCATTTCTTGATATCAATAAGTTTTCAATTTTGAGAGGCCGTATGTCTCTCAATCTGCAAAACGCCTACACCAACACTTTTCTTTTTGCCATCCGAGATTCTATTTCAACATTCAAGGGATATTTAACAGGTAAAGTTGATGTTATCTGGGACGGGACAAAAGTTTATTTTGAACTCAAGGATAAAGCTTTCCTTAAAGATTTCAGATTAATGTCTCATTCCAATAAACCCATTCTTCAAAATTCAGGTTTTACGTTGTCTGAAACAGTTTTAGATCTGGATAAAGATTTCACCCTGGGTATCAATGCCAGACTCGAAATGGCCAATACGAAAATTCTTGCAAAAGGCGCTATTACCAGTAAGGACATCAATATTTCTATAAAAGATTCAAAAATCGACATGAAAGCATTCGGTCCCATTTCCGGAATTGCCATCACTGGCAGTGGTCCTGCGAGTGCTGAAATTTACGGACCGATGGATAATGTGAAATTCGATTTTGTCGTAGACTGGAACAATTTCAGCGTTGTCGATTTAAATTTCGGTAAAGTAAATGCGGAATTTACCCTCGCTTTAAAGGAAATTGGTATCACAATCAATAATCTCACCGGTGTTTATAATCAGAGTAATTTTTCTGCAGAGGGATTCCTTGGATTTGATGACAAAAACAACGGCATGGACCTGAAGCTCGATTTCAAAAACACTAATTTTGCTGATGCCAAGAAAATGTACAATCTGGTGTTCAAGAAAATCAAACTTCCGGTTGAACCACAATTTAATTTCAGTGCAGGCTACACGGTTAAAGGCGGCTACGATGTAGAAAGCCTGAAGATCGACGGAGTGATTAAGGGGACTGATCTAAAAGTTTTCAATGAGGAAGCGGAACTGATCAATCTCAAATTTAAGCTGGCAAATAATCAACTCAGCTTTAATGACATTAAAATTAAAAAATCGCGCGGCGAAATTAATTCAGATGTCAGCGTTAATCTTGCAAATAATTATATTGAACTGGAAGGAAGTCTTGCTGGTATGCGCTTGAGCGATTTTAATTTTTATCGCAAGCTGAGCATGGAATATGACGGAGATCTTGTTGTTGACTTTGACGGCAACGGAACTACGGACAATTTTTCTTCCCGATTTAAAACGAAGTTGAATAATCCTTTTATCGAAAATATTCCTGCCTCGCCTTCAAGTGCAATCTTTTATCTTAATAGCGATGATGTTGTGATCAATGCGAGTCTGCTTTCAGGCAAGGCGAAGCTTGATTCAGTAATCAATTTCAAAAACAGAATGGTCTCGGCTAAATCGGTGGTCGACACAACTGATATGCGCGAAATTCTGGGTTTCATTGCCGGTCATAATATGAATGAAAAGAGCATCTCTGGTAAAATCAATGCCCGGATGAATTCGGAATTCAATCTCGACAATATGGCGATTAAAAAGTTCAGCATAGAGCTTCCGCAGTTCAACCTGAAGAAAGGTGAGATCAATGTTCAGGTTGATCCAAAACACAACTCGGCTTTTATCGAAGATGGCCAGGTTAAAAATTGGGATTTGCGTTTTACTGATGGTCCGGACTTTTTTAACAGCAAAGCGAGAAATACCGGAAACGGAAGTCTGGTCTTTGATCAGACCTTCTCAATCAAGACAAGCTTGCTTGAGTTCATCACCAGTTCGATTGATAAAGCTGTTGGAGTTATGAAGGGACAAATTCAACTTACAGTAGATAAAAAAATAAACATCTCAAAATTTGAGGTTGGTGGAGTAAAAAATTCTTTCAAGATCAAAAATCTACCTGGCGCCGTGACTGATCTTGAATTCAATCTGAACAAAAAAGGTGAGACCTTCGAGATCTCTAAGCTTGTCGGTAAATACGGCGAAGGTGACCTGAATATTAAAGGAACTGTTTTCTTTGATGACCTTTATCCTCAAGTCAATATCGATTACAGAATAGAGCGCTCAACTGTGCCATTATTTAAACGTTCCTATCTTCTTGCCAGCAGTGCAGGAACGATTACAGGAACCGATCTTCCTTATAAGCTGAATGGAAAAGTTTCAATTCTTCACGGGGAATTTCTCGACGATCCGGGAGATTTTTCAAAGGAAAATAAAGTCAATCTTGACCCTTTGAAAAAATATCTTCCGAGAAAAAGCAATGCTGACAAGGCCGGTTACCTGAATCTTAATGTGACTTTTGATACGGTCAACCAGGTCGTCATGAAAAACAATCTTTCTGAAGTCTATGCCAAAGGCAGCGGTACATTGAACGGTGATGTCCTTGGGCCTGAAATCAATACGCGTATTGATGTTATTCCATCTGTGAGTAAATTTAAATTCAAGGGACACGATTTTAATTTGCGCGAAGGCTTTGTTGAAATTCATGACAAAGGAAAAAACCGCAATTCTAATTTAAAATTTGTAGGACTTGCTAAAATCAACGACTACGACGTGAAACTGGATATTTCCGGAACGCTCGATAATACTCAAATTAACCTGTCGTCTGAACCGAACCTGGCCCAGGAAGATCTGCTTTCTCTGCTCACAATCGGTGTCACTTCAGAAATGTCGAAGAACCTGGAAGTGGCCGACAGACAAAATGTAACAAAAGTAGGGATTGGAACTTTGCTGGTTGATCAATTGGGCATCAATCAGGATTTGAATTCAACTCTGGGAGTCAACCTCAGCGTCATGCCGGAGTTCCAAGAAAATGAATCCTCTTTGATTTCTGCCAAGTCAGCAGTGAGTGAAGGAAGTACCAGCAGATTAAAATCAGCGACCAAAATTAAAATTAAAAAATCCATTAATAAAATGGTGGATGTTTCAGTTTCTTCCACCGTGGGTGGTTCTATCGAGCAAACTCAGGAAATGAATGTTAATATCAATTTAAATAAAAATTTCTCGATCGAAGGTGTTTACGAGGTCAAACCGGCCGAAGAAGAAAACACCAATACACCAAACTCTATTGGTGCCGACTTGAAATTCAGAGGATCGTTTTGATAAAGGGACTGCTCTTTATATTCATATGCTTTCAGATGTGTCTGGCAATGGCAGCAGATATCGTGCCGGCTAAAAATGCCAAACTGAAAGGAATTGTCTGGGTTGCTTCTCCGGAAGTGAAAGCACGCTACAATTCTTATTTTGATGAGCTCGTGGGTAAGCAGTGGGATGTTTTAAATTTCAAAATTAAAATTGATCAGATCAGCAAAGAGCTATTCACTGGCGGCTATTTCACTTCTTCAATCAAAACGGATCTCGAAGGCAACGAGAACAATGTCATTGTTAAAATTCAGGTTCAGGCCAATGAGCGAATAAACTTTCAATTTATCGGCAATAAGGTTTTCACTCATCAGGAATTGCGCTCCAAACTCGTCGATAAAATTAAAAATGATTTCGGCAAATTTGAACGCGGATCACTGGGGAGCTATATCAATGAAGTTTATGAAAGCGCAGGCTTTTACAATACCAGTGTGCAGAGTTATCAGAATGAAGGCCGTGACCGTGACGGCGTTGTCGTTAAGAACTTCTTCTTTAATATAGAAGAAGGCGAAAAACTGAAGGTGACAAACATTGTTTACCGGGGAAATTTCATCTTTAAAGCAGAGGATCTCGATCAGCTCTTCAAAAAGAATGCAACGTCACTGGCTCAAGCGGGATTTTACGACCGAGCCTTTTTCGAAAATTTCACCAATATTATCAAGAAAGAATATCTCTCACGCGGCTTCGTTTTTGCGGAAGTCTCCAAACCAAGAGTTATCACCAGCGATGAAGATGAATCGCTGCTGATTGAATACGGCATTTCTGAAAAAAATCAGGTTATCCTCCGTAATATCTCTTTGCAGAATATTGATTCCGGTCAAGTGACCGCTGTTAAACAACTGCTGGTGAATAAAGAGAATGCGCCTTTAAATGTGGTCGAGCTGGAAAATGATCTTAGAAGAATTGTTCAACATTTCCAGTCGCAGGGTTATTACTTTGCCAATATTAATAATTTGAACGGAGAATCGCTGCTTCAGTACGACAAAGGCTATTTGAACGTAGATCTCAATCCTGAAATAGTGCTCGATCGTCAGGTTTGCTACAACGATCCGATCATTAAAGGAAATGTAAAAACAAAAGAAGAGGTTATAAGTAGAGAAGTCAATCTGACCAAAGGGGAGCTTATCACTCCTCTAAAACTAGAAATGATCAGACAGCGTTTGACCAACCTGGGTCTTTTTTCATCACTCAATATTGCTCCTTATATGGAATATCACGGAGAAGAGGAAAAAGGTTGTGCGAAAACCAATCTCGTCATCCAGGTCAAAGAAAAAGATTTCGGTCTCTGGGAAATTGCTCCCGGATATCGTACCGATCTCGGGGCAAAACTCTCTGCAGGCATTACTTACAACAACCTGATGGGGATGAACCGCTCTGTCTCGTTTAAAGCACAGGCAAACAGAAGAACCAATCTCGACGGCTTCGATGAACCACGCCAGAAACAAAACAAAGATCTTCTCGAGTATCTGGGAAAAGTTTCTTTCGTTGAACCTTATCTTTTCAACAACGTTTTAAAACAACAGATCGAATTTGAAACGGCTTCATCATTTCAAAGAAAGCGTTTCTACGGCTTCGATGCAGATATTTTCAGAATTTCTCCACAAATCACAAAGACATTCCAGCTCAACGATTACAGCAGAGACTCGTTATCACTGGCCGTTCGTTATCAGTTTGAACGCATCATTCAGTTCAATGCTACCGTTGGGAAAGACAACGACAACTTCTCAATCGGTGGTATTACTCCTTCCGTTACTCTGGATAAAAGAAACGATCCCATTTATCCTCGCAAAGGTTATTACCTGAATCTCTCTTCCGAGTGGGCCAATCATTATTTCGGGTCAATGCAGAATGCTGACCTTGAAGTGAATTACGTCAAAGTCATCAGCCGCAATAAATTCTATTATCCCCTCGGAGATTTCACACTCGCATTCTCAATGGCCATGGGTTACGAAAAAAACTTCGCCCTGGATGTGATGAGAGATTCCAATGGCAGCGTGATCATTAATACCAACGGCGTTCCTCAAACTCACGGGTATATTCCATCCATCAAGGTATTCCGTTTAGATGGTTACGATGAAATCCGCGGTTATGATGAAGGCGAGGTCAACCGCCTGCGATCAGGGATTCCGATTGGTGACGTGATTGTCCAAAATGAAGCTTATTTTACGGTGTTCAAGTTCGAACCTCGTTACAATTTGACCGACTCGTTGCAACTAGGCGTCTTCTTTGATGCCGGCAGAGTCTCAGTCAATGAGTTCATCCCTTTTAATTTACGGACCTCCGTAGGTGCAGGCTTTAAATTCCTCACTCCGGTAGGCTCGCTTGATTTCGATTATGGTGTTAAACTTCAGCGCAAAGTCTCGCCGGAAGGCAATCGTGACTCGTTTGGTCGATTCCATTTATCCATCGGCTATTTTTAGGGTCTTTATTTGGCCTTACTTTTCCAGAAGAAGTGCTTGACGAGGGGCCATAATTTTACGTATAAGGGACAACACTTGCATTTTTCTGCATTTTATATTTGAATTAATACTTCGTGATTTTCACAGTCGAAAATTATTTGAAGGGATCACTTTAAGGGAAAGCGTATGTATACTCAGAAATCGTTCGTTCTAAAGCCAGCTGAAGCAGACAAAAAATGGTTCGTGGTCGATGCTCAAGACCAAATCGTAGGTAGATTAGCTACTCAAATCGCTGATCTTCTTCGTGGAAGACACAATCCAAAATTCACATATAACACTGATTCTGGTGACTATGTTGTTGTTATCAACGCAGATAAAGTTAAATTCACAGGAAATAAGTGGGCAGATAAAGAATATTTCTGGCACACTAACTTCACTGGTGGAATCAAGAAAAGAACTGCTCAAGAGCAACTTGAAAAACACCCAGAATTAATCATCATGGAAGCTGTTAAAGGCATGCTCCCAAAAAATACACTTGGAAGAAAACAACTTACTAAGCTAAAAGTTTTCGCAGGTGCATCTCATGATCACGCTGCTCAAAACCCAGTTGAATACAAATTAAAGTAATATAAGGAATAAATATGGCTGCAAAAGGTAAAACATACGACGCACACGCTATTGGAAGAAGAAAAACTGCTGTAGCAAGAGTTTATCTAGCTTCTGGTTCAGGAAAAATCATCGTTAACAAAAGAGATGTGACAAACTTCTTTAAACTAGGGACTAACCTATACGTTGTTAACCAACCACTTAACCTAACGAAAACTGCTGACAAGTATGACTTCGTTATCAATGTTAATGGTGGCGGTATTACTGGACAAGCTGGAGCAATCAGACTTGGTATTTCTCGCGCACTTCTTAAAGTTCAACCTGCTCTTCGCGGTGAACTTAAAGCTGCTGGTTTCTTAACAAGAGACGACAGAGCAGTTGAAAGAAAGAAAGCTGGTCGTTCTGGTGCAAGAAAAAGATACCAATTCTCAAAAAGATAATATTTGTCTATCTATTTTCGACATACAAAAGCCCACAGAAATGTGGGCTTTTTTGTTTTCAGGCCTTAATATTCGTCCATGTCTACTGATGTAATCCAAATTCGCGGCGCTAAAACTCACAATCTCAAAAATGTAAACATTGATATCAAAATGAATAAGATTACCTGTGTGGCCGGTCCAAGCGGCTCAGGAAAATCTTCGCTCGCGTTTCACACTCTTCTCACTGAATCCAAAAGACGTTTCATTAATTCGTTACCAACCGATATGAAGTTTTTTTGGGAGATCCCGCACGTTGCTCAAGTCGACAGCATTTATCCCGTATTGCCGGCCTGGGGGCTTCCTCAACACAATCCGGTTATCAATTCTCGCCCTGTCGCCTTGGATGTTCTGGGCGGACATGAAAGATTGCAGAGAATCTTCATGGTGCTGGGAAGTTTTGTCTGTCCCGATCATCATGTTCCTTACGAAAAAGTGGCTTCCTTTGAGGAGGTCTTTGCCAAAATAAAATCGCTTAAAAATATAAACGACGATGATGCTGTTCATGCTTTTGTGACTGCGAGTGATTACCGCAGAAGTGTTTCAGCTGAAATGAATCCAGCGCGTTCTTTTGAAAAAGAATTGCGTCCTTTTAATGAAAACGATCCTTGGTATGAACTGGTGAGAGTAAAGGTGAAGGGCCTTGGTAGTCTTGGAGACAAATTGAAAGAATTTAATTTGCCTCAAGGAATTGCACTGCGATTTTATGTTTTGGGTTTAAAGAAAAGTTTTGAAATCAAAAATCAATTTGAATTGAAATGCCCTTATTGTTCACATAAAGCGGAGCAGGTAAAAGTGGAGTACGTGGAAAGTTTGTCTCCGCTCAATGCCCTTGGCGCTTGTTCGCATTGCCAGGGCCATGGCATGTTGCTCGAATACGATCGTGAAAAACTTGTGAAAGATCCCACAAAATCGATTCGCGAAGGTGCGATCAATTTCTTACTTTTTTCACGCTTTGAACATTTGTTTCCAACATTTTTGCGTGAGTGTAAAAAAGTGGGAATTGATGTCGATGTGCCCTTTCAGGATTTGCCTGAAAGCAAGTGGACTTTTTTATATGAAGGTCATGGCAAGTATGAAGGTTTTAATTCCTACTTTGAGTATTTGAAATCTCTTCGCTATAAAAAAAATATCAGGATTTACATGAGAAGCATGCAAAGAGAAGTTCTTTGCACTGTTTGTGAAGGGACTCGTGTTTCTCAAAAAGCAGGAAGCCTCACGATTGTTTTGGAGAAAGAAATTGCCCGCTATCAGGATTTTTTAAAGCTCAATTTAAAAGATTCTTTAAAGTTAATTCAAAAAATCAAAACTGATCAGAAAAAACAAATTGCTCACGAAAAACTCGACAATTCTTTCAACAAGCTGGAGAGACTCTATTCTGTGGCCGATGATTTAGGATTAGGGCATTTACAGAATACCAGAAAAGTTCGTTCGATGAGTTCCAGTGAATATCAACGTTTGTTACTGGCAAAATATTTATCTTATGAAGGATCGCAATCTTTGTTTGTTCTAGATGAACCTAGCCTGGGCCTTAGTCAGTCGACTCAGGAAAAAATGGTGAAATATCTCAGGCTGCTTCGAGATCAGGGAAACACCATTCTCATGGTTGAGCACTCGGAGTATTTAAAAGCGGAATCAGATGAAGTTGTCGAGATGGGTCCTGCGGCCGGTGCGAGAGGAGGACAGGTTCTTTCACAGGGAAAATATAAAGCGCCCAAAATTATTCTGCCGCCATTTAACTTTAAAGGTCCAGAGAAAAAAGAATTTATTGAACTCTGTGATGCTGAGATCAGAAACCTTTTCCGCAAGCAGATCCTTGTTCAGAAAAATACGATTAACTGGGTTTGTGGAGAGTCTGGAACCGGAAAAACGTCTTTCATTGTCAATATGATTGCCAATGAGATTCATAAGAATATTTACGGCACTCGACTGAGTTACGAAGAATACAATTTTAAAAAACTAAAAGGGATAGAACAGTTTGAAGACGTTATTTTGATCAACAGCGATCTGGATAAAATAAGTTCTCGTTCAACTGTGGCGACTTACACCGACCTGGGCGGCTTTGTGAGAAAATACTTTGCCTCACTTGAAGTATCCCGAAAGCTGGGACTGAAAGAAGGACATTTTTCCTCCAATTCAGAATTAGGTCAATGTTCAAGCTGTGAAGGTCGCGGTGTGAAAATTGTAGAAATGCAATTTATGGAAGATGTTGAATTTGTCTGTGAAGACTGTCAGGGAAAAAAACTCAAACCGTATTATGCCAATATTTCTGATGGACAGATAACGGCTTACGAAGCATTCAGCCGGCCTTTGAGCGAAGTCCTTCCCCATATTAAACTGACACCTAAAGGAAAAAGAATCTGGGAGTACTTTAAAATTCTGAAACTGGATTATCTGTCCCTGGATCGAACACTCACTTCTTTGTCCGGAGGTGAGAGACAAAGACTTCAATTGCTTTCTTTGCTCGATAAGAAAGTTGAGAATACCTTTATCGTTTTTGAAAACCTGACCAGCGGACTTTCCCACCATGAATTCCCGCCACTAGCTGAACTTTTGCACCAATTAACTGGCAGTCATAACACTTTGGTTGTCATTGACCAGAATCCCTTCTTTCAATTGATAGCCGGCCACAAGATTACATTCTGATTATAAAGCTTTATCAGTGAAGATAGTGTCTAAACTTTAGACACTTTTTTTCGTTTTTTTCATCAATTTCCCCAGGGAATTCCCGATAAAATATTAATTGATACGGGAGAATTTCATGCTGAAAAAGGTCTGGTTATTTTTATTTTTGATGACTGCAAACGCAGCGTTTGCAACGATGTTTTTTCCATTGCCCTTTGATAAACAAATTGACGAAGCCACTTCTGCTGCTGAAGTAAAACTTGCTTCATCGCATGTTTTTAAAAACTCAGCCGGCGCCATTATGACAGAATATGTTTTTGATATTCTGGAATCGTATAATCTTTCTCCAGATGATCTCGATAATCAACATTTGAAATTAGCGATGCCGGGCGGGACTTATGAGGGCGTTACATCAATGATAGACGGGGCTCCGGTCTTCAAAGAAGGGGAGAAGACTTTTCTGCTCTTAAAGAAAATCGAATCGAAAATTTATCTAAGCAATTTCACTCTTGGAAAATATAAAATTCAAAACATTGAAGGCAAAGACTACTACGTATCAGAAGTTTTTCCATTCGATCTAAATATCGGTCGAATTTCTAAAGAGAAGATGATTGAGTTGATAAAGGAAAAGTGGAAGCTTTCGGCTGCTCCTTTGAAGATTGACGGGAAACCAACTTTCGTGAGAGTGCCACCTCTGCCTGAAAAACATTTTACATTTGAAAAAAGAGCGCCAGCTCAGGAATCAGCTGCCACTGAAGAAATACCGGTTTTCTTCTGGAGTGCCCTGATCCTGGTAACATTTTTCTTTGGGTTAATCTTTTTTAAAATTGGACAGAATGGACAACTGAACAAACGTGAATAAAGCAAAAAAATATTTATTCTTTTTGTTTTTCATTTGCCACCTGCAAATGGCGAATGCCTACGTTTTGAATCAGACCAAAAATGGAGTTGCTGTACACTGGCCTGCTGCTAGCACCGTCATTGATGTTTACGTTAATTCCCAGAATGGGCAGTCTCTTGATGAAACCACTGTTCAAAATATCGCTGCTGCCTCGATTGCTCAATGGAATGATGTCGCCAATGTAACATTAAGAAAAAATTCGACAGTCAACAAAGGGCTGGAAGAGTTTAACGAAGTTTATTTTTCGACTGATGCCAATGTCTTTAACGGGACAGGGGTTATTGGTATCACTCAGGTCGGCTTTCAGGAAACTAACGGCGAAATTGTTGAAGCTGATATTTTAATCAATGATAATTTTATTTTTTCTACAATTTCAACGGACCCATCTTATTTGGGAAATGTGATTACTCATGAAGCCGGACATTTTTTAGGACTTGGGCACGGACAAGTTTCTGGTTCAACAATGTTTTATTCTCTTTCCCGCGGTCAGCATGAAGTTAATTCAGATGATAAAGCCGGCTTGTATTCACTTTATCCAAATGGCAACGTAAGCATGGGGGCATTGAGCGGAACAATCATCGGTGGGAAAAATCTGATCCCTGTTTTTGGAGCTCATGTCCAGGCTATCTCCGTTAAAACGGGAAAGGTAGCAGCTTCAACTCTTAGTGAAACGAATGGCCGTTTTCGCATAGATGGTCTTCCTCAAAATGATCAGTATTTAATTTATACAAGCCCGGTCAAACAAATCGGTTTGCCTACGAATTATGCCAATGTGAGAAGTGATTTTTGCGAATCTTCAACCAAATACCGTGGAAGTTTTTACCAAACGTGTGGTGCCAGCTCTGAAGGTTTTCCACAAGCGATTCGATTAAGCAGCGGTCTGATTGAAGTGGGGAAGGTGACGATTCGTTGTGGATTAGATTCTCCTCCGGAATATCTTCAGGATAAAAATGCACTCAGCACTCAGTTTGATGTGAATTCTTATTCTCAAAGCGGATTGGGTGGAAGTTTTGTGGGCTTCTTTTCCAACGCAGAAATACTGTCCGGAACAGCCGTTGATAAATTTCGTTTGAACTTATCTCAAATCAGCGATTGGGATAGCATCTCAACTTCTACTTCGTTGTACGTTCATTTGAAAATTTCCAATCAAGCTTTTTATTCACCATTCAAGGCTAACGTGAGTGTCGTGCGATCAGGTGTTACTACGGCCATTAATCCTAAATACAATCAAGAATCCGATGGATGGATGAATATTGATACGGACATTTACCTGCCTATTAACAGAGCAACTTCGTCGGATAATGATTTAACTATTCAGATTACCCCGGAGGACATGAGATCTACCGTTCCCGCGGGGATTCCAAATACACGCGCTGATTATTTTCCTTCAATGGAAAATTTTGTTGATTCACTCTATTTTTACCTGGCCACTGCAGATATTGTGAAAAAGAACGGAGATGGTACTTATACTCAAATCTCTTCCCGTTCAGATGTTCTTTCAGATAACACAACATGCCCCGATGCCATTAATACTTACGCACTGACAAGTTACTCTGCGAACGGTACAGCGTCTTCCAGTGCGGACAGAAAAAAATCCGCAGCAGCTTGTGGGACCGTCGACATGGACAATGGCGCGAGTGGTGGGCCCGGTGGATTCATGGTGGGATTAATTTTAAGCTTTCTTCTCTCTTATGCATTAAGTAGATATAGCAAGTTGGCCTAAGCTGTTTTATACTTTTTAGGAGTATAATCAGTCGAGGCAAGTAATGAAATTCCTTCTCTATTTTCTTCTTCTTTCAGAAGCTCTTTTTTTCTCAAATCTGACATCAGCTCAAGATTTGATGAAAGAGCGCATAAGAAAGTTAAGCAACAACAAAACATCCATTTATATTGAGAAAGGAATATTTCACAATGGTGGAGTTAAGCAGGAAGCCGTTCTTAAGGCCATAAGACAGTCGTTCAATCCTAAGCAGGGCTTTGAGCGTATTGTTATTGATTTCAGTACGAATCAGATACCAAAAGTATATGGGCATATTTCTTCTGCCGACAAAAAGCTTTACATCGACTTTTTTGATACCACATTAGCTAAAGACCTTCAGACAATTTCGAGTACTCGCTTTGTTGAAAAGGTTAATTTCTTTCCAATTGAAAGCAATTACGTTTCGATGGAAATGAAATTAAAGGCAAAGGTGAATGCAGATATTTTTTATCTGGAGAATCCTGGCCGTCTCGTGATCGATTTTAAAAATTAATTTGGAGTATACATGTCTGAAATGGAAAATGAATTTCAAGTAAAAATGAAACCAGCTACAGGAAAAGAAGATCTTCCCAAGCTTCCTGAAGTTGTCGTCATCATCCCAATAATGAACAGCCCGATCTTCCCCGGGATGATCGCTCCGATTATCCTGAGCGAAGAAAAATTTACTCCTGAACTTGATGAATCACTTCTGAGAACTGGTTACGTAGCTCTTAACCTCGTTAAGAACGAACTTAAAGACGAAGAGGGTGAAATCATTCCGGAAGAAGAAATTGATTTTGATAAAAAAGAAATCAAATCCGGCGACATCTACAAAGTCGGTGTTCTTTGTAAAGTCGTTAAGAAACTAAAGTTGCCAGATGGTTCAGTAAACATTCTTGTTCACGGAATGAAACGTTACCGTGCTTCTGAAATTTTATCTGAATCTCCAATACTGAAAACAAGAATTGAAGTTTTCGATGACATTCTTGAAACCGACGAAGAACTTGATGCTTATACAAGATCCGTCATCAATCAGGTTAAAAAACTTTCTGAAATTAATCCATATTTCAATGAAGAGATGAAGCTTGCGATGTTAAACTCGCCATCTCCAGGGGCGCTTGCTGATCTCGTAGCCTTTGCGATTTCTCTCGATATACCTGAAGCGCAAGATTTCCTTGAAACTCTTGTGGTTAAGAAAAGATTTGCAAAGCTTCTCGTTTACTTAAAAAGAGAAAAAGATGTAGCAGACATTCAAAAGAAAATTTCTGATGAAGTGAACGATAAAGTTAACAAGTACCAGAGAGAGTACTTCCTTCGCGAGCAGTTGAAAGTCATCCGCTCAGAACTTGGGATGGAAGAAGATGAAAAATCGCGTGATATTAAACGAATCAAGGAAGAAATTGAAAAAGTGGGTATGCCTGAAGCTGTTTTAAAAACAGCGAAAGAAGAATTGGAGCGACTGGAGTTGATTCCGGATTCTTCTCCTGAGTACAACGTAGCCCGTACCTATTTAACTTGGTTGATTGAACTTCCATGGAAGAAATCGACAAACGATAATGTTGATATTATTGAATCAAAAAAGATTTTAGAGAAAGATCACTACGGTCTGGAAAAAGCGAAAGAAAGAATTCTTGAATTTCTTGCAGTAAGAAAGTTGAAACCTTCTTACGACGGTACAATTCTTTGCCTTGCTGGTCCTCCAGGTGTTGGTAAAACATCTCTTGGAAAATCGATCGCTGCTGCTTTAGGAAGAAACTTTTATCGTTTCTCTCTTGGCGGTATGAGAGATGAAGCTGAGATTAAGGGACACAGAAGAACTTATGTAGGCGCGATGCCTGGAAAAATTGTTCAAGCCTTAAAAAGAGTTGAAGTAAACAATCCGGTTATTATGCTCGATGAGATTGATAAAATCG
>DJVH01000122.1 GCA_002440825.1 Bacteriovoracaceae bacterium UBA6261 | reverse complement strand
AGTCAACGTGGCCCGGAGTATCGATGATGTTGATACGACATTCTTTATCGATGCCTTCAGCATATTTGATACCTTCGCCGTTAAGACCTTCCCAAACTACAGTTGTTGCTGCAGAAGTGATCGTGATCCCTTTTTCCTTTTCAAGTTCCATGTGGTCCATCTTTGCACCAGCACCACCACCGCGTACGTCTTCGATCTTGTGGATCTTGTTACAGTAGAAAAGAATACGCTCAGTAAGCGTCGTCTTCCCAGAGTCGATGTGCGCAGAGATACCGATGTTTCTCGTCTTCGCCATTAATTTCATAAAATCATCTCCAAAATAAAACCAATATTTGGTTGTAAAAGCTTATGTAGATTTTGTTTAAAACTATCTTCGTAAAAAATGTTTTTAAGCAGGGATAATAAGAAATCTATAGAGATGAGTCAATGGAGAATACGAGGTGAACACGAAAATCTCACAAGAATAATGTAAGAATTTCCGACTGACTTAGAACGTGTGGCATTACAAACGCGTTGACAAGCTAATTAAAACTCTCTAAAAATCTCCCTTCGTCCGAAATAAGGATGCACAACCCAACAATTTAAAAAAGGCCATTCTCTCTATGAGCAGCGATCTCACCAAACAAGATCTCTACGAAGGCGTCAAAACCCTGATTGAAACGGACGCAGTCCATATTCACCTTGCCCAACAAAAGCTTTTCACTCTTTTCAGCATCGGTTTTCAGTTCATGCTGTTTCAATCGACCCGTAAACCGGGAGCTTATATCATTCGAGTGGAAGACGGACATCTCGCTGAAAAACTCGCTAAAAAGGCCAAAGATCCTTCGACGCGAAAGTTTATGCAGTCACTGCTTATTCCCCGAAAATTAAAATACGAAAAATCAGTCTTTTATCTGGATTATTTCCATCTGGGGTCCTGGAATCTCACGAGCGATATTCCAAAAGATAAAATCCAGGCTGCCCTTATTGTCAAAAATACGTCTTCTCGACCGATGTTTGAAATCGAAGAAGCTGATGGGGAAGACAATTCGGCCATTATCGACACCATCAAAAATCATGACTATCTCAAGATTCTGATGGAATTTGTCCCAAAAACCATCACTATCGCCTTCGAAGAAAATTTCGATGGTACGACACAAATTAATTTTCCTTTCATTAAAAAAGAAAAAGAGCGAACGGTTTCCGGCGTCACAATCAACGATGATGTCGAATGGGAAGATTAAAGCTGATATAAATGCAGTTTTGTTTTTCGCCCGTCTTCGAGCGTAAGGATTCTGGTCGCCTGTTTTTCAGGAACAGCAAAGCTGTTTGAGATGAATAATGTTCCCGGGCGCATTTCACTGACAACTTTCTCCCAGAGTTCATCCATCACAGCTGGAGAAAGGAAGGCGTAAACAACATCGTAATTCTTGAGATCAGTTTTCCAGATATTTTTTCGAAGAATCTTTCCTTTTCGGCCTACTAAAGAAAGCAAACTAGAAATCATCCAGAGCACTGGTGCACTCTCCACTCCGGTGGATTCGATGCCCTTTTGTGCCTGGGCCCTTACAACTCCTCCTGTACCCGACCCCAGATCCAGAAAACTTTTTGCGCCTCTCTCAGCAATGAGCTTTTGCAGGGTCAGCGCTGTCGTTGAATTGGTCAGATAAAGCGGAACGCGGTCCTTGAGTGTATGCGAAAATGTAAGGGCGAGAAACACAAAAGCAACCCCGTAAAAAGTTCCATTCAATGCAAAGTAATGAAAGGCCAGGTAAAAAAGCGGTGGCAAAAGAAGTGATATGGTGACGAGCCAATGGGGCAGCCTGAAAATCATTTTAATCATCAAAGCACAGCCTACGGATTGAACAATAACAAACGACCAAGGAGAAATTTTCGTTCCTGCCAAAATGAGAAGATTGCGCAGAAAAAGCAGGAACAAAACCTGAGTTATCAGCACGACTATCAGAGGGCGTTTTTGCATTTTAGAGATTAAAAGTGAACTCATTTTTTAATTCTCTGCCCTCATCTGCCCCAGAGTCCAGTTTCATTTTTTTCCCGCTCAAAACACTCAACTTCTAAACAGTAATCTCATTTTAAAGATTTACGTTGCTTCGACGATAAGCAGTTAATCTTTGGAGGATTTTTTATGTTTTCAATCATCGGTGGTGTTGTCGTCATTATCTGCGTTATCCTGGGATTTATTCTTGAAGGTGGTAACATTGCTTCACTTATCCAGCCACTTGAACTTCTGATCATTGGGGGTTCAGCGTTTGGATCTTTGATCATCTGTTCAAGTCCGCACATGTTCAAAGAAATGATTCACAGAGTGCTTCAGATTTTGAAGGGATCAGGAGTTTCAAAAGCCGCTTACATTGAACTTCTTCAGTGTATGTTTGAATTGATCAAAATGGCCTCAGCTAACCCGATCTCAATTGAACCCCACGTTGAAAATCCTGAAAACTCAGAAATTTTTAAACGCTACCCAACTGTACTCCACAACCATCACACGCTGGATTTCATCTGTGATACGTTGAAAGTTCAGATCGCTTCTTCACTTTCACCTTACGATCTGGAAGATCTGATGAATGCCGATTTAGATGCCGTTCACGCAGAAGAACATCACCTGGTGGCAACCATGAACCGAGTTGGTGATGCGTTTCCGGGTCTGGGGATCGTTGCGGCGGTTCTCGGGATTGTTATCACCATGGGTAAACTGGATCAGGGTAAGGAAGTTATCGGTCACTCCGTTGGTGCCGCTCTCGTTGGTACACTTATAGGGATCTTGATCTCATACGGTTACGTTCAACCTCTTGTTGCAAAGATTGAAACAATCATGGGAGAAGAGGCAAAATTTATTAATACTGCAAAAATTTGTCTGCTCGCTTATGCTAAAGGAGTAAACGCGAAAGTTTGTGCTGAGTTCGGACGCCGTTCTATACCGGCAGAGTTCAGACCTACCTTCAAGGAAATCGACGAAGCAACAGCTAACGCCGGTAAAAAGTAACGGCAGCAGTTAACGGTTGGCCCTTAATAGCTAACCGTTAACAGTTTGAGGTCATCATGGCAGATGAAAAAGCACCTATCATCATCAAGAAAATCAACAAAGGTCATGCCGGAGCCCATGGTGGTGCATGGAAAGTTGCGTTTGCAGACTTCATGACGGCGATGATGTGTTTCTTCCTCGTTATGTGGCTCATGGGTGCAGACGAGGAAACCAAAAAGGCCATCGCCAACTATTTTACCACTGCGACGATTTTCAAAGGGGGATCTGATTCCCTGGGGAAAATCGGAAATGCGCCCAACACCAGCAATTCAGTTCTTCAAGGTGGCGAAGGTGAATTTGATGAAAAACAAGTCGCCGAACCAGCTCGTCCTCGCCCAGTTTATCTGCAAGAACATAAAATTCTTTCAAAACTGGTTACCGAAATATTTGATGGAAATGCTTTTTCAGAAGATTTCACAGCAGACTATTTAAAGTTCGCTATCCCAGGCAACATTGTCTTTCAATTTGGCTCGACCGAAATTTCGTATGAAGGAAAGAAATATCTCGCCAAGCTCGCTGAGGTTTTTAAAAATTATGAAGGACAGATTTCCATCGTAGGCCATACTGAAAAAGGCGAAGGCGCCACTGACCAGGCAAACTGGGATCTCGCTTTTAAGCGGGCCATGGCCATCCGACATTCACTAATCAATGACTTCAGAGTCCGCGCCGATCAACTCATTCCTGAGGCGAGATCCGCCACCGTCACCTCTTCCGAAGAAGAAGACCGGGGCATTAATGTCAACCGCCGGGTGGAATTTATCCTCCGTCACAGAAACCAATAATACCCGACTAAAGTTTTCAAGCTTTCGATCCGAATAGAGAATATCGGCAACGGTGCCGTCTTTTCGGGATTTAACTATGACTATGGACCGCGAACAATTTTTAAACACTCTCATCGCCCAGTACAAAGATGAGATTGAAGAAGTTCTTATTGAAAGCGAGCATGTGTACAGATCAACGATCGATTTTGATCTTCTACACAGTAAAGTGGAAGAACTATTTAAAGCGGCCAAAATTGATGGTCTGGATGAAAAAATTATGTGGGATTTGTTATCGGCCCGCATCCCCTCTTATGTCAATTACGTCAATCACAGATTCTATAGCAAAAAAGCAGCTTAAGACTTAAACTGGTGATCATAAAAAGGATCTGGTATCCCTTGGGACCTTGATATGATCACCGAAGTTATCACTTATATAAAAACATGTTTTCAGTCGAAAATCTCATCTGAAGCGCGCGCCTTCGGTCACCTTTACGAATCTATATCTCTTGTCCAGCGTGAAAAGCGATGCTCAAGCTATTGGCTCCCTCATCGTACGATGTGCAAAAACTTTATTGAAAAAGAAACCAAGCTCGTTATGAAGAAAGGATTTTCCAATAAAAAAGTTCTGGTACTTGGATCAGGGCCTTTGCATGAAATACCTGTGGAATTTCTGGCCGGAAATTTTGAGCGGGTTGATCTGGTTGATGTGGTTCATTTGCCCGAAACAAAAAAACAATGGGAACATTTAACAAATCTCAATTTCATCAATGCAGATGTTACTGAGCTGGAAACGGATCTTCTTCGCGAAAAAAAACCAATAAGCAAAATTCCAACTGCATTTCTCAATGAAAATTATGACCTCGTTCTTTCGGCCAATCTTTTATCACAGCTGGCCTATCATCTGAGAAATTTTTTAGAGAAAAAATCATCCCCAAAACTCACCGAGCGGGAACTCGATCTCTTTGCCCATCAAGTGACTGAGAATCATTTTCTTTATCTTAAAAAATTTCGCTGCCCTGTTCTGCTCATCACTGATATTGAAACACATTTAATTGATAAACATGGCCAGCTGGTTCAAAAGGAAACGCCTTACATCGACTTTTCTTTCCCTTCTCCTGTTGAGGAATGGTGGTGGAATGTTGCTCCCATTCCGGAATATTCAAAAAAACTTTCTGTTAAAATGAAAGTGGCGGGTTTTGTCCTCAATGTTTAAGATTTCAGTAATTAAAAACAAATTGATTAAATGAACGAAGAAGCCAATAATATCCTATGAATTCAACTACAGCATCAACCACAGAAACTAAAAGCAAAAGTTCTTCTTCACTGGGTGGAGCTTTTTTTGTTGGCCTTGGCATTTTTCTCACCCGTATTTCCGGTTTAATCCGCGTCCGCGTCTTTGCACACTATTTCGGAAACTCTGATGCTGGTGATGCTTTCAATGCGGCCTTAAAAATTCCAAATTTTCTGCAAAATTTATTCGGTGAAGGTGTCTTATCGGCTTCTTTTATTCCTGTGTACGCCAACCTCATCGCCAAATCTCACAATGAGCAGCATGATCAGGATAATCAGATTGAGGCCAGCAAAGTTGCATCGGTCGTCGGCAGTTTGCTCTTCACTGTCGTTTCTTTGATGGTTCTCATTGGGATTTTGCTTACACCGTTTCTGATCGATACCATTGCACCTGGGTTTAAAGGAGAAAAAAGACTTCTCACGATCAAAATCGTTCAGATCATTTTTCCCGGCACTGGTCTTTTGGTTATGTCGGCCTGGTGTCTTGGCATTCTGAATTCACACCGCAAATTTTTTCTTTCTTATGTGGCGCCGGTTGTCTGGAACTTTTCCCAAATTTTTACGCTTTACCTTTTTGCCAAAGGAAATACGCAATACAATCTGGCCGAAATCAATGGCTGGGGTCTCGTAGCTGGAAGTTTTCTTCAATTTGCTGTTCAGTTTCCCTTTGCACTAAAGCTGATTAAATCTTTCCGTCCATCGCTCGATACTAAAATTGCCAATGTCCGCATTGTCGTCCGAAATTTCTTTCCTGTTGTCATTTCCAGAGGTGTTGTTCAGTTGTCGGCCTATATCGACAGCATGCTCGCCAGTTTGCTTCCTATGGGCGCAGTCTCCACACTGGCCTATGCTCAGACCTTGTACCTGCTTCCCATTTCCCTGTTCGGGATGAGTGTCTCTGCTTCTGAATTGCCTGCGATGTCGTCGATCAGAGGATCAGTTGATGAAATTAATTCTTATCTTCGCCTGAGGCTTGACGGTGGTTTAAAGAAAATTGCATTTTTTATTGTTCCTTCTGTCTGTGCCTTTATTTTTCTCGGGAATGTCATGGTCAAGGCCATTTTTCAGTCCGGGCAGTTCAACGATAATGATGCTCATTATTGCTGGATGGTTCTCATCGGTTCGACGGTGGGACTTCTCGCCTCAACTTTGGGACGACTCTACTCTTCAACTTTTTATTCTTTAAAAGATACAAAAACACCGCTGAAATTTGCTTTTATCAGAGTTATGCTGACAACAGTCCTGGGCTATTTGTTTGCGTTTCCTTTGCCGAAACTATTGGGGCTTGATGCTTCATGGGGAACAGCGGGGCTCACTGCTTCTGCGGGTTTTTCAGGTTGGATTGAATTTTATCTGTTGAGAAAATCCCTCAATACGCGCATTGGTCAGACCGGATTGAAAATTCATTATCAGCTGATGCTTTGGGTATCGGCCCTCATCGCTTCTCTAGTGGGTTATTCGGTAAAACAGGCCATTCATTTTCGCCCGATTTTTTCAGCTGTCGTTATTTTTTCAGTATACGGCGTCACTTATTTCGGAGTCACTTATCTTCTGAAGGTGGAAGAATCCAAAAGTACAATTGATAAAGTTTTGAACAAATTGAAAAAGCTGATCAAAAGATAAAAAAGAGGCCGGAGATCCTCCGGCCTTGGTCTGGATTAATGAATAGAGATTTTCTTTTCGCTTGATTGTGCATTAGCGGATTTTTTAATATCGATAGACAATAAACCATCTTTCAATTCAGCTGAAATTTGGTCTTTATCAATGTCACCTGGAAGGGCAATTGTTCTGTAAAAACTGCCATGAGTGCGTTCCACGCGGTGATATTGGTCTCTCTTTTCTTCATTAAAAGATTTTTTCTCGCCTTTGATAACAAGATAATCATCTTTAATGCTCACATCAATATCTTCTTTTTTTACTCCCGGAAGTTCCGCTTCAACGTGATAGGCTTCTTTTGTTTCGTCGATATTGACCATTGGTGAAAAAGACGAGCCGCCTTCGTAAAAATCACCTAATCTTCTGTTAAAGAAGTCATCAAATCCCTTAAAAATATCGTTGTCACTAAAGCGATGTTTAACCGGAACGTTTTTTGATTCACCAGATTTGTTTAATAAGCTCATACGACCTCCTCTATTTGAATTGATCACACTTTTATTATTGCCTGTGCTTGCTCAGAAATTAATTCGATAATATAGTTGAAGGAGATTGCCAAAAGCGATGAGGATATCTAATGAATCAAGCGTTCAGTGATATAATAAAATTTTCCATTACATTAATTTCGATTATTAATCCGCTCGGGGCCATTCCCGTTTTCCTCGGCTTCACTAAACACCACAAAAATCTTAATATTAAAAATGTAACCAATACCTGTGCTGTGGCCGTGTCTATCACAATTTTAATAAGTCTTGTGTTAGGTCAGTCTCTGTTGAATTTTTTTGGTATATCCGTCGCTTCCTTTACCATTGGAGGAGGTTTTCTTTTGTTCACCATGGCCTTCAGTATGATTTCAGGTCATCAATCGACCACTAAAATCAATACTGAAGAAATAAGGTCATTTGATTTTGAAAGAGAAATTGGAATTATCCCTCTGGCCATACCGCTGCTCTCAGGACCGGGCGCAATTTCCACTTCCATTATTCATGCAAAAAACTTCACTTCACCTACTCACTGGGTTTTTGCTGCAGTCATGATTCTGCTTATTGGAGTTATTATAAAAGTCATTCTGAGTTATGCAGAAGTCATCGGTCAAAAACTTGGACAAATCGGTCTTAACGTTATGACCAGAATCATGGGGCTCATTCTTCTCTCCATGTCGATTGAAATGATTGCCGGCGGCATTAAAGAAATTCTACCTGCCTTAAAAGGCGTATTGTAGAAAAGCGAAGTTATTTTATCTTCTTCACGCTATCTCGTTTTCACTTAAATTCTAAAAAATTAAGAGTATAATAGATCTTGTTAAACGTTAAATAACAGGGGAAAAATTTATGGCAGACAGAGGCCAATATTTCACACAAGGTGATGTTGTCGCACGCGAAAACTCAGCCTTTATGACAAAAGTTTATCAATGGATGTCTGTTGGTGTTTTACTAACGGCCATTATCGCGACAGTTCTTGGAACAAATGAGGAAATTGCCAGAACGATCGCTATGAACCGTGGACTATTCTGGGTAATGATCATTGCTCAATTTGGTCTGGTGATCGCAGTGAGTGGATTTATTTCACGCATGAGTGTTGCAACGGCTACCGTTTTATTTCTTCTTTACTCTGCCCTCACGGGAGTTACGTTTTCAACCATCTTCTTAATCTATTCGATTAACAGCATCCAATCGGCCTTCTTTACTACAGCGATTGGCTTTGCCGGTCTGAGTGCGTTTGGTTACGTCACTAAAAAGGATCTTGGGCCTGTAGGAACATTTTGTTCAATGGGACTTTGGGGTTTAATTGGATACAGTTTGCTGGCCATCTTTTTTCCATCAATGATGGGGGGAACTGGAGGTTTTGTTTTCAGTATGATTGGTCTGCTCGTTTTTGCAGGATTAACAGCGTATGATACACAGGCAATCAAAATGATGGGCAGACAGGCGATGAATGCTGAAGATCAAGGTAGAGCTTCAATACTTGGCGCTTTAAAATTGTATCTTGATTTTATCAACCTTTTCCTTATCATCCTGAGATTTACAGGCGACCGCAGAAGATAGTTGTAGAAGTTAAAAGTCAGACTAAAAATATAAGGGCCCTATTCAGGGCCTTTTTTTTTCAACTTAAGAATGATATTTTTCAAAAGATCATCTGCGATAAAGGCTTGACCATAGGGAGACATATGATTTGAATCCCACCAGATCAAACCTTTTTCAATCAGTTTAGAATCATTAAAATTCTTTTCAGCATCAATATAGTAAAGATCTTTTCTTGTTTTCATGCGGCCCCAGAAAGTATTTTTAGCCACCATCTCACGGTACTCAGGTGAGAAATTCACCACGCGGAATTTTTTCTGGGCAAGCGGCCATTCAGCTAAAGCGCTGTAATAAAAAAGCGTTATCTGATTATCTCTACAATAAGACGCGAGCTCATCGAAGGCTGCAAAGTCCGCAGGGGCCAGATAAAAAGAGATAATGGCAATCTTAGGTTTATAAGAATGAAGAACATCAAGCAGATCGTTCTTTTTTTCTCTTAAGAGAATGCCGGAATAGACAAAATTAGTGACTTCGCTGAGAGGAATCTCCCGATTGAGTCCTTGTGCAAAAGTATCAAAAAAAGCGTCTTCAACCCTAACAACACCTGAAAAGGCCGCAAACGACCCTCCCATATAGGCCACGCGGAATCTTTCCGTCTGAGGCAACATTATTTTATCAACAGAAAGAAATTCGCATTTTTGTCCGAAACAATGTCTCAGACCATGATCATTATAATAATGGGCCTCTTCGACCATGACCTTGCGATCAATGACCGTTCCTCCAAGATGAACAAACCAGTTTTTAAAAAATCGATAGCGGAATTTTTCAAAATCAATTCCATTGGACCCATCTGACTCAAAGGACATGGTTTCAAAATTCCAGATTTTTGGAATGCGGGAATAATAGAAAAAATCAAATCCAAACCATAACAGCCCGGCCAGTGCTAAAAAAACAGATGCTTTGAGAAAAACATTGATCAGGTCTTTTTTGGTAAGAAGAAAAACAAAGAGAGCTAAGATCGTCAGGATCGAAGAAAAGATTAAAAGATTTTCAGAGAAAAAATAAAAACGATCATAATCGCGGGTAAAAGGGACTTCTTCCCATTTGCCATTAGCTTTTCTCACTGAAAAATTTAAAATTTCCAGGCCCTGTAAGCTGGTATAAAACCCAAATCTTTCGGGAAGAAACGTCATTTTTTTCTTTAAAAGAAGTTGATGATTGACCGTGAAGTAAAGATAGCCGTCAAATTCTTTGAATTCTGCTTTATAAAGCTTGTTACTAGAAAAGGGACATTCAGTTGAAATTTTCTCAGTGTATTCCCCGCTGATTTTGGCTTCATAAAAAAAACAGCTCTGCCCTATTCTGAATCCATTGAACTTTTTGCCATCGAAATTAAAAAGAATATCCAAAAACCCTTCGGGTTGCATCCGGGAGACAACGTCTATTTCTTTGTAAGAGACATTTTCTTTTGAAAAGACGATGTGGTGACCTAAGTTTTTATTGGTGAAAAGATGATTGCCGGCGACAGTCGTTCTTGAAAGCAGGCCGTAAACTGCATTCGCTCCCGCCCCGTAGAAGTTCTTTTTATAGACTTCCCACTTGGAGTTGTAAAAAAGATTGTTTTGAGAATAAAGCAAAGCTTCATTCCAGATCAGGTTTCCCAGAAGTGTTACCAGAATGATCAGAATCATTCTTATCATTAAGTTTTTTTTCAACATAAACAGTAAAAATAGTTTAAGGTTCGATAAATTTATTGTCTAATTATTAATGTCAATATTTGCAAAGTTTAAGGGGAAACTCTCATGAATGAGACAGAGATCCGTAATAAAATCCTCTCACCGGCCATTGAGCGAGCCAATGAGACAATGCCCAGTTTTTTTCTGGAGCATCCAGATGATTCCGTTGTCTTTTATGGAAGACCTAAAGCGATACTCGATTCACTTAATCTTGTCAGTTTTGTCTTTATTCTCGAAGAAATCGTCGAAGAAGTTACTGGACTGAAAATTAAAATTACGACTCAAGATGTTTTAGATACGGAAAAGGCTCCCTTTGCCAGTATGAATAACCTCGTTGCCTTTTTGCAAACCAAAATGGCCGGGGCTTGAATTTAAAGATGATTCCCGAAAACTGGAAGAGTAATAAGTCAGTTTTTTTGATAGAGAATGATCATGATTATTCTTATCATGATCTTTACATATCACTCTGTTCTTTTTTTCCTCATTTCAAACAAAGTACGGCCATTTGTTTTATCCTGGAATCCAACAATAGCTTTCTCAGCTATTCCCGTTTCCTGGCGGCCCTCGCGGCGGGAAAAACTGTTCTGCTTGCTTCTCCTGCGCAATTCAAAGATAACGCTTATCTTGAATTGCTGGCCAAAGAAACAGGTTTTGAGTGCGCCTTCTTATCATTGAATGCTCCCCTCTCTCTCTCTTCTAAGGCGGAAGAAAATAAAAACATTTCTGAAACATTTTTAAAATCACGTTTTATTGTGCGAACTTCCGGATCATCCGGAATGATGTTTAAACTGATAGAACATTCTACTGAAAATTTTTTCAGTAAATATGAAAAAGTTGGACCGCATTTTGAAAAGACTTATGCTTTTTCTCCCGCCGAATCCATCGCAGGAATTGAAACGTTGCTTGAAGTTCTGTTTCATCAAAAAAGTTTGGTGACTGGTCTTGACCTCTATGATCCTGTTCATGTGTGCTCTCTTCTCAAAAAATATAAGGTTGATTATTTTCAAACGACACCGACTTTTCTGAGCATGATGATCATTTCAAAGCAATTATCAAGTGAATTGAATGGCCTTCAAAAAATCGCTTATGGATCGGAACCTTCTCTTCTGAGTGCCCTCAATGAATTCAAAAAGATTCTTCCAGATACTGAACTCATGCATACTTATGGAATGAGCGAAATTGGGATTCTAAAAACACTGACTGATATTGAAGATCCAACGCGTTTTGTTCCCGACGAACATTATAATCCTTTTAAAATCGTCGAAGGGCTTCTTCAAGTGCAATCATTGACGAGAATGAACCGCTATCTCAACGCTGTTGAGTTGCCGTCTCCACTGGGTAAGGACTGGTTTAATACAAACGACAGGGCCGTTCTTGAAAAAGGTTACCTCAAAGTGATTGGCCGAAGTGAAGACTTAATCAATATTGGGGGCCGCAAATTCTATCCGATTGAGCTGGAAAATCTATTAATGAACATTTCCGGTGTACAGGATGTTACTATTCTTTCAGAAAAAAATGAAATGATTGGTTCAGTGATTACGGCCGTCTTTGTTCTGAACAGAGAAACCGACGAGGCTGAGTTCAGAAAAAATTATAAATCGTATTGCCGCGATCATATAGTTTCTTATATGCACCCTCATAAAATCAGGCTGGAAAAAGATTTGACTCTGGCACCTCGTATGAAAAAAATGAGGAAATCATGATTTATTCTTCGGTTCCTTTTTTATTCTTTTCGGCCTTTGTCATTTTGGTTTTTGCGTTTTTAAAATCCGATTATAGAAAATATTGGCTGCTTCTATCCAGTCTAGCCTGGCTAATCTCATGGCAATGGACTTGGGCGGTGCTTTTCTTTTCCATTTCTTTATTTAATTTTTTGAGTCTTTCCTTAATTTTCAAAAAAAACATCACTCAGCGAAATGGCTTTTTTTCTCTGTTACTCGTTTTAAATCTTCTATTCTTTGCTTATTTAAAATCGGCCACACTCCTCAATTTGTCTTTTAAAACACCGTATGGAATAAGTTTTTTTATGTTCATGCACATTGGGCATATTATTGATCTGTGGCGAAATCCCGAACATGAGTTTAAAGACAGTTTTGTTGATTTTTCACTCTTTCCGGTTTTCTTTCCTGAACTGATTGGTGGTCCCATAATGAGAGGAAAGGATTTTTTTCAGCAATTGAAAAAGGAGAACCTCTTTTCTTTTGAAAATTGTCTGGATGGCCTGCTTATTTTCTCAGTCGGATTTTGCAAATATTTTTTCCTCTCTAAAAGTCTTATTTCTTTAAACAGCGTTTTTGTTGCGGCTTCCGCCAGAATCAATGCTTTCTATCTGATCGCTTTAGGTCTCAGCGGAACACTTCAGGCCTATGTTGATTTTTCCAGTTATTGTGACATGGGAAGAGGTATTGCACGCTGTCTGGGCATTAGTCTTCCTGTCAACTTTACACCTTTTTATTTTGCCAAAAATCCCAATGATTATTGGCAGCGGTGGAATATCACTCTTGGAACGTGGATCCGCGATTATATTTCGTTTCCGGCCATGCTCAAGTTTGGTCGAAAAATCCATCCAAACTGGATCCTTCTTTTTTCCTTTTTGCTCGTAGGCCTTTGGCACGGACTTACATTCAACTGGATCTTTTTTGGTCTTTTTAATGGATTGATCATTATTGGCTATAACCATTTCAACAAAAAGAAAAAAAACAAGTGGTCAGGTTTTTTCTTTGTTTTTTGCATTACTGTCGGGAACGGTATTTTTCAGAGAATAAATTCTTTCAGGATTCTCGATCATATTTTTCGCCAACCGAAACTCTGGTCTGCCCATTTTGCTCTTCCATCGCCATTGTTTGGAGAACTGAGTAGCTCGCTTTTTCTGTTTCTGCTTCTTCTTTTTTGTTACGATTACACAATTGAAAAGCGCGGGGTCGACTGGCCAGTGAATCTTCAAAAACAATTAAAAGTGCTTCTTTTAGTGATACTGCTCATTTCTTTTATCGCCGGTTTGAATTTTAATATTTTTCTGGAAGACATTACGCTTCCTCCGGCCTACTTCAGGATTTAAAACTATGGGAAATGAACTTTTTTTTGTGAATGTGTTTCCACCAAACGATCGCCAAAGCACAGATTTTGATTATAGAAAATCGCTGGAAGATGTTGTCAAATACA
This sequence comes from Bacteriovoracaceae bacterium UBA6261, assembly GCA_002440825.1. Lineage (GTDB taxonomy): Bacteria > Bdellovibrionota > Bacteriovoracia > Bacteriovoracales > Bacteriovoracaceae > Bacteriovorax. The sequence continues at coordinate 31,237 of DJVH01000122.1, read as the reverse complement.
GCACAGATATGCAGTTTAAATATACCCTGATGACAATCGGTGATAAGAGAATGGATCCCTGGGTTCTTGCCCAACGTGGAATGGAAATCAGTTCCGCTTATTCACCACTGGTTGCGGTGAACCCGTTTTATCAACATCCTTTGCATGTGGTAAAAAAAATCATTTCACTAAAACATCTTTATAAAAGTAAAATTGCCATCAACCTGGTCACAGGCTCTTTTTTCAGTGAACTGAAAAGCTTAAAGGATGATCTGACGTTCGAAGAAAGAAGTGAACGTCTTATTGATTTCTTTCAGTCGATGCAGTCGCTCATCAATCAGGATAAAAAAACACATTCCGGTTCATTTTACACAGTGGAACCGGCCGAAGTCTTTCCCAAGTATACATTTGAAAAATTTGATTTCTTTGTATCCGGTTCACAGATGAGCGCTCTGAATACCTGTAAAGAAGCTCATTTTGTCCAAAGCATCCGTCCTCTTGAAGAAATGCCAGCTGCGACAACTCAAAATTGCGGTCTGGGGATTGGTGTCTGTGCCCGTGAGACGCGTGAAGAGGCCTTAAAGGAAATGAAGCGCCTCTATCCCGATGATCGAAAAGGCGAAATGCTTTTTCATCTTTCACTGGCCAATAGTTCTACACCATGGAACAGATGGTTTAAAAATTATATTGCGAATAACTCTCAAGAACGAGCTGATTTTTATTTAAAACCCATGACCAATTTCTGGTGCTCTTCTCCTTTTGTCGTTGGTACATATCAGGAAGTGGCCGACAGGATTCGCGCCTATGGCAATCTTGGATATAAGTTTTTTATTCTGGATTTTGTTCCCGAAGAGGCAGGTCATGTCAAAAAAATTCTGGAAATTATCAGATCCACTAAAAATTAATTATGGCCACTTTAAAAGAGCCATTTCAATCGACAGTCCGGGTCCCATAGTGATCATGACGCCGTAATCACCGCTGGCAACCTTGTTTTCTTCGATGAGTTTTTTAAAACTAAAAAGGAAACTACCACTGGAAATATTCCCAAAATTTTCCAGAACAGATCTTGTATGACGAAAAGATGTTTTTTTCAGCCCAAGCTTTCTTTCCAGTGAATCCAGAATGGCCGCGCCTCCGGAATGAACAATGTAATGGGCAATATCAGATTTTTGTAGACCGTTTCGTTCCAGAAGCGCCCTGAACGGTTTCTCAATGGCGGAGGCCAGAGCTTCGGGAGTTTTTTTGTCGACGAAAAAAGAATATCGCCCTTTTTCCGCATGCCAGTCAAAACGAAGAAGCGGAAGAGTGTGCGAAATGAGATGTCCCTGATAATCAAGAACTTCCGGTGAATCAGATCGTGCCTCATTTTTCATCAGACAAACAGCAATGCCATCGCCAAAGAGGCTGTTAACCAGCGCTGCATTTTCAGTTTCTTCAATCGAATAAATGCAGGAACAGAGTTCACAACAAATCAACACTCCTAATTTTCCAGGATGAGAATGGCACCAATTCGTCACTGCATTTAAGCCATTCAAACCGGCATTGCATCCCATGCCGACAATATCTATACGTTGTGTGTTCTCATTTAAATGAAGATCTTCCAATACGTAAGCGCTGAGAGAAGGGACAAGAAAAGATGTGGATGTTACACATGTGATAAATTCCACATCAGATTTTTGAAGTCCCGCTTTTTCCAAAGCTTCGACAAGGGCCTTATCAATGAGCCTGGTCGCATTCGAAAGAAATTTTTCCCGCAACTCTTCAGGTGTTTCTTCCAGGAGACGTCCACCAAAATTTTTCGGTAAAAGAAGATGGCGCGTTTTAACATGTCCATGCTCGAAAAAACGAAGCCCTTTCGGTTCTTGAATTCCCATCAAGGAAGCAATTTCCGACTGACTGAACTGATGTTCAGGAACAGAGGTGGCCACCTGGAGAATTTTGGTCTTCAACTTTTTCATTTTTTCCTGAATGTTTTTGTAAGCTCAAGCACTTCTTTATCGCTTCGGCATTCAGCAGACAGGTATTTTAATTTTTCAAAGCCTTCAGTAATATCATCGCTGAACAACTGGACCGACTTTTTTAAATTTTTTAAGGAGATCGCGGGCCATGCTTCAAATTTTTTTAAACAATCTTGTGCATGTTTTTTATCCCCAATCTCAGTGATGAGTCCCAGTGAAAGCGCTTTATCGCTGTCAAATGGATTCGCCTCCAGGGCCAGTTTCATAAACTGCGTTTTGCCAATTTTGGTCAATAGAAACGGGGTGAGTGCGCCGGGAAGCAGACCATATTTCATTTCAGACAGACAAAAAAGACTATCCCTGTCTGCTATAACATAATCGCTCAATGAACAAAGACCGATGCCACCGCCGTAGGCAGCTCCGTGAACATAAGTGATCAAGGGAAGCGGACAAGTCGCAATAGACTTATACATCTTCATGAGATCTTCCATCTGATGCACATTTTCTTCCGGGGAAATGGTCTCTGCACTACTCATCCAGTTCAGATCGGCCCCGGTACAGAAATGCTTTCCTGATCCCGCTAAAAAAATCATTTTATATTTCGGATCGGCATTTATTTTTTTGAAAAGATCGGTCATCTCCAAAATCATTTCGTGATGAAAGGCATTGCCTGTCTCTGGTCGATTGAGAGTAATTTTTAAAGAAGATCCTTCTTCAATTTGAAAATATTTCATTCTAAAAGTTTAGATTTATTTTAAGAGTTGCGACAGGGCCGATTCAATTTTTTTTAAATAAATTTCGGCTTCATTGCGGTTCATAAATGGAGAGAAAGAAAAACGTATTCCCGATTTTGAATCGTCTTTATCGTATCCCATGTTCATCAGGATGCGATTTTCTTTAATCACTCCTGACGAGCAAGCAGAGCCCGTAGAAACGTCCATTCCCAATAAATCGAAGCGAGCGCTAACCATTTCTGCTTTGAGCCCTTTAAGCATGATAAAAAGAGTATTCAGGTTGCGGTGAGGATTTTTATAACCGACTATTTCACCCTTTTCTTTCAAGAGCGCTGCAATGTTCTTTTCAATGTATGCCTTCGCATCAGCTAGCTCTGTCGGATTAAAGTTGGCCTTGAGATCTTCAAGAGCAAGTTTTAAGCTATAAACGGCAGCAGCATTCTCTGTTCCCGCTCTGAAGCCGGACTGTTGGCTTCCTCCAATGATAAGTGGAGCGACGACAATAGTTTTTCGTAAAAACGAAAAGCCCTGTCCTTTAAGAGAGCCGAATTTATGACCTGAAAAAGTGTAGGAATCGAGACCGGAATTCAATTGATCCCAGTTGGCGATTTTTCCCACGAGCTGAACAGCATCGACGTGAACAAAAGCACCAGTCTTGTTTTTGATCTCTAAGGCCTCTTCAAGCGGCCAGACAATTCCAGTTTCATTATTGATATAGGTAAAATTGAAAGCGAGAGAATCACCTTCAGCTTTCCTTTCATTCATTTTATTTATTAGTTCATTGCGATCAAAATTCCCTTGGGAATCAACACCGAAATAAAAAACTTCATGCCCAAAAACTTCCAGTGTCTCTTTCAGGTTAAAAACGCAAGCGTGATCCACAGAAGAAAAGAAAAAACTGTATTTCTTTTTTTGTTTGAAGGCCTCAACGGCAAGTCCTTTGAATATTGTATTGATGCCTTCACTTGCTCCCGAGTGATAAAAAAGATCAAACTCCGCAGACGGCAAATGAAACGTTTCAAAAAGATATTGAGTTGTTTCGTTGATATACTTTCTGGATTTTTTTCCGGATTGATGAAGTGAGGCCGGATTGGAATGAAGAAATAAAAACTCCCCGCTTCTTAAAAAGTCGATGACCTTTGAAGAGAGCGGGGAGGTTGCATTATAATCGAAATAAAAACGACTACTGATTGATCTCTCCGATTGGATTTCTAATCGCAGACGTTAGAATACCAGATTGGCTGTGAGATTCAGCGTTTCCACCGATTCCTGCTTCAGCTTCTGTTTCTTTTGATTTTCTTACTAGGTCACCTAGTGAAGTTGTCGCAAGGTATTCTTTCATGATGATACCAAGGTTCATGAAGTAGTTTTTAGAAAGGTGGAACTCTAGAGAGTTCGCTGCTTCTGCTTCAGTCCCTACGATATCGCGAGCTGGGTTGATGTTTTCACCAACACAATCAAGAATGTCTTTAATAGTAATTTGGTCCATGTTTCTAGCTAAAACGTAACCACCACCTGGGCCTCTAACTGACTTTACAGCTTGGCCATTTCTTAGCTTTCTGAAAAGTTGCTCTAGGTAGTGAAGAGAGATGTTTTGTCTTGTTGAGATTTCTTGTAGTCTTACCGGATTCCCATTTGAATGAGTAGTAAGGTCTAACATTGCTCTAACTGCGTAACGTCCTTTTGATGTAAGTCTCATTGGTCTTCCTCCATAAAAAATCCAATTGATCTGGCCTGGTCTAGATAAATTCTTTAGAAAATGTGTGCCGTCTACAATGAAGTCGCTAATCCTTGCGCCCTCACGAAACTAATTCTAAATTCCTTCAGAATTATTTCTACCAAGAATAGTATGACAATCAACTGTGGACGAAGTCAATCATCAAAATGGAATATTTATACTGTAAGATGTTGAAATTAAGGTAATCTTAGGCGTCGTAAACTCGAGATTCCTCAATAAAACCGATGAATTAGGTCACTTGATTCATTGCCTTTTTGTTGACTAAAAAAAGTGCGATCGAAATACTTTTGTAGGCTTTTTTTGCCCTCTGGTTTTTGAAAAAAGTGGTCCGATGAAAAGAACATTCTTAAATTTTGTTAAGAAAAAAATGGCGAGTTTTCTCGTTCACGATCTCAATCTTTAATTGATAAAACTTCCATTCATCGCCGACTATTTTTTGAAGTTCATGAAGATAAGGCATTCCCCACTCAACTAAGAAATAATCTTTCTCATCAAGATACATTGGAATTTCTAAATGAATCAGTTCCTCTTTTTTCTCGATTCGCATGAGATCGGCATGAACAATATTTTCAAGTTCATTGATAATGGAGTAAGTCGGACTTCCCGTTTGACCTTTTTCCAAAAAGGCGCGCGTGAAAGTCGTCTTCCCTGCTCCCACCGGTCCGTCGAGAATGATTACGCACGGAGGTTGCACGACTTCTTTTAATTCGATGGCAATATTGGCCAGATCGGATTCCAAAACTTTTTTCCACGCGCGAACTAAACTCATTATATGCATCCAGGAGAAAATTTATTTTAGCGGAAAAGATTCAAAAGTGTTTTTAAGCGATCTCACTGTTGAAGACAATCCATTGAAAAGAGCATGGCAAATAATCCAGTGACCGATGTTGTATTCTTCAAAAATTTTACTTTCAAGAAGAGGCTTTACTGATTCGTCTGTCAACCCATGACCGGCATGGCAGGCAATTTTATGATTGATCAGAAATTCACGCGCTGATTTGTACTGCTCGATAAATTTTGAAACGTCATCACCATTGGCAAATACTTTAGCATACTCGCCCGTGTGAATTTCCACGGCATCGACCGGAAGCTCTTTCGCGCGGACAAGTGTTTCAATTTTGGCCTCAAGAAACAAAGAAATTTTAACGTCTTTAATTGAGCTTTTTAATTTTTTAACGGCTTCTTCAACTCGAATAAAATTTGAATCATCCAGAAGATCCAGTCCCCCTTCCGTCGTTTTCTCTTCTCTTTTTTCAGGAACAAGACAAATCCATTCCGGGGTAGAAGCGATGGCAATCTCCACAATTTCCGGATTCACTCCCATTTCAAGATTGAGCGGTTTTCCGAATCTTTTTGTCACAAGACGAACAGCTTCGACATCGTAATCTTGAATATGACGTCTGTCTTCGCGCAAGTGAATGGTAATCTGGTCAGCTCCGTTTGATAAAGCAACCTGAGCAGCATCAACAACGCTTGGGTATTCTTCTCCGCGCGCTTGTCTCAAAGTCGCCACGTGGTCAATATTCACTCCTAAACGAGGAATCATAGTATCTCCTTAGCCAATTTCCTTAACAACAATATCAATAAGCTTATTACATTCTTCTTCGACTGTTTCGGCGACATTGCCTTCAACCATGACACGAAGAAGAGGTTCTGTTCCCGAGTAACGAAGAAGAACGCGACCTTTTCCATGCAGCCTGTCTTCGGCCATCTTAATTCCTGCCTGAATACCGGGAACAGATTCAATAGCAGGTTTATTCTTCACCATAACGTTTTTGATCATCTGAGGGAAAAGTTCAATTTCAGCAACAAGGTCTTTAAGAGGCTTGTTGAAATATTTCATTGCCTCGATTGCTTTTAAAGCACCAAGGGCCCCGTCTCCAGTTGTGGAATGTCGACTGAAAATAACATGGCCGGAAGGCTCTCCGCCGAGAATACAGCCGTTAGAACGCATGTACTCGATGATGTAGCGGTCGCCCACTTTAGTGCGGGCAAAGTTAAGCCCAAGCGATTTTAAATAAAGTTCCAGACCGAGATTAGACATGACCGTGCCGACAACCGTATCGCCTTTTTTGAGTTCGCCTCGGGCAAGAAGAAGTTTGGCAAAGAGACCGATCAGCTTATCGCCGTCGACAATTGTTCCTTCCTGATCGATAACGCTCAGTCTGTCACCGTCTCCATCAATACAGATACCGATGTCTGCCCGATATTTTAAAACTTCAGCGCGGGCCGCTTCAGGGTGAAGAGAGCCCACATTCTTGTTAATGTTTTCTCCGTTCGGACTGATCCCCAGAGGAAATACTTCTGCTCCTAATTCCTGGAACATCATCGGTGTAACTTTGTAACCGGCACCGTTGGCACAATCGAGAACAATACGCATTCCTTCAAGGTCAAAATCATTTCCAAGGGCCGATTTAACCTGAACAATATATCGTCCGTACACTTCTTTTAATCGTTCCGCATTTCCTAATTGTGAGCCGGTTTTTACCGGCATCAAATCCGGATTTAAAATAAGACGTTCAAGTTCCAGTTCAACCGAGTCAGGCAGTTTGAAACCTTTGGCATCAAAGATCTTGATTCCGTTGTCCTGAAAAGGATTGTGTGAAGCTGAGATCATAACCCCTGCGTCGGCCCTCATCGAATGAGTGACAAAAGCAATTCCCGGCGTAGGAAGCGGTCCTGTAAGAATGACCGATCCGCCCTGTGAACATACACCCGAAGCAAAGGCCATCTCAAGCATATAGCATGAAAGACGTGTATCTTTACCGACGATGATGAGTGGTCGCGTATTCGTAGGATTCGTTGACTGGAAATAATGCGTGACTGCTCTTCCGAGCGCGGTTGCCACTTCCGCAGTCATCGGATAAACGTTGGCCTTGCCTCTGATTCCATCTGTCCCGAACAATTTTCTTTCACTCATTATTACCTCCGATCAAGCTTAACAATGTGCCTAAAACTTAGGCGATCGGCAAGATCACTGTTGTTAAAACTTGCTCGTTTATTTGCCTGTTTGCCCCTGGCTTCTTCGCACGGACACAGGAACAGTTCTGTATTTTATTTTTATTTTAGAATTTTCTTCGATTTTTAATCTGGAATCGAGATCAGTCAGAGAAACATTGATCGTTCCCTCTTCTTTATTAAATAATCCCATATTCACCGGGGCCGTTTCCACTCGTGACACAGTTTTTAATATTTCCACGGGTCCGGAAATCGTGACATTCTGAGGAATGACGACAATTTCTTTGATCCTTCTGTCTTTTGGAGCGTCGCCGATATATTGAACTTTTACCGGCAGCTCCATTAATTCTCTTCGGTCCAGCTGAATAGTCGTTTCTTTTGGAGAAATATCCTGAATCTCCACACCAAAGGGAACATTCACATCACTGCCATAGAACTTCACTTTAAAAGTGCGTCCTGAGGATACAAAATAGGGATTCAGATCGACAGTGAGCTTTTCTTTATTGGTAAAAATATTTTGAATGAACGCCTTTGAGCCTTTCAACTTCAGAGTCACTTCTCCTGTCGGAAGATTGGCAATGAGATAGCCCTTTGGCACTACATAATTAATGGCCAGTTTGCGTTCTATCTGCATAGGCTCTGAATTTAAAACATAAAACCAAAGCGACACCGCGAAAAAAATCGCGATTATCTTGAGCGTATGTCTTTGGGCCGTTTCTCTTTTCATTTTATTTAATCTAGCGAATCATGTCTTTGGTTTTAATCGGACGGAGGCTGCTGTCGAGGCTTTCATTGCTCCAGATATGCCGCAAGTACTGACCAAGCTCCTTCTCCGATTTACAGTAATAAAAAATTCCTTCTACACAAAGATTAATTTTACCAGTTTCTTCAGAAACTGTAATGACTAAAGCATCTGTGACTTCTGTTAATCCAAGAGCGGCCCTGTGTCTTGTTCCAAGGTGGCGTTCAATATCAAAATTTTTGGACAGAGGAAGAAAACATCCAGCTGCCGAAATTTTACCATTTTGAATGATAATGGCCCCGTCGTGCAAAGAGGAACTCGATTCAAAAATAGAATAAATAATATCTGAATGGATGCGGCAGTCGAGTCTTGTTCCTGTGTTCACGAAATTGAGAAGTCCATGCGTTCTTTCCAGAACGACAAGCGCGCCGATTTTTTCCCGTGAAAGCGCTCCACAAGCTTCAACCATCTCATCAATCTCAAACTCGTGATCATCTTTGGAGAAGACGGCGAAAACATTTCTTCGTGTCCCTACTGAGGCAAGAGCATTTCTGAATTGATCCTGAAATAAAACGACAACGATAATAAAGAATGAATCAAAGAAGTGGGCCAGAACCCAGTTGAGTGAGTAAAGCTTGAAAGTGATACCGAGCCAGAAAAGAGCAAACAACACTCCCAGTCCGACAATCATCTGTGCCGCTTTAGTTCCCCGAACAATCAGCAGCAGCTGATAAATAAGGATCGTCACGATAAAAATATCGATCAGATCCTTAAAATTGAGATGGGATAAAAATGTCGTAATAAAGTTCAGACCACGGTCTCCTTACATCAGCATTAAGCAGCGCTTGAAAACTCGTCGTCCTCTTTCTGGAATCTTTGTCGCTCGTCCTCAGACAGATTTAGCGATTTTAGAATTTCCGTACTCATTAAAAGTTTCTTACGAAGAGCTTCACGGCTGATGCCCATTTCTTTTGCTGCCTTCGATTTATTTCCGTTGTTGCGTCTGATTTCTGCGTGAATCATCTCTCGTTCAATCAGCGCCAATCTGTCTTTTAAAGCAATCGTATGATCGCTGACGAATGGAAGATCTCCAAACATTCTTTTCTTCTCTGAGATATCGACAATTGGAGAAGCCGAATCCTGGATATCGAGGTCTGTAATGACATGGGCCTTTGGATTATAAAGAACTGCACGCTCTACGGCCAATTTTAATTCTTTGATATTTCCTGGCCAGTCATATTTTTTTAATCTCTCCATTAATTTAGGTGCAAATGATTTCAGTAACAGGCCCTGCTTCTTACATTCCACCTTCAGGAAGTAATCTACGAGCAATTCAAAATCATCGCCTCTTCTTCTCAGAGGCTCAATGAACACCGTCGCTTTACCGAGGAATTCATAAAGCTCAGCATCGAACTCTCCGTTGGCCACAAGAACGCCGAGATCTCTTGTCGTCGTCGCGACAATGCGGACATCAACACTGAATTTTGTTTCAGGAATATGGCGGTCTCTCAAAACATTCATCAGACGTTTTTGCTGTTTCATTGAAAGCGCCCAGATCTCATGCAGGTGAACAGTCCCACCTACACAGGCAATCAGTTTGCAATCGGCTTCTTCAGGTCCAAAAAGTTGTTTTTCAATGGTCTCTGAATCTCTGTCTTCACAGTGAATGACTTCGAAGGCCTTCAGACCTCTTTGTCCTTCAACGTGAAGAATTTTTGCATAAAGGGATTTACCAACACCCTTCTCTCCGTAGATCAACACCGGAGCTTCCAGGTCTTTCAATTTGGTTATTGTGCTTCTTAATGAAGCCACGTGAGGGCACTTCCCGATCAAGGCATTTTTTCTGTCAAACGGACCAGAGAATCTTCTGATCGTTGACTTGTCCGACATTGGAGTGAAGTTATAAAAGACGGATGAAAAAATAAGAGAAAGAACTTTCATTGTTTTTTCATCTTCAATCGTAAAACGATCTTCGTTTCGCTTATTCAATACTTCGATAACACCAATAATCTTATCTTCGCGGTTGTGAATTGGGTGACAGATAATGGACTTCGTCTCAAATCCGAATTTCTTGTCAAACGCTTCGTTGAATCTTGTGCTGTCATGAACAGTATCGATATTGAGCGCGACACCAGTTGTGAAAACCGAGCCGGCAATTCCCATTCTATAGTCGAATTTTAATTGTTCTTTTCTGATGCCCAGAGCACAGACTGCTTCCAGCTCATTTGTTTCCGGATTAATTAAAAAGAGTGAAGCTCTTTGAGCATTCAGAATGCGGATGACTTCTTCAAGCATCGATTCGATAAACCCTTCTTTGTCCCCAAAATGAGTGATGTCTTTAAAGAGAGACAACAGCAGCGAGAAGACTTCAAAGCCATCTGTTGCTTTTGTATAACGTTCTTTGATAGCGGAATCAACCAGACATTCCTTCAAACGTTCTGATGAAAACCCCATGATATAATGTTCAAGAAATTTGGATATCCCCTTCTCTTCTTCGATTTCAACACCATAAATGATTTTTTGATCATCGAGAGTTTTAGAAAAAGCTCTTACAACTTTTCCTGTCAAATCCATGTGATGTTTTTTGAATTGAAGGGATATGGTGAGTTCCTGTCCGACAGAAATGCGCTCACTGGTTGAAAACCCAAACCCGGTCAAAGAAATATCAATCAGCTTGGCATCATCAATATAGAATTCTTCGCCCCTCTTTCTTTCCATTTGAACAAGAAAGCGAAGATCATCAGCCTCCTCAACAGGAATTCTGAAGGATTGATAGAATTTAAACTCAGAAAAACTGGCCAACATGTGTGACTCCTTCGCGGTATTTAGTACTACTCAGAAGTCATATCGACCGATTTACTCAAAAACTTGAATCCACTGCCAATTATAATTTGCAATTAACTGAAATTTCGCCGACCTAATTGATCAACTGTGGAGAAGTTTTCGCAACTTCTGCCGAACTCGGATCTTCAGTTGTTGATATGGAAGGCTTAATATCCGGACTCACTTCGGGTTTCGCCTCAGGAGCTACCTTTTCCACTATTTTGGGATCTTTCAGATCGTGAGCAATGGCCTTATGAATGGCAGTCTTGAAAAGTTTCCAATACTGCGCAGACTTTGCCGGATCTGAAGTAGGAAGTTCCAACGTATAAGTAGGAATGTCTCTTTCCTTACCCGCCCAATTGCCAAGCGAGCCTGGAAAGAAAGGATAATTTTGAATTTTATAGTCGGAGGCGTCTTTGCTCATCTGAATAAGTAGTTCATGAGCTTTCGTTCCATCAACAAATCCATCGACAACCGCATTCGGCCCGTCATAATCGAGCATGGTTAAAGGTGAATGAACAGAAATAATCTTATCCGGGCCGTAGCGTTTCACAAGATTCATCTGAAACACAACTTCCGGTTCGCTGCTCGCAGTAAGACCTGGATTTCTTCTCTTATCTTTTCTGAAATGACTGATCCAGAGTTTGCGCGCATCTTTCGTCCAGTCTTTAGTAGGAAAGTTTCTATTGACGTCTACCCCACGAGCGTTCACTCGAGTAGGTCTGCCCTTAAAGAAGGAATCCGGATTCACTAAAGGGGCCACAATAACGATCTTGTTGGCAAATTCTTCTTTTAATTTTGGATCATCATAAGTGGCGCGAAGGTAACCCATAATATCGAAACAGAATTTAATAGGAGTTATCTCGTCGCCGTGAACTCCGCACATGATGATCGAGACATCTTTTTGTTTAAAAGATGGTTTATCCTCATCGCTTGCATCACCGAAAACAGTCCATGTCAGCGGATCACCTAAAACTGAATTACGATACGTGAGCCAGCTATAAGATTCACAATCAGATTTTTCCCAGCCGTATTTTTTAAAACGTTGTTCCAGTTTATTGCAAAAACCAGAAAGAGAAGGTGTCAATTTAGCGGATTCGGAAGCCACTGCTTTTCCTTGAAGTGAAAGAAAAAGGACAGCGAGCATGACCCAATGTATGTTGATTAATTTAGTGTATCGGCTTTTCATATTGGGATATTATAACTTTTAAATTTCTAAGATTTCAAGCATAAGGTGGCACGCAAATGACGACAAAAAAAGGGAACAAAAACATTCTGATTGCCAGTGAATCTCAGGGCCTCTACACAACGAATCGACTCCTTGCTGAGTCAAACAAACTGAGATGGGAAGCTAAATGGTTTAATCCTTATGAAAGCCTGCTTGAATTGAAAGAGCATCACTCAACTACTCGCTTTGAAGGTCTCTACTTTCATCGTGTTTCGGGTACCAGATACGACGATTTTGATCTGACTGTAGCAAGGCACTTCAGCGACAGCGGTTTAAGAATCACAAATCCTCTTTCAGTCATTTCCGATTTTCGCAGCAAGGATTTGCAGGCTTTGTTTTTTAAAAGACACAAACTTCCCGGGGTTCCAACCATCCTCTACCGTGGCGAGCTCAATGAAAACTATTGGAATGAAATTGCGGCCCTTTCTTCGCGGGAAAGATATATTTTAAAAATGGTCAGAGGAAATCAGGGCACCGGAGTCAATCTCATTTCAGGAACTCAATCTCTAAAGAGCATTCTTGAAACCTTTCACGCTTTGAAAGATCAAAAATTTCTTATTCAACCCTATATTGAACATAAAAAAGAATGGCGGCTTTTCGTTTTGAAAAACAATATTCTCGGCGCTGTTGAAAAAACAATTACGACTGATGATTTCAGAGGGAACAGCAAACGTTCAAAAGGAAGATTGATAAAAAAAATTCCTTCTGCACTTAGCGCTCTGGCGATCAAGGCGGCTGAACTTTCCGGTCTGGATTATTGTGGAATTGATCTCATGGAGACAAAAAACGGACCAGCCTTTCTTGAAATAAATGCGGTGCCGGGCTTTGAACATATGGAAGAGCTCTCCGGCCTGAATATCGCCAGGGAGCTCTTGCTGCAAATTTATTAGAGAAGGTAATCGAATAGATTTGACGGGCCTTTCAGCAGGTAATAGCCAAGACGCTTGAAGAAACCCACGTTGTAGAATTCTACTTCGTCTACTGTCTTCGTTGAATCAAGGTGAAGGCTGTTTTTAATTCTTGCTTCAATATCTTCACTTACAAGTCGTGCCAGTTCAGGGTTGTTTTCACATGAGATTGTCATTTCCGTGTTCAGGTTTGCCGATCTTGGATCGAAATTGAACGTTCCGATAACAACGTCCTTTTTATCGAAGACAAAAGACTTGGCGTGAACACCAAATCTCGCCTTACTCACTTCTTCATTGATGACTTCGTAATTTTCAGGAAGAGAACCTTTATAGATATAAGAGTTCATCCCTTTTTTGATCCAGCCTTTGATAATGGAATCAAATACGTCGTAAACGTAGATCGCGTCGGTTGAATTCAAGCTGTTTGTTAAAAGAGTGATATTTACCTTATTGGCCAGGGCCGTTTCCAAAGCTGTCTTGGATTCATCATTAACAATGAAATAAGGAGAATCAAAAAGAACTGATTCTTTAGCATTGGCAATTCTTGATGCGATATCGTGCTTGATAATTCTTTCTTCGCGGTTCTTTTTTCCGATGATGGGATACTCAGAATTAAAGCTCATATTTTCACATGAACCTGTATATTCTTTTGCCAGCTCTTCCTGCCCTTTCGCTCTGATTTCTTCAACAAGCTTTTCTTCATTTGAAGTTAAAAAGTCGCGTGCCTTTTCAATTTTCTTTTTCCAGTTTTTTAAATCAGTCTGATATCTGAATGTATCAATGCCACCTTTTTCTTTGCGGTAGATTCCATCATTCATTTGCGGCATTCTCTCTCTTCCCACAAACTGAGAAGCGTCTGCGCCCCACACCTGATCAAAGGTCGCCTGCATTGATTTTACGACTTCACCTTTGACAAAAAGATCGCGGTCAAGAAAGTTAAAATCTTCTCTCAAATCAAAATATTCATCACCGATATTGCGGCCACCAGTGACAGCTTCTTCACCATCAATGAGAAGAATTTTTCTATGATTGCGATAAGTCCCGCTGAATTGATTGAGAGTAGCGGCCGGGTTGAAGTACTTAACTTCAATTCCGTTTTCTCTCATCTCGTGAGCAAAGAAAGGGGAAAACGTACTCTTCACCATGGCAAAATCAAGAAGGACTCTGATCTTCACTCCTTCTTTGGCCTTTTTAATCAAGGCCTGGGTAAAGATGCGTCCGGATTTATCCAGGTTATAAATAAAATACTCAACATCAATTGTTTTCTGAGCTCGCTCCAACATTTGAAGTCGTTCTTCTAAAGAGCCAAGCCCGTGGTTGAGAAGCTTAATTTGGTGGACGCTTTGGATGTTCGTTTTAAAAGGATCTTGCTCCTTTGCTTGAGCTCCAAGGGCCAAAAGTGTGAAAAGAACCAACCAATGCTTCATGTAAACCTCTGTTTTCTTAATGAAATGAGTGTAATTCATTCAATTTTAGCGGTTTTAGGGATTGCTTACGACGGACCGTGTAAAAAAGTGAGCCCCTGTTATAAGCCTGACAGTTCCTGCAGGCTTAAAAAAGTTTGACCCGGCATACTTTTGGATTATAATAAATACAACTATCCACCAAAGGTCCACTCTATGTACGTTTGTATCTGTAAAGGAATCACTGAAAAAATGCTCGCAGACCAGCTTTCAAAAAAAGGGTCAATGAATCCAAAAAATGAAAAAGAGATATTAAAAAATCTTGGTATTGGTGATTCATGCGGTCTCTGTGTCATTGATTGTCTTCAAAAAATTCAAAACAATTCTACTTTTATTGATTCTCAAACCCGTCACCAAGATTCATAATCAGTTGATTCAAATTTCATTAATTAATAAGGAGATTTCAGATGAAAGGAAGTCAGGCCATTATCGATGCACTTAATTCCGTTTTGACCAAAGAACTCACTGCCATCAATCAGTACTTTCTTCATGCAAGAATGCTTCAGAACTGGGGCCTCGAAAAACTTGGTCGTCTGGAGTACAAAGCTTCTATCGATGAAATGAAACATGCTGATGAACTCATCAAGCGCATTCTTTTCCTGGAAGGATTGCCTAATCTTCAAAAACTCGACCGCCTTCGCATCGGACAGACTATTCAGGAAGTTCTGGAAGCTGATCTTCAGGTTGAAAACGAAGCGGCTCCTCACTTGAGAAACTGTATTCAGCTGGCAGAAAAAGAACACGATTATGTCACTCGCGATTTATTTCTGGATATTTTAAAAAGTGAAGAAGAGCATATCGACTGGCTTGAAACACAATCAAGTCTTCTTAAGCAAGTGGGCGTACAAAATTATGTACAGTCACAGATTGAAATGGAGAAGAGCTAAAAAATGCTCCAGTTGAGCATTTTTACTGCTGATGTAAAAAAGAAAAGAATTAAGTCTCATTAGAGTTAGCTCTTCTCTCCGATTGGGCGAGAATGACAGACTTTGCCGGCCACTGGGAAGTGGCCGTTATACACGAAAAAAAACTCATGAACTCACTGAAAAAAAATTCACTCAATCTCGTTTCTTTCCCGGTGGGCAGTTACCAATGTAACTGCTCTATCCTTTTTTCTGAAAAAACCAGAGAGGCCATCATTATTGATCCGGGAAATGATCACGAACTTATTCTCAGAAGAATTAAAGATCTCAATATTCAAGTTAAAAAACTTTTGCATACTCACGCTCATTTCGATCACATCGGAAGAAGCACCGAAGTCAGCCAGGCCACAGGGGCCACGATGCATTTGCATAAGGGTGATCAATTTCTTTATGACATGCTACCTCAACAGGGAATGTTCTTCGGTCAGCGCGTAGGCACTCCAAAAAAACTGGATAGCTATATTGAAGATGGCGAGACTTTTTCCTTTGAAGATGAAGAGATTAAAACCTTTCTCACAACTCTCCACACTCCTGGCCACACTCCGGGGTCCTGTTGCTTTTATACAGAATATTTTGAATCGCCTATGCTTCTGGCCGGCGATACTCTTTTCCAGCAATCTATAGGAAGAACGGATTTACCAGGCGGCGATGGAAGACAGATCATTAAATCCATTAAAGAGCGGCTTTTGACTTTGCCTGATGAGACAAACGTCATCGCAGGCCATGGACCTGCGACAAACATTTTTACTGAAAAAAAATACAATCCCTTTCTTTGTTAAGCGTGATGCTCAGGCGGTCGAGCTGGCAATTGTGTCAGCATCAGAATAGGCATGAGCATAAAGGCCGAACCAAAGACATAGGGCGCCCATGCTCCGTACTTATAATACACGATGGCCGCAACAATGGGTCCTACGACTCTCGCCAGGGCCCCCATACTTCTGAAAATCCCTACACTTCTTCCTTGCTCCATTTCCGGTGTATACAAAGTCACCAGCGACGTTAAACAAGGAACAATCATTGAAGAGCCAACAGCAAGGAAAAATAATCCTGCGTAGAGCATGGCGCTTGAGTAGGCTGCAGAAATGAGAAGAAGACCAGGGATGAGAGAGATGAGGCCCATGATGGCCATTTTCTTTTCTCCGACTTGTCCCGCTTTTCTTCTGACCACTCCTCCTTGAACAAAGGCAATGATGAATCCGATATAAATAAATATGTAAGCGTTCTGCATAGACGTATAATGCAATCTTTCTGCAGCAAGGAAAGTTAAAGTGAATTCCATTCCAGAAAAAGCTGAAAGAAAGAGGAAATAGCCCATGTTGATGATGTTGATCGACTGGTTGGGAAGCGGTTTAAACAATTTAAAAATATTTGCGCTTCTTTCTGTCTTCACAGTTCCACGTTTTTCAGGGGGCAAAGATTCAGGAAATTTTTTAATCAACCAGAACGTATTAAACAATGAAAGAAAGCACGCAAAAATGGCCGGCATCGAAAACGGATTAATTCCATATTGAGCAAGCGAAGGATAAAGTTCCGGTAAATTAATCAGCGAAAGAATCCCCCCAAAAGCAGGTCCCACGACAAATCCCAAAGCGAAGGCAACACCGATAATCGCCATTCCTTTAGAACGATTCTCTTTAGTCGTCACGTCTGCCACAACGGCAGTGGCCGTTGAAATATTTCCGCCCATGATTCCGTCGATAATTCTTGAAATGATAAGCAATGTAAAATTTCCTGAAATAAACCAGAGGAAATAACCAACGGCAGCTCCGGCCATTGAATAAATGAGAATGGGTTTTCTTCCGCGGCGATCAGACCAGGCACCCCACAGTGGAGCTGCAAAAAACTGAAGGCCCGAGTAAAGAGCTCCCAGCATTCCCCCGAAAAGAACGACGGCAGAAAATATTGAATCTCCTGCGTAGTCACTGATTCCTTGAATGGCCCCGAAAATGGCCTTGAGAAAGACGTTGTCTGCATCGTGAATCAGATAATATTTGGCAAGACTTGGAAACAGCGGAAATATAATTGAAAATCCGACGAGGTCGAGAAAAATGGTGAGGCCTACAATGGCAATCGATTTTTTTGCCTCAGGTGTAAGCGGGGTGGACTTTTGCTTAAGTTCTTTCTCACTCATGATTTCAAATTCCTTATAATCAGCACTGTCGAGATAATAAAAATCCTGTGATTGCGCTTCAGCTGACCCCAGGCATTGGTCTTCAATATATGTGGCAAAGTCACGGCACCAGTTCTCATTGTCATTCAGACATGGAATAAAATGGATGTCACCGCCGTGCTCATGGGCCGTTTCTTTTAATTCTACAGCGAGCTCATCCTGGGTTTCAAGACAATCGGCCACAAAGCTGGGTGAATAAACGGCCAGTTGCCCGCTTCCTTCCTTACAGAGTTTTATGACGGTGTCTTCCGTGTAAGGAGTCAGCCACTCTTCACTTCCAAAACGCGACTGAAACGTCATCTGGATTTTTTCTTTGGGAATCGCTTGAATCCGCGATCTCAAAAGAAAAAATGTTTCGTAACAATGGCGATAATAAACATCGCCTTTGTCGTTCACACGTCTTTTTTGAATTCCATGAAACGTGAGCAGAAGCTTGTCGATGTGTCTTCCTTCGGCTTTCCAGCGCTCAAGACAGCTTTCAATCTGGGCCACACTGTTGTCGATAAAAGCGCGCGATGTATGAAAATTGGTAATGACACTTATTTCGGGAATCTTCACACGCTTTTTAATTTCGTGCCCGAGAGCATCGAGTCCTGAAGCAATGGTCGCTTCAGAATATTGCGGAAACATCGGAATGATTTTTAGCTTTGTCGCAGGCATCGGGTCTTTTTCCCAATCGTCCCAGACAGCGCTGACCCGCGGATCAGACAAAAGAAAGGCATGGTTTACTTCTACCGCCGGACTTTTAAGAAAGCTTCTCACTTTTTTGGTAAAATTCTCAGTGATCGTAATGAGAGGAAAACTCTTGCCATCCCAGATTCTTGAATAAAGAAAAGCGGAACGTTTTGGTCGAAACGGAAGAATAAACAGATTTAAAATAAGCTTCCAGACAAACGGATTGATATCGACAACACGGGGATCCTGTAAAAACTCTTTCAGGTAAGAACGAACGTCTGAAACCCGGGGGCTTTTAGGTGACCCCAGCTGGACAAAAACGACTTTCGTTTTATTCAGCTTTTGGGGCGTTATCTCATTTGTATTTGTTGCACTCACGCCTTTATTCCTCTCATAATAAGTGCTATAAGTATTATCAGATTAAGAACAATTAAACTATTCCCAAGTGAATGCAAGAGTAGACAATGACAGCGAAAAAGCCCGCTTCGGCCGTGAAAAAAGTTAGACAAGCAAAAAACTCAGGACGCAATCCCGAAGAATTGAAAAACTTCAAGCTGGGGGAAAGTCAGACTGATTACCCTTCTACTTACTCACCTGAGGTTCTGGAGGCTTTCGACAATAAGCACCCTGGAAAAATCGCCTGGACGACTTTTATTTGTACTGAATTCACTTCTCTTTGCCCTAAGACCGGACAGCCGGACTTTGCGCGCATTTACATTAATTATATTGCCGACAAAAAAATGGTGGAATCGAAGTCGTTGAAACTCTATTTATTCAGCTTCAGAAACCACGGTGACTTTCATGAAGACTGTGTCCAAAAAATTTGTGACGACCTCGCTCGCCTGATGAACCCGCATTATCTGGAAGTGATTGGTGAATTCACCCCACGCGGAGGAATCGCTATTTTCCCTTATGCTTCATACAGCACAAAGAAATTTGAAAATCTACGCGATCAAAGAATGATGAACTATGCTCCTGGAAAATATTCCATGGAATTAGCAAAACTATACTAAGGAAACCGTTATGGGTATCGGATTAACAGAAGGCGTTCTCATCGCCGTTATCGTTCTCTTCTTTTTTGGTGGAAAGAAAATTCCTCAATTGGGAAGAACCCTGGGTGAATCAATGAAAGGGTTCAAAGAAGGAATGAAGGGCGACGGCAAAGAATTGTCGAATAAAGAAATCGATGACAAAGATATCAACGGGACTAAAAAGTCTTAATTAACGATCGAATTCTTTTACCATCGTCAGAACCAGTGATTGATCTCGTGGAATCTGATCTTTGATTCTGAAGCATTCACGAACCAGTTCTTCATAAGAAACCACAATCCCCTTCTGCTTCAACAATGTATCGACATAGCGACAGGCCCGGTCAACGAGCTTGTTATTGCTGGCGCGAACCCAGGTCATGAGGTTGGATTCATAGCGTCCCATTCTTCCCATGATGACCGTTGAAAGATTATTAAGAAGAATTTTCAGCACCAGGTGCGCCGATAAAAAATTCAATCCATCGAGATTAAGAGCGCGTACAAGCCCATCAAGCTCAAAATGCAGAGTATTCGTTTCTTCATTCAACTCAATCTTAAAATGCGCGTGAGAAGCCTGTAGATAACGTGGGCGCAATTCCATCAATTGTCTGCTGAAGTCAAAACCGATAAGTCGTTCCTGAGATGTCTGATCTGTCACTTCTTTCCAGTGAAAAGTTCGCGGCGCTCTTTTTAAAAGGTCGTTCCATGCCGACTGACTGTCTTCGCTTTTAGTGAAAAGCAAATACGATAATGAAGGATGCTTATGTTCAGAAAGCTGATTTTCAAAAGGGTATAAACTGAAAGTCGGTGAACGTTCAGTTGTATCAGTAAGAATGCTGATTCCTAAAAGGCCGTCAGTTTCATAAAAAAGATATTGTCCTTTTTCATATAACAGCGATTCTCTTTCGATAAATGGAGCAAGAAAATTAAAATCAGTTTTCTCAACGTAATTAATTATGCGGGAAAGTTCCGCTTCAATTTCCTTGAAATTCTGATCGTAGTACCAAAGACAAAGCCCCGCTGCATACATGAGAATTGTTGTCGCCTGCATTCTCGTGCTTCCAGTGAGGGCCATTGGACCTACTGTAAGGTTTATTTTTTTTATGCGGGAATTTTCAATGACTCTTTTAGATCTCTCAGCTGTTTTCTTTAAAACATCATCGGGATTGCAATAAAGAAAATAAGGTGCGCGCTTTGAAATGTTTAAAGCGGCTTCTGTGGCACCAATGACAAAAGGAGTTTCTCCTCCTTCGGTGCAGGAAATAAGCAAATCGCCTTCTTGAAAATGAAGCTCGCGCAATTGGCGTTCACCAAATTCCGGAAAGTCTTCAAATTTTTCTACCGAATGAATAAGCGCGACATCCCCTCCGGCCATAAAACTGACAAGACGGTCTTGAAGCAAGGAAGCTTTAGGATGGCCTTCATATTTTATTCTCCAGATGGTTTCAAGCGCCAGAGAGAGTCTTCCGGTGGCCCCACATCCGCAAAGAAAAATTCTTCCTCCACTCTCTAATGTTTGTGCGACATCTTTCTGCAAATCCATCAAAAGTGGCAGGTACATCTGCAGTTGTTTGAACACTCCAAGATCAATGTCCTTAATCGTTTGAATGGCCTTGGGAAGATTTTCTTTTGCATCCTTAGAAAGACTCGTGGTCATTGGATGCGGACTCTCCGTAGGCAAAGAACCTAATTTAAATTGATCGGCGACAGAAAGAAATTCGCGGGCCAGTTCTTCCGCAAAAGCTTTCGCCTCTTCATTATTCTTGTTTTGTTTTTGATCAATAGCAATTCCGGTCAGAGTTTTGACCTGATCATTGTTCGTCATAGGACCATCCATGGGAGTCTGAACTAAAGTTTTAAATCACTTTTTATTCTAAGGAGAATTTCGTCGAGGTCAAAGGGTTTCAGAACGAGTCCCGTTCCCCCCAGCGATTTTATTTCTTCTTCAGTCTGTTCGACGGCCCCGGTGGCGAGGTAAAAAACTGGAATGGTTTGGTAATTATTTTTAAGGGCCTTTAAAAGATCTATCCCGGACATTTCGCCCATGTTGGCGTCAGAGATGATTAATTGAATCTCGAGATGTTTTTCATAAACACTGAGCCCTTCCAATGCAGAAGAAGCGGTGTAAACGATAAAGCCGTCCATCTCAAAGAGTTCGCGGTACATCTCCAAGAGATCTTGCTCATCATCGACAATTAAAATAGAAACATGATCATTTCCCAAAGGCATCTCCTTCCCTTAACTTATCGTAAGACAAGATGAAATGTTTCTTCTTTTATTATTAATTTTTATTAATATTCAATGGCATGAAAATAAAAAAGGAGGGTTTCCCCTCCTTCATTTGACTCAATAATGTGGCATTAATGCTAAAGGCTATTCGATAATTTCTAGAACAGAGCGTTTCTTTAATTTTGTCGACGCTGCATTTAAAATCGTTCTAAGCGAACGAGCTGTTCTACCTTGTTTTCCAATGATTTTGCCTAAATCAGTTTTATCAACCTTCAGTTCAATGACCGTCGTTTGTTCACCGACGATTTCTGTAACTTGAACTGCTTCAGGCATATCCACTAATGCTTTACTTACGTAAGTAATCAGGTCTTTTAATTCACTCATTTCGTTAACTCCAAAAAACGGCTTTAAAACTAAAAACTAGTTAAGAGCAATTTTTTGGTTTCTAAGAAGAGTTCTTACTGTATCTGAAATAGTTGCGCCTTTAGCAACAAGTTCTTTAAGGCGATCAACTTTTACGTTTTTTAGAGTTGTAGTGTCGTGTGGGTTGTATTGGCCAAGTTTCTCAAGGAAACCACCATCTCTTGATTTACGAGAGTCTGTTACAACGATTGTGTAAACAGGATCATTTCTTCTACCACCGCGTGAGAGTCTAACAGTTAACATCAATATCTCCTAAATGTGTCCCAACTATAATTTGTTCAATGTTGAACATGTATTCATTAATAAAAAACAATTTTAAGTAAATAAAGCATACGGCCTCATTAGTCAACGACTAAGTACCGAATGATAAATCAAAAAATTAAAAATAGCCCTTGCCCCAAGGCCCCTTGGCCCCTTTTTTCTTTTGCTTGCCAAATGGGTTTTGCATTGCGTTTGGATCGGCCCTAAATCCTTTTTGTGGCCCCATTCCCGGCATTCCAGGCATTCCCGGAAGTCCGCCGCCCTTCATCATGGAAGATAGACCGCCCATCATCTGCTCCATTTGAGCGAATTTTTTTAAGAAGTCCTTCACTGATTCTTCTGTATTGCCTGAGCCGCTTGCAATGCGCTTTAAACGCGATTCTTTGATGACCTTATAGTTTTCCCGCTCTTCAGTCGTCATCGATGAAATAATGACCTTCATGCGCTTCATTTCGTTTTCAGCAGGGCTTAGATCCCCGATCTGTTTTAACATCCCACCCATGCCAGGAATCATTTTCAAAATGCTGGTCATCGATCCCAGAGAGTTCATCATTTCCATCTGCTTTAAGAAATCGTTGACGGTGAATTTCCCTTTCTGGAAATTCTTCATCATGCTCTCAGCATCATTTTCATTGATATTTTCCTGGGCCTTTTCAACGAGCGTCAGCACGTCTCCCATATCCAGGATTCTTTTAGCCAGACGATCCGGATGGAAAAGCTCCAGGTCCTTCATCTTCTCGCCCATAGAAACATAGCGAATCGGAACTCCCGTTACATGGCGAATAGAAAGCGCAGCTCCGCCCTTGGCGTCGGAATCCATTTTTGAAAGAACTATCCCCGTCACACCAATGGCCTCATGAAATGTCTTTGAAACATTCACGGCTTCCTGACCGGTCATGGCGTCTGCGACCATGAGGACTTCCGGTTTATATTCTTCCAGAGCAGCTTTCACTTCTTTCAGTTGGCCCATCAATTCTTCATCGACGTGAAGACGTCCGGCCGTATCGATAATGACGACATTTTTATGGCGTTTTTTAGCCTCTTCCATCGCTGCAAGAACGAGATCTTTAGGATGCAATGAAAGATCTGAATCATAGCAATCAACATCAATTTGTTTTGCAAGTGTTTGCAACTGAGCTTTCGCTGCCGGACGGAAAGTATCGGCCGGAACGAGAAGAACATCTTTTTTCTTTTTGCCTTTTAAATGCAGAGCAAGTTTGCCGGAAAATGTTGTTTTCCCCTGCCCGTTTAGACCCACGATTAAAATGGGAACTATTCCCGGTCGATCGAGATTGATTTCTTCATTGGCATCGCCCATGATTCGCGCGAGTTCGTCGTGCATAATCTTGACGAATTGTTCACCAGGATTAACGCCTTTAATAACTTTTTCGCCGAGTGATTTTTCTTTTACGGCATTGACGAATTCTTTGACGACTTTGAAATTGACATCAGCTTCAAGCAAAGCAGTGCGAACATCTTTCAATGTTTCTTCAATATTTTCTTCAGTGATTTTTGATTTCCCCTGAATGTATTTGAAGGCGCTGGCGAATTTATCGCTAAGAGTATCAAACATTAAAGTTCCCCTTAAATTTTTATCTCGAATTTTCTTTCGAATTTCCTTTCGATGATCTGTCTGCACTCCTCTATCGAGCGTGCGGTATAATCTGCTATTTGAGCATACTTTTGTACCTGATCCGGGACACTCCAGCAAGCTGCAATGACTTCAATTCCATAGGCATGGGCGCCCTCGAAATCTGTCAGACTGTCTCCGATGTGGAGAATATTTTTTTTGGAAAGCCCGGCGGTGAGTTCCGCCAGTCCCATGGGATGTGGCTTGGGAATGCCGTCGTCAAAACAATAAATTTCAGTGAAATAATGGGAAATTTCCAGTCGCTTTAAACTTTCAATAGTGGATCTGCGAGGTCTTGCGGTCCAGACGAATAATTCAAACTGCTGTGCTTTAAGCTCCTGGAGCAATTCCTTCATTCCCGTAAACAGGATAAATGGAGACGAGTTCGTATCCACCAGCGTTCCGTCGTGGTCGAAAACTATATGCCCAACTGGACTTTTTGAGGCGGCTTTTGAATCTTTTTCACTCATGCATTCGCTCATTGACGGGTGTCTGGGTTTACTGTTATTGAAGACTAAATGACAACGAACAATAATGGCCCATTCAGGGCGGAACTTCAAAATAAAATTGATGTGCTCAAGGCGCGTAGACGTCCTGTGCAATTGGGTTCTATTACTTTTGACTCTCCTCTTCTACTTGCTCCAATGTCGAGCATCGGCACTGCGCCTTTTCGTTTGTTAATGGAAGACCTGGGAGCGGGCGGAACAGTTTCCGAGCTTA
Source organism: Bacteriovoracaceae bacterium UBA6261 (assembly GCA_002440825.1). Taxonomy (GTDB): domain Bacteria; phylum Bdellovibrionota; class Bacteriovoracia; order Bacteriovoracales; family Bacteriovoracaceae; genus Bacteriovorax. The sequence continues at coordinate 6,647 of DJVH01000122.1, read as the reverse complement.
TTTCATGCCATGGCATCAATTATAAAAATATTCGAACTACGGACATGCTGAAAATTGATCCATTGGAAAAAAATATTGGATTGCAACTTTTTGGTGAAGACCCGGAATCTATGGCAAGCGCTGCGAAAGTCGCTCAGGAATTTGGCCCGAAATTCATCGACATCAACATGGGATGTCCGGTTAAGAAAGTTGTCGGGACCGGTGCCGGTTCTTCTCTTTTGAAAGATACATCGAAACTTAGTCATTTGTTTTCGACCATGAAAAAGGCCATCTCTGTTCCGCTGACGATAAAAATCAGACTCGGCTGGGATCACGATTCCATCAATGCCAACGAAGTCATTCATATTGCCCGGGAAGAAGGTGTAGAATTCGTTGCCGTTCACGGCCGCACCAGAGCTCAGCAATACACCGGAAAAGCAAACTGGGAAATGCTGGAACACTTGGGAAAACATTCTCCGTTGCCAGTAATAGGCAATGGTGATCTCCACACTGTCAATTTCACGCGCGAGAAAATGAAAACTTCCAATTGTCAGGCGCTCATGCTTGGCCGGGGACCGCTTCGCAATCCTTTCATGTTCCTCGAGCCTTACATTGAAGAAGGCGACAACATTTTCTTTACTCCCGAAGATCATCTCGAAGTCATGCAGAGGCTGGTGGATTATTCACACAACTACGCTCACAGCGATCACACTCTTCTCATTTCTATCCGCAAGCACCTGATCTGGATGGCCGCCGGCTATGATAACGTCAGTTACTTCCGTGATGTGATTTTTAAAACACCTGATCTCAGCGAGACGATGAAAATTTCGGAAGAATTTTTCAGCACTCTCAAAGATAAGCGCAAGCGCATTCAGGATCACGATTCTTTCATGACTTCAGGTCATGGTTGATTCGCCTTAAAAAATTGGCAGCTTTTCCTTAAATAATTCATTCTAAAGGTGCGAAGGTCCGCCCTAAATAGTCTTTTTCTAATGTTCTTTAGTGAAACTCTCGGAAATCCGATAAGATTGTGAGTATTGCTATGAGGAACATTATGAAAGTCTTAATCTTTTTTCTGTCTATCAGTTTTATCTCAGCTTACGCCGACGATTTGCGGTCGCCGCTCGATCCTAAAACGACAGGAGCGTCCTATCCTGGCAAGACTTTTTGCGGGGCCATTGCAAAGACTCGCTTCACAGAGCTGAATAACTTGAGTTTAAAAGAAATTGAAAGAGCAAAACCAATTCAGATGGAACTCAATCAGCTTCTTTCAAAAAGAGATATTCTTAAATCATTTCTGGATTTGAGAAACGACTATCAAAACTCTTTCAATCAAATTAAGCAGACATCTGATACAAAACAAATTGCCAACGTAGATGAATTCAAACGCCTTCTTCGCAGTTCAATGATTTTTGAAGCGCTCATCGCCACAACAAAAGTGGATGAAGAACAGGATCACAGGGACATCGGGTCTCTTTGTGATTCACTGGAAAAGAAAAAAAGCCAGACAGCGTTCTGTTCTTATATGAACAGTATGAAGATTAAATACGTCTACAAATCTGAAGTTAAAGGTATCAACGATACATTACAGCGCTATTATGAAGCAAAATCGCATCTGACTGATGCTGATAAAAAAGATGTTTCACAACAATTGAAAAGTATTTACGCCACCATCCCTCAAAGTATTAACCCGGAAGAAGTGCTATCGACAATTCTTTCCAAAGCTCCTGATCTCGTCGAAGCGATGGGTAATGAAAGAAAAGACATTGAAGATTGCTTTAACGATAAAATCGAAGCCTGCAGCCATTTGATGACTGATCACAAGGATAAGGTTAAAGAAATACTCCAATCCCAATTAAGTGACGTGCACAAGGCTTTTGCCAGTTCAGAATTTGATCGTCTGTTAAAAGAATCGGACGACATAAAAGCAGACAAAAAAGACCAATTGAAGGCGCTTTCGCGCGACAAACTTGCAAAAGCCGTCCAGTTGGCGAAAGAGCAAAATGCAACTCTAAACGGCATCGGATTAAACGATGAATCGATCGCTAATTTTAATGAAACCTGTTCAAAAGAAGACCGTGAATCAAGAGAGAAATGCTCTGATTTTTCTGAAGAGCTGAGAAAGTTTTTTGAAGACAAAACAAAAGCTCTCAATGAAGAAATTGCCAAAAAAACAGCAGAACTCAATACAATGAATTCTACTGCAGGCTCACTCGCCAAAATTGAAAAGATGAAACAATACGTGGCACAGAAATATATTCGCCTGTGCCCAAATGCTAAAGAAAGCGAAGTTCAATCAAATCTTTCCACTTGTCTTTTAGGAAAGGATGCGATGAGCGCGGATCCATCATCCAGTACAGAGTTGTCGTCACTTGGCAAAAAACTTTCTACTGTCATTTCACGAATTGTCAGCGACAACACCCTTTCAAAACAAAAAGGAGAACTCGGGCCGTTTTCAAAAAACGAACTGGAAACTTATATGTCTTATTGCCAGAACGCTGACATGAAAAATTTCGGCGATATCTGTGCTGACGTTCAAAAAGAAGTCATCGCCATCAAAGGTGTGAAGGAATTAAAAGAATGGGAAGACTACAGTAACAAATACTGGATCGTTCCCAGTAAAAAAGATCCTAAAGGCTATGAAGTTTACGAGAGAAAAAGTAATTCGAGAATTTTTGCAGAAGGTTTAAGCCAAAGTGTGGGCTCGGTTTTCCCAGTCTGGATGGGAAACATGAATTTAAAATCACAGATCAATGTTCTTGAATCCCAGGCCTTATACATGAAGCAGATGAATTATATGTATACTCAAAGCTCGCCGTGGAATATGGGGTTTCCTTATTTCCAGGGAAGCTACTATTCATTTCCGACGGCCACGACCAACTATTCAAGCCCATTTAATTCTTCTGCCGGATTTAACTTTACCAATTAAGTTGCCCATTTAATGTGGCGAAGTCCTGCTTCGCCTCTTTTTTGCTTCTTTTTAACAATCTCAATAAAAGACAATGAATCCGGGCTCTTATTAAAAAAGGAGTAAGGGGCATCTTATCCATCTTCTTCACCATTGATTGGCGGTAAAATATTCCTACGGGCCAAGTTCATTCAAATGTTTATAAGCATGAGAGATTAAGACGATAAGAAAACTGATGAAAACTCTTTTAAGCTTCACATTCATTATCGTTTCACTTTTTCTTCAAGGATGTATTCAATCTCCGAATACTGCCAGAAAAAGTACCGTTAAATCTGCTTCAACTTCAACAACAAATAAAACGTCCACGGGTTCAGCTCCGACCTTTGCTTCTGATGAATTTCTTTACTGGTACACCAATGCTAAATTTGCCGGAACTGTGACAGTAAACAAATCCTCTTCGGATGTGATTTATCTTCGCGGGAAAGCTGTTCATGATTTTTTAAGTTCAAAAGATACTTCGGGGGTTGAGTATTACAGAAAAAGCTACTGTCTTGCCGGAAACTACACTATCTCAGCGACAGTAAAACCTCAGCTCAGATTAAGAGCTGTTCCCATTTACGTGACAACGTCTACCAAGGCCATTGAAAGATTACTTCGCATCGATGTTCCCAATACATCTGACAACACAGCTCAATGTGATCTTTCACTTGATGCTGCAACGACATCAGTGCTTCCATCTTTCACAGCGAAAGCTTTCTCATTACCGCAGTTGTGTACAAGCTGTACTGGTCTCAATACTTCGACCAATCTTGCCCTTCTTGCAGTGAATGGTTCTGTCTTATCAAAAATGCCTGTGACTAATATTGATTTAACTGGAATTGCAGTAAGAGTAGATCTTCAATCAAACTCAACTGACAACAGCAGCTCATGTACAAATGCCAGCTGTTCGGCCAAAGGATTTGATTGCTGTATTTCAGGCCAGTGTGTAAAAGATGGATCAGAAAAAGCAAATGCCTCTACTGCTTACCCGACTGAATACACTCAGGCAAAAGCTGATTACTCTAAAAATCCTCTATCATTTATCAACTACCCGAACATTTATTATATTTGTTCAAACATTGTTCACACTCCTGTTTCAACAGACACATCAACGAATCCCGTCTCGGATGCTCAGGCCCGCGTGGCAAAATATCTTCAGGACTGGACTTGTCTTTCTGATGTAACGGCAGGTTTGGGTTACAACAACTGCCGCGATCTGAATACAGCAGGAACAGCAACGGCCTTTGATAAAACAGAAACGGCCTACAACAATATTAAAAAGAAACTTGCTGTCGCCTGCGGTTGTACAGCGACGGATTCAGAGATGGCGGTAAAATGTCCTGACTGGGGAATTGTTCCGGTTTATCTTGCCGGTGCTCTTCAAACCAATGCCAACATTACCGATTTCCAATGCTACACACCTCAACCGGCAAACCCGATTGGACCGATTACAAATCTGAACGTCACTGTTCCTAACAGAAGTGCTCCACATCGTTTCTACTCATCAACTGGAACGAACTATGATGATCTGACAGGACTTCAATCAAAAGCTTCTCCACCTGTTCAGGAAGGGGACGATTTTTATTATCTGGATGAACTTAATAAAGTCGGTCCAGTCAATGGTTCTTACAATATCAATTCCATTCTCGGAAAGATGACGGTTGATTTAAGCCACGCTTTACCGGCAAAACAAGTCACTGTTGAACTTGGTAAATCTTATATTCTATCTGCCACAAGCGGATACTTCACTCCTTGTTCACAATGTACGAAAGATTTCTGGTTCCAGACTTTCTCAGCTCATCCAACGAGCCAGAGGGGTGTTGGTCTTCAGGCTTCGGGATATACAACTTCACGCGACACCTATTCAGGCAATACGACGTTCGGGAATTACGAAGATACAAAATTCGGACGCGCCTGCTACGTTCCGGTCACAATGCTTCCTCTTTCTCACTCAAAAAATTCTTCGCTTCAAACACAAAGACAACTTCGTTTGAAAACGCAGGCCACTTATTATGTGAACGGCTATCAGCGCGATTGGTACGGATTTAACAAAGGCGCTCTCATCGGTTCATTTGACGGTGTGACCTGGTTTGCCATCGGAACAGGACGAAGAATCACAGCGACAAGTACAAAACTTTACCTTGCCCTCAACTCTTCTTTCTTAGACCTTGCCGACAAAACGGATACAATCGTCAACATTATCCCGGATTTCTCTGCAAATACAGCAGCGGATTTCGACTACGATCCTGATCTTGCCCTGACTGATCCAAGACAAAATACAGGAGCGACTTGCCAGAAATACCATCAGTGCGAAGTGGATGCAGACTGCGTTTCGCAGCTGGGTTGGGAATATGTATGTGCGGACGTATCACAATTAAAAACAAAATGGCCGCTCTTTGATTCCGATGCTAAAGAAAGCGCGAATCAGGAAAAAACCGGCTCATTGTTTGAAATTCTTCAATCGACAATCAGCACTTCAAATGGCAAGCGCTGTGTTTACCGTGGTCAGGGAGCGCCTTGCAAACGCGACTACACCACTCTCACAAACGACAGCAATAAAAAAATGCTCACCTGTGCACCTAACTTTTATTGTGCTGGCCTTTCTACCAATAAATTTAATGATGAACTCGTAAGATCTCCCAACGAACTTGATGATATTCTTTTTGGTATGGATGCAAACATCCTCGGTCGTCCGCTCAACTACGTGACAGCGAGCAAATCTCTTGCAACCGACGTAACAACAAACATCAAGTACAATGCCATGAATGCCGTCGGTCTTTCTTCAGCTGAAGCTGATGATTTTGGTATCTGCCGTCCTGGTCGCAGTCTTTCAACTGTCGATGTAACGGCTCACTCAAATCCTGATACAAATAAACGCACAGATTATATTTCTCAAGTAGGTTCATGTAATTCGGCCATCAATGGATCGACTCGTTTTAAAACTTGTCCGGCCTTCAATGATGAACTCAACTATATAGATCCGGCCGCTGTGGATTACGATACTCAAAAGCAAACCCAAAATGCCTGTGGGGCAGAATCAAAACATCTTTCTACCGGTGTTAATGCTTTTAAAAATATTGAAGCTCTCTCTCTTCTTAATTTGCAAAACATTACGGCACCTACTCTTGTTCAGGATGCCTGTTACCGTCGCGCAGGATCTGTTTGCCATACAGACCTCGATTGCGGGCCGAACAAAATGCACGAAGAAGCTGTGGGATCACTCGACATTAAATATTTTGGTGGTACTGAAGCTGAACAATCATACTGGAGAGAATCTCTTGTCTGCGGTCAAGGGACTCCTGTGCCAGCTCTGGGCTCAACAGATTATTTTAATTATAAGCTGAGCGATAACAGATGCTGTCGCGAAATTGGCAAAGATTTCACAATGTACACTCAAGGGCCAAAAACAATTGTCCCTGAGAACACTGGTTCAAACGAAACATTAGTGACGGACAAATTCGCTTACAGCAATCCTGCTTCAGCCAACCGCTATTCGCGCTATACAGTTTCCAAAGAACTTGCTAACGCTACCGGAGCAGTTCCAAAAGTTTCTGCAACAGCAGAACCGGATCCAAACCAATGGAAAGTCATCAACGAAACCGGCTCGCTCACTTGCTGCGGCGGCGGATGGATCAGAAAATTTGCCGATGGAACTCACAACTGGACGATCCGCAATCGCCTGAGCATTGATGCCAATAACTTCAGATGTCTGAATTTCAGA
>DJVH01000043.1 GCA_002440825.1 Bacteriovoracaceae bacterium UBA6261 | reverse complement strand
GGAGTAAATCCGACAACGAACGCGGCCAATTGTATAAACCCAAACATTCAACAAAACTGTCCAACTGGTCAGTATGCTACAGGATATGATTCTTCTGGAAACTTAACATGTACGACTTACCAAAACTCTAACGGCTGTGGAGCCGGGTATTATGCATCTGCTATCGACAGCATTGGCAACGTGACTTGTACAATTCCGACATTTGGTGGAAGTTGTGGAGCGGGAACCGTTGCAAATGGAGTTGATGCTTCCGGAAACGTAACTTGTGTGGCTATGCCGAACTAGGTTGTTTTATGAAAAAAGTATTTTCGAATAATCAAGGTGTCGCTCTTCCAATGGTTATCGTCTCATTGGCGATTGTCATGGGGCTCACTTATTACGTCACCGATTATAATCAAATGGCTAAAAAAAACGCTGCTCGCAGCAAGCGCAGAAGTTATGTCGAGCTGGAAAGAAAACGTATTTCGACTCTTCTCTCTTACAGCGAAAACTGTGGAATTAACTTCCGAACCTTTTCGCCTGGTGGTGCAACATGGGCTACCGGACAACCGTATTCAAGATTGAAAGATACCTCGAATAATATTTTTGCTACGAAGATAGCTTCCGATGCAGCTTCAGGAAAAGCCAATGAATATTATCGTTCAGCAGGAGCGGGTTCTTCTGCAACGGGTGTACTAACCTTAGTTGATATTCGTACAACATGGGATGGAACTCCTGGTGCCGGTGGAAAGGCGAATGGAGCTGTCTACATCACTTACCGGGAAGCGCTTGGAACGAATAAAGACCGCGCTGCCTTTACGGGCTCTCGTGGATCGATGATTGCCATTCCGATTTATTTTAAGGTTTCTGCTGGAGCCGTCAGTGAGTGTTATGCAATTACTGACAATGCCAAAATCAGTGAAGCTGTAGGTTTTTCTTGCTACGCTGGAGCCGCAAATAGTATTCAATATAGTACATCTAATGGAACGACTGTTGATTATTGCTCCAATACAGTTACCTTCCAAAATACAAATGATACCACGTGCAGTACTAATAATTTTTTAAAAGGTTTTACCATTACTGCAGCCGTTGCCCCCGAAGCAGGAAGTAAGCTTTCAGTGAATAATACTAACTGTGCCGGTTTGGTTTCTTCGACACCTTCAGATACAACTTGTCCAGTTGGACCTCCCGTTCAATATGCATACAGCCTCACGAGTGGGGTTGTTTCGTGTGCGGTTGGTGGAGAAAGTCATGATGGCACATGTGCAGCTGGACAGATGCTCCTTAAAACTGGCGCCACGAGCAGTTCTTGTCTCACTGTCGATTGTTCTACTGTGAGTGCATACCACTTCGTCAATTCGTTAAGTAATGGTTTAACTTGTGCTGCCGCTCAGCCTTCTGCGTGTGGAGCGAATTCATTTCCTACGGGCTTTGATGCCTCCGGGAATGCAAGTTGCGGGGCTTTGCCAGCAATGAGTACAGCAACCTGTGCTGCAAGCTATTACGGGGTTTCTGTTTCGAGAAACACCGGAACTTATTCTGGGTCGCTCAATTGCGCTTACTACAACAAAGCTAAATCTTGTCCATCACCAGGTTATACAACTTATGTAACCAGCTTTAGCTCCGGTGCTGCAAACTGCACTACTTATTGATTGGTCTGGTGTTATGTTTTAAATTCTTCAAAAGCTCAAGATCGCTTTTTAGCTCTTCAGCTTTTGGATTTCTTTTTATGAGCTCTTTTATTATTTTTTCCCCTTCAAGTGATTTGTCTTCGTATAGCTTTTCCCAAGCATAAACGCGTTTAGCGTTCATTGTTTCGGTGAAACTGTCAGGGAGTTCTTCCAGGGACCGTCCCAACACATTAGAATAGGGATTCCAACTCATTCCCCAATCAATTGAAACAAAGAGACAGAGAATAAAGTAAGGGAGGACAATTTTTTGAGGAACGTGAAAAGCAATGAAGACTAAAAGCACAAAGGTAAGGCAAATAAAATTTGAAGGTGTGAAAATGACTGTATGCCAGAAGCGATAAGGCTCAAACCATTGTTGTAAATTAATTCCACATAAAAACATTAACAAATAAGGCCATAATTCCTTAGTAGCAGTCTCTTTTTTCTGTCGAAGGAGAAAAAAGGCGAAAGAGAAAATCAATACTGAAAGCGCCAGCCATGACCATGGAAAAAAAGAAAAATCAAAAACCGAAAGAGAAAATGGAGAAATGAGATTTAAAGTGAAATAGCTTAAAAATTTAAGTGGATTGTGGAAAGGGATGAGAAGATGTTTGTACAGGTATATTACTCCAAAAAAGAGATAAATAAGTCCTGGGAAAAATAAACTTTTTAATTGCGCTCTATGCTTCCAGATAAAATATAACGGGAAAAAGAAAAACGAAATATTAAAAAGCGCGGAGAGTGCAGAGAGAAGAATCGTCGAAATATATTTCTCTTTTTTTTCCATTAAAAGAGCTTCAATGAAAACTGAAAAAGCAAGGGGGGCAGGAATCAAATTGGGAGCCACAAACATATCAATAGATAAAGGATGAGTAAAAACTAAGAACGAAACTGCCCAGGCCATAGACTCTGTGAAGAAATTCAAAAGATATTTCTGGCATCGAAGAAATCCAAATACTGCACAAATTAAAGTTAAAACGTAAAATATCGGTTGTTGGCTATAGATCATTTTTCAACCCCGGGTTCACTGCAGCCTCGTACTTTAATATCCAGACAAAACATTTTAGAGAAGTCGTTTTCTTTAAACTTTTTATACTCAGTGCGGGCCCGGTTACAATCCTTTGTAAAAACATAATGTTCAATTAACGAAATTTGGTAGACCTTTTTTTCCGGAGCCTGTGCAATGGAATTGATAAAAATATCTTCGACATTGATAAATTCATATGACTGCCAATGCGTTGTAAAGGCTCCTGCTGCAATTGCCGCAATCAAGATGGGTTTCCATTTTATAAAATGCCCTATCAATGGAATTAATCCCAGAAAAGGGATGCTTAACCAATAGGGAACAAAATTAGTTGTTGCAAAAATGGGAATGAAAAAGATTCCGCAAAAAGGTATCAACGAAAAGAAAAAAAAGAGAACTCCTAAGAATTCGATCCACAATTTGTTTTCGACCAAATATTTTAATAAAAAATAAAAGCCAATTGAAAGCGAAACGATGAACAGAAATTCAAGTGAATTAAATGTGAGATTGGTTTTTTGCTGGAATAAGTAATATCCCTCGAATGGAAAGACAATAAAAGAAATATATCTTCCGAAAAGCTTCGCCGAAAGCGTTGCTTTATCAATTGCATGAAGTTTTTGAAAGGGAACTTCATCTCCTTCTTCTTCCGGAACGTATTCCATCTCTTTTTTTGATTCCTGACTAGAGGCCAACAAAGAAGGTGATCTGACATCTTCATTTGTTAAAAGTTCTTTAACCTGATACGTCCAGGCTGTTCGAACTACTGCAACAGAAGAAAGGAAAAGAACTGGTAATAAAAATAAAGCTAAAAACTTTTTGCGGGAGAATTTTTTTTTGAAAACAGACCAGGAGAATAAAAGGCAAACAACAAAAGCCACTGTTGTAGATTTTGTAAGCAACGACAAGATAAAGCAAAGAATGAACCCGGCATATTTAAGTAATTTTGGTTCTTTATAAAATCTGATGAGAAATTCGATTGCACATAAAAAGAAAAATATAGAGAGTACAGTTTTCAGCTGAATAATCCAGGAAACTGTAAAAAGATGCATGGGATGAGTCAGAAAGATCAGCGCCAGAAGAAAGCTGTTTTCGAGTTTAAGCTTTTTAAAGATGTCCCAAAGAACATAGCCATTTAATCCATGTAAGAGAATATTGGTTGCGTGATAGAGATAATATTTAGTTTTAAAAGTTTTATACATCATCCAGATAGCCGTATAAAACACTGGCCAGGATTTGGATTCACTACCTCCGGGAAAAAAAATGAGAGGAGAAGTTGCGTCCATTTGTTGACGTAGACTTCTAAAAATAAAGACCCAATCGTCCCAAAATGGCTGTCCCATCATGGAGGGAGCATAGATAATAAAAGTAAGGGCGATAAAAATTATCGGATAAAGCCATGGTTTCAAAGTAACGGTACTTCTTTGCATATGAGCATTATAGCTCATTGTAGGAAAAATTGATTTATTTTGACTTCAATACTTCCAGGTCTTTTTTAATCTCTTCATCCTTGCTTATATTATAAAGATCCTGCAGCAAAGATCGCCCTTGAATCAATTTTCCTTCATACATGAGTTGCCAGGCATATGTTCTTTTAGCCTTCAGCATTTGCGGATAGTCCTCAGGCAAATTTAGAATTGATTGATTTAAAACTTCGGGGAATGATTTCCAGAGATAGGCCCAGTTGAACGAGAAAAAGAGCATTAAAAAGAAATACACCATAAAAATCTTCTTTGGCACATAAGCGGCAAGAAAGATGATAAAGGCGAAAGTAATACAAAGATATGTAGAGCCACTAAAAATTATATCGGACCAAAAATCCGCCTTGCTGTCCCATTGATAAATCAACTCACCGATTAAAGGTAAAAACAGAAGAGGAATAAAAGGTTTAAGTTTATCCTGTCTTTGCATTCCCCAAACGATAAAAGCGCTTATCGCCATGACACTAACAAGATTAAAGCTATTGATCTTGAATAGTGAAGCAGAATAAATATTCATAGAAAGTGGAAAGATTAAATTGGTATAAAAACTATTAAGAAAACTTATAGGATTATGGAAATCGTTAAAGGAAAGTTTTTGAAAGTAAAATCCCAATAAAAGAATGTAAACCAAAGCTGGAATTAAGATTTTTTTTGATGGCTTTAATCTGAAAAAATAATAGACCGGTATTAGGGAATAACTGACATTGCAAAGTCCAGCCAGAACCATACAGCCAAGAGCGCCTTCGGGTTTCGATGATTTCATTAAAAAAAGAGATTCAAGCAACAACCAAAAAGCTATTGTACCGTGAAGTAAATTGGGTCCTAAAAAGGCATCTATTGAAAGTGGATGAAGTAAAATAGCAGCTGAAATGATCATTGCAGAGGATGAGGGGTAAAGATCTTGCAAAAAAGTCGTCAGTCTTTTCCATAATCCAAAACTCGAGATCACTGCAAGCAGATAATATAAAGGAGTTTGATGATAAATCATAGTCAACTAATCCTTGGAGTAAAACTTTAAAGCCTCAGACGGAGTTCCATCGAAAACAATTTTTTTATTTTCCAGCACAACGGCCCTGTTGCAGTATTTCGCAATATCATCCGGATCATGGCTGACCATGATGACGGCTCCACTTCGTTCCATTATTCCTTTTATTCTGGATTCAAGCTTTCTTGCAAAAAATTGATCCGTTCCACCGAATATTTCATCCAGAACAAGAACATCTGCTTCCCGTGCTGTTACCAGAGAAAGATAGAGCCTTGCTCTCATCCCTCTGCTGTAGGTATTAATAGGAGCGTCGATAAATTCGTTGAGCTCGCTGAATGCCAGCGCTTCAGTTATCAGCTGGCTTTTTTCAATTGAAGTCGTTCCGGGAAACATTATTTCTGCGAGAATTTCAGCATTTTCTCTTCCGGTGAGATTGGGATAAAAGCAAATGCTGTTGTCAAAAATGGCCCTTACATCGCCATGAATTTTTATTTCATTGGATTTAATAATGCCGGAAAAATACCTGCAGAGTGTAGTTTTGCCGACTCCGTTGACTCCCACTAAACCCAGAACATCACCTTTGTAAACTTTAAGCGAAATATTATTCAGGACAATATACTTGTCTTTTGCGGCGTTGAAAGATTTAAACGGTGTGGTGAAAAAAGAGACAAAGACATCACGCAAGGTTTGTTTTCTGTGAACCGTAGGACGGAAATAAACAGTAAATTTTTCTGCTTCGACCAGGATGTTTTCAGACATGGATATAAAACTCCTTCATCTTCAAACGATAACTAAGGTCCAGGAAAAAAAGCGTGGCGAGGGTGATCAAAGAGCAACTTAAAGCAGCCTGGCCCCAGACGGCCAGATCAAACTGGAAAAGCGATGACTGATACAATCTGATAAAAGGATAAAAAATATTAAATGAAAGAATCCATTGATAATTTCCCAAAGATGCCGGCTGATAAAAAATGGGTGTCAGGTAAAAAGCCAGATTCATAATGAATTGAACAATGAATTGTATGTCGCGGTAAAAGACATGCCAGTAGGCCAGCAGATTTGTGAAAAGAATCGTGAAGGAACAAATGAGCAGTGTACTGACAAGAACGAGGAGCATTCTCAGGAATAAAAAATCTCCCTGCAATCTTACTGTAAAAAGACCAATAAGAAGAAATGCCGCTAAAAAACTAACGAACTGATCGAGAACTTGCGAACTCACAATTAAAAATGGATGAACTTTGAATCCAAGTAAAATATCCCGTGAAGCCACAAGACTATTGGTGACGACATATAAACTTTGGCTGATGAAAAACCAGGGGAGCAATCCTGATACCAGATAGGCCGGGTAATTGTTGACTTCGATTTTCAGAATAGATTTGAAAATGACTGATTGAATGACAAAAGTCAGGATGGGATTGGCCACAACCCATAGAAAACCAGCCCAGGCTTTGCGATAGCGGGAACACATATGGAAATACGTTAACAGCAGAATTTTGCGCATCAAAATCATATTAAAAATTGTAGCATAGCCTCCCTTGCGAAAGTAGTATTTAATAAGTGAAATAGGGGTGCTTATTAAATTGCTTAAAGGATTCATATTCTTTTTTTGCCTTCAGCTCGCAAGTCTTGCGGCTGCTGAATATTACGTTAAGCCACATGCTTATTTTGATTCCGTCAAAGGCAGCTGGGTCTACGGAAAAAAAATACGCATAAAAAACCAGAAGATAGTTTCGATCGACGATGCCGGATTAAAAACAGTGATTCCTGTAGTCGATCTTCGCTCTTCTTACCTTTTGCCGGGATTAATCGATGCTCACGCCCATCTCTTTTTCACTCAGACCAAAAAAGATAGCAGTTTCGAAAATGCCCTCGAACGCGAAGCAAGACTCGGAAGTGATGTGCGAACTGCACGTGCAAAAGACTTTTTAAAAGCGTATCTGACCGAGGGTTTTACATCAGTCTTTGACCTAGGGAATTCGGGGCAGTTTCTGGACGTTAAACTTCGTGATGAAATCCACGACGATCCGGATTATCCCTTGCTTTTGGCTTCAGGGCCCGGCATCAGCAATGGAAAAGGACAGTTCGCTTCCGGTGCAGCCCCCGGAGTGGCCGGGCAAGAATACACTTTAATCAATGATGGTCAGACAGACTGGAATAATATCCTTAAGCCTTATCTTAATCATCATGTGGATATCCTCAAAATATATTTCGACAATGATCCGTCTTCGGGAGGACTAAGTTCTGATGATGCAAAAAGAATTCTGCAAACTCCAGGAGTAAAAAACTTCAAGAAAATCACTGCCCATGCCATTGCAAAATCCTCTATGGAAAAACTTATTGAGTCGAGTCTGACAAATGTCGAGCACGCCAGTATGTTTACTGCTGATAAAAGATTGAAAAATATTTTTGTCACCGTCACCGGAATTGACCGTGCTTCATTAAAAGAATTTGATTATTTTAAAGAGCCTTTCTATCAATATGAATTGCAAATAGCTAAACAGCTTTCCAAAAATGGAAATAAAATTCTCTTTGGACCCGATTTTTATTTTCACTCCGACGCACCTGGATTTTCCCGGGCAAAAAAAATCAAACAAACAATCGACTTCTTTAAAGAAGCTGGTTTCAGCAATAAAGAGATTCTCTCGGCAATGACTTATAACCCGGCCTTGTCTGTCAAAATGAATAAACTCATTGGAGTCATTCGTCCCGGTGCTTTTGCCAATTTGATCGCAGTGAAAAAAGATCCGCTTCTCGATATCGATTCATTAAAAACTATTGAATGTATCATTAACAAAGGACGAAACTTTTGTCCGACAGGTATCCGATGAAATTTCAATTTTCTGATCAATACGTCAAAGTTTCTTTCAAATCTCATCTGGGTGAAAAATATCATCTGACTTATCAGTTATATGATCACGGCCTTCGCCATCGTTGGGTTGAACTCATGACGAAAGATAAGCATAAACAGATTATTGAACATGGTGGATTTTTTTTCGGAAAACGCTTTCATACTGAAAAAGAACTGGAATCCCGACTCAATGATTGCATCAGAATTATCAATGACTATGCCGAAAAATTTAAATTTGAGGCTATCAAGGTCCCGCTTAAAGCTGAAATTCCTATGAGTGTGGAATTTTTAAATATTGCTCACAAATATTTTGAAAAAATTGATGGTTTTAAAAAATTAAAAATTGTCCGAGAATTCTGTGAAGCCATTCAAGAGTACAATATGACTATTCATCAGGCAGAATCCTTCACGGATCTCGGGGCTTTTCCTTCAGACCATGTTCAAATTTTGTTGATTCCCCAAGGCGATCGTCCACTCGAGGAAGATGACTACAATCTCTTTTCTCCTTCAAACCGTTTCGGCGAATTATATCTTTCCTATGGCATGACTGGTGTTCCTACAAAAGATGCCTACCTTCATAAGACTGATCCGGCTCCGCAAAATGTATATACGACCGGAATGATGTTGAGTTTTATGCCCGATTTTGATTTCAAAATAACTGATGATTTTGAGGCATGGCTGAAAGAAAGAGGAATGTCTGCACAAGATCCCAGATCGGCCATTGGCCTGATTCCGCTGGGGCGTTTGACCGGCGAAGAGATTAAAGATCAGGATGCCTTTCTTGAAAATTTGAAAAAATACCGAAAAGTTTCCGGTGTTGAAATTTTTACGGCATAGGAATGCAGCGACGGACTTTTGTTAAAAGCGGCACTTCCATCGTAGCGGAGAGCTTTGTCAGCTCTTCATAGGCAGCTTGAGCTTTCTTGCAGTCTCCACTGTAAACATAGTGTTCAATCAAGGCGACATAAAAAGTTCTGTTTGTTGGAGAGTGCTTGATGGAATCGACAAGAATCTTATCAGGACTTTTAAAGGCATAGGATTGAATGTGAGAGATAGCTGCAAAATAAACAATAGCAGCGATCAGAATTTTTTTGCTGTTAGTGTAATAGTCTATAATGGGAAGAAGTCCCAAGGCAGGGATGCTCCACCAATACGGGACCAGATTGGAGAAGGCAAAAATGGGAATATCGACAATCCCGCAGAAAGGGAGCAGGGCTGCCATAAAAAAAAGAAAACTCCCTTTCAATAAAGCATTCTGTTTTTCAAAAATTATCCGACCAAAGGAGAATACCAGGGAGATACCGACGAAAATTTCCAGAAATTCACGGGAAGTATAATTGAGCTGAACCCGTTTCTGGAAAAGTATATTTCTGGCCGGAATAAAAAGAATTTCAATAAAACGTGTGAAGACTTTCATTGAAAGGTGAATTCTTTCAACAAACATATCGGCAAGATAGTTAGCGCTTACAATATTTCCCGTATAAGACCAGACCGTTCTTGCCAGTGCAGCTAATCCAATGACGATAAAAGGCGCAGTTAATAGAAGAAGTTTTTTTCTTTCAATGCGTTCTTTGAAACGAGGATAGAGAAAAGGAACCGTAAAGAGGAAACACACCGTAGTGGCTTTGGAGAATAGGGAACAGGTGAAAAAAAATAACGCCAGCAAATAGTGGGCGGATTTAGTCGAATGGTAATACCAGATCAATGTTTGAATTGCGCTCAATAAGAAAAAAATGGAAAGAATTGTTTTGAACTGCATAATCCATCCCAGTGTCATGAGATGTGCAGGGTGAACCATGTAAAGGACTGCTACAAGCAAAGGCCAGCGGAATTTTAATTGTGAGCCAAGTCGAAAAATAAAAAAACCGTTTATTCCGTGAAGGATGAGACTGGCCAGATGATATAGAAAATAATGACTGCCGAAAATTCGCAGAAAAAACCACATGCTTGTATAAAAGAGCGGCCATGAGCGGGAGAGCTTCCCACCCGGAAAATAAGTCAAAAAGGAGTGATTATAAAAATAGTCATTTCGAAAAATGTAAATCCAGTCGTCCCAAAAAGGCTGTCCGTAAATAGTCGGAAAGAAAACGGCGATAGAAAGGAAGATGAAGCCCGACAAGAGCAGCCACTTCTTTTCCTGTTTGCTGAATAAGTTAAACGTATGCTTGAACATTTACTTTATTATGCCTGAAAGTTCCGGATAAGTTGAAGAAAAATCTTCACCCCGCAGTTGATCAAGCTGCCGGGTCTTTTCTTTGAAAAGCGGAAGCAGATGAGATTTGTCTGAAGAATTCATGAAGTTCAAAATAGAATCAATATCTTTTAAAACATAGTGAAATTTTCTATCCATACATTGGAGCTTGAATTTAAATTTCTTCAGCCGGGTGGAAATTTTCCTCTTCATTTCTGCATCCATAATATCAACTCTGAGTTCATCGGGATCGAGAAGAAGGTTGACGTTGAATTCTACGGGGTCAATAAGACCGCTGAGAACAGTGTATTCGTAAATTTCAGGAAAATAGTAGACATTCATAATATTAACAGTGCAATTCACACTGCGAATAATCTGAGGATATTTTTCAACAAGTGTTTGCAGATTTTTTTCAATCACCGCCCACTTTGTTCCATGGCGGAAGTATTCTGCTCGTTTTCCTAAATCATCGATACTGATTCCCAAAGTGACTTTCTTAAACTTGTTCCATATTTCGGATAAGTCGTAATGGCCGTAATGAAGTTGAGAAAGGTTGGTTGTATAACGAAGTTCGATGTCGTGTTTTCCAAGAGTGTTAAGGAGAGATAAGACTTCGTAGTGCTCTTTGGTGATTAAGGGTTCCCCGCCGCCGAAATAAATCACTTCTGCTTCCGGAATTAAAGAAAAGAGTTCCCGCCAGAATTCCGGGGAATTAACCGCAATACTCTTTACCTTCATTTCGGATGAGGGAGTCTGATACAGCTGCTGGTGATCATTTTGCCAGGAGCTGCTTAAAGCAGGGCCGCAACCACGGCATTTGAAGTTGCAGAGGTTGCTGAAACGGATATCGATATATTTTAAATTGATATCGTCGAGACTTCCGTCTTTATTTGTTTTATCGATCAAAGCGGCCGCATTCTGGAAATGATTATTCATTTCCTGTCTCATGCTTTTAAAACCTGAAGCCTCCAGAGAGTAGCAACGTGCACAGCCTGTTGACTCTATCCCATTCAGCATATTGAGACGAAGCGTTTTGAATTTTTCAGAATTCCAGATTTCAGAGAGATTTTGCTTTTCACCATTGCCGTAAACATCGTCGTAAGGCGAAACGCAGCAGGGAATGACAGAGCTGTCGGGCATTACATTGAGATGTATCCACGGGAGAATACAAAAAACCTTTGAATCTTGTGCCTTTGCCTGAGGGATTTCCATGGATTTATAGTCTCTCATTTGCTTAGAATATTAAAGTGGATTGTGAATCAAAATCATTTTGCGTCTTGCCCTGGATACATAGCTTCGTCAACAGCAACGGGGCGTATCAGGTTTGCTGTATTTCAGAGGAATTCCATCATGGCATTCCGGATGAAAAGGGCGAGTTCTACAATATAGCCAATCGTCCTTCACTCGATTCCGTGATGAATGCGGAAATGATGAAAGAGCTTCGCCTGAAGATGCTTAATGGTGAGTGGAGTTCTGTCTGCACTCGTTGTTTTGAAACAGAGAAAAACGGCGGCAACAGCAGACGCATAATTGAAAACGCCGATTACAATCATCTCATTGCCAGTCTCAAGGAGAAAACGAAACCAGATGGCTCAATCGAAGTAGAATTTAAATCTATCGATTATCGTCTGGGCAATAAGTGCAATCTCCAATGCCGTATGTGCAATCCTTTTTCAACTTCCAACTGGATCAAAGATTGGAATGACATCAAAACAAAAAGCGAGCATCTCTCTGTTGAACTGGCCGACTATTATTCCGGATTCAACTGGCCTGAGGAAAGTTATCTTTTTGATGAATTGAGAGAAAAACTGAAGGGCGTCCAGCGAATCCATTTTGCAGGGGGGGAACCGCTTCTTTCACCTCAAATGTCGCGAATGCTGAAAGAAATTATCGCTCTCGGCTACTCAAGAAATATTATCGTTTCTTACAATACAAATATTACGGTTCTCCCCAAAGAAGTTCTGGAGCTATGGAAACAATTCAAAGAAGTTCGAATTCTTGCCAGCATTGATGGATTCGGTGAAGTCAATGAATACATCAGACATCCCTCTCGCTGGTCAGTCATTGATAAAAACTTGTGCTATCTGGATGAACATGCCGAAGAGTTAAATGTCAGTGAAGTCATCGTGTCCTGTACAGTTCAGATTTACAATGCACTTTCGATTGCAGAGCTTTTTGATTACTTGAAAAAGTTTAAGAAAATCCTGCCCGTTCTTAATTTAAGCAATTTATTTTATCCCGAATACCTCAGCACCCAAGTTCTTCCGGCAGAAGCAAAAAAAGAAGCGACCAGAAGACTGGAAAAAGTTTTACAAGATTTGAACGAACGTCATGTGACTCATAAATACCTGGTCGATAATATTCAGCAAACGATCGCTTTTATGAATGAAAAAGACTGCACACACTTCATTCCTCAGTTTAAAAAAACGAATGCGGCTTTTGATAAGAAAAAAAATGTCAAGCTTTCAGCCGTGCTGCCTGATCTCAATAAATTCCTGATCAACTTTACACTTGATCAACTGGTGCAGGAATCTGACTCTCAAGGTAATTGATCCATTGGTGATGATTTTCAAGAGAGAGATGTTGAAATCTTCTTATTCTCAAGGCGCTTTTTGAGAGGTAGAGCTCGTGAAAAAACACGGCTTCTTTCGCCAGCAGATACTGTGGTGAAACTTTATCCTTAATTTCCTCGATGATTTCTTCACCGGGGATGAGTGAATTCAAAAATTCATATTGCTTGCGTGAAAGCTCTATGTGAAATCCTTGAGCAAAATTATTTTCCAGATAATCACTATAGTAACAGCAAACTTTCAATAACGGAGCAGCCTGAAAGATCTGATCCAGAACATGGAAATGTTTTAGTGAAAAGTTTTTATTTCCTGGATGTTCGCGGATCACGATCAACTGACTCTTCTCGATGGATCTGGTTAATTTCAAAATTTCCAGAGGGTCGACAGCTTTTAAAAGCGCTTTTTTATTCCAGTTTATTTTTCTGAAGTGCCAGAAAAACTCCACCAGCTCCCATGCTCTGGTCCCTGCAAGTCCGGTCAAGTGCTGATGTTCTTTGCTCGTGTAGACTTCAGGAGTATCGAGCATGATGAATATTTTTTTGAGAAAAAAATAATCGCGCAGAATTGAATTCAAATCTTCTTCATTTTCCACAAGCAGAGTGATGTCCATATCAGAAAAGAAGGGATGAAAAGACTGATTTAAAGTGGAGTTTCTTAAAATGACGTCTTTGAGATTTTTGTGGCGAAAAAGTAGGATTTTTCTGATGAAAGGAAACAGCAGAAAAAGATAGAACCGCTGTGTCTGCTTTGCCATAAAGTTCGAATGTCCCAACGCACGATTGAGCTGATAAAGAACGGCATTCTTGGCATTCCTGAATTGATAATTTTTCACCTCAACCATTGTAGCCATGTTCTTTTGACAAGGATACTGGCCGTTGTTAAGATTTCAAAAATCCTTATGCCGGATGCCTGTTGTGAATGATATTTTTAGGGCCGTTGAAATAGAAATTAATCATGGTTGCAATATGGCTTGTGCATATTGTCCTAATTCTGTGTCCAGCAGGATTGAAAAAGGGCATATGTCGCCGGAGGTCTATGAGAAGATTCTCTCCGAACTTCGCCTTCAGGACTTCAAAGGGAGGCTCTCTTTTGATTTTTACAATGAGCCTACACTTTCACCCAATCTCATTTCTTTCGTCAGCCGCGCACGAACTCAATTGCCGGAAACATCCATCGAGCTGTATAGCAATGGAACGCTTCTTACCCCCGAGCTCTACCGCCAATTGCTAAGAGCGGGGGTGAGTAAATTCATCATTACCAAGCATGATAAAACAGACGACTATCAGTTTGAAAAAACTTTACATGTTCTTAATGATGACGAAAAAAACCGTCTCACGTATCGTTCTTTTACGGATATCAACCTCACCAATAGAGGGGGCGTTTTAAACGGTGTCGGCAATGAAAAAACGACGGCTTTTATGCCCTGTGCTTTGCCCGGGCAGATGCTGACAATAACAGTGAAAGGGAATATCGTCCCTTGCTTTGAAGATTTTTATCAAAAGAATCAAATGGGGAATATTATGGAAACGCCCCTGATGGAGATATGGAATTCTGAAAGATATAAAGAGTTCAGAACTTCATTAAGAAAAGGTCTTCGACACAAATACGAAGCGTGCAAAAATTGCAACAGACTGGAAGTTTTATGAAGCAAAATTTTGAATATGTTTTAGGGCTCGATCGCAAATTTAAAAAAAAGCTGAGTGCATCTCAGGCGGACATTGGACCTGATGAAATCAGAGTCGCACCTAAACTCATTGGTGTCTGTGGATCAGATCTCTATCATTATTCATTGAGCGGCAACGTTGAACTTTATCTTGGCCACGAATGGATCGGAGAAGTGAAAGAAGTTGGCTCTCAAATCACTCACGTAACCAAGGGAGATTTTGTCACTTCTTCGGCAACATTCGGATGTGGACAATGTACTTACTGCCTGAAAGGTGCGGTTAACCATTGTACTAAGCCCACTCATCTCGGGACCAATGAAATAGGCGCTATAAGACATGAACTTGTGATGAAAGGCTTCAATGCACTTAAACTATCCTCAAGCGATCCATCCGAAGTTCTAATCGAAGTCATGGCCGTTGCGGAAGAAGCCGTTCGATTAATGAAAGAGAACTCAATTGAAAAAGCTGAGAATGTTTTTGTCATGGGAGCGGGCACTGTTGGTATTTTAATTGCCTATCTTTTGAAAGAAGAAAATATACCAGTGACGATAACGGATCCGGTCGCTGAAAGAGTTGAGCGGGCCAAAAAACTTGGGCTCAATGCACTTCCTCTGAAAGTTGCCCTTCTCCTTCATGGAAGCAAAGAGCATTTTGATGTGTTGTTCGATGCTACTTGCGACCGTGATGGAAATAAAGGCGGTTGGGACTATCTTCCAGTCTTTGCCAAAAAAGGATACCTGGCAGTAATGGTAGGCAAGTACACCAGAAAGGTGGAAATTGTTCCTGATCTTTTGAGCAGGCTCGCTACCCGTATGGTTTTTATGCGAGGTGTTCCTCTCACGACTCTCAATGAAACAATCACGAAATGGTCTGGCCGTCTGGCCCCACTGGCACAAACGATCGTCAGTCATACTTTTTCTTGTGAAAATCTGGATAATGCCTTTGCAACTGCAATTAATCTGCAGGCATCGGGAAAAGTCGTGATTGCCATGGAATAATCCCTTTACGAAAAACAAATCTCCCAGCAAAATTTAAAGAAGATCTTTGAGGAGACTTTTATGAATTTTACAGCAGAAAATATTTTTACCATGAACGAAGGCATCGTTTTCAGAACCAATAAAGACGGAACGGTCGTTGTTATGAAAATGAATGATGATGAAGTTTTTTATAAAATTGATGGCGTTGCCGCAGAAATGTTCCAGAAAATTTCTACCAACGAAATGACACTTGGAAAGATCGTTGAAGATCTGGCCAATGAATACTCTGTTCCCACATCAAAAATCATGGAAGATGCTCAGCCATTTTTGAGCCGTGCAACTTCTCTTGAATTAGTGAGCGTTCGTTAATTTTTCGATTTCCGCTTCGAGCTTGGCAATGCGCTGATTAGATTGTTCTAACAGCGTAGTCAGTTCTTTTACCGCTTGTAGAGCAATCGTGCTTAGTTGAGAGTAGTTAACCTGAAGGTCACCTTCCTGGTCAAGACGAACAAGTTCAGGGAAAGTTGATTTAACTTCCTGTGCGATAACTCCAACTTGTCTTGCTACCGGAAAATTCTTGTGGCTGAACTCTGTTGTTTTGTAATCATATGAAATGCAGTTAAGTTTTGAAACTGCAGTTAGAACGTTTTCAAGAGGACGAATGTTTTCTTTGAATGCCAGATCAGAACCAGCAAAAACATCCAGGTAAACGCTGTCTTCAAGAATGGCTTCTTCAATCTTCTCTAGGCTGAATTCCTGAATGCCGCCGAACTTGTATTCTTTTTTAGTCTTTGCTTCAGTTGATGATTGAGTAGAGGTTTTCTTGTTATCGTTATTTTGGTTGTCTTGCATGTTAAGTTCCCGGATTTAATTATACGAGTACAATTATTTAACAGATTTTCAAAAAAAGCAATCTTTGGGGGAAATCGGCAATTGTCATTGATCATTAAAAAAAGCATCATTTTCACATGTACGTGACCAATGAAGACGACGTAAAGGCCGTCAGTGAAATCATTCTTTCCAGAAAGTATTTTCGAAATCGTGGAAAAGATTTCATTGGGGAGTGTCGTCAATTTGAACTGGATTTTGCTAAAACCATGGGTGTGAATCATGCCTTGATGGTTACCAGCGGCACGAATGCGCTCATTTGTGCGCTTTCTGCCCTTGAGCTCAGTGTTGAGGATGAGGTGATTATGCCTGCCTTCACTTTCTTTGCAACTGCTGCAGCTATCATCAATTCAAAAGCTACCCCGGTCATTGTGAATATCGATGAAAATTTAACTATAGATCCTGTTGAAGTTCTGAATGCAATTACACCCAGGACGAAAGCCATTGTTGCCGTTCACATGGATGGACATCCCTGCGATATGCGCTCCTTGCGAAAAATTGCCGACGAACACCATTTACTATTAATTGAGGATGTTGCTCAGGCATGCGGCGGAAGCTTTGAAGGCAAGCGGCTTGGATCCATTGGAGAAATGGGGTGCTTTTCTTTTAACGTCGATAAAATTTTATCCTGCGGAGAAGGTGGAGCTTTCACCACTAATGATGACATCTTTTTTCAAAGAGCACTGTGCATCCAGGATGCTTGTTGTTCTTTTGGCCCGACCTTCAGGGAAGCTTTTACCAAAGTGCAGCCTTTTATCGGACAATCAATGAGAGTTTCTGAATTATCAGGAGCACTCATGAATGTTCAGCTCAGCAGACTCGATCAGATCCTTCATGCGTTGAGAGTGAGAAAAAAAATCATGCTCGATGTATTGAGAGCAGATGAAATAGATATTGTTTCTTCCCATGATGAAGCGGGAGATTGTGCAACTTCATTTTACCTGCGTTTTCCATCTGCACCAGAAGCGAATCAGCAGCTCATGAAGTTTGTTGAACATAAAATTGTGGCCATTCCTATTTCCTTGAGACCCGCTCACGCCTGCTGGCAGTGGATGCACTTGCTTGAGAAAGAAAGACCCGGTCGCGCTTTCAAAAAAACTGCCTTTCTTACTTCTATTGATTATCTCACTTCGACTTTAAAAATAAATGTTCCTTTTGAGATGGACCTCGACGAAGTCAGAACCTATGCAGAAAAAATTTCTTCGATCATCAGGAAGTAATTATGAGTTCGGGAAAAAATTATTTAGGCATCGGTAAAACTAAATACTTTTCTTCCGTCTGCTATATTCCCGAAGGCCAGATCGAAAAAATGCAGATCTGGCAGACTGAACGTCTGACCAGGAAAAAAAATTCCGGAGCCTGGCCCTTTGAAGCTTTAAAAGAATTTCAAAACTATGCCGGAGAGTCTGTCGAATTGATCATTGCTGAAAATCGAGATGTTGAAACTCCGGCTTTTTTTGAAAATTTTTATAACGAACAATTTCCTTTCTATGATTATCTCCGGAAACAGAAGCTTGAAAGATTTTCGAGCAAGTTCAATCCGGACATAAAATTTGTTTCCCATCATGAAGCCCATGCCTATGCTGCGCTGGCGATGTCGCCGTTTCAAAAATCCATTATTGTTGTCATGGATGGTGCCGGATCAAAAGCCAAGGATGTGAAAGGAGAGATTGGCTCTGATTTACTTGAAGAATGCAGTGTCTATTTGCAGGATGGAGTTCAATTAAAGGCCGTTCTCAAAAGATGGATCAATCATCGTAAAGACAATCACGGACATATTCAAACTGATGGCATCGGTGGAATTTATGAATTGTGTTCTCAATTCATTTTTAACGACCCGAACTCTTCCGGCAAAGTCATGGGACTTGCTCCTCTGGGAAAGGCGAAGAAAATAGAAAAACGTTCAGAGTTTTTAGCCGGTTTAAAATGGAATCATTCTTTTAAAGAGAAAACAAAGAAAGACTGGGAAGAAAGCTCTAACCAGAATTATTTCCGGGAAATAGCGGCGAGTGTCCAGGAAGAGTTTGAAAAAGACTACCAGTCACTTATCTCTAAACTATTGAGAGATTTTCCCGAGTACGACAATCTTATTCTTGCCGGAGGATGCGCACTCAACTGTACGAACAATGCAAAACTTTATGAGAAAAAACTTTTCAAAAATATCTATGTACTTCCCTTCCCCGGCGATGACGGTATTGCTTTAGGCTGTGCAAGTTATGCTCTTTTTTCAACAGAACCCAATAAGTGGAAACCTTTTCCAATGGAAAAACAAGTTTCATACTGGGGTCCAGTCTCTTCAGATCCTGAACAAGGAATATTGGTCGGGAAATTAAGTGAAATGAAAATTGATTTTGAAGTGTGCGATGATTTTATTTCAAAAGCTGCAATAGATCTCGCCGAAGGAAAAGTTCTCGGCTGGTTCCAGGGAAGAAGTGAATCCGGTCCGCGTGCTTTGGGAAACAGAAGTATTCTGTGCAGGCCTGATCGGAGTGGAATAAAAAATTATCTAAATAAAAATATAAAATTCAGAGAAGAGTTTCGTCCGTATGGATGCAGTGTTTTGCAGGAAAAAGCATCAGAGTATTTTGAAGTTGATTCTGACTTTGAAAATTCGTTTATGTCTTTTGCTGTTAAAGTGAAACCCAAATATGAAAAAGTATTAATGGAAGTTTCACACGTTGATAAAACTTCGAGAATGCAAACCATTCGAGAAACACAAAACACAATTTTTTATAATTTGATTAACAGTTTTGGAAAGATAACGAATTTATATTGTTTGCTTAATACAAGTCTGAATATAATGGGTGAGCCCATTGTAGAAACAATCGACGATGCAATCAGGTTTTTTGAAACCACTCCAGTTGATGTAATGTACATCGGAAAAATACGATTGCTGAGGTCGAAAGAAATGTTTCAAGACTTAGAAAGAATTAAAAAAGATGTCGAAACTGCGGATCAATTTATTTCTGCGAAAGGTTTTCAACCTGCCTCTTTCTGTGTTGTTCCCTTTACGAATATTATCCTTGAGCCGGATGGGTCAGTAGGAATTTGTCGTCAAAAAGGAAACAATTTCCCCATAGGAAATATCAAACAAAATTCAATTTCAGAAATCTGGAACAACGATAAAATCAAAAGCTGGAGACGGGAATTTCTTGAAGGTAAACCTGTAACCTGTAAAGTTGATATCAAACACGAACAGTGCAACCGCTGCACGGACAATAATAAAATTTTACCTTATGTTCAATTCAGCGAAGTTCAAACCGGACCAATCCTGAAACTCACAGCGAATTTTAATGGAAAATGCAATTTGCAATGTCAGATGTGCGATATCTGGCAGCTTCCCAATGGTCTCTATGATGAAATTAATTTTTGGGAGCCGGCCAAGCTTGAAATTTTTCCGTTCCTGAAAGAGATTGATATGCTTTCCGGTGAACCTCTCATCCAGCCAGACACGTTCAGGTTAATTGATGAAGTGACCGCAAGTAATAAAGATTGCGAATGGACAATTACTTCAAATATTCATTGGCAATTTAATAAAAAAATCAGAAGTGCTTTTGACCAGATTAAACTTAAAACCTTAATCGTCAGTATTGATAGTTTGATACCTGAAGTCTATGCCAAAATCCGGAAACCCGGCAGGTTGGCGCTGGTTCTTAACACGCTCGAAGATATTTTGAATTATCGTAAAGAAGAAAAAGATTTTGATATCAGAATGAATTTTTTAATTCAAAAAGATAACTGGAAAGAAGCATTCAGCGCCCTTGAGTTTTGTTACGAAAAAAGGATAAATCCTTTTATTACTTTTCTTTATGAACCAGTCGAGTTTTCGCTCTTAACTGAAGAGGAAACGGTGAGAAAAGAAATCCTGGATTTTTATTTTACCAGTCTTAATCCATTCAGAGCTGTTCATTTAAAACGGATTTTGATGCCTTTGATAGAATCACTTCCAGTACTGGATAGAGCGCATTATTTTTTAGAGCTCAACCGCTTGTTGTCCGATAAGCCTGTAAAAAAAGTTTCGCTTTAGGATCCTGATAAGAGCTGAAAACTTTCTGCAGATCTCCCTTAGCGTTCCAATTCTTTTTTTCTTCAAATAAACTTAAGGCCAGACTTGTAAGTTGCAATTTATCGGCATGAGTGGATAGAGGTTTTAAAACTCCGCGAAACTGATCTGCAATGACATCCGGAGAAAAAAATGCTGGTAGAGTCATCGGTTCTTCTGGGTTCACTTTGATGGCCAGAGCTGCTTTCATGGCTTCTTTGAATTGTTCAACTTCCGGACGAGGTCTGTCGCCGGCAAATGAAACAGGTGCCATTTTCACCTTTTCGGGCATGTTCATTCCAAATAGTATATGCCCACCCCATTCTGAGACAGCAGCAGTGGCTCCAAGAGAAAGTGAACGCATGAGGGCCATACCGAAGTTTTCATCAGAATGAGAACTAGCCGAAACAAAAATATGATTGCCGCCCAGTTCTCCATAAAGAACTTCTCTTTGAACAAAATCTTTGAAGAGAACTTTGTCTTCAAGGTTGAGTGATGAAACAAGCTCCATTAAATCCGCAAGGCATTGGCTTGATTTAATTCCCATGTTTGGGCTTCCAAGAAAATCTTCTTTTCCGTAAATGAGCAGCGGAGGAGCCTTCTCGTTCTCCTGAACAATTAAATGATAAGCCTTGATGACAACATCAATATTTTTTTGGTCTGAAATTCTTCCTACATAAGCAAAAGACTGAGAGCTTTCTGCTTTTGGTTTGATCTCCATCGGATAATAAGGAAAAGGAATCATTCGAGCCTGCAGATTGTCGCTGATGAGCTTGAGACAATTTAAATCTCCCGGGCACGTCACAAGAAAAGAATCCTCTTCAGTCATCAATTGCAAAACACCAAAATGATGAAGTGGCCAGAGAGCAATGGAAGCCAGACCATGGACATGAAACAGAAAAGGAATTGTTAAACCTAAACGAGTTCTCACTTCCACCATGAATCGGGCAATGGTTTCGTTAAAGGCGATGATAACGATGGCATCACTTTGCAATAAAAACGACATAAACTGCCGCAAGGGAGTTTCGTCGACATTTACAACTTTGTATTCGATTTTATTTTTTTCGGCGCAACTCATCCAACATTGTTCCAGTGCAGGAAGGATTTCCTGCATACTGGTCCAGTTGAAATTCTGTCTAGTTGTGATGATCGCAATTTTTTTTGTCATAACTTTAATTTCAATGATAGCGTGGTGAAGATGATTAAAAAAGATATTACAGAAAGAAGTATGAAAATGCTGGAGCAAAGGGCCTCAACTTTTTTAGGCAGAGGCATCTGGGCTCCCGATTGGAAAAATCCATTTGTTGAAAATCATATTCATCCTGACGTCGTTTTAATGGGCAGTTATTTCGAAATGATTTTTCAGGAGCAATTCTGGCCGCTTGAATCATTCGCGTTGTTTTGTCTTTCTCCTCAGATCAAAAGAATTCTTGCTGACGTTTTTCATTTTGACAGTGAGAAAATAGCCGTTTTGCCCAGATATAGCTTGTTCCCGAAAGCCGTTGTGGCAAAGCCTTTTGAGTTTGAAAGCGATACAGCTTTTTATTATGGTGGAAGACTATCGCCTCAAAAAAATATTGAGTTTCTCATTTGCACGGTCTTTTATCTTCAACTGCTCAAGTCTTCTGACATCAAATTGATTCTCATGGGGCATTTTGACAACGAATACCACAAAGATCTTCTGGGTGTTCATTTCATCGATTATAGAAAAAAGCTAAATGACTTGATCAGTGGCCTTCCCTGGCCGGGACAAAAACCAGAAATTATTGAAGGCAAAAATGAATCCGAATGGCTGGAGTGTCTTCCGGAAAAAGGTATTCACATTTCGGCCAGCACTCATATCTGCGAGGATTTCTCTGTGTCTGCAGCCCAGTTGCAATCTTTGGGGCAACCACAACTTCTGCCATTGTGGGGCGGGCTTGGAGATGCCCGCGATGACAATATTTTGCATTATTCCTCTGAACTCATTGCCGATTCTCATTCCACTCTTTCGGATTTAAATAAGAAGGCCAAGGTTTTTGCGTTGAAGATCATCGATGGTGATCTGCTTAAATTGCCTTTTCATGAAACGGAATTTCACCGGCCTGTTCAAAAGTGTGACCGGACTTACCTGAAAGCGCTGCTTGACCTGAATCGAAAAATTCAGGGAGAAGCCATCGATCTGCTGGTAAAAGGGCAGTTGCCTGAGTTTGTGAAAACGGAGGCAGGGCAACTCGTTTTTAAAAAATGCCGTCAGATTTTAGGATCAGATATCGCCTGCGTAAAAACTCAAAAGTAAGGCCAGAATAGCCGTCCATAACACCGCAGTCAGCAAATTTAAACCTTTGAGCTCACCAATGAGTTTTGCATGTTTATTTTGGGCCAGGCGTTTATGGATTGGATGATTTAAGAAAAAGATAATGAACAGATTTACCAGAATGATGAAAGCCGTCAGTATCCATTCTTCAGGCCAGAGGTAATTTCTGAAAACGATCATCAGGATAAAAAAGACCAGCTGAAGCAATAAAAGAGGATAAAGAATTTTTTTTAGCCCTTTCCAGTATTTTGCGTAGCTTGGATTAAAAACCTCTTCAGGGAGCTGGGCAAAAAAGGGATAAATGGCAAATTGATGTAACCAGGCAATAGCTCCAAGAGAAGCCGTTGCGATTAATTCCAGCAGGAAATTCAATTTCATAAAAAGAAGCATAGAACTATGATAATGGCATCCCCAATTCGTAGCAAGCAGATTGGAGATCAAATTGACTCGCAAAAAACATTAAAGCTAAAATGATTGAATGAAACGTGACAAAGTTTATCTTGTAACAACGACTGAAGGATGCGCGACCAATCTGATGGAAAACGCCACCTACCGGAAAACGATCGAACTTAGCGATATGCAGACGGTCCATACAGCTGAAGAGTCTGACGTCGTCGTCATTAATACCTGCGCTTACACAACGGATCAGGAAGAAAAATCGCTTTCAACCATTCAAGCCTATCAGGAAAAATACCCGGGTAAAAAAATTGTCGTGGGTGGATGCTTAACTAAAATTAATTCAAAAAAATTGAACGAAATTTACGAGGGAGAAACATTTCATCCCGGCAATATAGAGCAGTTTAAAAATTCATTGAATATACAAAATGACATTTCAAAAGAAGATGTGGAAGCTCATTTTTTTGACAAAAGTGATTTTGTGGATCTGACATGGAGACATAAGCTCGTCCTTTTATTCAGACCTCTTTTTTACAAAGTGGAAAACTGGACGGGACGAAAATTTCAGCCCCTGCATAATGTGCTCAAAACAGCGATCGTCAATGAAGAGTTTTTTGGCATTACTGTTTCTCAGGGCTGCGCCGGACATTGCACTTTTTGTTCCATAAAAATGGCTAAAGGACATGTTCAAAGTAAATCCATAGTTCAAATTATGCATGAATTCCAGAAAGGCATCGATCTTGGCCACAGCAAGCTCTGGCTGCTGGGAGATGATATTGGATGTTACGGTGTTGATATCGGGACTGATTTCAGCAGTCTGTTGAAGTCTCTTCTCAGCATTCCCCAAAATTTTGAATTGGTAATTAACTATTTTGAACCTTACTTTCTACTCCAGCAAGATAAAGACATCACCCCACTTTTAAATGATAAAAGAATTCTACACATAAATTTTCCTATTCAATCTGGTTCGGCAAGAATTGTAAAAGAAATGGGGCGTGACTATGACCCTGTCAGTGTTTTGCAGAAAATAAATCTTCTGAAAAAGACCAATCCTGATCTGGTCGTTAAGACCAATATTATCGTAGGATTTCCCGGAGAATCGTTCAGTGAATTCTGGCAATCTCTGAAATCTGTCTTTGCTTTTGATGCGATCCTGGCGCTTAAATTCACTGCGAGAACAGGAACCAGGGCCTTTAAAATGGACAATCAGATTTCTGAGTTTCACAAACAATTGCGAATGGCCATGATCAATACGGCCATATTCATTCGCCATGGCTATGTCGTTTTAAAATCTTTTATTTAGACTGTAGAGGAAGGCATTTGCTCATCATAGTCCGGAAGTTAGTCGTCAACTCCGGTTCTTCATTGGCTGAAACTTGCCCGTCTAATGTTGAAATTTTTGTTTTGAAGTTAACCGGATCAACCAAAACATCATCGATAACTTTTTTCAGATAAAGTTCTTTTATGTCATAAAGTTTTTTCACTCTTTTGCAGTCGTTGATGGAAATATAGTACAGGCTCACTTTTTTATATTCATCAATAAAATCATCAAAGAATTGAGCGTGATACCCGCGGGCCATGACTTTATTGCTGACAGAAAGTTTTTCAGCATTGCTTTGATTGAACAGGAGATTGCTTGTTGTCATCAAAGCGAAGAGAAAAACAGGAATGACGAAAAAAGCCAATAGGGTTTTTCGCAACTGGCTTTGTCCGTTCTGGGCAAGATAAACAAGAAAAATAATGAAGGGTAGAAAAGGCAGACTTTTTTGCAATGAAGTGAGCCACTGAATTCCCATCCATCGTTGTTGAAGAAAAATGAAAAGATCCTGCAGATTATACCTCAGATAAAGTCTGGCAATCTGCCATTCCCAGTCTTGATTGTAATAATGAGCAAATTGAAAGCTTAAAGCCACTTTCAAATGGTAAAGCAAACTCAGGCATAGAATGATGAAAAAAAGAATTTTATAAACCGGCTTTTTCTCATAAAAGTAATCAATGGCAACCCCAAGAAAAATGGCATAGCAAAAAAAGAAATCAAGCTGTAGTCTTCCGACAAATTCATCAACAATGACCCAGCTGGAGTGATAATAGCAGATCAACGCCAAATCAAAGGCCAGTGCAGTTAAGGGAACGATCATGACCGTTCGTTTTTCTTTTGCAGCCAACCCAAAGCCAAAAAGAACAATCAGGAGAACAGGCGAAGTTGCAAAATATCCGTTTGGACCGATGGCAATGTACTTCCACGTCTGCAAAGCGAAATCGGAAAACAGATAGCCCTCAAAGTAGACATTGAGCGGAGTCGAAAATGTTTTGGTCATCAGAAAACGATTGATGAGCATCAAAAGATAAACTGCAAAAAATCCCCAAAGCGATAAAAGCGAATTTTTAACGAAGTCCTTGTTTTCTTCGTAAATCCTCCAGCACAAAATGATGAAAATCCACAGGAGCTGAATCCGGACGGCAAAACCTATTCCAGCAGCTAGTCCCCAGAGCCAGAAAGGAATCTTTTTTTCTTTATCCTTTAGAAAAAGCCAAAGAGCGGCAATGCTCAATATTCCAGAGAGTGCATTGGCATTGGTGCTACTGAAAACCGTGTACCAAAAAGTGGTGGTAGAAAAATAAGCAAAGATGATGGCAAGCCGCGGTTGTTTGCACCCCAGCTCAACCAGTATGTCTTTGAGAAGATAAAACCCTGCCACAAGAAAACAGGCGAGAAAAAAGATATTGACCGTATAGTAGTTTTCAACGGCGACGGTATTATGGTTTGTGAGTAAGTTTAAAAAATATTGATAAAGGAAGAAGGGCAAATGATAAGCACTGATTCCGATATGGATAAAATTGGGGTAGTTGTTGTTTTCCGTAATCGCCCTTTGATCATTCACAAAAGGCAAGACATTGAAGTCATGATTAATGATCTGGGCAATCGTCGATTTTGCGTAAAGGCCATCTTCAAAGAAATTCTCCGCCTGCAAGGCGATGAGAATAACCGTTAAACTAAAAAGAATGAGAACAGGTTTTATGAGTCTTTGATGAGGCAACAGCATTTTATGTCAGTGGATAAAAAATCCGCTTGAATATATTTTGGGGAAATACATCAGCGTTGGCCAGTCCATATTGCTCCGGTGCCTCCTCCTGTGCAGGCATATAGTATGTCTTAAAAAGAAAATCCCAGAAAATAAAGATACTGCTGAAGTTCTGACCGTGCTCAAGTTCATTCTTGCTTGAGTGATGCCAGTGGTGAGCTTTGGGATTATTGATAACATACTTCAAAAATCCTAATTCAATATTTATGTTTGAATGAACAAAAAGATTCATGTGCAGCTCAAGAACTGCGATCCACGCCATGACTTCTGGTTTGATGTCGAAGAAAAACAGCACAGGCGTCATGTAAAAGAATCCCAATAAACTTTCGAGGAAGTGAACTCTTGAAGTTGTCAGCCAGTCTACAACTGTCGGTGAATGGTGAAGAGCATGGAACTTCCAGATTCTTCCGTAGACATGTGCGAGATAGTGATACACAAATCTTAAAAAATCAGTCAAAAGCAGAAGCACAATGAACTGAACATAGACATTGCTCATATGAATTTTTATAAATTCAAACTGGCCCAGATCGTAATCAAAACGATTTCTCAACGTTCCCGCTAACGGATAATGAATGTGATCCATGTAAAATTTTAAAATGGTGACAGTGAGAATCTGATAAAAGGGGAACCATAGAAAACTGTATAGATTATCTCCGAGCTGCCATGAAAGATCTTCGATCGTATCAGCTAACTTCCGGTTTTGATTTTTTTTGTTATACGGAAATTTCTTTTCAAGGAAATAGAAAACCGGACCCAAAAAAAGAATCGCCAGCCATGGATTTGACAATAAATCTAAGTTCAAAAAAGCTTCCATAATACTTCTCATTATAAGGGCAGATAAAAAAATCTGCACAATTTATTTAAAGTGAAACTACATACCCGATTGTAGATAACGAATAAGTCCTCTGAACTTTTGTTCGTTTGCAATTTTCACTTTAAACATTCTGGAAGTATAAAAAATGTTTGTCCAATGGTAGACCCATTTTAAGACTGGCAGTGGGAGTGTCATGAGAGTGCTAAAGATAGGTTTAATCCGGTAGAGAGCGGGAAACTTGACCAGCAGAGGGAAAAGCAGCGAGAGCTTGGAAATTTTGTCTTTTAGCGCCTCATCGAATTTGAGCACGGAACGTTTAAAAAACGTTCTGGGAATAAACTCGATTTCTTCAGGCTTCAGATGCCCATTTTTTATGGCGTATTCTGTAAGGGCAAGACCCGGGAAAGGAACGAATGTATAGGCCATCGCGAGGTATGGTTTTATTTCAATATTCAATTCCAGAGTTTCAAGCATCTGTTCAAAAGTCTCCCCTGGAATGCCTACGATATTTCCGGTTCTGTGTCTGATGCCATGGCGGTTTAACATTTCTGCCGCCGTTGTAATAACTCTTCGGCTCATATTGCGGAAAAGAATTTTATTCCGGAGATAATCATTTCCTGATTCGATGGACCAGGAGACGCCTACACATCCCGATTCTTTCAGAAGTTGCACGATTTCGTCGTTAATGAGATTTGCTCTGATGTTGCACGTGAAGGGAAGATTGATAATTTGGGGAAATTTATCGCAAAATTCTCTCAACCATTTTTTATCCAAAATAAAAACATCGTCCTGAAAAACAATATTCTGCAGTGGATATCTAGCCTTCACGTCTGCAATTTCCCGGATCAGATAGTCGACAGATTTATAGCGGAAGATCGGCCCCGCTTCTTTGAACTCATCCATGATGATGTGATTGTGACAATAGGTGCAGTGATAAGGACAACCTCGCCCTGCCATAAATTGTTTTGAAGGCATTTCTCTAAGAAAAATATCTTCGTCGTACATGACACTTCTATCAGGAAAAGGCAGATCATCCAATTTGGCGAGAGGGTAATATTTGGATTTATCCGTGTGGCTGTTCTTCAAAATGATATTCGGATTTGGTAAAAAACCTGAGTTGATATATTCAATCAGTGCAATTTCACCTTCTCCAACGCCGATAGCATCAATGGTGCTGCTGTTGATTTCTTTGCGGTCAAAAGTCGGCCCGGGACCACCGATGATACTGTGGAATTGAAACTCTTTTTTGAGTTCGCGGTCAAAGCGCACGGCCATAAAAACTTCAGAAGAAAAACAGCTGTAGAGAACCAGCTCCGGTTTGAATATCTCAAAGTATTTCTTACTGGCTTCATTGGATTTGAAGCTTAAATATTTTACTTCGTGCTGATCGCGCTTAAGAACAGAGGAAAGAGAATAAACCGGATGTTTATCATAAATATTTTCGGAAAAATCCACAAACAAAACTCTCAAGAGCTTTCTCTCTGTTTAAATTAAGGCCATCGTTTAGGAAAAAATTTACCACGAGGGTTTTGAAAAGCACGAAAAATAGCTGCTGGATATTGTGACATCAAAATCACCGCAGAGAGAAGTGGACTTCGATAAAAAGCTCTTAATGGAATCCATCGAAACCCAATACCGATTGAAATGGATTTATTCTCTACGTAGTGCCAGCAAAAAGCAGGGTTAAAATAAAAATCCCCAGCTTCCATGATCACTTCCTGAAAAGGAAAACGCGAAAAGAGTTCCTGATTTTCTTCACTGTCAGGATAAAGCAACTCTTCCTGTGCCAGGAAATGAGGTTGGCGGTCAACTTGCGGGTTGATGACCGGAGTTAATTCTTCCGGAAAAAGAAGCCATCTTTTCGTTCCATAAATCTGCACAAAAAAAACATTGGCAAGAGCGGCGTGAATGGTCGAGTGCGTTCCATTTCCACCCATAAAAAGCTGCTTTGAGCTTGGAAGATTTTTAACAGCTTTGTATTTTTCAAGAAGACTTAAATCAAAATCTTTTTCAGCTCCGGGTGTCTTATGTAGAAAATTGCTGAACTTGACGTACTTGGCACTGCCGCTGTCAATTTCACTGGCAATTTCCTTGAATGTTAATTCAGTTTGACCATAACCTTTGGTTGCAGGATCAACAAAAGGCTGTGTGGATTCGGGATAATTTTCTGCAAACCAGTGATGAGACCATTTGCCAACTGCCGGCCAGTTTTTCGCAGCTCCTTTGATGAGAACTGGTTTTCCTGGAAGAAGGTAATTTTTTACAAAATCTTCCTGAGACAATTCGGTGTAGGTGTCTACCGGAACTGTTTTTATTTTTGGTCTTTGTTTAAGTCTTTCCTGAAATTTTTCTGCGAGTGAATTTTTTTTGCGGCCAAAAAAGCCAGTGGAATTTTTAGGACCAAAAATTTGTTCAAGATACCAGTATGAGAAATATTTAAATTTATCTGTTTTGCTGTAAATACCTTCCATGCAGATGATTCTAGCTCAATTAAATTTTATTTCAACAGATGTATGGCCGAATTCCTGGTGGCGGTTGTTTTTGAGTTTTACATCGCAGGGATTGCATTTGCCGAAAAAATCACAGCGACTGAATTCATCTTTTATCTGGTAATCAGGATCCAGAATATGTCCCACCGGATTGAGATTGTTGTACAAGTCGTGATGGCAGCGAAATACTGCTCCAAATGGGTCAATTAACAATTCACTTGTTTTGCAAAGACACGAGCGGACCGTCTTTGAAAAGACAGCATCGGGATAAGAGTAAGTACCGTAAAGTTTACCTTCTTCCATTCCCAGAAATTCTTTTGTCCGGAAATCTATTCCATGTTCTGAAAAAAGTTTTTGTGCTTCTAAAATACTCTCTTGCTGTTTGGGATGTAAGACTCCGAAGACTCCGACGTTAAAACCTGCTTCACGAAGTTCGATCACTTTAAAAAGCGTCTCCTCCCGATTCATTGTTTCGGGATGATAACTCACGCGAATGGGAGAATAAGGGGCTTCGCGGTTGAATTTTTTAAGAGAAATTTTTTCTGCGAATTCCTTTGGATCAAATTGAATATTAGTCAACAGATCAAGCTCGAACTCATCGGGGATTTGCTGAACAATTTGATAAAAATCTTTATGAATAGTCGGTTCACCGCCCTGAAGTGTCAGCGGAATGGATGTGGCCATTTTTAATCGCGAAAGGCCCATGGCCCATTCGCTGGCATTGAGCAGTCGTCTGCCTTGTTTGAGACCGACAAGATGATTAATGCAATACGAACAAGATAAATTACAACTGAGCGTCAGGAAAACTCCGACGTAGTTGTAGCTTGCAGGAATATTCAGTGAGGGCAGCTGATTCATGTCAGTTTATTATACCTAAAATGTACAAATTAACCTAAATTAAAGAGATGAAATTAACGAGAGTTTTCCTGGCAAAAATTCTTTTCGATTCCGCGGGAGAGATTTGGGGAGCTTTGCAAAAGCGCGTTTCGCCCTGGTTTTTCCTTCCTCCGCTGGTTTTTAGAATCCGGCTGACCAATCGATGCAATCTTTCATGTCACTATTGTTATGTGAGTGAAAGCTTGAACAAAAAAAATCCTGGCGATCTTTCCCTTCAGGAATGGGAGAGAATCATTGATCAAATTCCCTGGTACAGTATTGTCGACCTGACAGGGGGAGAGCCCTTTTTAGCTCCTCACTTTTTAGAAATTATCAATCGCCTGTTGGATAGAAATTTAAAAGTTTCCTTAATAACGAACGGGACAGTTAACAAAGAAGACGTTCTCGAAACACTTGTCGTTAAAAAGCTGCGCTATTTTATGGTTTCGATTGATGGCGAGCGGGATCAGCATGATAAGATCAGAGGCGCTGGTTCATTTGATAAATCTATCAATACGATAAAAAAAATTCAGAAACTTAAAGAAAAATATGGTTCATCTCTGCCGAGTATCGTCTGCAAAGTTACTTTGACAGACACGAACAGTGGTTCTCTTGAACAACTTTCGGATTATCTTCTCAATGATGTCCAGGTAAATGGAATCACTTTTAATTTACTTTTTCAAAACAATGCACGGAATGGAATTGTCGATGCTGAAGATTTTTATCACGATAAATTCTGGAGCGGGAATACAGCTTCATATGGCGACAACAGCCCCGCAAAAATTCATGAAAGTCTGGAAAGGATCGTCCGGTTATTTAAAGGACGGATTACTGTCAGACCAGAAATAAAAAAACAGGCCTGGCAGGGCTATATGCAAAAGCCTTCACGGTTTTCCCCTGTAAACTGCTCAAAATACCTTAGCATCGTCACGATGTATCAGGATGGAAAGCTCACTCCTTGCGATTTGAGTCTGGATATAGGTAATATTAAAGACGTAGATTATAACCCTGGTAAAGTTTTTCAGCTGCAAAGATTTACTAAATTTAAAAGTCTCTTTGAAAAACATCAAAGATCTATTCCTGGATGTGCAGGATGTTGCTTAAAAACCCACGAGTGTCTGAATGAAAAAACAACTTAGTCTTGCTGTCATTGTGACTGCATTGAATGAGGAAAAGAATATCGTTCCTTGTGTAGTCAAGTTGCAGGCTTTTTTGGAAAAGGCCGTGAATTCATATCAGATCATTGTCGTAGATGACGGAAGCACCGATAACACGTGGGCAGCTTTAGCTCCTTTTCAGCACAGTGAAAATATTATCACTCTGAAGTTGGAAAAAAACGGTGGAGTTGGGGCCAGTATAAAAAGAGCGCTAGCTCATGTTGAGACAGAATGGTTTTGCTGGTTTCCGTCAGATTTGGAATTTTTGCCGCAGGAACTGTTGAGCCCGATAAAGGAATGCGATGACACTGACATCGTAACAACTTATGCCGGCAATGCTCTTAAGGTCCGCTCTCTGTTCAGGTATCTTTTATCCAAAACATTTAATACGATGATGAACCAAAGTTTTGGACTGAATTTAAAATATTTTAATGGGATTACTCTTTATAAAAAGAAAGCAGTTGAAGGACTGACAATTCACTCAAATCGTTTTTTCTTTCATGCTGAACTTTTAGTTAAATGCCTGAAGAAAGGTTGTAGCTTTAAACAGGTTCCACTCGTTCTCTCTCCGAGAAACAGCGGTAAATCCAATGCGATTAAATGGCCGGTCTTTCTGGATGTGGCTACATGTTATCTGAAAACATTTCACGAGATGACATTCAAACGATGAAAATTTTAATCATAAAAACAGGACAGTGTGAGACCTTTCATTTTTCTGATTCAGCGGAAGTGATCAGTCTTGGCGATGTTCTTCGCTCGACAGTGCTTCTTCATCTTTTCAAGAATGATCAGATTTACTGGATTTGCAGCCCGCAAGCAGCGGGTTTGATTGAAGGCATTTCCGGAATTACTGTTGCGACTGATAATAGTGAATTTGCCGGCAAGCACTTTGATCTCATTATTAATCTTGAGCGCCATCATTCTTTGGATGGTTTTCAATACGCAGATTGGGTTGGATTCAACGGGCATCAGTTCAAAACCAGCGAAGAAGTGAAAAATCTAAATTCCTGGCTCTACGATATGCAACGACAGAATAAAAACTGGAGTGAAAAATTATTTCTTCTTTTGGGCAAAAGCTGGAATGGAGAAAATTACTTATTGCCGGAAAAATATTCAATAAAGACTGATGGCCAACGAATCGGCCTCAACTGGAAAGTTGGAGTGAAGTGGCCGAGCAAAAGCTGGCCTTTTGAAAGCTGGACAATGCTTTCTAAAAAACTGGAAAATTTTGGAGAGTATTCCTGGCAGGAAGGATTTTTTGATCTGGATGAATACATCCGCTGGTTAAATTCCTGCGATCTCATTGTGACTCACGATTCACTGGGACTGCATCTGGCCCTGGCCCTTCAAAAAAAAATTGTCGCTTTGTTTGGTTCGACGTCTTCATCGGAAATCCACGGTTCAGATAAAGCAGTTTTCCTCAATAAAAAAAATGATTCTGAGTTTGCCTGCGTTCCTTGCTATAAAGCCGCTTGTGATCAGAAAAATCATTGCGTGGAAAAGATTTCAGTCGATGAAGTTTTTCAGGCCATTACTAAATTAAGAGAACGACATGAGTAAAATTCAGCTTGATGGAAATAAAATGATGTATCATCTCGATAAGGTCAACGCCTGGTCGAGAGGGGAATTAATCACTCCCATTTACGTGGCTTTCAGTCCAACCAGTTATTGTAATCATCATTGTGTTTTCTGCGTTTATCATTACAAGGAATTCAAACCGATTTTTTTTCCTCTCGAGCGCTATTCTCGCCTAACCAGCGAATGGGCCCAGGCTGGAGTTCGCTCACTCTTTTTTGCAGGTGACGGAGATCCTCTTCTCAATAAACAATGTCACGAAATGGTAAAGCTCTCTAAAGAAGCCGGAATAGATGTTGCCTTAAACACCAACGGCAGATTGCTTTCGGAAAAAAATATTCCCACATTGGTTAAGCACTTAACTTTCATCCGTATCAGTCTTAATGCCGGCAGCCGCGACAACTATGCCGACATCCATGGAACAGTCCCAGCTGACTTTGATTGTGTTCTTGAAAATATAAAGGCCCTGGTAGAAGAAAAGAAAAAACAGAATTCTCAAATTACTATCGGCGTTCAAAGTTTGCTCTTAAGCAAGAATGTGCATGAGTTAAAATCGCTGACCTTAAAGTTAAAAGATATCGGGGTGGATTATTTTGCGATCAAACCTTTTTTAAAACATCCGGAAATTCCCTTTGACGACAAAGTTGAGAACCTGAACGATGTTCTTGATGACCTGGCTGCTTTCAGCGCTGAGATGGAAAAAGAAAATTTTAAATTTGTTCTTCGCAAGACGCTTTTCTTTCAAAGCGGCGAAAGAAGTTATAAAAAATGCCTTTCAACACCCTTTATGATTGAGGTGGATGCTCTGGGAGATTTGTATAGCTGCGGGCCCTATATCGGAAAAGAAGAGCACAAATTAGGAAATATTATGAATCAAACCTTTCAGGAAGCCTGGACTTCAGAACAGGCTGAAAAAGCGCGAAAATATGTTTCTTGTTCGGTTGATCCTTCCAAGTGCATGCCTTTTTGCAGACCGGATTCGGTAAACGATTTCCTCTGGAAACTTTCAAATCCTCCACAGCATGTGAATTACATTTAAAGAATGAGTAAAAGACTATGAGTGAATTATTTTTAGACGGATCAAAATTGCTTTACCACCTTCCGGTCGTTGAAAAGTGGAAGCGAGGCGAACATTTTTTTCCCATTCACGCCGAAATCAGTCCGACGAGCGGATGCAACCAGCGGTGCAATCTTTGTTATGTTGATTTTCTCGGACATAAATCCGGTTTTCTGGAAGAGTCCATCATGAATGATCTTGCGGATGATTTTAAAAAGGTCGGCTTAAAAAGTGTACTTCTTGCCGGTGAAGGTGAACCTACCGCCAATAAAGGAATCGTTTCTATGATTCAACGGGCCCACCGAAATGGGGTGGACATGGCCTTGAACACCAATGCCGTTTTAATGACGGAAGATATGTCGAAAGCGATTATGCCACATCTTATGTGGGCGCGTTTTACGTTTCAAGCAGGCAACCCGGAGCTGTACCAGGAAATTCACAAAGGACACCGGACGGATTTTTCCCGGGCGACGGCGAATGTCGAAAATGCTGTTAAAGTAAAGCGCGACCAGAATTTGAATGTCACTCTTGGAATTCAGCAGATTTTAATCAATGAAAATTATCGCAACGTTTATGAAACAGCAAAGCTGGCAAAAGAACTTGGTGTTGATTATTACGTTGTAAAAAGATTCAGCAAGCATCCTCGCAACAGTTATGATGTTCCGGCAGATATTCACATGCAGTCGACAGATCAATTGCGACAAGTTGAAGAATTAACCGATGATAAATTTAAAGTCATTGTCCGTTGGAATAATTTTAACGACAGTCCTGAACGCGGCTATAAAAAATGTCTGGGCACTCCCTTTATTACTCAAATTCTGGCCGACGGTAAAATTTATCCCTGCAGTCAGTTTTTTAAAAATCCGGAATTTTGCTACGGCGATTTACATCATGAAAGTTTTGAACAAATTTTCACCGGAGACAATGTAAAGCGAATCACAAAGAAAATTGAAGATGAAATTAATGTCAAAGGCTGCATAAGTTTTTGCCGTCACAATTCCACCAATGAATTCTTGTGGAAGGTGCAGGAGAAGATAGAGCATGAAAACTTCATCTGAGTCTTTGTCCTGCGGTATCTGCTATTCGAAGAAGAATGTTCATTTCTTCAGAGCTGAGAAGCCTTACACTCTCTATCGATGCTCAGAATGTGATCTGGTCTTTTTAAAAGAGCGCGAGCGGGCTCCGCAGACATTCCTTCAGGATGCTGAAGCCAAAGATAAAACCGAGTACTGGGGATTTCCTCAATACTTTCAAAAATACAGTACGATATTCGACTTTTATTTTGAAGAACGTTTTCAAAGAATTAAAGCAGCTGTTCCACCTGAAGGGGAGTGGCTTGATATCGGCAGCGGCTATGGTTTATGGCAGTCTTTTTTAAAAACCAAATCTGTTCAATGCACGGGTATTGAAATAGAAAAGAATGCCTTTCAATTTTCATCCAATGCCGGCCACGATGTCAGTCTGATCAGCATAGAAGAGTTTCAAACTGATAAAAAATTTGCAGTTATTACTATGTGTGATGTCCTTGAGCATGTTGAAGATCCGGCAATGATTTTGAGAAAATGCAAATCACTTCTGAAGGAAGGTGGATTGCTTTATATCCAGGTCCCTAATGTTCTGGGATTTAAAATTCCTTACGGAGATCATCTCGGTCTTCCTCACCATCTCTGGCAATTCAATCCAAAATCTTTGGGCAAACTGAGCAAAAACTCAGGATTTAAAATTGTAGATTATTGGACGGGCGTACAAGGTGTCATTAAATACCACGAACGTGGATCTTTTCTGTTATTCCATAAATTAGCCTGGAAACTGGCCATGAAAATGAAAAGAGGAAATCGCCTTCAGCTTTTGTTGAAAAATTAGCTCGCCTTTCTGAATAATTGAATCATTTCTTCCCATTGAATTAAAAAATGCTCCCATGAGCGCAGGCGAGAAAGCCGCTTCATCAAATAACCCGGGCGCAGATAAAAAGATCTGACTGCATAATTTTTCAACTCGACAAGTTCTTCATTTGAAAGCAGGTTGGAAGAAAGAACTTTGCTTTTTCCCATGGAATCGTAGTGATGATCATCTTCACTCAATCTTTTTTCTTCAATGGCCATTCTTTTAATGGATGAACCTGGAAGGGGAGCTGCAATATTAAAAGAAGCGTAATCAATATTGAGTTCCTTTGCATAGGCAATGGTTTTTAAGACATCTTCTTTTGATTCATTCGGAAGTCCCAAAATAAAATCGGCGCAAATGTTAATCTTTAAACGATTAGCACACTTGATTAAATCTTCAATTTTTTCTTTTGGTGTCGTGCGACCATATTTTTCAAGCGAAGCTAAGTTGTAGGATTCCACGCCAATGATTAAAGTGTGGCATCCGGCATTTTTCATCAGAGTCAAAAATTCTTCTGAGTATTGATTGGGATGAAAATAGGTGGACCAGTGAAAATACAATTTTTCATTGATCATGCCTTCCAGAACTTTTCTGGTGTTGGCGTAGGGAATGCCG
The DNA here is from genome assembly GCA_002440825.1 of Bacteriovoracaceae bacterium UBA6261. Classification (GTDB taxonomy): domain Bacteria; phylum Bdellovibrionota; class Bacteriovoracia; order Bacteriovoracales; family Bacteriovoracaceae; genus Bacteriovorax. The sequence goes on along the minus strand of DJVH01000043.1, from coordinate 1,588 downwards.
AAGGATAAATCGGCAAAATAAATCTCACGTACGCCGAGGTTACTTAGTTCTCTTAATTCACCAAGCACTTCCTCTGCTTCACGATAATAAGAAGGAAGCTGAGAAGCCAGGCAGTAAGAGCAGCTGTATGGACATCCCCAGGAAATATTCACTGTTGAATAGTTTTTGAAAGTGGCAAAAGGAAATCGATAAAGATTTTTCAAAAAAAGCTCATGGCGTGGACGGTAGAGTTTTCTGGCTGAACTTTTTTTTCCTACAGGCAATCCGGAATGAACATTTTTGAGACCATAACGACTCGGATCCGCTTTGAGATTTTCTCTGGTGGCCAAGGCGAGTTCCTCTGTATTTAATTCCAGAGGTGACGCAATCACACCGTCTGCATATTGAAGAACCTCTTCACAGTATTTTTTTTCAACAAGAATGTCCCCGAAAATAAGAATGGGAGTTTGCGGATGTTGAGTTCGCAATTTGATGAGAAAGCTAAAATCGTTATCCCACAGACGGTCTACGATTGCTGTGATGATAAGCGAAGGTTTTTTAACAATAAGATCAGATAAGATTTCTTCCTGAGATAAATTATCGGCCAGACCATCGAGATAATGAACATTGCAAACAGAAGGAAACATCCCTGCGATCAGAAGAAAATCATAAGGCTGCAGCAAATAATTGCCTTTTGATTCTGAAGCACAACCGGTGTTGCGAATAATCTTTTTGCGATCCGGTGTAGGAGGATTTATCAAAATGACATTGTTCATAAAAATATTATTAAACATTAGGATTAAAAATTAAACTACATTATACTTTCTAAGATGAATTCAGAGGAAAACGTTCAACTGACGAGCCATTCAAAGAACAAAAAGATTGTAATAATCCGAACACCTTTTGTTCATCCGGTTAAGCACGTTTCCAGTATCACAGCAGTGCCTGACATCGGCACCGCTTATATCAATGGCACATTAATCAACAATGGTTACGATTCTTTTATTATCGACGGTACTGGCGAAGGAATAGGCAATAGAGTCCATTTGCTTGGAACTCATCTCGCTATTGGCGGAATAAAGGCTGATGAAATCGTTTCCAGAATACCTCACGATGTGGACTATATTGGTCTGCAAAGTATGCATAGCAATCGATGGATTTACGACAGTCACATTTTAAAAAAAATATTTAAAAAATTTCCGGATAAAAAAGTCTTTCTGGGCGGTGAACATGTCAGTGCCTGCTATGAAGAGATTCTCTCGCAGTTTCCACAAATAGCAGCGTGTGTGATCGGAGAGGGCGAAGAATCCGTTCTGGAACTGCTGGATTGTTTCGACAAAAACAGTTCATGGGAAAACGTCACAGGCATCGCTTTTTTCAAAGAAGGCAAAGTTCACTTTACCGGAAAAAGAAAGAGACGCTCGAATTTAACAGATCTGTCGCGACCTTCATGGAAAGGTGTTCCTATTCACAAATATCTAGAGAATCATTGCGGAGTCAATTCATTATCCCGCAAATCAATTCCTATGGTGGCGACGAGAGGATGTCCTTATAGCTGCACCTTCTGTACAGTTCCCAATATGTGGGACTCGAAATGGTTTGCACGCCC
>DJVH01000074.1 GCA_002440825.1 Bacteriovoracaceae bacterium UBA6261 | reverse complement strand
AACCGGGGTTCGAATCCCCGTGGGTGTACCAAGTTTAAGAAAAAGCCTCGATTGATTCGAGGCTTTTTTTTTGCCTAAATTTACACAATATCCCCATCTATAACAAATCAAGCTATAGCTCCGGTTGAAGGTTCATTCTAAACTCGGAGTTTCTATGAAAACAGCGTTCTTAACGTCCATTATCCTGCTTTCAAGCGCGGCCCATTCAAATGAGTGTGATATTCAGCTCCTGGAGAGAATCAATAAAGATCCTAATATTAAACTCGTTAAAATGATCGATTCTTACTCTTGTGGAGAAAGCGCCTGTGCTCAAAGTTTTGAAGTCGACTCGAGCCCTTATCCAAATTTAAAAGTTCTCGCTTTTTTAGATACGAAAAATAATCTGAAGGTTAATTGGATTCCCCTTAACGGCACAACTGTTTATGGTCATGAAACGTTAAAGGGAAAGAAAGTTTCTTACGTGAGTACGTCAAATGTGGGAGCTGATTCAATTACAATCGAAGCTTCGATTGAGACAGCACGCGACACTCTTTTCTGGCCTCCTCACAAAATTTACTTTCAGGAAAAACTAAACTGCACAAAGCCTCGATAATATCGGGGCTTCTTTTTTTGATTCTCTGAAATTTTTATCCACATCCAAACTTAAACCTAAATTAAATTGTCTTCGAAAGACATTCTTTATAGTTTGCCCTCATTTAAAGCTTCATTCGAAACGAGGTGTAACCATGAAAAAGTTTTTTCTTCTTTTGGCCTTAACAAGTTCTCTCGCAGCTTTCGCTGATCCAGGCACTCTTCAGAGTCCTGTGAATTATTCATGTTCAGGCGATAAATTTTCTATTCTGGGAACAGATGGAACATTTAAATCGTGTTACCCGTACCTTTGTACAACGGCAGCTGAAGTTGAAAGTCACCCGGTCTGCAAAACTCACTGTAACAAAAGTGACGAATGCCAGGGCGGAAAAGTGTGCGATCCTGCAGCTGGAACTTGCATTTAACAAAGACAGATTTCTACGGAGTAACTTATGAAGACATTTTTTAATACATTACTTTTAGCCTGTGCTTTTTCTCCAATGGCGACATTTGCTCAGGATCCGATTGTTATCAATCATCTCGACAATACGACATTCACTGTTGACCAATACAATCCTCAACCGAGGGCTTCACTTACGATTATTGGTTCAGGATTTTTTCAAGGTTCAAATTTTAACGATGTTAAAAATAAAGTTCAGCTGATGTTGCGTCAGATTTATCCGAGGCTCGGCGCTTATCAGGTCATTCCCTATGGCGATCAAAACGGCAGCAGACGTCCGATTAACATTATGGACATTGGCCCGGAGGCCATCGTCATCAATATGCCTGACCTGCTTCTTCCTGGAAATGCAAACACCGCCTGGAGCTTGAGCGTCTGTGCTCAAGGTGTGGGCTGTTCAAACTCTGCAACCATTTATTTAAGAGGTCCGGGAGCACCGGATGTTTCCATTGCCACAGGAACAAATCCATTGGATCTTCCCGCCAATGGAAGAAATCAGGCCATCCAACTTGCCGTTCGCGGTCTTACAAACAATGCTCCACTTTTAAAAATTGGAAAAACATCTCTTCAAGGAAATTTTGACGGCAGCACTACTCGCTTCGTGATTCCGGCAAGTCTGGTTTCAGCCCCTAATTTTGTTCAGGCCTATGTCGAAGATCCAATGACGGGTTCAGACTCAGAACAGTTTGCGCTTAGAATTTTCGGCGTGCCTGCTCCTCAATTAACAGCTCCACTGGCGATCTCACAGAGCTTAATTCCAGGTCAAGCAATCCAGGACACTACGTTTGTTATTCAGATGGCACAAATGACTTCTCCGACGAGAGTTGAATGGATTGATGGCGATAAAGTAACAGCTTTAAATGTTCCTCTTGATTTATTAACCAGCAAGGCCAAAGTCATTATTCCTGGTTCGCTTCTCAGAGTCGCAAGCTATACAGGCAATCTTCGCTTAAGCAATATTGCGGGAGAAAAATTGATTCCTGTCAATGTGGCCATTGGTACGATTATCATCAGACCGGACCCGAATCCAAATCCGCGTCCGATTCCAAATCCACCACGTCCACGTCCGATTCCATAATTGATTTTAAAAGAAGGGCTTCGTTTGAAGCCCTTTTTATTTTCGGCTGAATTCTCTATCGACTTGTTTTTGATATTTATCCAACAAACCTTCCGTTCGCATTTGTTTTAGAACACGAGTGAGTTTTTGAGCTAACTGAACATGCTTCTTCAATAAGTAAGGATAAATTGGAACTTTGCTCTCTAAGTAAAAAACTCTTTTAATCTTGCTTGCATCTCTTTCTTTGAGAACGGAGGAATGAAGAAAGGTGTCAACATTGGCATCTAAATCGCAAAGAAGATAAATATTGCGGACCAGGATTTTTCTCACTCCATCTTCCGTTGTGGTCACATCATCAACTTGTTTTTGCGGCAATATTTCTTTAGCAAACTTCTCACAAACCTTCATTCCACGCGGATATTTAATCGTCAGCTTTTTTTCACTTATATCAGATGGACGATTGATTACCACCGCCGGATCAGCAGAATACAAACTAAAATTTAAATACATGATAGGTTCTTTTATGCGAATCAAATCATCCCGCCCTTCTCCCCAGAGGGCCGTGCGGGCAATATCTCCATCGACGAGACCAGCGCGAGTGGACATCTCCAGCCTTTTGAGTGGAAAAATTCTGATTTTAAAAGGCATCTTGAGTCTTTTGAAGGCTTCAGTGTACACCAGCCACGCCAACTTGCCGACGTAGGTGCTTTCGTCATGATTGGCACCAAAAACAATGGCCTGGGATCCAGCAGGAGTCTCTTCAGCACGGGAAACTGTGATGATTGCTGGTACTAACAGGATAAAAAATAGGAGTACCGACAGCTTTTTCATCTTCTGATTTTATAGTCATGGATCACAAAATAAAAGCATTAAAAAAGCACATTACATAAGAAAAAATTAAGAGGACTTTGCAAAAATGTTTTGTTACATCATTATCCGTTTCGCTTACTGATCAGGAGAGACCTATGCCATTGCTTGTTTTGCTAGTTAGTTTTTACTGCCTAAATACTGCAAATGCGATTATCCCCAGACCGGGACCGGGGCCTATTCCCATTCCAACTCCTCTTCCTCCTAAAAAAATTATTCTTCCTCATGCTCGCTTCACAACACTTCAAAGCGCAGTGGATGCTGTGGCAGAAGGCGGAGAAATTGTGTTGAATCCGGGGAGCTATTCTGGCGCGAACGCAAACAGCAAAAAAATTTCGATTGCCGGCACTGCAGGTAGAAATGATGTTGTGATCAACGGCAAATTTGAAGTGGGAGCAAACGGCGACGCTTCGATCAGCAACCTTACAATCAACTCTCCTGATAGTTGGGCAATTGTCAAAACGAATAATCAAACATCACTGACGATTTCAAATGTGCGCATAAATAACGGAGGCGTTTCGTCTGCGGGCAATGCTACGATTCAAAAACTGGAAATAAATAATCCACAAACAGGACTGGCCCTGTCTCAATTTTCACGACTCAGTTTAAAAACAGTCGATGTGAACAATGCTTCTTCATTCGGCGTCTGGACACAGGGACTAGACAACTGCAATGTTGATCTCGCCCTTATTGGTGTGAGAAAACCTGCCCGTCAGGGAATTGTGTTGAAAGGAAAAAACTGCAATGGCACGGCTCAATATCTTCGCGTGGAAGATGCTAAACTGGCCGGTGTGCAAATTGAAAATTACAACTCTCTTTCGATGAATGGTTCAACTATATTAAGAACGGCTCCGGGCTTTATCAAAGGCTCTCTCCCGGTCAACGTCCGCGACGAAGTACCGAGTTTCGGCGACGCTGTTCTCACTCTTTGGTCTAATGTTGTTCTTCAAAATAATAATCTGAATAATAATCTTCGCGCGGGCGCAACTATTCTTGGTTGCAATGCGTACCGACATGGCAGTCTTGAACTGGGCAATAACAATTTATTTGCCAACGGCTTTGATCTTTTCATTGCGACTGTCGCTTATCCTGGCGGGAACAATGACGATTGTTCAGGGGCAGGTAACTTAAATGATCAGGGCGGCAATCAATGCGGCTTAAATGCGGACAACACTCAACCTTGTCGTGCTCAATCGACTTCGATTGAACCTATACCTGTTTAAATGAAACTCAAAGCACCACTGACGTTTATCCTATTGGCCGTTCCGTTTTTCATGAATTCAATTGGATTGGCATCTCAAGGGCTTTTTATCGCGGCCATTCTTTTATGGGTGACAGAAGCTATCCCTTTAGCGGTGACTGCGCTTTTGATTCCAGTTGGTGCCACCTGGTTTAACATCCTTTCTGCCGACGTGGCCTTCGCCCAATTCAGCAATCCCATTCTCTTTCTTTTTCTTGGTTCATTTTTTCTTGCCCTGGCACAGGAAAAACATCAACTGGACAAAAGAATGGCCTATTGGCTTTTAAGTAAAAAACAAGTTTCAAAAAGCCCAGCTCTTATTGTTTTTTTCGTTGCACTGTTTACCTGGACTCTTTCAATGTGGATGTCCAATACTGCTGCCACTGCCATGATGATTCCCATCTGCATGGGGATTTCCAAAAGTCTTTCCTCTGATTGGACGGAAGAGGACAAGCTCAACCTTGAAAAAAGATTGTTGTTTGCCAGTGCTTTTGCCGCAAGTATAGGAGGGATGGCCACTCCCGTTGGAAGCCCTCCCAATTTGCTTGCGATGGAATTTCTTCGTGAAAGCGGCAGGACCATTTCTTTCTTTCAATGGATGATGATCGGGATTCCCATTTCTTTTTCTTTGCTTCTCGCTCTCATTTTTCTTTTACATTGGAAGTTTCCAATTAAAGCCAAGCATGCAAAAGATATTCATCATTATTTTTCAAATCAGCTTCATGAGCTTGGAGAAATGAAACGCACGCAGTATTTAATCGCAATGGTTTTCTTTCTTACTGTTTTTCTCTGGATCTTACCTGATCTGTTGCAATTACTTTCAATTGAACAGTCTCTTTCAACAAGATTGCCTGCCGGCGCAGTGGCTTTATTAGGTGCCGCACTTTTATTTATTCTTCCACATAAACAGGAAAACATTCTTGAATGGAAAGATACTCAATCTATTGATTGGGGAACCATTCTCATTTTTGGCGGTGGGCTTTGTCTCGGAAAAATTCTGGACACGTCAGGACTCTCGACTCAGATTGGTGAATTCCTTTTTGCTTATGATTTTTCTTTTTGGAAAGTTGGATTGCTCTGTACGGTTCTGGGAATTATCGTTTCAGAATTCTCTTCTAACACTGCTGCAACTACGCTACTCGTGCCTATCATCATTGCCGAGTTCGCCGGCAGCAATAGCGTCGTTACATTAGCGCTAGCAGCAACTTTGGGATCGAGTTTCGGCTTTATGCTTCCAGTGTCTACTCCTCCCAACGCCATTATTTTTGGAACAGGAAAAATTCCCTTGCGTGTTATGTTGAAAACCGGAATCTTTCTCGACATCATCGGCGCACTTCTGATTATACTTTTTCTCTTTGCGCTTTATCCTTTTTTGGGAATAGTTTAACAAAAGCGAGTTGACCTATTTACCTTCTAGTGATTATTCCTTTTTTATTCATTTCTTGTTCCAGTACATCTGTAACAAAGCTGCCTGAACCGGAGGCCCCAAGAATGATTGAGCAAATAAAAAAAACCATTTCTCCACAGATTGGATCTAAAAATGTGGGGGCCGTCATCGCCATTTACGAGAAAGGCAAAGAAACATATCTTTCGTTTGGGGAAACTGTACTCGGTAATAACATCCGGCCTGACGCTGACACCTTATTTGAAATCGGCTCCATCACAAAACTTTTGACAGGTTTAATGCTCGCCAGATTAATTGACTTAAAAAAAGTCAGCATAAAAGATCCGCTTTCGCGCTTTATTCCGGAAAGTAAAAATCAGTCGACAGGAGCAATCACGCTTGAAGAATTAGTCACTCATACTTCTGGTTTACCTCGCCTCCCATGCAATTTACATTATGCGAGCAGTGAAAATCCTTACGCCGATTATTCCGAAAAAGATCTTATAGAAGGTCTTAGAGATTCTTCGTTCAGCAATACCTGCAGACTGGAAAAACATCCGACACAAAACGTGAATTATTCCAACTGGGGTTTTGGTCTTCTAGGATACGCTCTTGCCCGCTTTCAAAAGTCATCCTATGAATCCTTATTAAGGGAATTAGTTTTAGAACCATTGGGATTGAAAGCAACCATGATTATTGTTGCTAAAGAATTTGAGCCAAGACGTGCTCAAGGGTACACGAATGAACTAAAAGCGAATCCTTATTGGTACCATCAAACGACCCAAGGCGCAGGTGCCGTTGTCAGTTCGGTCCGTGATATGCTTCAATTTGCTCGCGCTCTACTTCATCCCGAAGAAACGAAACTGCACTCGGCTTTAAAACTCTCCGTGGCCCCCCTTTATAAATCTGATCCTAACGATATCGCTTACGCCTGGTTCGTCAGACCAAGCGGAAATTATTGGCACGACGGCATGACGGGTGGGTTCAGTTCATTAATTAAAATTTATCCAAAGGAAGATCGCGCCGTCGTTTATCTGTCAAACACGGCCAGAGATCTTGAGGGGGTTCTGGAGGCCGTTGAAAATTAACCCACACGCCATTCATTGGGAAAAGAAAAGATAAAGATAGAATTCAGCAATACATCTGCAACAATTTTCTGCTGGTGTTAATTAAGCTCCCTTATTAAAGTATAGCCAATCGTTTTAGAAAAAGGAGTTTTTATGAAATCATTGCTAACTGCCGTTCTCTTTCTCTCACTTTCAACTGCATTTGCCGCTGCAAAATCCAAAGTTATGTTCGTTACACCAAAAGATGGTGAAACAGTTCCGCAAACTTTTGATGTCCACTTTGGTGTTGAAGGCATGACTGTCGCAAAGGCCGGAGAAATGAAAGAAGGCACTGGCCACCACCACCTGATCGTTGATGGAAAGCCGGTAAAAAAAGGAGAAGTTGTTCCTAAAGATGAAATGCACAAGCATTTCGGTGACGCTTCTACGTCGACAAAAGTCACTCTTCCTCCTGGAAAGCACACGTTGACTCTTCAGTTTGCTGATGGAGCCCACAAGTCTTACGGAGAAGATTATTCTTCAACAATTACTGTAAACGTTAAGTAGTTCGAAATGAAAAAGGCCGGAAAATCCGGCCTTTTTTTTTACCTTCAGATGTGGTTTATGGCTGCACTACCACCATCATAATCATCCTTGTACGGAGGGGTAAGAATATTATCAGTAAAATAGGGACCATTGATTTTTCCAAAAACGTAGACAAGAAGCTCATTGATATTTTCAACAAAACAAAACTCCATGTCCTTTCTGATTTCTTCAGAAACCTCTTTTAAATCCTTCTCATTTTTCTTCGACATAATCACGCGTTTGATTCCTGCACGGTGAGCGGCAATTAATTTTTCTTTAACACCACCGACTGGAAGAACTGCTCCTCTAAGAGTAATTTCTCCGGTCATCGCCAGTTTAGTGTCAATCGGTTTATTCAACACCAAAGAACAGAGCGCTGAAAAGATTGTAATCCCTGCACTTGGCCCATCCTTTGGAATCGCACCGCTTGGCACGTGTATATGGAAATCAGTTTTGGCAAAATTAAATCCAGGCAACATATTGGCCAGTTTCGATCTCACCAATGAAAGTCCGATATGCGCCGACTCGCTCATGACATCACCTAATTTACCTGTCAGCTGAATTTTTCCTGATCCAGGCATCATCAGTGATTCAATAAAGAGAATATCGCCGCCGGCCGGAGTCCAGGCGAGACCTGTGGCCACTCCCGGTACAGTACTGGTTTGAATATGCTCGTAGGAATTTTTATGAATGCCCAGCTCATCTTCAATCAGTTCCGGAGTAATGACGACTTTCTCTTCTCCTTTTCCTCGAACAATCTTTTCAGAGACAGTCCGTAAGACTTTTGCAATTTTTCTCTGCAACTCGCGCACACCTGCTTCCCGAGTGTATTCTTCGATCATCATCGTCAGCATCGCATCCGGTATTTCAACCTGCTCGGGTTTTAATCCGTGCTCTTTCAGTTGTTTCGGCAAGAGATGGTTTTTTGCAATATGCAACTTTTCATCTGTTGTGTAACCCGAAAGCTGAATGACTTCCATTCTGTCCAGCAATGGTGGTGGAATGGTTTCCAGAGAGTTTGCCGTAGCAATGAAAAAGACCTTAGATAAGTCGTAATTGATATCGAGATAGTGATCCATGAAAGTTGAATTCTGTTCAGGATCGAGGACTTCAAGCATCGCAGCTGCAGGATCTCCTCCATAGCCACGTCCGAGTTTATCGATTTCATCCAGCATAAAAACCGGATTTTTCTCTTTGCCTCGTTTTATTCCTTCGATAATTCGTCCAGGCATCGCCCCGATATAGGTTCTTCTATGACCTCTGATTTCTGAATCATCGCGGACACCGCCCAGAGAAGCTCTGACAAATTTTCTGCCCAGGGCCTTGGCTATACTTTGCCCAAGCGAAGTTTTACCCACTCCCGGAGGGCCTACAAAAAGAAGAATCGATCCTTTTTTATGGGGAGAGAGTTTCATCACGGCAAGATGCTGAATAATATGTTTTTTGATTTTTTCCAGACCGTAGTGTTCATCGTCTAATATTTTCTGAGCAGCATCCAGGTCTATTTCTTTGGGTTCAACATCATTCCATGGAAGCGCCAGAATTAATTCCAGATAGTTTCTGATGACATGAGACTCGGCATTTTGCTGTCCCATCGTTTCATATCGGTTTAACTGATCGAGTGCTATTTTTTCAATATCAGCGGGAAGTTTTGCTCTTAGAATTCTATCTTTGAGAGTGAGCTTTTCACCTTCGGCAGAGAACTCACTTTCTTCACCTAATTCCTCTTTGATGGCCTTTAATTGCTCACGAAGAATGGATTCGCGATAAGCTTTCGATGTTTTCTCTGAAATTTTTAAACCCATTTCAGTGTTTACTTTGATCATTTCCCGCTGTTCTACTAACAGTTCGAGAACTTTAAGTGCTCTGGTTTTTACTGAAGCAATTTCCAGAATTTCCTGTTTCTTTGCCAGTATCAATGGAAGGTTTTGGGCCGCAAGGTTCGTAAAGTCAGCGGCGCTTTCAAATTGATCCAGCGTTCGCTTGAATTCCGGAGAGGCATTGAGGCTTTCCAGAATTTCAATAGAAATATCCTTCAGGCTTCTGAGAAGAGCTTTCTCAGTAGGTCCATCCAGATCCACGAGATCAGGCATCGGTTCACCTCTGGCAACCCATGAAGCAAACGATTCTTCAAATTCTACTTGTAAAACTTTGAATCGATATAAAGCTTTGATGTAAGCAATGGTTTCATTGCGCTCATTCTTTTCGATTCTCTGAATGGTACAAAGTGTTCCGACAGTGTAGAAGTCAGACGGCGTAGCCTGCTCGATCTGCACTCCTTCCTTGAGGGTGATCGCTACAAAAAGTTTATCTTTTGACTGTTCGAGCGCGCGGTTAATGGCGTTCAATCCAACAGATTTGGATATGAGAACTGGCAGCGCTACGTCAGGGAAAAGCACTGTATTTTTGAGGACCAGGGTTGGTATAAATTGCTCAATGTTTGTAAGAATTGGTGTTTTCATGATCATAAGTTGATAGCAGGGAAATTAACGTCAAGAGCGGCCCAAAAATCTTTTTTAATTTCTTATTGCAGTGGCATTTGATAGAGTAGCTCAGTTATTTCAAAAACATTTATTGAGAAGAGAAAATGAATACAATTATTAAAATAGCGTTGATTTTCCTGGCGATTACAGGGGCTTCTACCCTTCTTTACAATTACACTGATGTAACTTTCGGAACTATCGATTACTTCACTAAGCACGGCTGGATTTTTCTCATTTCCATTGCGCTTTTTCCGCGTATGACGCTTCTGGTTTCGGGATTGATTTTCAATACAGTGGAATTTGGGGGTTTGTTCTGGTGGCTGGGATTTTTCTTTGCACCGCGAATACTCGTGGCCATACTTGCCACAATTGCTTACTGGCAAACTAATCAGGTACTCGTCATTCTTTCGTGGTTAATTGCTCTGGGCGGTGAATCTTCAGAAAAAATTATCATTAAAAAACGCATGCAGGGTGCACCTCATAAATTCGCTGACTATAGCGGTGGGGAAACCATTGATGCCGAATTCAAGGTCAAGGAGTAGTTATGTCGTTTCGCATACAGCTTAACTGGAAAAGAACCACAGACGATTTTTCCTACGAGAAATTCAATCGCACACACACGCTTCAATTTTCAGGCCCGCAACAGCTAAGAAATTCTTCTGCTCCGGAGTACCTGGGGAATACCGATACGGCCAATCCTGAGGAGCTGATCGCTTCTGCACTCTCAAGCTGCCACATGCTCACCTTTTTAGCTGTAGCTTCAAAAATGGGTTATACTGTAGATTCATACGCCGACGAAGCCGAAGCTCATTTAAATAAAAATGAAGAAGGCCGTATGAGTGTGACCGAAATTAATTTAAAACCTGTGATTGTTTTTTCCGGTTCAAAAGTTCCGGATGCTGATCAATTGAAATCGCTGCACGAAAAGGCACACAGAAATTGCTTCATCGCCAACTCGATTAAAACGAAAGTTAATATCCTCTAGGGAGAGATTGTGAACCAGTTAGAAAATTATAAATATGATCCGGCAAAATGCTCACTGGCAGAAACTCTGTTTTCTGCTTTGTGCAAACAAGGTGAGCTTCCTGCCGATTTAAGTGTTGTCGATTTTTTCAAAGCGCTTGAGCAGCCACCTGAAAAAACTCTCGGCGATTATGCTCTTCCGTGTTTTCGTTTTGCCAAGGCCCTGAAAAAAAATCCCAATCTCGTTGCTGAAGAATTAAAAAAAGAACTCGAGGCTTCGGGCAATCCATGGGTGGCGAAAGTTGATTTAAAGGGTGCCTTCCTCAACATCTTCACAGATCAAAAGCAAGTCGCAAAAACATTGATTCCTGAACTCATCAGCTGTCACGGTTTCGAAGTTCTGAAAGAAAATGAAGAACACAGAACGACAAAAGTTATGATCGAGTTTTCTCAACCGAATACTCACAAAGAATTCCACGTCGGCCACGGCCGCAACGTTTGTCTTGGCGACAGCTTGTGCCGAATTTTTTCTTATAACGGATTCAACGTGACTCCGGTGAACTATATCGGCGACGAAGGCGCTCATATCGCTAAATGTCTCTGGGGTGTTGAAAACTACAAAGGCGAACCCCTTTCAGATAAAGTCGAAAACAAAGCTGAGTGGCTGGGCCAGCGTTATGTTGAAGCCAACAATGCTATAAAAGATGCGACTGATGAAGAGAAAGCCAAAATCCAGGCGAGCATTTCCACAATTCTTCGCGCGATTGAAAATAAATCAGGCGAATATTATGAGACTTGGGTGAAGACTCGTCAGTACTGTCTCGACGATTTTAACCGCATTTATAAATGGCTCGACGTTCACTTCGATCACTTCTTTTATGAATCAGAAGTGAGTGAAGCCTCTCAGGAAATAGTCGACGAATACATGAAGAAAGGTCTCTTTAAAGAAGATCAGGGCGCTATAGGCGTTGATATGTCAGATAAAAAACTCGGCTTTTTCATGGCGAGAAAATCAGACGGAACAACTTTATATGCAACGAAAGATCTCGCGCTTGCGAAAGTGAAGTTCAACGATTTTGATATCGACAGAAGTATCTACGTTGTCGGAAGCGAACAAAACTTCCACTTCAAGCAGGTGTTCTACGCTCTTGAGAAAATGGGCTTCAAGCAGGCTGAAAAATGCTATCACCTTTCTTACGGAATGGTTGTTCGTCCTGAAGGAAAAATGTCTTCACGTGCAGGAAACTCTTTTACCTTCCTTCAGCTCATTACTCTGGTTATTGAAGAAATTCATACGTATCTTGATAAATACAAAGACGAATGGGATAAGGCGCGCATGGAAGACACGGCCCATAAATTAGCTGTCGGTGCGATTAAATACGGAATGCTTCAGGCTGACCCTAATAAGGAAATTGTCTTTGATCCGAAAGAATGGGTTTCTTTTGAAGGAAACTCCGGACCATACCTGATGTACAGTTATGCCCGCACCCAATCGATTCTCAACAAAGCGACAGAACAAGATTTAGAACCGAAGAGCGATCATCTCGATCTTCTGACTCATGAATCAGAACGCGAGTTAATGAGACATCTTTATGATTTTAACCAGACTGCGATTTACGCCTGTGAAAATTATAAACCATCAACAATTGCCAACCATTTGTTCTTCACCTGTAAGGCGTACAACCGTTTCTATACAGAAGTTTCTGTCATGAAGGCAGAAACAGAAGAATTAAAAGGGGCCCGTCTCGCTCTTTTAAAGGCCTTTGCAAACACTTTGAAGACAGGTCTCTACCTGTTGGGTATTACACCACCCGAAAGAATGTAGATGCAGCAGGAACGCTTACACAAATTTCTTCTATGGACGCTCGCGCTTTTAGTCGCGAGCGTTTTTTTATGTTTTTCAGACTATAAATCGACCAGCAACGATTCCAACTATTATTCCACTCTCGTCGTTCGTTATGCCGACAAGACTTTGCCGGAAATCCTGACAGCTAAATGGGGTGAAAACTTCTGGAGCTTTGATCCCAACACTTTTATGAGAGACCAGCTTCCTGGTCAACTGCTGATTGGAATCGCTTTGACTAAAGTTGGAGTGCCTGCCAGACATGCGCTTCATCTCGCAGGAATGTTTTTTCTATTGGGTGGGATTTTTCTCATCCGTGCAATCATCTCTCATTTTGATAAAGCAAAAGCTGATTACGTTTTTGTGGGTTTGTTTCTTTGCTCACTCACTTTTTCTTATACAATCAGGGCCAATCACGAACCGGCCATTTTCTTTTTTTCAACGTTGGCGCTTTACTCTGGATTAAAAATCCAGCAGACTAAATGGGCCGTCCTTCATGCGGTTTTGTCACCTCTGTTTTTAATGTGGGTGAAAGGGCCCTTTCTCATTTTTGGTTTCTTTCTTTTTACTCTTGGGTTCCTTCTCTCCGGGCAACAGTCTAAAAAATATTTTCTTTGGTTTTCCACAAATGCCATCGCCGCACTCCTACTTCTCATCTCGGGAATTGCTTTTGAAATGAAATTCAAACAATTAACCGGTGACTCTTTTTTTAATGTTTTCTGGAATATTCAAATGGGTGAAAGGGTTCATGCGACTGAGCATTTTTTTCTTCTACAGAAATACCTGAACTTCCAGTATTATTTTTTGCATTACCTTGGTTATGCTCTTCCCTGGATTCTTTTTGCTCTTTATTCAGCATTCTGGATCAAACGTGAACGATTGGTTCAATTTCTGAAATCAGATCCTTCTCTTGTACTCGGGTCTGCAGCTTTGGTCTATTTATTAGTTTTCTCGGCAAGTAACAGAATCGCCGGAAGATATGTTTTTCCAGGCTATTATTATTTTACCGCCTGGATTTTTCTCTTGATGTATGAGCGCTTTAAAAAGGCTCCAGGAAGCATGATGACTCATTACCTGGCCGCCGCACTATGGATCACCGCGGTTTTCTTACGTTTAAAGACATAAAAAAAGGCCGCATTCGCGGCCGTTTTTATAAGTATCTCTCTCTTTTGTTCTAAGACTATTCAACAGAAAGAATGATCAATTTAGAAAGTTCGATATCTGACTTTCCTTCAAGACCTTCAATTTTTCTAAGTTCTGAGAAAGAAGCATTCAGTCTGTCAGTTGATTCACCATCAGCAAGAAGATTGATCGCATCGTTTCTTACTGCTTTCATAAGAGCTGCTGTACCACCGTTGATAGAAGCCGTTGTCGAAGCAAATGGTGAAAGAGCTGTTCCAAGAGCAGATCTTACAACTTCAACTACTGTGTAAACAGGCGAAAGAGTAATATCCACTGCAAATGTTGACATAGAAGTAGCAAGTAAAAGAGCAGCAATTGTTGATTTCAATTTCATAGTTCCTCCAAAGAAGTGATTTGTGTTGAAGCCAAAATATCATGAAACTTTACGCCAATGTTGGGACCTGAATTTTTTATACCCCCTTAAGAAATCTTGATTCCAAAGGTGTCTAAAGTTTAGACGGCCATTTCTTCTCCGGGTACATTTTTCAAAAGACACCGGTCTTTTAAGGGGAAGGCTAAAATAGAAGAATCAATAAACTGAGGTTTTGTATGAATGTAATTCGCGGACTTCTCTGCCTTATTCTTGTAACGGCCCTGCCACTGGCCCAGGCAAATGCCAATTTAAAAGAGGAAGGATTAAGCCTGGCAAAGAAAACTAATGCCGCCCGTTCCGCGCAATTTCTCAACATCTCAGGATGGATGAATAAAGGTCTGTTAGTTAAAAAACGCATCAATTTAAACCAGGCCTACGACCGTTCACCGGATCCTTCAGAATTTAAAAGCATTGAAGAGACATTTGCAGTGAACTATGAATTCTTTAAAAAAGATCCCACTTATAAATGCAGAAGACCGACCTATTACAATTATTTTTCAACCCTATTGAATGAAAAGCCATTTGAAAATGAGACATGTGCTTCCAGCAGAAAGGTCACATTAATTTCTGAAACATCCATCAGCAGCAATCCTATGATGGCCAGAGATATTCATCCTGACCGCATTTACCAGATTCATTATTTATTTGCCGGCAAAGGCAAACAAATGATGTCGCGCTGGGGGCATGCGATGTTCAGAATCATTCTTTGTGCCCCGGGAAAAGCAGTCGGTCCAGACTGCATGAATGATTATGCTCAACATATCGTTGTCAGTTACCGCGCCAACATTGAAGACATGAATATCGATTATGCCAAAGGGATGAACGGCGCTTATGCCTCCCAATTGTTTTTAATGAACATGAGTGAAGTTGTGAATGAATACACCAAAGGTGAATTCAGAGACATGATTTCTCTTCCGATAAAAATGAACCGCACCCAAATCAGGCTTTTTAGCGATAAACTTCTGGAGAACTACTGGAGTTACAAAGGACGTTATTATTTCCTGACAAACAACTGCGCAACCGAGGCCATGAATTTATTGAGATCAGCTTATCCTGAAAATAACAAAATTCAGACGGCCAGCATTGTTCACCCATTAGGGCTTTATGATTTTCTTGTAAAGAATGGTCTGACTAATCCTGAATTATTAAATGACAAGAAAGAAGCTGTGAAGAAGGGTTACCTTTTCCAGGGGGTCAGCGATAAGCTTCAGCGCTCACTGGATGTGATTGCTCATAATGAAGACGTAAGTTTCGAAACATTTGCTTTAAAACTTTCTCCAAAAGAAAGAAAGTCTTTTTACGAAAAAACGCTGGAGCTGTCTTCTGACAAAACCAAAGTCATGGCCAATGCATTGAGACTGGAAGAGCAAATTCAGCTTTCTCGCGAGCAGCAGTTTGCCAAAAAGCTTGGCAATGCTCTCTTTGGAAAAGAGCCTATGCCTGAATTGAAAGATACGATCATGGAAGAAAAAATCCTTGCTATGAAAGATCTCTATAAACAACTGACTTCAGCTGCTGAATTAAAAGCAGGTTACGGAATACCACTGGAAGATGAATTTAGTCCTGCTTCCCCTGAAGCATTGAAGAGAATTATGCAGGAAATTCAAGGGAACATGGAAGAATTGAAAGAAATCGCTTTGAAGTTCTTCCCTGATGAAGTTGAAGACATGAAAGGAACATTGGAAAATCGTCAATGGATTCTGACTCAAATGAATTCAATGTGATTCATTAATGCTGATAATTTCAAAATTCTTTTTCTTTAACGAAGCCAGGCTTTCCGGAAGATGTTCAATAATACATTCCTCCAAAGCTGTAATGATTTTCTCTTTTAGAAAGATGCGGTTGTGAACCAATGAAACTTCTCTTGTTGGGATCGGACTCTGGAATTCGCGCACATGTTTTTTGTCTTCACCCGATAGATTGAGAACGGCCAGCTGAGGAAGAAGTGTATATCCTTCGCTGTTGAGAACCATGTTCTTAAGCGTTTCAAGGTTTCCACTTTCAAACTTCAAATTGTCATGCATACTGTTGTCTTTGGAAATTTTGCAAAGATTCAACACTTGTTGACGGAAACAATGACCTTCATTAAGCAGCCAGACGTCGCTGACATCAAGATCCTTATCCTTAATTCTTGTTTTTTTCAAAAGATGATGGCCATTGGATGCAAAGACAGAAAAAGGTTCGTGAAATAAAACTCTTTCAATAAAGGATTCTCCTTCCAGAGGTGTAACCAACAACCCTGCATCGATTTCATCTTTGTTGAGGAGCTCGATGATTTCTTCTGTCTTAAATTCTTCAATTGTCAGATTTACCGTCGGATATTTTTTGACAAATTCTCCTGCGAACAGAGGAATCAGATAAGGCGCAAGAGTGGGAATGACGCCGAGACGGAAATCGCCACGGACTTCATCTTTAGATGCATCGATGATAGCAAAAATTTTTTTGTATTCGCGGATGACAAGTCTCGCCTGCTGAATAATTTTCTCACCTTCTTCGGTGGTCATAATCGGATTTTTTGATCGATCAAACAGAACAACACCCAGCTCTTCTTCAGCTTTCTGAAGTTGCATGCTCAGGGTTGGTTGCGTGACATTGCAGGCTTTCGCTGCTTTTCCGAAATGTTTATGTTTTTCAACTGAAAGGATGTATTCAAGCTGTGTTATTGTCATGTCTTATCGTAACGTCATTTGCGACGCGACCACAAGACCAAAATAAAACACCCAGAATAAAAACAACCTTTTTTTATCAAGCCAAGTCAGGTCATAGGAAAAATAAAAAGTTTTTTTATCATTCAGACCTCTGGTCACAAGCGAGAGGGCCCCGCGCTGAGAGTGCCGGATCGCGAAAACAAGAAGTGGAAAAAATAGAAAAATCTTATCTTTGAGGGGCAGCTGGCGCAAATGAGCGTTCAGTTTGATACGCTCGTACTCGTCCCGCAGCAAGGTAATCGAATTCATAGCGAGCAGGAAAGGATAACCCCAGATGAGCTTTAATCCTTTGTGAACAATCAAATGAAGTATGACTTTTGTATAATCAATGGCCGATGATGAGCAAATCGAAACAAAAGAAACCATCAGCAGCTTCAGCATTGTCATAAAGGCTTTATCAACTGAGCTTTTATAAAAACTCATATTCATAAAATGATAGAAGCCTCCCGATTGAAGATCTCTGGAAGGATTCAGGACGGCCAGAAGGAAAAACGTAAAACTGAATAAAAAAGCATAAAGAAAAATTTTAAACAATTTTTTGAAGGCTAGTCCGTTTTTGGTATAAAGAAACAACATCAAAGAGATCAAAGCAGCGCTGGTAACCAGATTTTTATTTAACAAAAGGAATAGAAGCGATGCCGCTGTCATTATGAAAACATACCATGAATGGATGTATTCTCTTTGTCTTTCCACTATAGCCTCTTCAAAGTCTGTTCTTCCAGTTGATAGACCACGGGATTTAAAGAATCGATAAACCGATCATCGTGAGAAATGATGAATTGAATTTTTCCCGCTTTTTTTTGCTCCAGAATCATATCGCGAATGATGGAGATGGAACGTTTATCCTGACCAAAAGTTGGTTCGTCAAAAAAATAAAATTGGCGATTTTGATAAATGGTCATCAACAGAGAGAGTCTTCTCTTCTCGCCTTCAGAAAGCAGAAACGGCGAACGGCTGAGTTCAATATCTTTAAAAAATTGACTGAGAATCATTTCTTTATCTGCAGCGGGCACATGCTTGAGCTCCTCACCAATGGTATCGTAGAAAAAATGAGTTTCAGGATTTTGAAAAACGAACCCAATATGATTGCGCATTTTCTTCAAAGAAATATGAGCTCCATTCACAATTATTTCAATTTCACCCTCTAAGGGTTTCAGTAAACCGGTCATCAGTTTGAACAAAGTACTTTTTCCTTTACCGTTTTTACCTTTGATAACAATAATATCTCCAGAGGAGGCAGAGAGATTCAAATCGCGCAGAAGGTTTTTCTGCTCCGGATAATGAAAATAGACATGATTCAGCCTCAGGCTTGCGCGATCCTGCTTTCCAGAAACTGATGGCCACTGAAAGGAAGATTCTGTATGATTTTCTGGAGCAGCTTCTTTCAATTCCCCCTCTTCACTCACTACCAGAACCCGATCGGCCTGTGGAAGAATTTCATCAGTGTGGTGATCAATCAAAACTACCGTGCGTTCACCTTTCATCTTCACCAGCCAGTCATAAAATTCCTTCCGCGATTGTGTATCAAGAAAAGCGGTGGGTTCATCCAGAAGAAGAACTTTTGGATTAACTGCCAGAAGTGAAGCGAGGACCAGACGCTGACATTCTCCATTGGATAAATTGGTCGTTTTTTTATTCCACAGACTGTCGAGCTGAAAATAGTCTTCGAACTCAGATCTTTTTTTATCCATTTCTTCTTTAGTAAAACCAAAATTTTCCATGGAAAACAAAAATTCTTCCGAGGCATTTTGATAAAGCAATTGAGAAAAAGGATTTTGAAATAAGAAAAGAATTTCTTTCAGGTTCTTTTTAAATCCATCGCCATGGAGGGCTTCGCCGTTAAAAGTAACGGAGCCAGTAAATGATCCGGCCTTGAATTCAGGAATAATTCCTTTCAGCAGCTGAAGCAAAGTGCTTTTCCCACCGCCGGAAGGACCAGTAATGACTACCAGCTCACCGTCATTCAAAGTAATTTTATCTCTGCAGATTAATTTTTTTTGACTGCGATTGAATAAATATTGAAAAGGACCAATCTCGTACATATTAATTTGATCGGGCTATTAAAAATTGATCCAGCAACCCCAGCTTGACCAGACGTTTAGAAACCACTTCACTTAAATAACCAGCAAAAACAGCTGAAGAGATGAGAAAGGAAACTAATTGAACTGCATTAACGAACACGCTCAAATTTTTATAATCGTATAAAGCAAAATCCAGAGCGTAACTAAATAGAGCGGATAGTAAGGATGCCAGAATGAGAATTGATAGATTCCATCTTTTATATCCGAACGTCATGAAAATGATTTCTGCTCCAAGCCCCTGAACAATTCCCCAGACCACTGACATCATTCCCCAATGAGTGAGAAGACTTTCAACAAAGGCCGCAATAATGGAAGCTATCAAGGCAATACCAGGTTTGCGGACAATTTGTGGTAAAAAAACTGAAGCAAATATCCAGAAGCCTGCTGACAGATAGGCCATACCGTAAACTTTCAATAACGGCTTCATCATTTCATAAACAAAAGTCCAGCCCCAGAAGGCGACGCCTAAAGCAACGGCTACAACGGCCGTTAAAACAATTTCAAAAATGGTGATTGATTCAAAAAGCTTTTTCATGATCCTTTCCTCCGCAGGTTTTAACCTGATCAGGTTCGAGGGTATTTCTCAGATCGACTGATGTCGACCACCCCTAGGTTGATAGTGTTTTTATATTAGCTTTGGAGGAGGATTTTAGCAAAAAAAAAAGCCCCCGCCGGGGTCTAATCGGCGGAGGCCTAGGGTTGAAACTTATCGTTGGCGTCTGTCACCACGATCTTCGCGTCGATCATCGAGTCTGTCTTCTCTACGCTCTTCACGACGGTCTTCTCTTCTTTCTTCACGTCTTTCTTCACGACGATCTTCTCGCCGTTCTTCGCGCCGCTCTTCCTTTCTATCTTCTTTGCGCTCTTCCTTTCTTTCTTCTCTCCGGTCGTCTTTTCTGTTTTCTTTACGATCCAGACGGCGGTCTTCGCGTTTTTCTTTTTTCTCTTTCTTTTCTTTATCTTCGCGACCAGGCCTTAAATCCGAAAGCATTTTCTTCATGTCTTCTTTGGAAAGATTTAATTCCTTCGCTACTTTTTGAATTGATCTGTCTTTTTTCATAAGAGCAGAAATATCGTCCATGCTTTTGCCAGTTGTCTTAGACATTTCAAGCATCAACATGATCTGGCCGTAACCAAATTTTTCGTCTCTGTATTTTTTCAGCTCTTCCGATGAAATACCAAACTTCTCTGTAATCATCTTTATAATCTGTGGTTCTTTCTTTGCCACTTCCGATTCTGTTGGGGCCGGCGCCGGAGCAGGGTCAGATGATGTCTCTGACGTTGTCGGAGCAGGAACAGAAGTATCGGTAGTCGCTGGTGCAGGAGCAGGTTCTGTAGCCGGTTCAGTAACCGTCGTATCAGTTGTTGGCAAAGGGGCGGTCTCTTCCTGAGCAAATGATTGCGTTGATAGAACTGCAACTGTTAGTAGTAGAAGCGCAAATTTCATAATATCTCCTATATAGTGAGGTTCTCGCTGTAACACTTAAAAACAACCCCCGAAGGGCCATTCAAAGTCTTTGACGGCAAGGGGGGAAGAAAGTTTCAGAGTTTTTGAACTTTCTTTTTATTCGCTGGAATTTTAAGATGTTAGCATGTCCTCAAAAATTTTTGCGAAACTTTTTTCATCGAAATACGTCAATATGAGTGACGAGGATTTGATGAAACTGATTCAAGCTAATGATAACAATGCCTTTGAAATACTCTATTCGAGATATCGAATACCTGTGCATTCTTATCTAAGTGGATTGGTAAACTCGAGTACAGCCGAAGAATTATTACAAGAAACTTTCATAAAGGTCGTCACAAAAAACAGCACCTTTAAATTTGAGAGTAAAGTAAAGACCTGGATCTGGACGATAGCCAAAAATACTCTTCATGATTATTGGCGATCAGTAGATCACCGGATCAGCAATTCATTTGAATCGCTTCATTCGGAAGAAACTGGTGAAGAACTTTACGCTTCTGCCCTCGATTCACAGGAAGAAATTTTTCTCAGCAAAGTCACAAAGAAGCAACTGGAAGCTTGTATAAAGGAGCTTCCGGAAGATCAACGCGAAATAGTTTTTCTTCATATTCAATCTGAATTATCGAATCAGGAGATTTCTGAACTGACAGGCGCAGGTATTGGTGCCATCAAATCAATCCTCTTCAGATGCAAAGAAAAACTGACCGCGTGTTTTAAACGCGGAGGCCATTTATGAAAACAAAAAATTCTTTTTATTCCTGGCTTGCTTTGAAAACTCAGACTGAACCATCTTCATCGGTTGATAAAAAAATACTTGCTTACTCTTCACAATATATGAAGAACGAAGACAAAAGCATTATTGCAGTCTGGAAACTTTCCGGCGCACTTGCCTTGACTGTTGCTGTTGTCATGGTCGTGATGATCAATAAAAATCCACCATCACAACCAGGATCGGCAATAATCAGTGAAGCGCCAGAAATGATTTTGAATTACAATGAAATTGAATTGATGGCAGATGCTTCGCAACTCTCCGACGCGGATTGGGCAAGAATTAACGGCCAAAAATAAAAAAAGAGTATTAATGGGATTCAGACTCATGTTGACAAAAATCTTAATCGTCTCCTTATTTGTTCTGC
This sequence comes from Bacteriovoracaceae bacterium UBA6261, assembly GCA_002440825.1. Taxonomy (GTDB): domain Bacteria; phylum Bdellovibrionota; class Bacteriovoracia; order Bacteriovoracales; family Bacteriovoracaceae; genus Bacteriovorax. Next base: position 63,643 of record DJVH01000074.1, on the reverse strand, counting down.
CGGCCGTTGCCGCCAACAATGACGATGAAATAATCAAGAACCTCGAATTCTTCCAGAGTATGGAAATGTTGAAGGAAGAAGTTGCCTTTGTTTCCAATGCGCAAGTGTCACCACTTCCTCTGTCAGAAAAAGAAAAAACGAAGGAAAAAGCTCCGGAGAAAAAACAATGAAAGCGTTGTTATTTGCAGTTATAATTTTAGTAAGCCCTCTTCATAAATCTTTTGCAGATGAAAATCTGGACAAGAATAAAGCACAGTGGGAAAAGCTTTCTCCTTCTGAAAAACAAGCTTTGCGAGACCGATACAAAGAATGGTCATCTCTTTCTTCTGATCAGAAAAAAATGCTGAAAGAAAGATATGAAGAATTCAGAAAGTTGCCTCCGGAAAGAAAAGAAAAAATCCGGGAAGCTTATGCAAAATTCAAGCAACTGCCACCGGAAAAACAGGAGATGATCAAGCAGCGCTTTGAAGAACTGAAAAAGTTAAAACCAGAAGAGCGTGAAGATCGTTTGAATAAAATCAAAGACGCTTTAAAAGAAAGAAAAGAAGAACGACGGGAAGAGAAGCGAGAAGAGAAACGGGAAGAACGTCGTGATGAAAGACGGGAAGAACGTCGGGAAGAAAGACGCGAGGAAAGACGAGAAGAACGCCGAGAGGACCGTCGGGATGAAAGACGAGAAGACCGACGCGATGATCGCACTGGACGGCGCTAAATTTAAATTCAATTGAATAGGATGTTCATGAAAAAAATAGTACTGATCACAGGATTTTTGAGCCTCAGCACGGCTCACGCCTGGGATTTCTCCCTTAAAGGTGATGCCCAAAAAGCTTTCACTAACAACGTCAATTTAACAAACACAGATCCGATCACTGACGACTATTCCATTCTCAGCGGCTATTTCCAGGCAAAAAGCGACGAATGGAAATTGAAGTTAAAAGGCAAAATGGAAAAATACAGCAAGCAGAATGAGAACGATAATTACACGACAGATTTAAGCCTTCAGTACAAAGCTTCTAAAAGCAGTGACTACACCATCGGGGTGTATAAACAGGTCTACAATGGAACCCCTGTAGTCTCGACAGATACCACAAGCGACAACAGTGGCCTTCGCATGGCCGCCAACTTCACGCATGATTTTGTCAAAAGTAAAACCATGGGTTATTTCTCAATTTCCGGAAATTTCAGAAATTATTCCAAGATCGAAGGAAGAAAAGATAAAATTCTTGGTCTTTCCATGGGACTGGAGCAGACCATCGCCAAAGATTTTCTCCTCGTTCCCGACCTGACATTTCAGCACAACAGCTCTGCCGATTCTTACTACAGCAACAATTCTTTTGGTCCAAGCCTGTTGCTTAGCTATACTCCCGATGACACATGGGAAGTTTTTGTTGATGCAAGCTATGCGCGTTCAACGTATTCAGGAAGAACCGTTTCAAAAACTGTCCGCAATAAAACCGTCACTGAAAAGGAATATCAGGAATTAACAACCGCTGATGCAGGTTTTATTTACTCTTTCCCGCAATACTTCTCTCTCACTGGGAAATACAGCGTATCAAGCAATTCTTCCAACAATTCCAGCTCTGCCTACAAGGCGAATATCGCTTATCTGGGGATAGGTCTTAAATTCTAAGCAAAGTCTAAATGTTGCCCGGCTTCATCCTGCCATAAATCCGGGCAATTTGCTTCCCTTTTGGGGGAGAATCACCTAACCTATCACGGTCGTTTTACATTCTAATTAACCAAGGAATTGACCGTGAGTAATCAACGAAATGATCACAAAGATCGAAATGATGTCTTAGACGAAAAAACACAACAGGCCCTCGACTATCACTCAGAAGGCCGCCCGGGGAAAATTGAAGTTATTTCAACGAAACCCACTCTCACCTCAATGGATCTCAGCAAGGCGTACTCTCCCGGAGTAGCATGGCCTTGTCTTGAAATCGCTAAAGATCCAGAACTCGCTTACAAGTACACCGCTAAAGGAAACCTGGTCGCTGTTATTTCAAACGGCACAGCTGTCTTAGGTTTAGGAAATATCGGTGCCATCGCTGGGAAACCAGTTATGGAAGGTAAAGGGCTTCTCTTCAAGCGATTTGCAGATATCGATGTATTCGACATCGAAGTGAATGAATCAACAGTTGAAGGAATGGTCAACATCGTGTCTGCTCTTGAGCCGACATTTGGTGGTGTGAACCTGGAAGATATCAAAGCACCAGAGTGTTTTGAAATCGAAACTCAGCTCATTGAAAAAATGAACATTCCTGTTTTCCACGATGACCAGCACGGAACAGCGATCATTGCGACTGCTGCTTTCTTGAATGCTATCGAGGTCACAGGCCGTGACATTAAAAAAACAAAAGTTGCTGTCTCGGGGGCAGGGGCTGCAGCGATTTCAGTTTCAAAACTTTTCTTTGAACTAGGTCTTCCAAAAGAAAACCTGATCATGTGCGATTCGAACGGAGCGATTTACAAAGGCCGTACGAAAGGGATGAACAAGTACAAAGAAGAATTTGCAGTTGAAACAAGTGCAAGAACTCTTGCCGATGCTATGAAAGGTTGTGACTGCTTCGTAGGTCTATCTGCCCGCGGTGTAGTTAACGGAGAAATGGTTGCCAGCATGGCAAAAAATCCAATCATCTTTGCCATGGCAAACCCGGATCCTGAAGTTTACCCGCACGAAGTTGAAGCTGTTCGCTCTGATGCCATCATGGCCACAGGACGCTCAGATTATCCTAACCAGGTTAACAACGTTCTCGGCTTCCCTTTCATCTTCCGCGGAGCTCTCGATGTTCGCGCGAAAAAGATCAACATGCAGATGAAGCTTGCAGCTGTTAAGGCCCTTGCTGAACTGGCAAAAGAAGAAGTTCCAGAAGAAGTTAAACTTGCTTACGGCGGAGAAGATTTCAAATTTGGTGTCAATTACCTGATCCCAAAACCATTTGACCCTCGCGTTCTTACACGTGTGACTCCAGCTGTTGCCAAAGCGGCGATGGACTCTGGTGTAGCGAGAGTAAATATTGATGATCTTTCTGCTTACGCTCGCGCGCTTGAAGGAAGAATGGGCAACACAGCTCAGTTCATGAAATCTCTGAGAGACCGTCTTGGAACTTACGTGGCAAAAAGAGGCAACAAAGTTAAAGTTGTCTTTGCAGAAGGAACAAACACCCGCATTCTTCAAGCGGTTAAACAGCTTGTTGAAGAAGATAAAGTTGAACCAATTCTTCTTGGTAGAAAGAAGGCCATTCACAAAAAAATGGATCTGCTTGGTCTTGAAAAACTTAAAGACGAAGTCAAAACAATTAATCCAAGAAAGCATGAGAAGTTTGAAGACTTCGTTCGCATGTATTCTAAAGAAAGACAGAGAAGCGGTATCTCGATTTACCATGCTGAAGAACTGATGAGTCACCAGAATTATTTTGGTTCGATGATGGTGAAGCACGGACTGGCAGACGCGGTTATCACTGGTCCGACTCTGAACTACGCTGACTGTTTTCCTCCACTCATGCATGTTATCGGCACGCAGGAAAAAAAATCTGCAGCTGGTATCTTCATTATGACTTTCAAGAACCGCGTTCTGTTCTTTGCAGATTGCGCTGTTCAGATTGAACCAAATGAAGAGCAGCTTTGCGAAATCGCTGCAGGTACAGCTGAATTGTTCAGAAAACTCATGAAGCGCGAACCGCGCATTGCCTTCCTTTCTTACTCAAACTTCGGTTCAAACGACCATGAAAAAGCCAAGAAAGTAAAACGTGCTGTTCAGCTTACTAAAACGCGCTACCCTAACCTTATCGTAGACGGTGAAGTTCAGGCGGACGTAGCAGTAAACAAGAACTTGCTTGATAAATTGTTCAATTTCTCAACTCTCGATGCTCCGACTGATATTTTAATTTTCCCTGAATTGAATTCGGCCAACATCAGTTACAAGCTTCTTGCTCAACTGGCTAACGCCAATGCCATCGGACCAATTCTTCTTCCGATGAACAATTCAGCGAATATTATTCCAAGAACTGCGAGTGTCACAGAAATCGTTAACATGTGTGTTCTTTCGGCTTTATTGTCTGATAAGAAACTGAGCACTAAGGAGTAATCTTTATGGAAAAGATCATTGTGAAAACTGAAAAAGCACCGGCAGCAGTAGGGACATATTCTCAAGGTGTAGCTATCAACGGAACTTTTTATTTTTCAGGACAAATCGGCATTGATCCTGCGACTGGAAACCTTGTTGACGGGTTTTCAGGGCAGCTTAAGCAAGTCATGAAAAATATCGACGGTCTTTTGACGTCACAGGGGCTGACCCGCGAGAGCATCGTAAAAACCTCAATTTTTCTGACAGATTTAAATAACTTTGCCGAAGTGAACCAAGCTTATGTAGAATTTTTTAAAGAACCTTATCCTGCTCGCTCAACTGTTGAAGTCTCAAAACTTCCAAAAGGTGCGCTGGTAGAAATTGAAGTAATCGCAGCCCGATAAGCTAAAAAATGATTTTAAAAAGCAAGTACGTCTTCGAATCTAAAACAACCAGAATGTATCGGCACCTCCAGGGGGTGCTGATCGTTCTGCTTTCTATTTTCCTGACGTACTCGTTTGTCTGCTCGATTCTCTTATTAGACGCCCGCAACGAAACGAAAAACGCCAAGACTACTTTCGTTAACTCTCCACCAGACCTGATCGTGGTTTTTACCGGTGGACCGGGTCGAATTGAATACGCTATTAAAAAAGCACAGGAATTTAAACAACCGAATGTTTTTATCTCCGGCGTATATGAAAAGAATTCAGTAAAGACATTGATGAATCCCATTAGTCCTGAAGCTACTCAAAATGACCATATAGAAATAGATTATACGGCCCGTAACACTGTGGAGAATGTCGTTTCCACTCTGAAGTATTTAAGAAACAATCGCGGCCTCAACAAGATTCTCATCATCTCAAGCGACTATCACATCATGCGTATTAAGCAGATTATCAATACGCTTATTCGCGAAGAAGACAAATTTGAATTTTTCTTCTCGGCCGTTCCTTCCAGCTATCTTCACTTGAGAAACATCAAGCTTCTTTATATTGAAACGTTCAAGCTCATCCGCACCAAGATTTTCCTGATGTTCTGGGATCAAAAATCGCCGGTGGATGTTTACTGATTAAACGCGAGTCACTGAAATTACTTCTTCCAGCGCTTCTATAGAGCTTATCGTTTTTAAAAGTTCAGAATAGTCTTTAACTTCAATTTCAAAGATAAAGCTTCCCTTTCTATCCGGCATTGATTTCGCCATAGCAGAACGGATGTTAATACCGCTATTGTTGATGGTTTTAGAAATCAGAGAAAGAATTCCCGGCTTATCCTGAGTCATTACTCTTACACTTACAGGGTGAGTGAAATTGAATCCTTTATTCCAGGATACTTTAATAGTGCGAAGAAGAGTTTCCGCGTCCACTCGATTACAGTCGCCTTTATGGACAGTAATGCCGCGGCCGCGAGTAATAAATCCCACAATCGTATCACCCGGAATCGGGTTGCAGCATTTGGCCATGCGGACCATTACGTCACTCATTCCATCGACAATAACAGCGTTATCACCGTGAGTTTTTTTGCGGACGTTTTTCGTCATCTCACTTGAGTATTTTTCAATTTCCTCGATCTCTGGGATGACTTGCTTTTCAGCCATATCTCTCAATGCAGGGATTGCACTGATGACATCTTTTGCTGAATACTTTCCAGAACCCACAAGCACGCAAAGTTCTTCTTCATCGATAATGTGGCTTTCATCAAAAAATTCTTTGAAATCATTTTTCTTAACAAGAGATTTGATATTAGTTCCGAGAAGTTTAAAAGCTTTCTCCAGAATATCGCGACCCAGCTCTCTGTTTTCATCGCGTTCAACTTTAAGCAGCCATTGCTTGATTTTAGAGCGGGCCTTCGAGCTCTTGGCGATGTTCAACCAGTCTTTTGTCGGAGCTTGCGTTTTACTCGTAAGGATTTCGACAGAGTCACCTGACTTCAAAATGTGACGTAAAGGCACGATTTTTCCGTTAACTTTGGCGCCTACACAATGGTGCCCTACTTCAGTGTGAATTTCGTAGGCAAAATCCAGAGGAGTCGCTCCGTATTTCAATTCGCGCACATCCCCCTTGGGAGTGAAGACAAAAACACCGTCGAGATCGATGTCATTTTTAATAACGTCGAGGAATTCGCGGTTGTTGTCTGAATTTTTATTGTATTCAAGAAGTTCCTGAACCCAGTCGAGCTTAGGTGCTGACTTACCGGCAAGACCTTCTTTATATTTCCAGTGAGCCGCAACCCCGGCTTCAGCAACCTCATCCATCTCAGTTGTTCTGATCTGAATTTCGATTCTCTCCGCACGCGGACCAATAACCGACGTGTGCAGCGATTGATAGTTGTTTACCTTGGGAATAGCGATGTAATCTTTAAAACGGCCGGGAATCGGTGTGAAAGACGAGTGAATAATCCCCAGTGCTTTATAACATTCGGTGATGTTTCCAACAATGATTCTGAAGGCCAGCAAGTCCTGAACTTGTTCGAAATCCACTCCACGCGAAGTCATTTTTTTATAGATGGAGTAAAAATGCTTTGGTCTTCCCTTTACTTCCGCGTGAAGGGAATATTCCAGAAGTTTTTCTTTGATCGTGGAAATAACTTCTCTGATATAGGTATCGCGTTCCGATTTTTTCATCGAAACTTTTTCAGCAAGACGGTAGTAAATTTCAGGTTTCAGAAAGCGAAGACACAAATCTTCGAGTTCAGACTTAACTGAGTTAATCCCCAGGCGGGACGCCAAGGGGACGTAGATATCAAGCGTTTCCTGGGCAATCTTTTTTTGCTTTTCATCCGACACATATTGAAGTGTACGCATGTTATGCATACGATCGGCAAGCTTAACGATAATCACGCGAAGATCTTTCGCCATCGCCACAACCATTTTGCGGAAGTTTTCGATTTGCGATTCTTCTTTTGATTTGAATTTGATTTTGGAAATTTTAGTCAAGCCGACAACGAGATCAGCAACACCTTGATTAAATTCTTTTTCAATTTCTTGAGGAGAAATCCCACAATCCTCAACCACATCGTGAAGAAGACCGGCCATTATTGTATCAAGATCCATATGCAGACGGATGAGAGTCGCCGCTACATTCATCGGGTGAATGATGTAATCTTCGCCTGAACTTCTTTTCTGGCCTGCATGTGCTTTCTCTGCAAACAGATAAGCTTTTCTGAGCATTGTAAAATTGGCGTCGGGATAATACGCTTCAACCCTTCTTACAAGGTCATCAACAGTGAGATCTCTTTCATGAGAAAAATCTAAGTTTTGGTACATTCCCTACTCTTGCCCTATTTATCTGATAAGATCTTCTCGGTAATTTCGGAAAGTCTTTTATAGGCGTGTTCGATATCGTCGTTATAAACTAAATGATCAAAGTCGTGCTTGCGCAGAAGTTCCTTCTGGGCATTCATCAAACGAAGGTTGATGACCGCAGTATTTTCCGTTCCTCGCCCGCGCAGACGCTTTTCCAGCTCTTCTACTGACGGAGGCGAAATAAAAATAACATTCGCTCGAGGTCCGAAATACGCTTTCATGGCGTCTGTTCCCTGAACATCCAGGTCAAACAGAAGATGCTTTCCTTCATAAAGGGCATTTTCGACAAAATTCTTGGAAGTGCCATAGAAATTGCCATGCACTTCAGCCCACTCAAGGAACTCATCCGCATTTCTCATATCGATGAACTTTTCTTTTTCTATGAAAAAGTAGTGATGCCCGTGAATTTCACCTGGCCTCATCGGACGGGTGGTGTATGAGACAGATTCTACCAGAGAAGGAAAATCTTCCTTCAGGCGTTTAATCAGGGAAGTCTTGCCGGTTCCACTAGGGGCCACAATGACAATCAGTTTTCCGTTTTTGTGATGGTGACTATTCAATATTAAGTCCCTGCTCGCGCATCTTTTCCAATTGAACTTTCATCTGCACAACTGCATCTGAAATTTCTTTCATAGTTGACTTAGATCCCATGGTATTGGTCTCGCGTCCTAATTCCTGAAGGATAAAATCAATCTGTCTTCCGACTTCATTACTAGATTTTAATAGGTTTTGAAATTTTTCCAAGTGGGCATGAACGCGGTTAATTTCTTCATGGATATCGATCTTTTCTAAATAAAAGATCACTTCCTGAAGAAGTCGGCTGTGTTCAACATCGACCAGCTTTTTGTATTCCTCAACTCTCTTTTTCAACTTTTCTTCAACATTGTTTTTGAAGTGCTCGGCATTCTTCTCAATCACCTCGAAGTGAGTTTTGTAAGTCTCAAGGTGTTTTACCAGAACCTTCATCAGTTTCTCGCCTTCAGCGGTTCTGGATTTTTTCAGAGAAACTAAAGCTTCGCGGAATGCTTTAAGAGCGAGCTCATTAAGTTCTGTCTGATTTTCTTCGTCCTGATCAACCATGAATTCTGATCTCAAAAAATCAGTCATGTTCACTTTCGATTCAAGTCCGTTGCTTTTCAAAATAGGAGCAATCTTTGAAACGAACTGAGAAATTTTGTTCGGATCAAGATCATCAAAGCGACTTTTGTTCTCTGCGCGTTTCACATTGACGTATACATCAAATGTTCCGCGGGTAAATTGATCGTTCAGTTCCTTTTTCAACTCCATTTCAAGAGATGAAAGTGTCCCAGGCATTTTAAACCTGATATCTTTGAAACGATTATTCACGCTTTTTATTTCGACGGAGACGACGTAATTATCAGACTGCGCGTTCGCTTCACCGAAGCCGGTCATTGATTCTGCTGGCATTGTAATTCCCTCTTAAAACTTTGCTGGAGGATATTACTATTTCATTTAGAGATCAAGGGCCCAGCCACCAACTCTTCCCGACTCAAAAAAGATTTGTTTTGCACTTCCGTCTTCGAAAAACACCCAACGCTCATTTTGATTGCGAGGGTTGCCGGCAACGTCAACGCGCGAAGGTTTTCCCCAGGCCTGCATCACCTGTGATTTGGACATCCCAAGGTACAATTCTTTACTGTGAACAGAGTGTTTTTGAATGAAATCTTGTCCTTTGCCCTGGTCTTCCTGCCAATCAGCTTTCTTGGTACTGATATAGTTAGCGCGTTCGCTCAGAGAGAGGCTCAAGTAATACAGTTTATCGGAATCAGAAGGCAGATATTTTTTATCTTTTGAGTATTGTTCCAGATATTCTTCCGGAATATCTGCTTCTTTCTGCTCGAGTTCTACCCGAATCGATTCTTCTTCTTTCATTTTCTCGCGGTTTCTTTCAGATGAAGGCGTGCGTTTCTGAATTTCTTCTTTGCTGCGATAAGCTTCTCCACTGTCTCCACCTACGACTTTAAAATCTCTTCCTGCCACAAAATAAGGATCGCTTTCACGGTTCATTTCTTCAATAAAACTACGGTCCGGTAAAAAGCCTGAACAGCTGGTCAAAAACAGCGAACTCATCACCAAAAACGTCCAATTTACTAAATTTCTTGTTTCCATAAGGCTCTCCTCACTAAGACTGATCATCTTTTCGGGCAAGCTTTCTCTAAAATTCACTTTCAGCGCCTTCATTCGGTGCCCAGGCAGAAAATGCCCCAGAAAGACCGAGTGACATGCTCGGCTATAAACCTTTTTTAAATATCTTCTGCAAACAGCCGATCAAGACAGTGAGGAGATCAGGTGAATTTTTTAATTAAACTTGAAGAGACCATAAACAACTTTCTTGAAAAGCTTTTTGAAAAGCTCAAGGCCGTCACGCCTCCTTTTGTCTTTGCGATCCTGCTGGCCATCAAACATTCACCGCAGACAGTTAAAACCAAATGGACAAAAACATATCAGCCTAAACTTCGCATCACGATGCTGAAATTTGTCGGCTACACTGAGCACTACACCACAATGGTGCGCGGTCGCCTGACGGCCGTATTGATTTATCTTCGCTCTGAAGAATTCAAGAAAGCAGATAAAAAACAGCTGATGCTGAAGCCTCTTGTTTATGCCAAATTCAATCCTTTAAAAGCCCTGACCTTCGTCACAACGCTGGCAGTAGTTTTCTTTGCTGGAACTGTGATTTATTCAAATACGGCGAAAATTGTCATCGGGACAAAGGCCTTGAGAAAACCAGCCTCTTTCAGTGAAGCGGAAGAAGATCTGTTTGTTGAATTTAAAAATCACAAATTTGAAATAGCACACACAGGTGGTGGCGGCGGCGGCCATGGCGGAGGTGCTCCAGCAGAAGAAGCCGAAATGGAAATGCATCTCGATGTCAGAGTCGAAGCTAAAAATGGACAAGACAAAGCCTTAATGGAAGAGATGGAAGAAATGATGGATGATTCACTTGAAGGAATTCATCTTCCTGTCGCAGGACTTCCTTTGTCGGAAGAAAACAAAAAAGAAATTGAAGCGATGATGGTTAAGTCTTTAAATGAAGACTTCAAACTTTTCGGTCACAACGAGCCTGTCAAATCAGTTGAGATCAAGCAGAAACTATCTGGACGTCCCGTTTATTACAGACAAGCAGAAAGAATGTTCAAAGTTGAAGATATCAATCTTCAGCTGTTTCTTGAAGATACCAAACGCAATAAGCAAATCTGGATTGATTTCTCCATTCTTGCTTCAAATAGAAATGCCATTAATTTTCTCAAAGATCATGAAGTTGAATTGCGCGATCATTTGACGACGAATGTAGAACCTGTCCTCCCTCAGCTTCCAATTGAAGAAGAAGGAAGACAGATCATTAAAGATAAATTGCGTACTGAGATTAATGATTTTCTGGAAAAAAATCACATCGAAGGAAAAGTTCTAGATATCTATCTCGACTACCTCATGTCGACTTGATTTCCCCAACATCGCTTTCAATGTATTGGGGCTTATTTCGAGAATGCGGGAAGCTTTGCTGAAATTTTTCTCGCTCTTATTGAAGACAGTGGCACAATAATCACGTTTCATTTCTTCCAGCGTCCTCCATTCATTACAGGCAAGTTCCAGAACATTCGTTTCTTCTTTCAATAAGTAGTCTCCCTGATCCAGTGACAGTTTTTTTCCGCCAGAGAGAATTTTCTTTTTTTGCAAATGAGAAAACAACTGCCGAAGATTTCCAGGCCATGGGCATTGTGAATAAAACTGCACGAGTTCATCTGATAAAACACAAAATTCTTTTTGTTCGAATTCCCGGCAACATTCCTGAATTCTCTCTGGATTTGAACGCAAACTCTCAAGCCCGATCACAAGACCAGAAGTCAGACGATAATAAAAATCTCTTCGCATTTTTCCTTCGCTCAATAAAATTTTCAAAGGTGTTCCTGAAGCAAAAATCAATCTGACATTTGACTGAACGGGATGATTTCCACCTACTGCACGAAATTCCTGATTGTCCAGAAATAGCAAAAGCTTGGTCTGCAGTTCAAGCGTTAAAGAATCAATTTCATCCAGAAATAATGTACCTTTATGCGCTTCAAGAATAGCTCCTTTTTTTTCTGTCATTGCACCGGTGAACGCGCCTTTCACGTGACCAAATAATTCAGACTCAATCAGACCAGGTGAAAAAGAGGACAAGTTGAGATGAACAAATTGACCCTGACGGCAACTTTCTTCGTGAATCTTTTTTGCCAGAGTTGTCTTTCCCGTACCTGTTTCTCCTTCAATCATAATGTTCAGTGAACTCTTCATCATCTCAGCTGAAAGAACCGGCTCATCCTTCACCAGTTTCATTTTAGGTTGTGGCCGTGGAAAATGAATGCGATTGTAACCGATGTCGATCGTGTCACCTCTTTCAACGAAAGCCTCAAAGGCAAGGATGCCATTGATTTTAAAAGGTGTATCGCCAAGACTGCGAAAAAGATAACGAGAGCGTTCATCATAACTTCGGGCCATATTGTGCTTGATGAGAACGAGTTCATAATCCTGAAAATATTTTTCCAGGACTGGAAGAGTCACCTCTCCACTTGTAGAGTCAAAATGAAAATTTTTGGCCGTCTTGAAGAGATAGCGAAAGCGCTTCAAACGGTAAGTTTTTTTTCTTTCCTGAAAGGCTTCAAGGACGAATTCGTCTTCTTCCCGCAAGCCTCTTCCTCCGACAATGGACTCCAGGTAATAAGGTATTGTGCGCTCTAATTTACGTTCTCCCATGTAATCTCCTTTGTTTGGACCAAAGGCGCTCTTCAAAGGCAAGGCCAAGACGAGAAAGGGTGCAATTGTGTGTTTTTTGCTTTATGATGGTGCTGAATTTAAACCAGAGACAAAGACCATGAGCTATCAAATCAAACAACATTCAGCTGCTTTCAAAATGGGAATTTCGGATCCTGCCCAGTTCGAGCAATGGCTAGCTGATCATCCGGAAGTTATTGGTGTGAGTTTTGTCGGAAGATCAAATGTCGGCAAATCTTCAATCATCAATGCGTTGTTTGGTTCTAAAACCGCGCGTGTTTCAAAAACACCAGGTCGCACGAGAGAAATTAATATTTTCGATTTTGAATTGAGTCTCAACGGCAAAAAAAGTGATCTGCAAAAATTTGTACTGATCGATTTGCCCGGTTATGGCCATGCGGAAGTTTCAAAGGAAATGTCGAGAAACTGGGATCAGTTGATGACATTATTTTTCTCTTATCTGTCTCCTTCCATGATGCTTATCAATTTGCAGGATGCGCGTCACCCGAATCAGGATTCAGATAAAGCTTTTCATAAATTTCTGAAAAATTTCACACGCAATGCGATTTTGGTCTTCAACAAAATGGATAAACTGAAAACGCAGAAAGAACGTGCGGAACTCGACAAGTTAAAGCCGGCGCTTTCCAAAGAATATAAATGGATCAGACAGATGTATTTCGTTTCAGCGGAAACCAAAAAAGGGTTACCTCAAGTTGAAGAGGCCATCGTGGCCCATTTACTTGAAGAACTTGAGATAAGAAAATCGAACGTCGAGTTTGATGAAGACGATTAATCTTCTTTTTTAATATCAGATTTTTTTTCAGGCAGACGGGCTATATCCTGAGGACATTTTGGTCCTGCTGAAAATTTGATTTTATGAACCTGGCGCTCTATTTCTTCCAGGTCTTTCTTGCAGGCTCGTACAGTATGCAACAGAGCGCGAACTTTAGCAGAGTCCCACTCCACTTCTCCCGAATCCATTGCTTTTTCCAATAACCGGCCTAGCTCTTCATAGGTTTCTTTTAAGTGCGCATTAGTTCTCGATGCAGTCAGCATCTTTTTTCCAATGACACTCGTCTTGATCATTTCCTGTTGAAAGCCAAAAAAGAAGCGGTTGAGCCTTGCTTTCCAGTCCGATTGTTTTTTCATCGAACCAGTATAGCCTCACGCGAACAAACTTGTGAAGAATGAATATTTTGGTAGCATTGATAGTAAGAAATGCTCAGTTAATCTTTTGAGAAAGTTAGTAGGATTATGACAAAATTTGAGACCCTGGAAATTGAACTTGAAAAACGGTACGGAAAAAACCGTGATCCCTGGGGACTTGAGCCTAAAAGAGCGATCGCCGACCTGAAAGTCCTTTATCCATTCTACGAATATTATTTTGATGTGCAGGTTCATGGCAAAGAACACGTCAAAGACAAGCCCTATATGGTTGTATCCAATCATACTGGTCAGGTTCCCATTGATGGAATGCTGATCTGCACGGCCTTTGCCACCGAGCTGGAAAAGCCGCGAATTTTGAGACCGCTCGTCGAACGATTTCTGGCAGGACTGCCTTTTTTAGGACGATGGTCATCTGAAGGCGGAGCAGTTCTCGGAGATCGCAATAATTGCCTCAATCTTTTAAAACGCGGCGAATCTGTTCTGGTCTTTCCGGAAGGCGTACCGGGCATTGCTAAGAACACCAAGGATTTTTATAAGCTGCAAAGATTCACCAAAGGTTTTCTCAGAATGGCGATCGCCAGTAACGCCGAGATTCTTCCTATCGCCGTAGTAGGCGCAGAGGAATTCTTTCCTTATGTTTTTCACCTGAAGAAAGTAGCGAAGTTGCTGAAGATTCCGGCGCTGCCGTTGTCGCTCAATCTTTTTCCTCTTCCCTCGCCTATTGATATTTACATCGGCGAGCCGTATTCTCTTCCAAAAGAACTCAGTCACGAAGCTTTGGATGAAGAACTTGAAGTTCACATAACGAACATTGAGAAAAAAATCCAGGAACTCACTGAGCACGGGTTAAAACATCGACGAACCATCATGCAGAGATTGAAAAAATGAAATCTGTTCTCATCATTGGTATTCATGGTGCACTGGCAAAGATCACCGCCGAACTTTTAATCAAAAAGCACCCACAGATCAGAATTCACGGTGTGGATTCAAGGACGATCAGTGATGTTCCTCTTCGCTCACAGTTGACGTTTCAACAAATGAAATACACGCGTACAAACTTCGAAAAAATTTTTCGCGAATACAATTTTGATACGATCCTTCACCTTGGAAGACTTGGTCACTCACGTGCCACTGGCAATATTAATAAGAGAATCGATATCAATCTTGTCGGTACAAACACGATTTTAGAACTGGCCCACAAATTTCATTCAAAAAAAGTCGTCATTCTATCCACTCATCACGTTTATGGCGCTCACGGGGACAATTCAATGTTCCTGAAAGAAGATTCTCCTCTTCGCGGCAGTTTCAAATACGCGGAACTGAGAGACGTCGTTGAAATGGATCAGATGTGTACGAACTGGATGTGGAAAAACCAGAACCAAATTGAGACAGTTGTGTTGCGTCCTTGCAATATTATTGGGCCGCAAATTAAAAACTCCATCACGCAATATTTAAAAACGTCTTATGCGCCTCTTCCGATTGACTACAATCCAATGTTTCAGTTTGTGCATGAGTTCGATATGGCCTCGATTATCGTGGCGTCGGCCGAATCGCTTAAAACCGGCATTTACAACGTCGCAGGCGACGATGTGGTAAGTCTGCATGAAGCTTCCGCTATCGTCGGTATGAGAAAAGTGAAAGTGCCGATCATTCTCGTTGAACAACTTGCAAAAATCATGACTCCGGTCTGGAAATTCCCTTCATATCTCATCGATTACCTGAAATTCCCTGTGACCCTCGACAACAGCGAACTAAAGAAAAATCTAGGAGACAATATTTTCCGTTTCAGCTCAAAAGAGGCCCTCGAGCTTCTTAAATTAAATTGACGGAACTCCCTCTACTCCATTAATATAAGTGTTCCAATATCAGTGCCTTGGTGGTGGAATGGTAGACGCAGCGGATTCAAAATCCGCCGCCCGCAAGGGTGTGCGAGTTCGAGTCTCGCCCGAGGCACCAATTTTTTTCTGTTCTTAATTCACAAATACATTTTTTCAACCTATCTTCAACAACATGAAACCAATTCAGTCTCAACGCCTCATCATCTCAACCTGGACAATTAATGACATTGAAGATGCACAAAAACTTTGGGGAGACCCAAAAGTCATGCAGTTCATAGACATTCGCGGGGGGCTTAACACTCAACAAGTTTTACAAAAACTACAACAAGAAATAGATAGGCAAAATCAATACGGTGTTCAGTATTGGAAAGTTCAACTTAAACAATCTAATGAGACGATTGGTTGTTGTGGTTTGAGACCATACGACATAGATAAAAGCATCTATGAAATTGGATTTCACATCATGAATTCCCACTGGGGAAAAGGTTATGCAAAGGAAGCTGCTCAAACAGTCATTGATTATGCATTCAATGAATTACTAATTAAGAAACTATTTGCAGGACATAATCCTTCAAACACAACTTCTAAAACCATGCTTGAAAAATTGAAATTTAAATATATTGGCGATCAATTTTATGGGCCAACTGGACTTTATCATCCGTCTTATGAACTTGAAGCTTCTATGTGGGCTCTGTAAGAGAAATTTCGGTTCGAAGATCGTCAACTCCGAAGCTAAAGATCAATTGAACTAGAGCCCAATAAACAACTAAAGATTCTCTTTCTTATAAATATTTTGAAGGTCAAGCTTTCGATGAGAAGAGTGAGTGAATTTTCTTTTTTATACATGCCGGAAATATATTCAATGTCAATCTGGATTTCAATGTTTAATACTTTCTAGATTTTTATTATTGGATATTAAAATTTTGAAGATGAAAAAGGCCGAAGAATTTCTCCGGCCTTTTATTCGCATTATTCACATTCTGGCGATGCAAATGAAGTATAAATCGGTATATCACTTGAATATTTTTCTTTAGGATCTTTTCTTGAAATGAGAGAAGTATTATGTGCAGAGGCTATTAATCCATAACCACAAATCTTTGAAGTATTTAATACTATCCCATTATCCGCAACGAAATTTGTCAACTCTCTCTCATCAGAAACCAATTTGGGATAATTAGCATAAGCATTCTTCACTTCACATGCTGAAATAACCACATTATAGCCTATTAATTTACCTTCACCATTTTTTACTTTTTGAAGGAACATTAGATCTTTAAATGCACTAATTCCTACATATACTTCAGAGACATGACCAACCATGAGAGCACCTGCTTGAAAGCTCTTACTAATCATTGTTCCATCTGAAGTAGCTAAAGTGTAAAAAACGACTTCTTCTGATAAACGTTTGCTTCCTTCTCTACATTGAAATTTTTCTTTAAGCCTTTCTTGAGTATCAATAATTGATTGCTCCTCCGCCAGAAACGCCATAGAACTTATCTTTCTTTCGGTATTATTTTTTAAATCACTAATTGGTTTTTGAATACATTGATCACAACCGGCCAGTGGAGGATTTAATGTTTTAGAAAGATCTTTCGAAGATGGAATTTTAGGAAGATAAAATGGCCCGGCCATCGCTGATCCAGTCATTAGCAACATAATGAATGCTATATTTCTAATCATAAATTCTCCCTCTTAAAATATGCTCTACATTCAATAAGCATAAAAAGGGCCAAAAAAGAAACGAGTGTTTGCGGAGGTTTAAACTTTTATACTGTGTAAATTATTTACGGTGGCTGATTTAGTGTCAAAGAATTGGACAGTCCAAAAGCATCTGCCAAATTACACTTGAAAACGTCTATAAAACCAATTCTTCGCCATCTCAACTGCAATCAAATAACAAACCAGCATCACTATTAGAATCATAAAAAACTTAAGTGAAGGTTCGGTGAAGCCCAGATGGATTCCGTAGGGAGTTAAAGGAATGAGCGCAGCAGCCACGACGACAGAGAAAGCACAAATCACCAACCAGGGATGAGGATGACTTTTAAAAGGATTGCCTTTTGTCCGGATTACAAAGATCACCAGAACTTGTGTCGCCATAGATTCGATAAACCAGCCAGTGTGAAAAAGTCTTTCATTCGCCTGAAACATTTTTAACATCAGATAGAAAGTTAAAAAATCAAACAGTGAACTAATCGGCCCGATGGCAAACATAAAATTTCTAATGAATTTCATATCCCAACGATGAGGCTTTTTTAAGTAATAAGGATCCACGTTATCCAATGGAATCGGCAGTTCAGAAATATCATAAAGCAAATTATTGAGCAGTATTTGCAAAGGCAACATCGGAATAAAAGGAAGAAAAAGTGAAGCGCCAGCCATGCTGAACATGTTCCCGAAGTTTGAACTCGTGCCCATCATAATATACTTGATGATATTTCCAAAAGTTCTTCTCCCCTCCAATACGCCGGAATGAAGAATGCGCAAATCATGTTCTAGCAAAATCATGTCTGCGGCCTCTTTTGCTACATCCACTGCCGTATCGACTGAAATACCCACATCTGCAGAATGTAATGAAGGAGCATCATTTATACCATCACCGAGGTACCCAACAACATGTCCCCTGCTCTTCAGCGCTAAAATGATTCTGTTCTTTTGTGCTGGATTCATTCTGCAAAAAATATTCACGCGTTCAACCACTGCAGCCAGTGTAGGCTCATTCATTTTTTCAATTTCTGAACCCGTGAGAATTCCTTTGATATCAAAATCAAGTTGAGAGCAGATATGTTGAGTAACCAGCTGATTGTCACCTGTAATAATTTTCACATCGACATTGTCACGTTTTAATTTGAGAAGCGCATTCTTTGCGCTGATCTTTGGAGGATCAAGAAATCCAGCAAAACCGGCAAAAATCAGCTCTGATTCGTCATTCACGACCGCGTGATTATAAGAAGGTGGAACTTTTTTATAGGCAATCCCGAGAACTCTGAAGCCATCCTTACTCAGCTTTTCAAATTCCTCATTGATAGAAGCTAAACTTTCTTTTGTCATTGGAGAAATCTTCGTTTCTTCTCCCGATTCAAAACTCACCGATAATTTGATCAAATCTTCCGGTGCACCTTTTACAATGAGCATTCGTTCATTCTCTTTTTCAATGAGAACCGAAACTCTCCGTCGTTCGAAATCAAAAGGCACTTCATCGATTTTTTTACAGTGACTGACATCAATAGTCTCGTGCTCAAGAATGGCTGCATCAAGCGGACTCTTCAATCCAGATTCAAAAAAACTATTGTAATAAGCAAGCTCCAGTACACGTTCGCTCTCAACTCCTTTAGAATTTACATGACGTTCGAGATGAATCTTGGCTTCAGTCAGCGTCCCCGTTTTATCAGTACAAAAAATATTCATGCTCCCCAGATTGTGAATCGAAGACAATCGTTTCACGATCACTTTTTCTTTTGCCATACGTATGGCCCCTTTTGATAGCGTAACCGAAACAATCATAGGCAAGAGTTCAGGTGTCAAACCAACAGCAAGAGCAAGCGCAAACAAAAAAGACTCAGACCACGACCGATGAAAGAACGTATTGATCAGCAAAACAAACAAGACTAAAAAAATCGTCATTCGCATGATCAATGAACCGAAATTCTGAATGCCTTTTTCAAATTCAGTTATGGGGGCCTTTGCAGATAAAGATTCCGCAATGCCCCCCATGCAAGTCTTCTGACCTGTCCGGCATATAAGCGCCTTCGCGCTTCCACTCACAACTGAACTTCCCAGCAAAACTGTATTGGCAGCAGTCAAAACATCTGTTGAATCATTTTTCTCCTGAACAAATTTTTCAACAGGATAAGATTCACCAGTCAAATGAGATTGGTCGACGAAAAAATCCCGCCCATCAACAAGCCTCCCATCACCAGGAATAATATCGCCAGCGGAAAGAAGAATCATATCTCCCGGAACTAAGTGCTCAATGGGGATTTCATACGATTGGCCTTCACGAAAAACAGTCGCATGAACTCGTACGGACTCTCGCAACATCTGTGCGGCCGTTCCTGCCCTGTACTCTTGAAAGAAATCAAGCGACACACTCAAAATAACAATCACAGCAATAATGAAAAAACTGGCAAGGTCGCCTGACGATGCCGACAGAGCACTCGCTACTAATAGAATAATAACAAGCGGATTTTGAAATTTTTTTAGAAACTGAACAATGAGCAGGTGCTTTTTTTCAGCATTGATCAGATTGGGTCCGAATTTAGTGAAACGAAATTCAGCTTCAGCTTTACTCAATCCGTTCTCACTTGAGTTCAACAATGTCACTAGTTCAGGCAATGATATTTGCCAAAAAGAAATTTCAGAATGAGCCGACTGATTGTCCATAAGCGTTCCTTCGTTCGCCTTTATTGTGGCACTGTTCGTTTTAAAGTTCATTGTCATTAGTGTTAAGAAAAGGTTACGATCTAAAAACCATGTTTTACACCTGCGCAAAAATTCAATACGACGGAAGCAAGTACTTTGGCTTTCAATGGCAAAATGGTCTGCTCACTGTCCAAAGTGAGTTCAATAGCGCGCTGGAAAAAATCCATTCAGGAAAAATTACGACAATGGGAGCTTCCAGAACGGATACGGGAGTCCATGCTCTTGAGCAGATCGTAAAAATCACAACTGAGAATCCTCCTGAATTTGATCTGATAAAATTAAACGAGACTCTTCCTCCGCAAATACAGGCCCTGAGTCTGGAAGCTTGTGAAGGAGACTTTAGGCCTTCTGCTCATACAGTCTCCAAAGAATACCGCTACTTTTTTACTAATCTTTCCAAAGTGGATTATGAAGACAGAAGATTTGTCGCCAATATTTCAGCGCCACTTGATTTAGAAAAAATGCAATTCTGCTTGAGAGCTTTGCGAGGGAAACATGACTTCTGCAACTTTTACTCTGAAGGAAGTAACGTCAAGAGTACAATACGCGAAATAATTATCTGTGAGCTTTCTGTGATTAATCCGCACATTTTATTTGCGAATAGTTCTCTTTTTCCATTCCCCCAAAATCTTTCATCCTGTTTTCAATTAAGAATTGAAGCCGATGGATTTTTAAAACAGATGATAAGACATATTGTGAGTGCCTTATGGATGGTTGGAAGTAGAAAATTATCAAGTGAAGAATTTTTAAACTTACTAAATGGCCCAAAAAATCCAAAACAACACTGGAAAGTCGCACCTCCCAATGGACTTTTCCTTTATCGCATCATTTATCCTGAAGAGTAATGTTGTCATTGTCTTTTTGCAGATAGGGCTTTGTTTCGGAATCTTGTTTTTTCAATTCCAACAGAAGACTTTCATCAACGATATAAGTTTGAATCACTTTTTTATCGGTAGAGTAAGCAGAGTACTGTTCCTGCTCGACAGAGACAACGGCTTGCGCAGGTAAAAAGAATCCTTGTCGTCCTTCATTGTGATCGACTAAATCACAGGCAGAATCGCCTATAAGCGGTGAGGTCAACACAACAGCACCTAATTCCACGCTTCTGGCGTTAGCACAACGATTGACCCGGTTGCTGCCGTTTCTGTCTGTTGTGGCCGAAGGAACAAGGAGGATATGAATTCCTTTTTCTTTTAATTTTAAGGCGAGACCTGGCTGTTCAACATCAAAACAAATGACAGCGGCGAGTTTAAACTTTTTAAACGTAAAAATGTTCAGTTCTGTGCCGCCTGTAAAATCCGTTTCCCAGGGAGTGAGGTGAAGTTTGTCCTGAAAAGTCCATTCACCATTAATAAACAGCGGCGCTGAATTGAAAAGTTTTCCAGCTGATTCTCTCGGCCCCGACCCCAGGCAAAGAACAATATTTTTTGTTCCGATGTTTTTTTTAATCTCGGGCAACAATGACGACCAGACATAACTGGAGATCTCTTTCATCTGATGGACCAGATCTCCTTGAAAGTAATCTGTCAGTCCCATCAAAAACAATTCGGGATAAAGAATGATTTCAGCACCGCCATCAACAAAATGTTTTATTTCATCAAGGAGATGGCTTTGCCATTCATTCAGAGTGGCCGGTTGACTTGAAAGAGAGTAACTGACATTTGCAATTTTCATTTTACCTGTTTTAACCAGTCGTTCATGTTGTAATAATTGGTCACACGTGAAATTTTTCCATTTTCAATTTCAAAAAAACATCCCACTGGAAGAACATATTTTTGTCCTTTCGCCGGAGGCAAACCTGAAGCGGTTGTTTTATAAACTCCATGACAAACAAATTCCGCAGCCGCTCTTCTGCCTGAAGGTTCAGTCATCACCACAATATTGTCCAGGTGTTCATCGTAAAACTCATCCATTTCTTTCATAAAATTTACAAAAGCATTGCGGCCTTTCGTTCTCTCTCCTTGATTCGTATCGTGAATGACTTCATCAGTGAGATAGCTCAACATAAGGTCAAATTTCTTTTCATTGAAGGCTTTGTAATAGTCACGTATGATTTTTTCTGTGCTTTCCATTAGTCTTAACTCCTAAATATATTTTAACCAATAATTTAATTTTTTAACGGTCTCGTTTTTTTCACCGCGATCCAGCCAGCTGTATTCTGTGAAAAGACCTTGCGCCGGAGTAAACCCTCTCGATCGCCAGAACTCATCCAGCGGCCGGTAATCGGCCGGCTTCATCAAATGATCTGAGGGACGTTCTACCGAGCAGAAAGCGAGAATTTTAATTCCAGGGATTGATCTGGCATATTCCTCGCGCTCTTCCATGAAAACTTTGCCTAAGCCCAGCCCACGGTATTGTGGCAATAAAACAGATTCACCAAAATAAAAAACTTCATCAGTATTTAACCCGTAAGCCTGAAGTGGTTTTTTGAAACTTTCCTCTTCTTCTCTGGCCCAGATGCCGGTTGTGGCTCCGATTATTTTTTCTCCGTCCTTAACGACAAGAATAAAAGAATGTTCAGCTTTAAAATAAGTTTCGAGGTAATTTTTTTCGTACTCCACTGTGCCTTCATAGAGGTACGGGAAATCCCAGAAGACTTTTAGTCTCAAATCCGCAAGGGCCAGGGCGAGTTTTCTCGCTTCCTGCCCGACATATTTCTCAATGGTGATTGAATTCATATTAAGGTGCTTTGTGGACCTGGAGATGTGATTTTTTCAACTGATACTCAGACACTTCTTTGTTCTTATTGACAGAAACGTCACATTCCATGATTTGTTCTGTAATGGCATCCTGATTCATGCTTTGAAACGAAAAAAGCATGTAATACAAATTCTCGATATTGTTCCATTGAGGATCAGCTGCATACACGGGCCGTTCAAGAGTCAGTCCCTGCTCTTTTTTCAACAGCAAAATACATTCGCTTTGAAGATATTTTTTATAAGATTCATTGAGGACAAGTTTGCTGTAAAACTTATCCTTTTCAAGCTCAGCAGGAACACTGTCGTTCACGCCGCTTTCCTTTAAATAGGTTTTGGCAGATTCACTCAGCTGCTTTTTAGAAACATCTATGAGCTGGCCTACAGGGCGAACTTCAACAGCGCTGCATCCGAAAAAAAATAAAGAGAGAAAAGATAGTAGTTTTGCATTTTTCATTCCCCTAGTTTACAGGAACTTTTTTCAAAAAGTCATTGCCAGGATGATGCATTCAAAAAAATTATTTCAGACTTAGACTGATTTGGTCGTATTGGATAATTGCCACAGATGCAGCGAAAGAATACTCTGATAAGGCGCATAGGGATCACCTTCATGCTTAAGCTCTTTAGCTGTAGGCATTGTTTTTAACCCTTTCCAGATCTGATAACCGCGGCGGATTCCAAAATCATCAACCGGCCAGATATCAAGTCTGCCTAACTGAAAAAGCAAGACCATCTCCACAGTCCATTGACCAATGCCTCTTAAGGGAACAAGCCTTGCAATCAGCTCCTCATTGGAAAGTTTCGCGGTTTCTTTTTTCGAAGGAACAACGCCTTCAACCGTTTTCAACGCTATTTCTTTTATGGCCTTCACCTTGTTGCTTGAAAATCCGCATCCTCGCAAAACTTCATCTGAAGTATTGAGAACCTGTTCGGGAGTTGGAAATTTTTTTCCGGGATAGAGGGCTATAAATCTGGAAGTGATAGTCGCCGCAGCTTTCATGTGAAGTTGCTGATTCGCCACAGCGCGGATGAGTGATTCGTACAAAGAGCGTTTGGTTTTTAAATTAAATTCTGGTTTGAAGTTATCAGAAAGCGTTTTAAATTCAGGGAAACGACGACGAAGATATCTCAAGCCTTTTGCATAGTCAGTTTCCGAATGTTTTACAGAATGCACTATCGCATTTTTTTTCTTACTCATAGGGGAAATTCAGCTTTAAAACGCGCTCCTTTACCTTCGACGTTATGAACACCGATTGATCCGCCATGAGCTTCAACGATTTGTCTTGTGATGTAAAGTCCAAGACCCAGACCTGAAAGTGAACGGTCGTGATCACCGCGTTCGAAACGATCAAAGATTGTTGTCATTTTTTCTTCAGGAATACCGGGCCCGTTGTCCGTGACCACAAGAATGGCCATGCCGTCATTAGTTTTTAAATCGAGTTCAATAGGTTTACCTTCACCGTATTTAATGGCGTTCGAAACAAGATTAGTAATGACTTGAGAAGACCGGATCGGATCAAATGAGCCACTCAATGTTTCGGGCAATGAAGTGCTGATATGAACGCCACTGCGAGTTGCTTCAAGCGACAACTGCGATAAAGAATCCAGCGCTATCGCTGAGAGATCGCAAGGTTCCTGCTTGATCTGGAATTTTCCGAGCTGAATGTGTGTCAGATCCATCAGAGCATTTTGCAAACCCACTAGCTTTTTAACGAGACGATTGGTTTTGCGAAGGCTTTCCCGGACTTTGGCCACAGATTCATTTTCGGGACATTGCTCTACTGCGCGCTCCAGAATTCGCAATTGAAGAACAATCGCAGTCAAAGGAGTTCTCAATTCATGATTGGCAATAGATAAAAATTCATCGCGGGTTGTGAGCGCTTGTTTCAACTCTGTTGTTCGCTCCTGAACCTTTTTTTCAAGCTGCTGATGTGATTCAAGAATTTGCTGATACGAAGAATTCAACAATGCTCCCATCTTGTTAATGGAATATGTGAGTTTTCCAATTTCATCCCTTCCGGAAATTTCAAGTTGGCGTTCGAAATTGCCAAGCCCGTATTCAGCAGCGAGACGATTTAAATCATTAATTCGGGAAGTAATGGAACGAGTGATGATAATAGCGAGACCGATACCAAACAAAGAGATCGTAAGAACTAAAACAAACAGTACGAAGAAAATCTGATTCTCCATCCAACGCGAACCTTCACTTAAGGTCGCGGAAAATTCGTGTTCAAAAGAGCTGGCCAGCGTATCAAGAATCTGAACTCGATCAAGAATAGAAAGTTCTTTGGCAGCCGTCATTCGTCCCGCTTTAATTTCGTCTTTATAATAGATGGCGAGATTTTTAAACTCAGAAATGATCTGATCACCCTTGTCCCAGCTGTAGATGGCCTTCTTCATATAATGGAAATGCTGAAACTGACGGAAAAAAGAAATACTATTATCGATATCATCCGGATGTACGCGACCTTGCAAAAATCCTTTTCTGACCAGACTTAAATTTGGATTTGGCTTTCCTAATTCAACCCGGGCAAGACTATCGCCATCGACCACTTCAAGTGATTTAAAGATCTGCTCGTAATCATCCAGTTTTTTGGTCTTGGCGAATCTTTGGAAAGAATAAAAAGCATTCTTTTGGGATTTAGACCACTCTCCCTCTCCAGAAACATACGTTCGGACAGCAGAAAGATTAGTCATGGCATAACTGAGAATGATGAGCTCCAGAACAACCAGCACAACCATCGTCCCTACAAGGAGGAAAACCTTCTTGCTCAGGGGAAAATTCCGCCAAGACGAGAGAAATTGATTTAGTTGTACTTTCATTTGACTTGCAAACTAACACAGACAACCTTAAGGGTGGCCAAACCTGAAAAATTTACTTTAGCAAGAAAGCTGCTTAACTTGAGTTAACAAATGATCGAGTTCGAGAGGTTTTTGGATGAAGTGCTTGATGCCATAAGCTTCAAGCTTTTCCAGTTCCTGATTTTGTGCGGACATAGCGAGAACCGGAATCTCATTCCATTCAGGCTTCTTAATTTGTTCTTCTCTGAAGGCATAGCCATCCATTACCGGCATAAGCATATCCATCAGGATGACGTCAGGCCTGCCTTTTTCAAGGGCCTTGATTCCTTCTGAGCCATTCTGGCTGGAATCTACTTCGTAGCCTTCGCTCTCGAATATCTCGACGAGAAGTTCACGAATAGAAATGTCATCTTCAACGATAAGAATCTTTTTCATGGCAAGCAGTATTGAACATGCAATGAACAAACAAAAGTGTTTCATTCTGACAAATACTATCAATTTCATAGTCGAATTCTAACAATCACTGGCACTTATTAATAACTTGTAACGTCTTTCCAGCAAGTCTTTGAAAATTTTATAAATGGGGGACTTCCGCAAAGTCACCATGATATAAGCTCGCCAGTTTTTAAAAACGGAGTTTCTCATGAAAGCTTTAACGACATTTGGTGTTTCTGTCTTGATGGCCTTTTCAGCCTATGCTTCCACGCCTGTTCCGGCAGATGGAAGATTTGATATCTGGCCCACGATTCCATTCGTTAGAGGCGCGGATCTTTGCCAATATAAAGATGCCTATGGACAAACACGCACGGAGTTCATGAACAACATGGTTCACTCTGCGGAAAAACTGCTCGCTCAAGGCGCCAAAGGTTACGATGCTCTCAATTTGCTTGTCGCTTTCAATACAATGTACGAGCGCAACCAGGACCTGGCCGTTCGATACCAATACCTGGATGTCACTTTAGAGTCTTCTTTTAAAGCTTATCTCGATCAGTTTTATCGTCAGCTGAGTCCCAGAACCAAGAAAATCAGCTTTCAGTACGTGAACGACATCGTCAATGTGGTCAATGCTGCTAAAGCTGGCATGCGCGACGGATATCTTGATGACACATTATTGACGAAACTTGATTTCATTGCTTATGGAACCTATGCACTGGCCCCTAATTGCCAGGGCGATATCCAGGTGACAGTGCATTTAATCGGCAGAGATGGTTCAAGTGAATCTTTTATTGCTTCAGGTAAACCTGAATATGTCATGAGTAAAATTGCAGCAGACATGTTTACTGAGTTTCAACGCACTCAGTTTCCTTCACAGATAAAAGTCGGCAGCAAAATGCTAACATTGATCGGCGGACTTAATGGTTCAGTTGATCGCGTGGCCGAGCCCCGTCTGGCACAGCAGGCTTGTGAAACATTGGATGCAAGATTGCCAACTGAGTTTGAGCTGGATCTTTTAAATTCTTACGGCGATTGGTCTGGTGGTGTTAGTCTAAACGATAAGGTCTGGGCACTGGATGGAGATAAAGTCTTCGCGCCCACTCTCCGCAATCCTTCTCCTGTAAGAGAAAAATGGGAAGTGAACGCTGAAGACTATTTATACTATTGTGTGAAGTAGAAAAGTTATTCGATACTCTTGCCTTGCTTAAGTGTGCAGACAATTCTCTTCTGCAGACTTTTGCCGAGGTAAGATCCATCGAGATTGCTTCTTAAAGTATTTCCTTCAAGGTAAATTTCATTGGTAAAATTCCCAACTTTTCCCCCCATAAAATAAACGTCTGCATCCGAAATGACTTTATTTCCCTGACATCTCGCCTTAGCTTCAATTCTGACACGAATGCCAACTCTTGGAAGACGTTGCTTGCTTGAAACAGTTTGATTGTTTGTTTTTATTTCTTCTTTTTGGCTTTCACCTGTTTCATCATCGTTGTACTCAACATTGTAAACTTCATAGTTGTTTTCCTGATGTTGATCGACAATGTATTCGCCTTTGATTGGTCTGATTTCTGAGTAACAGTGGTCATATCTTCCCTGCATTTCTGGACAGGCCATTGCAGCTGATGAGAGTGTGATTGTTGCGAGTACCAGTAGCGTTTTCATTTTAAACTTCCTTGTGTTTAATGAGTGTGTCGATAAAGGATAATGGGCCGCTCATTTTAAAGTCATTACGGGGCGCATTTTTTTAATACATTTTCTGTATTCATCCACATCGTTTTTGTTATCAATCCCTCCATTGTGACACCAGTAACATTACATCTTCAATTAAAATTTTTCATTTACATTGATTCAATTGACGAAAGTCACCCTTTGATATTTTCTTATGCAGATTTTGATGAGATCTATTGGAGGATCCCGTACATGAAACTAACTTTTTCGTTGATCGTGTTGATGCTCATTGCCCTCGTTTCCTGTAAATCCAAATCTGGCCCAGGTAATTTAACGTCAGGTGAAGTCATTGATGGACTTCGCACAGGTGAATACAGAGTCGGTCTTTACAAAGACAAGGTTCTCAACACACACAAGATCACACACATTATCGTCGTAGGTTCTGCTGTTAAAGAAGATTCAGATCAATTTTTTCAATCAGGTTTGACTCGTGCTCAACGCTATAAAGAAGTCTGGCCCGATCATCAGGTGGTCATTATGTCGGGCCCTGACGTCAAAGGCATGAGTGATGAAGAGGTCTTCGCAAAATATAAAATACCGGTGGTAAAAGCCGTCATGCGAAAGTTCAATGCCCATTTGATGCTTGATGAAATGGAACAATTTGATCAGATTGCAAGCTTCGATTTCTACGGCCACGCTTCTCCCTGGGCAATGATCATTGGAAAGAACAATGCAGCCTTTGACCCTAGCGCTCATTATGAACGTTTGAGGGCCATGAGATGGCGCTTTGTCGGCAACGCTTATGCCACATTGAACGCCTGCAATGCCGGCTTTTATCTCGCACCTGATTTAAGCCAGGGGCTGGGCATTCCAGTTTCCGGATCACTGGCAGGATCTTATTTTGAACGCATTGAATCTGATGGACACTGGTACAAAGAAGAAGATCAATCCCGTTCTGGAAAAGTCACTTCCAATACCTTCAGCTTTGAGAGCAAATTCTCCTGCGGTTCAGGGATGTGCACCAGAATGAAAGCGGCCCGCACTTATTACAATTCTTACTGGGGAGATTTTAATGCCGGCGGATTGTCCTTTGATAAATTTTTCTGCAACTATGAAAACAGCCGCGACGGACGCTGTGAAAAAGGAATGGCCACTTCTCTTCTTGCCTACCCGTCCGTCAAACCCATTAATCTTGAATCTGACTGGGAGGACATTCGTGACGTCGTTTATGACTGGCTTTGCTCTACTGGAAAGACAAAAAGTTATTTTGAAAAATGCCGTTATGGAATTGAAAATGCGCTCTACCGCGGTGACTTGGAGTACCAGACCTTCCCAGGCAATGAATTAAAATGTGACTGGATTTCCTGTAATGCGAAAGTAGTCTGTAAATACAAAGGGACAATTGAAGAAGGACCGACGCCAGGTTCGTGCGGACTGCAGACACTCACGAATTATGCGCCTGATAATGCCGCTAGAGAATTTATGAACATCATGCGCGGCTTTGAAATGATTAAGCGATAACGTTCTCAGCTTTTATCTGAGAACGTTTTCAATATTGTGTTTTGCTTCGAGCGACCAAAGAAGTTTGATGTATTCAGCGTGGGCCCAGGCCAGCGGAGTTGCTGAACCAGTTCCCTCTCCGTTCTTTTCAAAAACCTGCTCAGGGATCATCAACCCGTCATTGGCGAAGCCCAAAAAGCTGTCAATAACGGCGCTTGTTTCTTTAAGAACATTAGTCCAGCTCAGGTCGTTGGACGAATATCGTTCAATGGCAAAACGCGCATGCTCCCCGGATAGCAATGGCCACAGTCTTCCTTTTCCTTCTTCACCATAAGCATCGAAAGAATAACGATACCAGCCGCGCCCTTTTGGAGTCAGTACACTGATGTTTTGGTCAACGACATCTTTTGATTTTTTAATCAAAGAAGAACTTCCAGGCTTCAGACCCAGCAACGAGAGTTGCAGAAATCCTTGATCAAGAACTTTTTCCTGCGCCATTCTCTGGCTGGAATTGGCAATATGGATAGATGACCGATCGTTTGGATTCCAAGGAGCATCGTACGAGCTTCCTCCTGCCATTCTCAAATAATACTGACCGTCGCCATAGACACCTGTCGTTGTATAAGTCCATGTGTCGATATTGTCGTTTGGTGTGTAAAGCCAATGATTGGCCACATTCAAAAGATTTTGACCGTAAGAGTTTTTGAAAATCTTGGAACCGATAATTAAAGCTGAGGCTGCTGCTGAAAAACTCGAAGGCGAAATACCGAAATTTTCTTCCCATCGCTCCTGATGAGTCCACGGTCCATACGTCGCGATAAAATTAAGAGCACTGGTCAGCATTGGTTCAAATTCATTGAAGAGAGCTTCTTTTTCATTCGCTTTTGTTTTTTCATACAAGTGATAGAACAAATGAACAGGAAAAGCCGTCTGATCCAGCTGAAACCCTTCCCAATAAGTTCTTCCTGTCACCCATGTATTTTGCGGCCACGCACCTGCTTTTGGAATAATACGCGGGTATAAATTCCAGTTTCCTGAACCAGGCTTGTATTGAACTTTTTTCAAAAAGCGAAGAGCATTCAGCGCCGATTGATAATCGCCGGAATTCAACAGCGCGACGGAAACATTAAATAAATCGCGCGGCCAGATTAAATGATAGCCGCCGATTTCAGCTCCAGGTGATTCTTTTTGCGACTCTCCCCAAGGAACGGAAAGAGACGCGATAAAAGCGCCTGGATTTAATTTATCTTCATGACATTTGAGAGTGTAAAGAGATCGAAGATAAAGTGTGGACTGATCTTTAGTCAGATTTTTTGGCACGCGAAGAGAATTAAGATAAGTATTCCATCCGTTCACGTAATCATTTTTTGCCTGAGAGTAATCAAACAATTTCTTTGCCTGTTCTCCGCTGGAGAAGCGGTAAACAACATAGAATTTGTATGTTCCTGCGACTTGCGGAAGATCGATTTCACCTGTTGAGGCCACACTTCCGTTTGTCGCTGTATTGAATTCATAATCCATTTTGAAGTCGCGGTTTAAATCCTGCCAACCATCAGAGAATCCGACAAAGCCCACTGATTTCTTTTTGAATCCTGTTGTAGCGGTCACTTGAAGTTGAGTGAGGTTTTCTTTGAAATAAAAACCTTCCGGATTGACTACTGCTGAATCAAAAGCTGCTGTGTTGTTGAGCTGAGGTTTCGTCAAAAGGAAAAGTTGCAACCCATCCTGGTTTAACACGGCTTCGACTTCATCAATCAAAACCGAAGAATCCTTTGCAGTGTAATAAGTGTGAGAAATTTTAAATCTGCCGGCATAATCTGAATTAGTGATTTTTATCAGTGATGGTGACAGCACAGTCACTTCTTTTTTCAAATCGCGCTCTTGCTTGAAAAAAGTGGAGCCATCACTAATAAGAAATTGAGAATCTTTTATTTGTGCCTGATCAACAGTGGGATAATAAACTTCAGTGAGCGTTCCCTCTGAGATGGTAAACCATAACGGTGATTTAGCAGCACCGGTCGTTTCATAAAATGTCCCCACCTGTACTTTTCTCGCTGAGGCCCAGGAACCTGGAACGCCTGGAGCGCCAAAAGCTTCTCCGCTGGTCAAACGAGACGGTTTGTTTGCAGCAGCGCAAGTCAGTGAAGTTGTTACACCTAAAAGAAGTAAAAAGAATTTTGTTTTCATGGTGCTTATTGGACCAAAAATCACTTGATATTGAAAGCTTAAAATCCCTGAGAATAATTATTATCTGTAAAAAATTTTTGCTAAAGATTTCTTAAGAATTGTAACAAGATTTCAGCGCATATTTTCCTTCCAAAAATGCTATTGCAAATGTTAGGGTATGCCCTTCAAAAAGAATCCTAAACGTTTAAAAAAATATGAGGAGCTATTGCATGAATTCCGTGGCCAATAAAACGTTTTCGACTTTACAACAAGTTGGAAAATCTTTGATGACTCCTGTCTCTGTTCTTCCTGCTGCCGGTCTTCTTGTAGCACTGGGGCGAATTCTTGAACATCACTTCATCGGGAAACTCATTTTTTCAGGCGGTCTTGCCATTTTCGAACAATTGCCCGTTGTTTTTGCAATCGGCGTTGCCATTGGTTTTGCCGGAGGGGCCGGAGTTGCTGGTCTCGCTGCAGTTGTCGGTTACTTTACTTTCGCCAATGTTTTAAAAGTCATGAAGGACGTTCTCGCTCTTCCGGTTGAAATCAACACTGGTGTTTTTGGCGGTATTATCATCGGCTTGCTCGCTGCCTATTTATATAAAAAGTTTTTTCAGATTAAACTTCATCCTGTCTTCGGCTTTTTTGCCGGAAAAAGATTTGTTCCGATCATTACTGCGGCTGCAGCGGTTTTTGTCGGAGTGGCCCTGGGATATATCTGGCCACCTGTACAGAATGCAATCAATCATTTTGGTTCATACATCATGGGATCGGATTTAGGTCCGGCTTTTTATGCCGCTGGAAAAAGACTTCTTATTCCTCTTGGGCTTCACCATGTTTATTATCAACCATTTCTTTATGAGTTCGGTTCTTTCATCACATCTACTGGCGTAGCCGTAAAAGGTGAATCGGTCCGTTACTTTGCCGGTGATCCTACGGCGGGTCGTTTTATGGCGGCAGAATTTCCATTGATGCTATTCGGTTTACCGGCCGCTTGCTTTGCCATGTATCTTCGCGCCCCTGAAACGCGCAGAAAAGCGATCGCAGGGATCATGATTTCTGCTGCTCTTACATCCATCATAACCGGTATCACAGAGCCTATTGAATTTGCCTTTATTTTTGTTGCGCCAATTCTTTACGTTTTCCATGTGTGCGCAGCCTTCCTTTCAGGACTTCTCACTGGGCATTTTGATATTCACCTGGGCTATACGTTCTCAGCTTCACTTATTGATTATCTCGTCGGTGCAAGCAATATGAAGAACTCGCAATATCTCTGGTTGGTCGTTGGCCCTGCCATAGCCGTTCTTTACTTTGGTGTCTTTTATTGGCTGATCGGTCTAATGGATATCAAAACTCCGGGCCGCGATGCAGATGATGCAGAAGAAGGTGTGGGAGCAGTTCCTGCTTCTCAAAAAGCTGCTGAAATTCTGATCGCTCTTGGCGGAACTCAGAATATCGTCCATCTGGATGCGTGCATTACTCGTCTTCGTCTTACAGTTAACGATTCTTCAAAAGTAAATCAGGAGCGCTTAAAACAAATTGGCGCTGCCGGAATCATGGCCACTGGAAATAATTTTCAGGTTATTTTTGGCGTCGAATCGGATGCCCTTAAAGAAGAAATTAAATCACTGATGACCAATAAACCTGTCGTGAAAACTGAAACTGCAACTGCAGCTGTTATCAAACAAAATAAATCCAACGGTACGATGCTGGGCTCACCTCTAAAAGGTGAAGTGATGACTCTCTCCCAGGTTCCTGACGAAACTTTCGCAACCAAAGTTCTCGGCGACGGCTTCGCTGTCAAACCCACAGAAGGTGTTGTTTACGCTCCGGTTGACGGAAAGATTGCTCAGCTCTTCAGAACTAATCATGCCATTGGTTTAACAACTGATGATGGTCTGGAAGTTCTGATTCACGTCGGAATTGACACTGTTAAAATGAATGGCCAGGGGTTCAACGCTCTCGTTAAAAAAGGCGATGTTGTTCTTCGCGGACAAAAACTTCTTGAATTTGATCTCGATCTCGTGCGAGAAAAGGCCAAATCCGACATCACTCCCGTTGTCATTACCAATATGAGCAAAGTGGCCAATATGTCGATGCAGGGAAATGGACAAATTCACAACGGTCACGACATAATGGAAATCACTTTTAAAAAATAAGAAGGAAATAATATGCAAACTACAACAGTAAAAGTTTTAAATGATGAAGGACTGCACGCTCGTCCTGCTGGAGTGCTGGTAAAAACTGCAAGCTCTTTCACTGCTGAAATTGAGCTTTCAGTTGACGGCGACACTGCTAACGCAAAATCCATCATGAGTGTAATGGGCTTAGGTTTAACGAAAGACACTGAAGTTGTGATTACAGCAAACGGCTCTGATGCTGAAGCTGCTCTCAAAGAAATCACAAACCTCTTCAACAATAAGTTTCACCTGTAGTCGTTATGTTAAAAGGGAATTCTGCTTCGCCTGGCATCGCTCTCGGTTCGGCTCTTCTGATCGTAGAAGAAGAGTTAGTCATTCCTCAGTACATCAGCACTTTTGAGCTGGAAGAAGCACGACTGGGTCAGGCCATTGAAAAATGCAAGCACGAGTTGACCATTTTAAAAGAAAAAACACTTGCGAATCTTGGAGAAGATAAAGCCCAGATTTTTGAAGCGCATATCATGATTCTCCAGGATCCCGAACTGCTGAAGAAAACTCTCAAAAAAATTAAAGCTGAAAGCGTGAATGCAGAGTTCGCGCTCGATGCGGTTTCCAGACAATTCATTTCCATGTTTGAAGCCATGGACGATGCCTATCTGAAAGAGCGTGCAGCTGATATTAAAGATGTCACTTCAAGATTGCTCTATACTCTTTTAAAAAAGACTAAAATTTCACTGGAAAATTTGTCCGGGCCGGTCATCCTTGTCGCTAAAGATCTGACGCCTTCACAAACCGCTTCTATGGACAGAAAAAATGTTCTTGGCTTTCTGACGGACATCGGTGGAAAAACTTCGCATACGGCGATCATGGCGCGCACACTTGAAATTCCAGCGATCGTAGGTCTTCACAATATTACTTCCTCGGTTAAATCCGGTGATCTGATTGCTTTTGACGGCGAAACAGGAACTGTCGCAATCAATCCTTCGGAAGAGGAAATAAAAACATTCCAGAAGAAACACGAACAAAATCTGGAATACAAAAAAGAATTGCATGCTCTTGTCGGACTTAAATCGGAAACGGTTGATGGAATTCATATCGAACTTGCCGGCAATATCGGCACCCCGGCAGACCTGGAAGCCTTTGATCGCAACGACGGTGAAGCTATCGGACTTTATAGAACAGAATTTCTTTTCATGGATCGCACAAGCATGCCAACAGAGGATGAACAATTTCATTCCTATGCTGCTGTCATAAAGGGTTTAAAAGGAAAAAGTTGCATCATTCGCACTTTAGATATCGGTGGTGACAAGAAACTCGACTATCTTCACATCGGTGAAGAGGCCAATCCATTTTTAGGTTACAGAGCGATTCGTATTTGTTTGAGAGAACCGGAAATGTTCAAAACGCAATTGCGTGCTCTCTACCGCGCTTCTGTACATGGTCCGCTCTCTATCATGTTCCCTATGATTTCTTCATTGGAAGAAACACTGGCCGTAAAAAAAATAGTTGCTGAAGTGAAGGACGAATTGCGTTCGAAAAATATTTCTTTTGCTGACGATGTAAAACTCGGCATCATGATTGAAATTCCTGCGGCTGCAGTAATGTCAGATATCCTTGCCGATCACGTTGATTTCTTC
The DNA here is from genome assembly GCA_002440825.1 of Bacteriovoracaceae bacterium UBA6261. Classification (GTDB taxonomy): domain Bacteria; phylum Bdellovibrionota; class Bacteriovoracia; order Bacteriovoracales; family Bacteriovoracaceae; genus Bacteriovorax. The sequence continues at coordinate 29,034 of DJVH01000074.1, read as the reverse complement.
AGCATCGGAACAAACGATCTGACTCAATATACATGTGCAGTGGACCGCATGAATGAAAAAATTGAGCATCTCTATAATCCTTATAACCCGGGACTGTTGAGGCTAATTCACCTGACCATTAAGAATGCTCGTGCTAAAAATAAAATGGTGGGTATTTGTGGATCTATGGCCCATCAAAAAGACTTAGTGCCTTTATTTGTCGGAATGGGAGTCAGCGAGCTCAGCATGAGTGCCATGCATATTCTCCCGACCAGAAAAATAATTCGCAGTTTAAAACATAGTGAGTGCAAAAATCTCGTCGATGAGTTTCTCAAATTGGGAACTGCAGATGAAATCAAAACTCTCTTGAACCAGAAATAAAAAAGCCCCTTTTCAGGGGCTTTTTTTTATTCATTTTACTTAGAAGTATTTGAAGAATCTTTTGTCCACTCTGGTGGCTGGTAGCCGTTTGGAGTGGTTTTGTCTTTGCCTGATCTCGGACCATTGTTGATGACGCTTGAAGTGTCACGCTTTGGAGAATTGATTTCAGGGGCAAGAACAAGAAGATCTTCTGTGAGTTTTTTGTAAACATCAGCAGAGCCTTCAAGGTTTTTGTCTTTTCTTTTCACACATGTCACTTCAACATATTTTCTTACGGTAAATTTTAAATCATCGTCTTTATAAAGTTCAGGTTCTTTGCTTACAACTCCAATGAAGTTTGTATCAATGATAAGTCCTTTTTTATCAGCAGCGTCTGGCATGATTTCAGCAGAGACAATACTTTTGATCGCTTTTTCATAACCTAAATACGAACAAAGGGCATCGCCGTCAGTAATTCTTTTTTCTTTTGCCGGTCTGAAGCGATAGTCGATTCTCATGGCATAGAATGGTTTCCCAAAACCAGCATCGAACAAATCATCTTGTGTAAATTTTTTGAATTCAAGATTTTCTTTTTTCTTTGTTTCATCTGCCGATTTAGATTCTTCAACAGCTTCTTTTACTTTCTTATTCGCTTCTTTTTCTTTGGCATAATCTGAAATGCCAAATTTATCCTGACATCTTTTAATTTGTTCAGCGGTAGAAGATCCGCTATCAATGAGGTCATCGCATAGGTTGCGGGAAGCCGCCTGGGCATATGTTAAAGAAGTAAGTCCAATTAGTAGTGCACACATTTTTAATTTCATCATGAAACCTCACTCCAATTAGTTTAATCTATATTCGCAGGCTCAATCAACTTTAGGGAGTAAATGGGCAAATTTTGTCCGACTAATCAGATCGGTTTTGGATCAACTAAGAAGCGTTTTTCGAGATGAAGGTATTCACATTTGTAGACAACACAATTAGGAATGGGGAGCATCTCATGGTTTTCAGGGAGAAAACTATGAAGAATGTTTCTGAGTGCGCCACCATGGGTGCTTAAACCGATGTTTTTGTGTTCAGTCTTCTCTATCAGCTCAAGCATCACTTGAAAAAAACGATCACGGGCAATTTTGCGGGTTTCGCCACCCGGAAAGCTTATGTGGTCGTTCTCTTTTGTGAAAGTTTGGAACCTTTGCCATAATTCCGCTCCGTAGGTGCGAATGGTTTCTTCATAAAGCAAACCTTCTGCCTCCCCATAACTCATTTCTCTTAGCCTGGGATCGACGATGAGAGGAATTCCCTTTTTTTCAGCAACTAACATTCCGGTGTTTAAGGCGCGATTCAAATCGCTTGAGACTATAATATCGAGAGGAAAATCCAGCATTTTTTGAGCCAGTAAAGCTGCTTGCTCTTTTCCTTTTTCATTGAGATCTGTATTGGTATGCCCCTGACAGCGACGTTCGCGGTTCCAGTCAGTTTCCCCATGTCTAAAAACATAAAACACTCTATCCATAATTATTAATCTATCCTAGAATTCAGGAATAATGAACTTCCTGATAATTAAAGCTCTACACATTATTGCTGTCGTCACCTGGTTTGCAGGTCTTTTCTACATGCCCCGGCTGTTTGTTTACTTTGCTGAGGCCAACGAAAAATCTCCTGAAGAGAAAAAAATCCTCCAAAACCAATTTAAAATCATGCAACGTCGTTTATGGTTTGGAATAACCTGGCCTTCGGCCATTGCCGTTCTTGTTTTTGGTATGATGCTCGCCGTTCAATTCTGGCCGCTCAGCGATCACCCCTGGCTTGTCGTAAAGATAGCTTTTGTCGCAGGTTTATACGCCTATTTTATTTTCCTCGACGGAATTTTCCGTGATCAGCAAAAGGATGTTATCTCGTTTTCACCGATGGCCTTGAGAGTTATTAATGAAATCTCCACTATTTTTTTAGTGGCCATCGTCTTTTTAGTCGTTCTAAAAAATGTATTGAGTATGGTGTTTGGAATTGTCGGTCTTTTAGTGTTCATCGCAATGCTTATGGCCGGCATCAAGATCTACAAAAACATCAGAGAAAAAAACAACACATGAGTCTTTATGAATGACGATTGGAAATCAAAACTGTCAGACGATGAATACCGCGTCTTAAGAATGTGCGGCACTGAAGCACCTTTCACCGGCAAATATAATTCTTTTTATGAGCCGGGAATCTATGTCTGTGCAGCTTGTGGACACGAATTGTTCAGCTCAGATACAAAATACAACTCGCACAGTGGCTGGCCGTCCTTTTACGATGTCCTGACCAAAGGCAATGTCAAAATGATTGAAGACAGCAGTCACGGCATGATTCGCACTGAAGTTCGTTGTGCCCATTGCGATTCTCATCTTGGCCACGTGTTTCCTGATGGACCACAGCCCACAGGATTACGCTATTGCATTAACTCCATCGCTTTAAAGCACATAAAAAAATGACAAAAACAATTTTCAGCACAATTGCCTTAATGGCGCTTTTAATTTTTTCTTATCTCTTTACTAAAAAGCAGACCGAGTTTAATCCGTTCACACTTTCACTGAATACTTCAAAAGGTGTGGTTAATTTAAACGAGTTGAAGAAAGATAAACTCACGTTGATGTATTTTGGTTTTCTGACTTGTCCGGATGTCTGTCCAACTACTCTTTCAACAGTAGGCGCAGCTTTTAAAGATATGACTCCTGCTGAGCTTGCTAAAATCAACTTCCTTTTTATCGATCTGGATCCCGAGCGCGATTCTCTCGACAGACTAAAGGAATATGCCGGCTATTTTCATCCGATGATTACATCAGTTTCAATGCCGCTTAAGGATCTGGATCCTTTCACGCGCTATTTTGGAATTGTCTTCATGAAAGTTCCTCTTAAAAATTCAAAAATGGGTTACACCATTGATCACTCAACGGGAATTCTTGTTCTAAGTCCGGAGGGAAAAATTCTTCCTCATATAGAGCATGGAACAAACAAAACAGTGATGCTGGCCATTCTTAGAAAACTGCTTGCGGAGATCAAATGAAAAATTTTTGTTTTGCTTTATTGGTTTCACTTTCAACAACGTCCTTTGCTGCTTCCCAAATAGAAATTAAAAACGCCGTCATTCGACTTCCTCCTCCGGGTTCAACGACAACAGCAATGTTCATGGACATAATGAATAATGACAAAGTCGAAAGGACACTGGAAAAAGTAAGCGGTGCCATCTCTGATGATATTGAATTGCACGAAATGGCGATGACCGAAGGTCGAATGACTATGAGAAATGTTCCAAAAATACTTCTCAAAAAAGGTGAACACACCCTGCTTAAGCCAGGCGGACTGCACATCATGATTTTTAATTTAAAGCGGCCATTAAAAGAAAACGAGGCCATCGATATGAAGATGGATTTTGATCGTCAGGAACATGTCACAATAAAAGCTATCGTAAAAAAAGACCTGTAAGTCTCTAAAAAAACAGAGAACTTAGTACTTGTCTAAGTTTGTTTCAAACAATCGTTTTAATATTTTAAACATTCATGTTAGGATCTCAAACGTTCACATTTAACGTTGAGGGACCATTGATGATGGTTAAAAAATCGTGCTTTTTCAGTAAAAAGGAAGAAGCGACATCAGATAAGACAAAAGACCTGATCCTTGATTCCGCAAGAAAACATTTTTGCGATAAAGGTTATGAAGGAGCTTCTGTAAGAGATATCTGCTGCGAAGCTGGCGCTAACGTCAGTGCGATCAAATACCACTTTGGCGGGAAAGAAGGTCTTTACCGCGAGTGCTTTAAAATCTTTGGTGAGTCCAGACTCAATTCCGCTTCTAAAATTTTGACAACCGCTTCTTCACTGGATGAATTAAAACTTCGGATGAAGCTTTTTGCGGAAGATTTTATCAACGAAGGTTTGGAAAATATCACAACGACAAAGATGATCTGTCGTGAAATCGAAACCGTGAATCCTTTAATTGAGGATATCTTCACCGACACTTTTTTGAAGGTATACACTACTCTCGTTTCGGTTTTTGAGGATGCTCAAACCAAAAAAATTCTCCGCAACGATGTAGAACCAACGATTCTCGCTTCGCTTTTTTTCCATCAACTAACCACTTCATTGAGAGTGGATCACGTCGGCGAAAAATACTTCAACAAAACACTTAAAGACAAAGAATACAGAGATCAATTTATCACTAATACGATTTCCATTGTTTTCGATGGAATAAAATTTCAGGAGCAAAAAGTATGAAACTCGCGCACATCAGCGCGGTGCTCGGTTTGATGGTTGTTACACCACAGACATTCAGTGCCCAGCTGACACTCAACGATTACTTGAAGCAGGTTGAAGAAAAAAACCAGGCAATGACGGCAAGTAAACTCCTCACAGAATCAGCAGATATGAGAGCTGATGAAGGCAAACTCATTTTTCGCCCAAACATCTTCGCTCAGGCCCAGACATCGGTTGATAAAAAACCGACAACAAACCGAAACGCTCAGGGCGATGAAACTGATTACACATTTTTCACAGCAGGGTTGCAGCAGCAGTTCAGAACCGGTACGGCGGGAAAACTAAGCTACAATTTTTCTCACACAGAAATCATCAATGCAAGTCCTGGTTTTCTGCCGGTGAGCAACTTCCACGATGGCATTGCCACTTTGGAGCTTTCACAATCTCTATGGAGAAACTTCTGGGGCAAAGAAACTCGTGCGACAGAAACGCTGATTAGCTCTCAATCTCAGGCAAGCAAGCACACTGAAAATTACAAAATAAAAGTCACGCTCGCTCAGGCTGAATCTGTTTATTGGTCTCTTTCTCAAGTCAGAAAAGTTGTGAAAGTCCAAAAAGAAAGTTTAGAGCGCGCCCAAAAGATCAGAACCTGGAACCAGAACAGATTGAGAAATGGTCTTGCCGAAAGTGCTGACTTTCTTCAGTCTGATGCGAACTTCAAAGCAAGAGAATATGAATTAAAGAATGCTCTTCAGGAACAATTCAATCTTCAAAGAGCTTTCAATTCTTTAAGAGGAATTAACAATGAAGCTCTGGATGAAGATCTCGAATCAGTTGATTCAACAAAAATCAAAACGCTTGCTCTTCCTGCAAAGGCAGATTTGAGAGATGATACGAAGGCTGCGATTGAGTACGAAAAAATAGCAAAGTCCAATGCAGCTCTGGCCATTGAAAAAAACAAACCTACATTTGAAGTGTATGGAACTTATGCGCTCAACGGCCGGGATGCTGAAAGCAGTCAGGCTATCAGCCATTCATTCAAAACAGACCACGATACAAAAGCTATCGGTGTTCGCTTTATAGCGCCGCTGGATTTCGGTACCACATCTGACAACATCAAATCCTACAAGAATGACCAGATTGCAGCTGAACAGAATCTTCAAAGAAAACTTTTCGAGCAAGAACAACAATGGAATGACCTCGTTAGAAGATTTGAAGACGCTAAAGAAAAATTGTCTCTTGTCGAAAAAATTGAAGAAGCTCAGAAAATAAAAGCGAGCAATGAACGCGACCGCTTAAGCAAAGGACGCACTGTTACCTTCCAGGTGTTAAACTTTGAACAAGACTATGCGACATCTGAACTGGCACGAATTCAAAACGAAACAAATATATTAAACATCTATTCTCAATTAAAAATTTACAGTGCCGGAGGTACTAAATGAATTTGGCCAGCTTATCCATTAAGAGGCCGGTTTTCATCACGTGTATTGTTACAGTAATTCTCGTGGTGGGATGGCTCTCATTGAAAAAATTGCCCGTGGATTTGTTTCCGAACGTAACGTTTCCTATCGTTACTGTTACGACAGCCTATCCAGGTGCGGGCCCCGAAGAAGTTGAAACCCTCGTTTCAAAAGTTTATGAAGAGGAACTTTCAAATGTTCCTGGTTTAAAGAAACTTTCTTCCAATAACCTGGAAAACGTTTCAATCATTATTGCTGAGTTTAACCTGAAGACAGACGTAAAATACGCTGAACAACAGGTTCGCGATAAAGTTGCAGCAGCAAGAAAAAAACTTCCCAACGAAATTGATGAACCGGTCATCCGAAGAATTGACCCTGCTGATCAGCCGATTCTCACAATTGCCGTTCAGTCAGAATTATCTGACGGTGAGATTTATCAACTTGTAGATAAAAAAATCAAACCTCAGTTTGAACAGGTTAACCAGGTTGGCCTTGTCGAGATCGTCGGTGGTAGAAAAAGAGAAATTAAAGTCGAGCTCGACCGCAACAAATTAAAGTCGCGTGAAATCTCTGCTTCTCAAGTGGCCAGCCGACTTCAGATTTCCGGTCAAAACATTCCTGCTGGTAAAGTTTCAAACGCAACAAGTGATGCCGTTTTCAGAACGCTCGGTGAGTACAAAACTATTGATGAAATTAAATCAACTATCATCAATTTCATCGGTAACGATGTTCCTATTACTGTAGCCGATGTTGGTTCAGTTAAAGATTCCCTTGAAGAACGAAAAACTTACGGCTACTTCAACGGTCACAAAGCTCTTCTTCTTTCCATCTATAAACAGTCTGGTTCTAATACTATCGGCGTAGCGGAAGCTGTAAAAAAGAAGGTTGCTCAACTGAACGATACTTTTAAAGCCGACAAAATCAAGCTCGACGTTGTTCGCGATGGAGCAAAACAAATTAAAGCAAACGTCGATGATGTTTATGAAACAATCATTATCGGTGTTATTCTGACGATTATTGTTGTTTTCTTCTTCCTGGGTTCTGGCCGCTCGACAATCATCACAGGGTTGGCTCTTCCCAACTCGCTACTTGGTGCTTTTATTCTTCTTGCAGCTGCTGGCTTTACTGTTAACATCATGACCTTGCTTGCTCTCTCGCTCGCAGTTGGTCTATTGATCGACGATGCGATCGTTGTCCGTGAAAATATATTCCGTCACATTGAAATGGGTGCTGATCCCACAACCGCGGCCATTAAGGGAACAAATGAAGTTACTCTCGCTGTTATCGCAACAACTTTGACGGTTATTGCCGTGTTTGGTCCGATTGCGTTCCTTGAAGGTGTTGTTGGTCAGTTCTTCAAAGAATTCGGTTTGACTGTTTGTTTCGCTCTCATCATTTCTCTTTTTGATGCCCTTACAATGGCTCCGATGCTTTCAGCTTACTTCGCTGGAAAAATCGAGCATCATCAGCCAGGTCACGTAAAAGTAAAAAAAGGTTTTTACGATCATACGGTAGGAGCTCTGCTCGATTCATTTAACAAATTCCAGGATTGGCTGGAAGATATTTACGTTGCTGTATTGAAGTTTACAATGAAGCGGCCATTCGTCATTCTCGGCCTGGCCCTCCTTATTTTCTTTGCCAGCTTTGCCGCTTTAAAAAGCACACCAAAAACATTCCTTCCTCCGCAAGATTCAGGCGAGTTTGTTGTTTCAATGGATTTAAAACCTGGAACAAGCTTGGACGGGATGAATACCGTTGCCACTGAAATTGATGCTGCCGTCAGAAAAAATAAAGAAGTTCTCAGCACGGTTCTCACTGTCGGTGATAAAAACGGACAGCCGGAAAAAGCAAGTATCTTTGTTAACCTGGTTTCTTCTAAACAACGTAAAGGAATCAATACATCTCAGTTTAAAGAAATACTGAGACAACAATTGAAACCTTTTGCCTATGCCAACGTTGCTGTTAAAGACTTCGATGCTGTCGGTGGAGGTCAACGTCCATTCAACGTCAACATCGTCGGTGAAGACATGAAGGAAATTCAGAAATATGCAGGCATGCTGTATACAAAACTGAAAAATCACCCGGCCCTTAAAGACGTAGATACGTCGGATCGCCCTGGTAAACCTGAATTCCAGGTTGTTCCGGATAGACGTAAAGCTGAAAAGCTTGGTGTTTCAACAACACTTATGGGTAGTGAACTTCGTACCATGATCGAAGGAACTAAAGCAGCTGTCTTCAGAGAGCAAGGTGAAGAATATGATATTCGCGTGCGTTTGCAGGAGGATCAGCGAGATCTGAAAAAAGCGTACGATGCAACTTATGTTCCTAACATTAACAACTCACTGATCAAGCTGACGAGCATGACGACTCCACTTGAAACAACCGGTCCTGCCACAATCAACCGCCAGGATCGCGGTCGCTATATTCAGATTTCATCTGATATTGCACCAGGGGGACCAGGTATGGGGGGGGCCATTGCTGATATCAATAGATTGATGAAAGACGAAATCAAACTTCCATCAAACATGAGATACCAGTACGTGGGTCAGGCTGAAAACTTTCAGGAGTTAATGGCGAACATGATAGTCGCGGCGGGCTTAGGTATTATGTTTATCTATTTCGTTCTCGCTTCTTTATATGAATCTTTTGTTACTCCGTTTACAATCATGCTGGTTCTTCCGCTTGCGATGTGCGGGGCTTTTTATGCCCTTGCCATAACTGGCGCTTCACTCGATTTGTTCTCGATGATCGGATGTATCATGCTTCTTGGAGTTGCAACCAAAAACTCAATTCTGCTTGTAGACTATGCTAACCAGCAGGTTCAAGGTGGAATGAGTCTGTACGATGCTGTCATTGCTTCAGGGAAAGCAAGACTTCGTCCGATTCTGATGACTTCATTTGCTCTAATCGCAGGGATGATTCCTCTTGCCATCGGTCTCAATGAAGCTTCCAAGCAAAGAACGTCGATGGGTATTGCTGTTATCGGTGGTTTGATTTCTTCAACACTACTCACTCTCGTGGTTATTCCAGCAGCCTACAGTTATATTGAACGATTCAGAGTTTGGTCTGGAGCCAAACTTAAAAAAATCTTCATGGCACAATAATAAATGGCCCCTCTGCAAAGAGGGGCTTTTTTTTTTTCCGATTTTGATTAAAATGTATGGATGAAATTTATTCTTCCCCTTCTCTTAAGCTTCAATCTCTCACATGCTAAAGAAACATATCGTGCAGTCACAGTTTCAACATTACCAGCTCCACTCATTTTAAATTCCAACATCTCAACAGATGGGTTGGTCAGCGATTACCTGAAAGCTCTTGCTGAAGAAATGAACATTGATCTGAAGATTGAATTACTTTCGCGGTTTCGAATTGATTCTAAAGAAGAGACATACGATTTAAACTGCTATTCAAGCTATTCGTGGAATTATCATCCGGCAGATTTCTCCTGGAGCAAACCGCTTTTTACAAAGAAGGAAATTATTGTCGGAACAAAACCTCTCCCTGCCAACCTTCAGGAATTTTCAGGTGAAGAGATTGGAACTCTCACCGGATACAAATATCCCGCCCTGGATAAAACTTTTAGAGAAAACAAGCTTCATCGCACTGACGTTGAAAATGAAGTTCAAAATTTTCAAAAATTGATTCACGATCGTATTTCTTTCATCGTGACTGATGACATGCTCATTGCTTATTTTAAAAAAAATAATCCAAAAGTAGCAAAAATGATCCGTAATGAATTCCTTGTCGAAAGTGAATACCCTATTCAATGTGCCATCCGAAAAGGATCAAAACTTACCATCGCGAGAGTAAACAAAGCGATTGAAGCTTTAATCACTTCAGGCAAAATGGAACGGATTTTAAAGTCCTACATTAGTTTTTAAGTTAAATTTTTTAGTGCAGAATTCAATGTTGCTTCTGTTTTCGCAAAACAGAATCTGATCATCTTTGTTCCTTCATCGGATTTAATATAAAAAGCTGAGGTCGGGATCGTTGCAACTTTCTTTTCTTCAATAAGTTTTTTGCAATAGTCGACGTCGTTTTCTCCTTCGGGAAGAAGCGCAATAGTAAAATAAGTGCCTGCTGGATTGAGCACATTAAAGCCACGTTCTTTTAAACCGCTGACAAGCAGATCGCGTTTTTTTCTGTAATCACGTTTGAATTCTGCAAGGTATTCATCCATATTCGCCAGCGCTTCAGCCATGGCCACTTGGAATGGATGGGCCACGCAGAATGTGGTGAACTGATGAACATTATGAATGGCCTTGATAATTTCAGCAGGAGCACAACACCAGCCAATTTTCCATCCGGTTAAGCCAAAGGTTTTTCCAGTTGAAGAAATAGTAATCGTTCTTTCTTTCAATTTTTCATAACAAGCTGTTGGAACGTGCGCGCGTTCGAAGGTAAGGAATTCATAAACTTCATCTGAAAGAAGGTAAAAATCGTTTTCAACTGCAAGAGCTCCGATTTTTTCAATTTCTTCCGCAGTAAACATTTTCCCCGTTGGATTATGGGGATTATTGAGAAAGAGCATCTTGGTTTTTGAAGTTATGGCCGATTTTAATTCTTCAAAGTTCAGTCTGAAATCTGGAGCGTGCAACGTCACAGGCACGACCTTTGCGCCCGCCATTTGAATAGAAGCTAAATAAGAATCATAAAAAGGTTCAAGAATAATGACTTCATCACCAGGATTAAGAACCGCCATGGCCGTACAGAAAATCGCTTCTGTTGCACCACACGTGACAAGGATTTCATTGTTTGGATCATAGTCTAATCCATAGTATTTTTTATAGTTGCCGGCGATAGCTGTGCGCAGAGGAAGAATACCTGGAGAAGGAGCATATTGGTTTTTACCTTCTTCCATGGCCTTAGACGCTAAATCCACCAGCCAGCGTGGTCCGTCAAAATCCGGAAATCCTTGCGAGAGATTAATGGCCGAGTTCTGAATAGCCAGCTTAGTCATGGTGGAAAATATAGATTCTTTGAAGGCTGTTATCGTCTGATTTAAAGGTTTCATAATTCCTGTCTTTTTGCTTTTAATGACCCTATCTTTACTACAGTCTACTGGCCAAAAAAAGCAAGTTTTACTATAAAAGCGTCAAAACTATTCATAGGAAAATAACGTGTCGTTTATCATCAGTGCTCAAGATCACGAAGAGATGAAAAAGCTCGCCAGCCTGGTCAGAGTAATGAACAGTCTCGGACACAATCCGGCGACTTCAGGAAACTATTCTCTTCGTTCAAAAACATCGCCTGAAATCGCACTTGTTTCAGAATCTGGCATTGATAAAAGTAAATTTTCAGAAGAAAATTTTCTTCCCATTTACTGGGAAACCAGACAGATGCATCCCGACTATAAAAACGCGGGCCGAAAATCTTCTGATGAAACGGATATCCACCTCACCATTTATCAAATTACTAAAGCTAATTGTGTTCTTCACAGTCATATGGTTGATGCACTTTTGTTTGCTGATCTTTTTTACGGAAAACCATATGCAACAATTGAAGGCCTGGAGCTTCTCAAAGGATTTCGCGGTATAAAAACACATGATCTCAAAATCAACATTCCTTGCTTTGACAACACTCAGGATATTGCGACTCTTGCTGAACAGATAAAGCCCGCTATTCTCGCTCAAAAAAATAATTACGGTCTTCTTCTTCGGGGGCACGGTATTTACGTATGGGGTGATAGTGTGGAAGAAGCAAAAAGACATCTTGAAGTTTTCGAATATATTTTTAAATATTACTTAAATTCCAGAAGAGGCTATTAATGACAGCTCTATTCGTTGCAAAAGAAAACAGAACTATTACTGACTTCAATGAAATTCAAAAATACATGACAATTCAAGGAGTCATCCTGACGAGATGGGAAGCGAAAGCACCTTTAAATGAAAATTCAACACAGGAAGAGATTCTTGAAGCTTATTCACACGAATTAAAACCTTTCATGCAAAAAAATGGTTTCGTTGATGCTGACGTGGTGAATATCCACCCTGGTCTTGGCGAAGAAGCTTTAAAAGCCATTCGCGAAAAATTTATGAAGGAACATATTCACACTGAAGACGAAATCAGATTTTTTGTAGATGGCGAAGGCAAATTCTGGTTCAACTTCGGCGAAGGCGATGTGTACGGACTCACTTGTACACGAGGGGATTTCATCTCGGTTCCCAACAATGTCACCCATTGGTTTGATCCCGCCCCAAATTATTTTGTCAAGGCCATCAGAATCTTCTCAAATAAAGAAGGCTGGACTCCTCATTATACCAACTCAGGTGTCGATTCGAGATTTAATCCATGAAATATATTTTAATGGACGTTGAAGGAACGACGACTTCAATCAGTTTTGTTCACGACGTTCTTTTTCCTTACTCAGCGGAAAGACTTAAATCATATATTGAAAAAAACATGACAGATCCGAACGTCCAGGAAGTTTTATTAAAAACTCAAAGTACTGTACGCGAGGAAGAAGATCTTAACTTAAACAAAGACCAGCTTATCGATAAGCTTCTTGAGTGGATTAAAATAGACCGCAAGCATGGAGCTTTAAAAAAGCTTCAAGGACTTATCTGGCACGACGGTTATAGTGCCGGTGAAATAAAAGGACATGTTTATGAGGATGTTCCTGCTGCCCTTAAAAAATGGAAAGAACAAGGTCTCGAGCTTGGCATCTATTCATCAGGTTCAGTTGATGCTCAGAGATCGCTATTTGGTTACTCTGTATTTGGAGATTTAAATTCTTTCTTCTCACATAACTTTGACACTTCTGTCGGTGGAAAAAGAGAAGTTCAATCTTATAAAAACATTCTTGAAAGTCTTCAATATAATCCCGAAGAAGTCTTATTTCTTTCCGATATCACTGAAGAGCTTGATGCTGCCCAAAGTGCAGGCTTGAAAACGATACAACTTGTTCGGGGCGAAGCCGTTGCCAAGAGCTCTCATAAACAAGTTAAAAACTTTTCAGAAATAATTTTTTAAAAGCGCCACCAGAAATCGAGGTTAAGCAAATAGCCCTGTCTTCCCAGGCGAAATTCTGAAAAGTCAGCAGAAGAAACTCCGATCATTGTGTTAAAATTTTTATCGATCACGTAATAACCAATATTGCCGCCGACTTTCTTTTTATTTACGTCCACCTTAGGACCAAAGATAAGCTGATTCCAATTGGCGAACATATAACCGTAGGAAAACGATAGCTCAAGGTTAAAATCTTTTTGATATTCATCACTGTTGACCAAAGACTGATCCTCAGGCTTCTGCGTGAAGAATTTAAATTTTGCATAGGACTTAAAATTTGAATTGGAATTTGTATCGAAATATCCCGTGAATTGATAAGAGCCCTTGCGTGGATCCTTGTAATATTGGAACCCGTTTTCTACGGATAGCTGGATATCTTCATTTTCATATAATTTATTTTTTACAGCAAAATTTGTAACACCAAATATAGTGGAGGCCAGGTTAACGTCAAACTGAAGCCAGTTGGTAAATCCATATGAGAGAATGGATGGCCCCGCAAGAAATTCCTTCCTGTTCAGATTTGTCGCAGTCATTCCCTGAACAGTCCCTGCATACACCAAAGGCTTGTACTTGGCAGCGACTCTCTTATCATTGCGAACGTGAAGGTCATAGCGCGCCGGAAAATCATTCCGGATCTTAGTCAGGTCCACTCTTCGCAAATAATTCTCAGGACGAATGATCCCGCCTTTATTGTGTGTTTCAACAGTTGCAATAAAAAGATCAGAATTTTCAGTAAGGCCGGAAATCCGCGCATAACCGATGACCTGATTGGACTCGTGAGAGTATATGGCCAGCAGATCACCAGGCTCGAGGCTTATTTGCTTGTCCAGTCTCTGGATCTGTACTCCGCCGTCTCCCACAATACTAGTTACTATAAACTCATGGTCGTAACCAAAAGCGACAGTCCAGCTAAACAATAAAAAGAATGCAATCCGAAGTTTCATCATCTACAATGCTCTCACTCAAAAAGACAGGAGTTATGATAATGAAAGTTGGAGACATTTACCAAGAAGAAATCAAAATCACGCCAGAACATATTCAAAAATTCGCCGAATTTTCTGGAGATTTCAACCCGGTTCATTTCAATGACGATGAAGCCAGGGCCCAGGGCTTTAAAAGCCGGATAGCTCACGGAATGATTTCAGCGTCCTTCTTCTCAAAAATTTTTGCCAATACTTTTCCTGGTCCTGGGACCATTTATTTGAGCCAAACGTTTAAATTTCATGCACCGGTATACGTGAACGATAGTCTTCATTACAGACTTGAGGTTATTGCTCAAAAAGAAGGAAAACCTATTTTTACGGTAAAGACAGAAGCTTTTGGAGAAGATCAACAGCTTCGCACAAGCGGCGAAGCTGTGATCAGAGCACGATTATAAAAGATTAATTATTCTTTAATATTAAGAGGGATGATGATTTTTTCGTTAATGCCGGCATCAGTGAAGGTGACGATCACTTGCCAAGTCCCTCTCATCACAAAATAAGCATCCTGAATAAAGAAATGATTCATTTCTTCAAGTGCTTCAAGCTTTACCGGCGATGAACCGTGTCCGTGACCGTTCATATCCATCCACAACTTAACTTTAACATTCGTGATTTGTGTATTGCTCGGAGACATGACGTGAACGATGAATTCACTTGCCTCAATAGATGTTGGCCATTTTTCAAAACGAAGGTGCGCACACGTTTTTTCATTTGTCGTTGAACAGAAATTATCAGTATGAATTCCTCCTTCGTGATCAGCCGCATAGGTGGATGCGCCAAAAAGGATACAAGCAGAAAGAACAAGCCATTTCATAGAAAAGCTCCTTAAAAAAAGTTCATTGAATGAGCGGTACAATACGTTTTTTCTTTTGTTCTGAATAGTCATTCGCCTACCGAAATGATAAAAAAAAATCATGAAAAGTCTTATTTTTCTTCTCATGTTTGCATTGTACGCTCAGTGTTCTGTCGCTTCAGTTATCATTGATAAAATAAGCGGTTTTTCGCTGACAAAAAACAGCATTCAAACGATTGACGTTGCAGCGTTAAAAAAGCCTGCAGTCATCATCTTTCTCTCCAAAGATTGTCCTTGTTCCAGAGGCAACCTTGATTATCTCAATGAGCTGGCCGGCACCTTTAAAGACGTTCAATTTATCGGAGTTCACTCTAAAAAAGGCACCCGGCCTGAAGAAGTGAAAACTTATCTGCAAGACAAGAAGGTTAATTTTGATGTGATCAATGATAGTGACTTAAAAATTGCTGATCAATTTAAAGCTCTGAAAACACCACATGTTTTCGTTCTCAACACCGCCGGTGAAATCATTTATAATGGCGGCGTAACGAACACAACATCACCTTCAAACGCAAAAGACCATTATTTAAAAACGACTTTGCTTGAAATACAAAATCATCAACCTGTTTCTCATTCCGAAACGCGGACTCTGGGTTGCTTTATCACGAGATAATAAAATGAAAATTCTTCTTCTGGTTTTTATTTTTAGTGCACTCATCAGTTGCGGAAAATCTCCATTGCAAATGAAAAAAACCGGACTTGAGACTTCAGGCAATACTGGATTGGAAAGTACCAAAACTTTAAAAACGACACAACATTCGTTGTCACTCACCTGGCTGAGTCCCGTAAACAGCACCGATGAAGCCCATGCTCTGCTTATTGCCAAAAAAAACGGCAGCGCCAGTGATCTTCCCGAGCAAATAAAAATATTTCTCTGGATGCCCACAATGGGTCATGGTTCAAGCCCGATTACAGTAAAAAAAATCGGCACAGGTCTGTACGATTTAAGTCAGATTTACTTCATTATGGATGGGTTCTGGCAACTGAGAATCCAGTTAAAAAATAACAATGAAACCCTCGATGAAGAAATTTTTGAGATAAATATCTGATGAATTTATTAGTCATCACTTCAGTTTTCTTTCTTTCATTTTCAGCATGGGGATCATCCTGTTGCGGAGGGGGCTCGTCCTCATCAATGATTATAACCGGCGATAATGTGCAGGAATTGAATATCGGTTTCGGCCATAGAAATGATCTGGGACAAACTGACAGCGAAGGCTGGGCAAGCTTTCATGACAGTAGAACAAAAGATCAGCAAAGCTCGCTTAGTATTCAATATCAACGAATGATTCACGATCAGTTTCAACTTGCTGGAAAAATTTCATTCATTGACAAAAACTTGCGCAAACAAGGTCGGGT
This sequence comes from Bacteriovoracaceae bacterium UBA6261, assembly GCA_002440825.1. GTDB lineage: Bacteria > Bdellovibrionota > Bacteriovoracia > Bacteriovoracales > Bacteriovoracaceae > Bacteriovorax. Next base: position 12,809 of record DJVH01000074.1, on the reverse strand, counting down.
TGAAAATAAAAGCGGTCCAGGAGATCTGGAAATGCAGGGAACATGGGAATTTCTCCCGGAAAGAACGTATTCGCTCATTAAACCGCGAGGTTTTTTTTACAGCAAAGTCACTGTTCCTAATTCCAAAAGCCTCTATGATTCTCATTCAGTCATTTATAGTGATGTAAGAGGATCGGGACTCTACACTGCTTCACTTGGAACTTTTTTCTTAAAACGCCTGTCGGTATTCACTTTGAAAGCTGGGGCTGAAGTTCAACATTTATTCGGTAGAAAATTTTCAGAAGGCACTCTGAGCGACTACAATAAACTTATTATTCCTTTGGGAGCAACTTATTCATTTGATCCAACACCGCTTTCCTGGGGATTGAATTCAACATGGAATTACCAAACAAGTAAAAAATTTAGTGGAACTGTATCCTCTGTTTCGGCAAAAGAATATTTTTGGGAAATAGGAACATTTCTTAACTGGTCAGTGAACAGAGAAGAAACCTGGGGCTTGAGTTATTCAGATTCCACTCTGGTCGGAAAAAATATTAATTCTCCTCTTTATCGCAGCTTTGGTCTGAATTACACTCTTGCGGCTGCTCTGTAGCTTTTTGAAACGTATCCCACAATAAAACTTTTTCAAGTATGACCACCAATGCCTGGTTGATCGGAACTTCAGCATCAAGCAGTTTAGGATCAATCGTTTCAAACCGTTTTTTCCAGACTTCAATATAGGGAAGATCTTCGTCGGCCGGGTTGAAATCCGGGACGTAAGAATCAGTCTTTTTTAATTCACGACAAATGGAATAATCGTCGCCTTTCTTTCCATGACGAGCGGAAACACCAAACGCCCTGCAGATAAACGGACGATACTCATAATCAGAACAGCGAGCTTTACCTGTGGATTCATCACTGACTTCAAGAAAGAGGCAGCGCTCATGGGCGAGTGTTAAAGCTTTTGCCAGAACACGTTCAGCACGGCCTTGATCCAGAAGGTGCAAGGCCATTGGCAAAAGCTCGTAAGGAGCACAGGAAATATCCGGCTTAAAACAGCATTTCCCGCAGCCTGGAGGACATGTCAGAGTACTCTTTCCCTGAAAATCTCCAAACACTTTTGAGATTTCATCATATTTCATTTTAATTGAATTTGATAATTCTCTACTGATCATAGTCTTGAATTAAATAATTTTTTTAATCCTTAAATATTCTTCAAATACATTCAAAAAGTTTTCAATATCTTCCGGGTAAATGGCGCCGATATTTGAAAGTCTGAAAGTATTTACATCACCCACTTTTCCTGGATAAATTGTGAATCCTCGCTCAAAAAGGTAATCATGCATTTCATTGAATGAATAATTCGGACTTTTGGGATCCATGATAGCCGTTAAGAGCTTTGCATGATGTTGTTCTTCTACCAGAAATGAAAAGCCAAGTTCTTTGACTTTTTTCTTCATTATCTCATACATGCTCGCATAACGTGCCCAACGTTTTTCAGGTCCTTCGGCAAAGTATTCGGTGATAGCTTGTCTTAAGGCATAAAGAGTCTGAACCGGAGGAGTAAAAAGGAACTGCTTGTTTTTTTCGAGATAAAGATGGTTCTCAAGCAAGTTAAAATAGAAATTTCTTGGTTTAATTTCTTTCGTTTTTAAAAGAGACTGCTTGTTGGCGATTACGAAACTAATACCTGCCATACCTTGAATACATTTGTTTGATGAAGAAACAAGATAATGAATATTGTCTCTTTCAACATTGATATCCATACCGGCAAATGAAGACATTGCATCGACAATGGTTTCAACGTTGTATTTTTGCGCCAAAGATGAAAGTTCAGAAAGAGGATTCAAAATTCCAACAGTCGTTTCATGATGAATGAAGGCCAGATGTGAAATTTCATCTTTATGCAGGTTCAGGACATGTTCAACAGACGGCAGGTCAAGTGGCTTGCCCCAGGTGGCAATATATTTGATGTGGCCGATTCCATAAGCTTCACAAATCTTCTGCATTCTTTCGCCGTAAGCACCGTTATTGAGAATCAATACTTTCTTGTCGTGAGGAACAACGGAAGTTAAACAAGCTTCAACTCCACCTGTGCCCGATGAAGTCAGCATGACAGCTGTATGGTTTTTTTCTCCGTAAGCAGCTTTGATCAGATCATTTCGCACTGAAAGAGTCAGCTCACCGAACTCAAGTTCACGGGGGCAAATATCCGGCACAACCATCGCGTTTTTTACAGTATCAGTTGTGGTGGCCGGTCCAGGGTTCAATAAAATATTTCTTTTTACTTCTTTCATATGTTCTCCAAAAAATTCAAAACTACCAAATATGGACGCGTTTGTCAGCGGGCAGGATCATAGGATCAGTCGCTTTGCAATTGAATGCTTCTTCAAAACCTGCAAAATGCTTGACCACTTCGTTCACTCTGGCGATTCCCAGAGAATGCGGATCCGATTTTAAACGAAGCTCTTTTACGCCTGGAAGCTGAACTTCACACCATGAGCGGGCATAATTCAAAAAGAACTGCTGCTGTTCTTTTTTCTTTTGCTCAGCCGTCAACTTTCTTCCATCGAAAGCGGCATCGTAGGCAGCTGTCAGACCAACCAGGTCGCCGATATTTTCACCAAGAGTGAATTCTCCGTTCATTCCTGCCTTGTTATATTGTTCTATAAGAGATGATGTCAGTTCTTTAAACTTCTTGAGATCTTTTGCTGTCATCCACTCGCGCAACTTTCCGTCTGCATCGTATTTCGCTCCCTGATCATCAATGCCGTGGCCAAGCTCATGGCCTACAACCATTCCTACACCTGCGAGGTTTTCAACAAGTGAACTGTTTTGATCATAGAAAGGATACTGAAGAATCCCCTGAAGCATCGTGAACTGATTATAAGAAGGTTCATAGAAAGCATTCACTTCAAGCGGTCTAACTCCTTCCCATGAACGAATATCTTTTAGTTCTTTGAAATATTTAAACTCGCGCTCTTCCTGAACCTCATCGCGCAGATCGCTATTGGCCAGGAACTTTTCAGGATGATAATCAGCAGTTCTCAAAAACTTCCAATCTGCAAATGTCTTGGGAGCCACTAGTCTCATATAGGCTTTGGAAATTTTTCTCTTGGCTTCTTTTTTAGCGGAAGCAGTAAGCCAGTTATTCTTCTTCAATGAATTTTGAATGCTCTTTTTGATTAGCCCAACCAGTTCTGCAACCTTTGCAGAAGAAAAGTTTGGAAACATTTTTGGAAGAACGGTGTAATCCATTTCAGGTCCGAAATTATGCATAGTCATTTCTGTGCATTCTTCATGAATTTCTGAACGCTTGTTTTTACCCCCCAGGAATTTATTTCTGAATGCAAACATTTCGTCATAGAAGCCTGGATTGGACTTATCGATTCTTGGATAAAGTTCATAGAACAACTGAATAGTTTTTAATTCATCCAGCGTGAATTCTTTCGCTATCTTTGCAAGAAAAGGATAGGACTTCGGATTTAGGATCCGGATAAGCGTTTTTTTAGGCAATTGATCCAGGAAAGGTTTTAATTCAAGCTCTGGATAATTTTCCAGCAAGTCTTCTTTGGGAACAAATAAACGACGAGAATAGGCCAGTCGCATCTCTGCAGGGAACAGTCTGTTGTTCTGCATATCTTTTTCATACTTCACGACTGTTTTAGCCTTTTCTTCAGGGGCATTCACGCCGATTGCTTTAAAAAAATCAACGACGACTTTTTCAAATTCTTTCATCAGCTCTTCATTCTTTGCATAGCTCTTTTCTGGAAGAAATGAATACCCGGTGCCAATCACAAGATCGGATTTTCTTGGATCATCGAAATTGTCGAGGCTCCAGTATCCCATGAACCCAGGGTTTCCTGAGTGGATGCGCTGGACATGTAAATACATCCAGTCTTTTTTATTTTGAACTCTTTCAAGCTCTGATTTCTTTTTAAGAATATAGTCTGATTCTTCTTTCGCTCTTGCGGGTTCATTTAAACAAGACAAATAGTAATTCTTCAATTGCAAGGCAATCGGATCTTTTATCTGTGTACTGGCAAGATCAGCGAGAGTTTTCTTTTTAAATTCCAGAATTCTTTCCGCTGAATCGCTGAAAGCAAAAGCGTGTCTGCGGCGGTCTTCTCTTAATTTAAAACTCTCGATAACTTTTGAGCATGCATGCTCGTAAAGGTTTTCACACGGATTGATCTTTTCATTGATAGGAAATTCTCTTCTGGCAGGAATTTCACTACTCGCTCCAAAGGCTGAGAGTGAAAAAAAGAACGACACCAATACTTTTTTCATATCATTTATTCCTTAAAACAAAAAAGGGCCGGCCGGCCCTTTTTAAGTATTATTTCGATTGGACAAACTTAGCAAATCTCACGCTGACTTCTGCCGGAGTAACCTTTGGTCGCCCAAGTTTTTCCGGAGACCCTTTTTTCGTTTTCAAATGGACAAAAACTGGTCCTTCATTTTTACTTTTCACCTCATCAAGGATTTCTCCAAAGTGATTAATTAAATCTGTTGAATAAATTTTGGGGTATCCAAAACCTGCGGCAATAGCTCCGAATGAAATACCGCCTGTTACAGTCCCCTGACCTCCTGTCGAATCGTGCACTTCGTTGTCGATAAGAATGTGAACAAGATTGCCAGGCTTGTAAGCTCCGGCTGTGGCCATAGATCCAGTTCTCATCAGAAGAGCTCCGTCACCATCAAGCACGACAACTTTCAACTTGGGTTTGCAAAGAGCAATTCCTAAACCGAAAGCAAGAGCACATCCCATTGAGCCCACCATGTAAAATTGATTTTCACGATCGCCGACTTCGTAGAGTTCGCGACCTGTTTTTCCTGTTGTTGCGATGACAGCAACGTCTTTCCCCAGATGCTGCTGAACTTTTTCCAGCACCGGTGTTCTCATTTCACGTTGGGAGTAATCGAGCTCAAATTTATCAGAATGAGAAATATTGAAAGCTTTTTGGGAAGGCGCAGTTTTCTTTTGTAACTTGTATTCAGCGATGTCATCTTTTCTCATGACAAAAACAAACGGCTGAGAAGTGGCCTTCATATAGTCATCAGCAGCTTTCAACGCAGGCATAACTTCTTCTTCGGTTTGTGGAAAAAAGGCCCATTTCATTTTCATCGTCTCAAGCATTTGAGTCGTTATCTGTCCCATAAGTTCATGTTGAGGTTCATCCGCAGCTCCGCCAGGTTCTCCACGAAGAGTTGTGATCACCATCACCGGAAGATTAAAAGTGTATGTTAAAGAGGTGAGCGGATTAACCGCGTTTCCAAGACCTGAGTTCTGGAACATGACCACTGCTCTTTTACCGGCGACAGTGGCACCGGCGGCGATCGCCACAGCGTCACCTTCGTTAACGCTGTCGATGAAATCAAAGCCATCGGCATCAATAACATAGTTAATAAACGGTTTTAAATAAGAACAAGGTGTTCCTGTATAAAAGTTAAAACCAAGTTCTCTTGCTGGAATAAGAAATTTATCTGCTGTAATCATAATTTTATCCAATAGCGGTTAGTATGAGTTTGTTTGCCTTCGTTTAATATTTTATTTTCCAGGACTCCTCCATTTTTCAGGATCGTTTTCACGGAGCCCAGATTATCTTCATCGCAAGTCACAAGGACGCGATCGAGTTTTAAAACATCCCTGCAGTATTTCAGTGAAAGTTTTAAGATCTCGGTGGCAATACCTTTATTTCTCCAGGGTGTTGCCACAGCGTAACCGATATTTCCTCCAAGCTTCATTAAATGATCATTAAGCTTGTGCCTGATACTTGATCTGCCCACAATTTTGCCGTCGACAAAAGCGTAAAGCATCGAATGAGGAACTCTCTCGGGCTTTAAATTTCTCCCATGGAATTCGTCGTCTTGAATGCGAAGCAATTCGGTAAAACTCATTCCTGGTCTATAAGCAAAACTGTACCACTCCGGCTCCATGTCTGAAAAAAGCTTGAGGCCTTCAAAGAAGGCCTCAGCATCATTTTCATTGAGGGCTCGAAGCTCAACGGTCATTAAAATTTCTGACCGCGAGTTACGTCAGCGTATGTATCAATATCCATCCAGTGACCATCAATATACATTACGTTGATTTTTACTTTCTTCTCTAGAAGTGCATTCATCAAATCAGGAAGCTTCATTTTGTTAAATTCTGGCTTAGCCGATAACTCTTCAAGAGTTTTGCAGAGGATTTCAGAACCAACTTTATTAGTTTTGATTAAACCAATGTATTCACCGTGAGCAGTTTTGCAGTCAGAAGCTTTACCGAAACTGATGTTTTTTAAATCAGTCGCATCTTCATTCCACGATTTCGTATGAGCGCGTGAACAAGTAACGAAGTCGCCCACGTAGTCAGCCGATCTGTTTTCCACAGTCGCATCCACCACAATTGTAATATCGCCTTTTTCTTCAAGAAGTCTTGAAAGAATATATTTTCTGTAAAGGATATCCCCATAAGAAATAATACAATTATCAACAATTTCTTTTTTAGCGAGAAGAAGTGATGAAAGCTCAGAAGTGTTTTCCCAGTTTTCATTATAAACATACTTAATGTTTTGAAACTTGAACGCTTCTTTTTTATAACCGGTTACAATCGAGATATCTTTGATTTCATGATCGTAGAAACTGTTGATTGATTGCTCGATCAGCGGTTTACCATTGATATCGATAAGAACTTTAGGTTTGTCTTCAGTCAATTCTTTCAAGTCAGCTCCTCTTGAAGCCGCAAGGAAGATGGCACGAGGTTTATCAGCGTCCGCAACAGATAAATATAGTTTTTCAGCTGATTCAAGTTCCTTATCATTTTGAAGACGGAAAAGTTCAGCAACCGGAACAATTTTATCTTCAATGTTCATCAATGTTTGTTCTTCGAAAATCTGCTTCGTCACTTTTTGCATAGATGTGACGGCCATTCTCATCTGATGGTTGGCCCAGATACAAACTGAAACGTTCGCGTCTCTGAAGGCTTGAGTCGGAGTCGCATAATACTTAGTTGGAACGATGACAATCGGACAAGTTTTGCTTCTTTCACCCCATTCTTTCATGAAGGCAAGAATTTCATCAGGCTTTGAAATTTTTGAGTGCATAAGAATTCCGTTGGCTCCGGCCAGACGGTAAGCTTCGGCGCGTTTTAGAGCTTCGCCCATTCCCCAACCAGCAATAAGAGCTTCAACGCGCGCGATGATGTTGAAATCGTCGTCGAGTTTAGTGTCCTGACCTGCTTTGATTTTTCCACAAAATTCTTCAATATCCGCTAAAGGCTGCGCCTCTGTTCTGAGAAATGAATTTGTCTTAGGAAAGATTTTATCTTCAATACAAACACCTGCAACGCCTCTTTGTTCAAGCTTTGTCACAAGTCTTCTCATATTGTTGAAGTTACCGTAGCCAGTATCACCATCAAGAAGAATAGGCACAGTAGTCGCATCTGACATAAACTCCACAACTTCAAGAACCTGAGTCCATGAAGCTTCGTTGTTATCGCGAACTCCCAAAGCGGCTGAAATCGAAAGTCCAGATCCCCAGATCCCTTTAAAGCCTGCTTCTTCAGCAATCTTTGCTGAAATTCCGTTGTGGGCTTCCATGAGAAACTCAAGTTCATTACTCATAAGCATGTTGCGCAGCTGAGTTGTTTTTTTGATCATAGGTTTTTTCATACAAAATTTTCCTTATAAACATTGAAGGCCATGTAAAGTCCGAAGAGAACAATCAGAAGACCACAGGCCCTGGAGAAATTAATAAAAAAGCGTTCGGGTATTTTATTTTGATAACGGTGGACTATTTTCAGAAGAAGAAAAAACCAGGTTGCTGAACCCAAAGCAATACCAACAGAAAGTCCCAAATAATTAGGAAATGTATTGAGGAAAAGATTCCATGATTTAATGACGGCAGCGATACCAGACATAGTCGCAACCAATGTCGGATTTGAAGAATAAATAAGCACCCCAAGAAAAAAATAACTTGAAGCACGGGTTTTCTTCTGTTCTTCATCTTTATTCAGATTGAAATTCTGCTTCTTCACGAAAAGTTCGCGGAGACCAAAGACCAACAGAAAAACGACTCCGAGAATTTTTAAACTCAGAATGGTTTTGGGAGTAAAATTAAACAAAGAAAGGCCGGTCAGAATAATCATGAAATAAACAAAGTCCATGAGTGATCCGCCTAAAGCGATCGAATAAGCTGAACGGAAATTCTTTCTGATTAACGTATTCACAACCCATACGTTGATCGGGCCAACTGGAATACAAATCAAAAATCCAACAATCCATCCGACGAGAAAGGCGATCATGCTATCTTTTCTCCCGCTAGTTCAGAGTTAATTCTGGACTGATACAAGAACATACCTGCCAACCAGAGATTCCCGAATATAATGGCAAAAGAGAAAAGGACATTTGGCATTTTAAAAAGAAAAGAAATGATCAAAAACATCATGTGAAAAGAAGGTCCGATCATCGACCAGAGCTTAAGGGCAAGTAAATTTCTTTCGCAATAAGTTTCAGGTCTGTGAGTGAGGACTCGGCCTTGATTTCCGGCCTGGAGGCTACTGTACCCCAGATAAAGTCTAAGCATAAACCTACGAAGAGCAGGACCATTATTTTTCTCTGCTTCTGAAAGTTTATTTTTAAGCTCTTCAATTTCTCTGGAGACGAAGGCTCCATCACCATTTTCGTAAGAAATATATTCACAGAGATAATGATCATACGAGATGGAATGAAAGGCTTTTGAAATACCCGCTAAAATGACAAGCATCCACGGCTGAATAAATCCTTCAGTAATTTGATGTCTCATACCCAAGGCGAGAGAAAAATAAACAATCATGTTAACCGTATAATCGACGATACCATCGATCAGTCGACCGAATTCAGTTCCATTCTTCTTAAGTCTTGCGACCATTCCATCGCAACAATCAAGAACGGCAAACAACAAAAAGAAAAAAGCACCCCATTGATATCCGGCTTCGGTTCCTTTGTAGAAATTGTAACCAGCAGCCATCCCGGAAACCAGGGCAAAAAAAGAATATTGATTGGGCGTTATCGGAAGAGCATATAAACTCTTCACAATCACAAAGGCGATCGGTCTGAAAAAATAAATATCCAGCGGTTCTTCCGCATGAATATTTTTCAATGATTTTTTATATTCGGTTATCCAGTTCATTCAAATAATCTTTTTGCTTTTTCCAGGTCTTCTCTGTTGTCGATTTCTACCCAGCGTTCACTTGGAGTCTGATGAACGGCCATGTCGTGATCCAACAGGAATTCGTTCATAACGTGTTCCCAGTTTTTGGAAATATTTTTTTCTTCCGCAAGGAATCTCTTGCAGGCATCGTACATTTCATCACGGTATTCTTTTGAAAATTTCAGAATACCGATAGCTTCGCCGGCAAAACGGAATTTTTGTCGCTCTTCTTCAGTGACAGCTCTTTTATCGATAGTCATGCGAACGTAGCCTTCTTTGTCGACCATCGCTTTAGAGCATTCGATGTCGTCAATTGAACTATCTCCGACCAGAATTTGATTAGCGCCTTTGTCTTCAATAAACTTTTTCAGAATGGCTGGATCGTAAATCAGGTCAGCATCGAAAAGAAGAAAGTCGCCCTGGACTTTTTCCAACCCGAAATAGAATGAATATGTATTGCCTTTCACTCTGAAATCTTCGTTCACAGCAAAACTGATATCGAAATCTTTTTTGAATTTTGCGAGATACTCTTCAAGCATTTCGCGCTTGTACCCCGTAACGACAACAACATTTCTTATGCCCGCATCTTTCCATGCTTCGAAATGCCAGTCCATTAATGGCTTGCCGTTAATAGGGAGAAGGCTTTTCGGATTTTCGGTTACGTCTGCAATCCGTGAGCCGTAGCCAGCTGCGAGAATAAGTGCTGTATAATTTTTCATTTAAATAAACCTGATATTTTTATTGTCTCTTTTTTGCCCAAAGACGATCCATCGTTCTCTTAAGCGGTTTGTTATGGTCTTTTTTCCAATCGTGAATAGTCACAGCATTAAGTGCATCAGAAAAACAAGTGCGGCCGTGCAGGACCTGTGAATCATAAGTCAGAAGAATTTCTCCCGCCAAAAATGTATGTCTGTACTGATTGTCCGAATGCTCTAGAACAGCATCGAGAGTATCCAGTGCATAAGTTTGTTCATCTGTAAGAGGCTTATCAAGTTTCTGGTGAGCTGATTCCATGTAGGGACGAAGATGTCTGAACATCGGCTCGCCTTTTTTATTATAAGTGATGATCGGAGCTTCATAAGTCGCATCCTTCACACCTCTTTGCTCCCAATAGAAATTTTTTTCCAATATCGCGAGAACATCCGGATGCTTTTCTTTTAGTATCTTATGGACGAGCAGACCGTTCACAAGAATATTTTCTCCACCTGCGTTCGAGGGAGCGATACAAGCGAGAATTAAATACTCCCAGTGATAGGGAACATTGACATTGTCAGTATGAATCGATCCACCTTCACGAGTCTGATGATAACGTGCCCCTTTTGTCATTGAGTTCGTTCTGTCGCGATCGTAAACGAGAATCGCTCTGTCGCCTGCTTCGTTCTGTACTTCACATTCACCAAGGACGTTTCCAATCAACCAGCTGATCGTTCTTTGTTCAGTAATTGTGTATTTGTTATGGAGATCAATAAATGGTTTAACGATGACAATTCGTTTTCCATTTTCGAGTTCATTTCTGACTTCTTCCATTTCACGTCTAAACGTCGGACAATCTTCGCCATCCAGAATTTTTGCATCTTCAAGCCGATTATAGACATGAAGTGATTTAATATAATCGTAAATTTCATTTTGAGCTTCACCCGAAAATGAATAATAAAAATTATCATTTAGCATAGCGTAATCCCTGAGTTAATGCTGTCTGTATTAGAGGGCTCCACTATAACTCCCGCTCCCGCAGAATTCAACTTTTTAAGTCCAGAATGCAGGAGACAGATCGGGAAAAACTGAGGTACAAAAAGAAAAAAATTCCATCCGTAGGTCCCAAAATGAAAGCTGTCATTTTTTTAATTTTTCTTACACTTCTTTCGTTCCTCAGTGTTCATGCTGAAATCGTTAAAGATATTCAGATCACGGGCAATACCAAGACGAAAGAATGGGCTTTGCTACGAAGAGTCAATGTTCACATTGGAGACGATCTTACTCCTGCAGAAGTTGAAGACATTCGTATTCGTTTTTCACAAAACCCCCAATACAATCTGAAAGCCTTTAAGTTTGAGAACGGAATCCTCAAAGTGGAGATCGAAGACAAGTGGTCGATCATTCCAGTGCCGCTGATTTCACAGTCGGGTGAATATTACATGCGCGGCGTAGGTTTTTATGAAAATAATTTTCTGGGAAGAATGGAAACATTCGTTCCCGCAGTGGCCTGGACAAATTCGGGAATCAATTATCTCCTGCTCTACAATTCTGAAAACTTTTTCTCTGAAAACTGGGGCATTTCCTCTCTGGTAGTGCGTCTAAATACACTCTCACGTTTTTACAGACACAAAGTGGAACAGACTCATTTTGAATCAAGAACAACTGCCTTTGAAATCACGCCGAATTATTTTTATANNGTTTTTAAAACAGGACCTATTTTTTTCAAGAAAGATGTTTTTCTCAATGGTGCTTCTGAAGGACAACGTTATGAAGGCGCAGGTCTTCGGTCCCGTTTTCACATCAAGCAATACGAGCAGCTCGACACTCTTTTCAAAGGTTATTATGTTACGTTCAACAATTACGTAATCCGCACGAGAAGCGGCAGCGACACTTTTTTTCATGGAAAACTTGAACTGGCCGCGACCACACCGGTTTTCGGCGATCACTTCCTGAATTTTTCAGAAAATCTTGGATTAGCTTCGGCAAAAACCATGTTTTATCAATTCTCAGAAGGGGCCCATGAAGGCTTCAGAGGATACGATGGAGAAAGTATTCACATGCAAAGATATGCAGCGACGATGCTTCAATATCAGCACCATGTGTGGGACAGACTTTATGCTGTAGGCTTTGTGGAAAACACCCGTTCCGTTTTAGTCAATCCGATTTACGGCGGAGCTCACTTGAATGAAAACACAGTGGGGGGCGGACTTCGTTATTACTTGAAGAAGATCACCATTCCAGGAATTAACGTGGAATATGGCTATAATATTGAGGATAAATCATCGCACATCCATTTCAATGTGGGACTTAAACTATAACTCAATGATGACAGTTGGATGGTCTTTGTCGAAGAGAAATTTCGCTTTGTCGAAGCTGGGAGGAAGAATACAACCTTTGCAATTTGAAAATCCGTATTCTTCTTTAGGGATCTTCAGGAATTTATCAAAGTCCTGATTCATATTTTCATCGTGATACAATTTGACTGCATATTCACCGCAAGGGATGTCTTTAAAAACGTATTCCACGCGCTTGTCTGTGATTGGTGAACGGCCTTTTCTGAAGGCTGACGGGCCATTCTTTTGGGGTTTAAAAGTCACTTGAGAGTTGTCCAGGTCAAATTTGATCTGCCCGTCGCTGTTTTTTAATCCCGTCACAATCATCTTCAAATCGCCTGCGCAAGCTTCGGCCTTAGGTGCTTCTTCTGCATGAAGAGGTGAAACTAAAGTGATAGCGAGGGCGAGTTTTAAAATCATAATTGCTCCAGTTCTTTATCAAACTTCTTATTGATGAATTCCAGATTTTCATTGGCGTTTGATAGTTTTTCAAACAGCTCATCAATCATCTGATTTAATTTTCCGATGGCATGAGTGTAATCAGTTATTTTAGCTGAGTCCATGGCGACGCTCGCCTTTTCAAGTTCAGCATTAATTCTATTGAGGAGATCTTCATTCTTTGTGATCTCT
>DJVH01000088.1 GCA_002440825.1 Bacteriovoracaceae bacterium UBA6261 | reverse complement strand
AGTTCTCCAGTTCCTGGGAGAATTGAGAGTCATCACAAGCACTAAAGCGAGGAACAAATAATAGGGCAGGGAGATAAAGGACATTTTTAACCCTTAAAAGTAATGTTCCTCTACAGGATAGATTATTATGGTTAAAATGATAAAAAATAATTATGCATTAGGTGATTGGAACACTCCGGTATTTAATTGCGTTTTTCCCGCGCTTTAATTAGATCCGAGGTCTTGCTAGAATAGGTCATACTCATTTTTCAGGATTAACTATGAAAAAAATCTTACTCTCTCTTCTTCTCGTCAGCGTTTCGGCTTGTTCAGGTGTATCGATGATCAAACCAGAAAGAAAGCTAGCTGAAAAAGTTGATACGACAAAACTCTATAAACCTGCCTTCGTCACAAAGATGAATCAAATCAAAGATAAATTCCGCCAGGGCAAAGCTGATGCAGCTTTAAAAGAACTGAGCGCAATGAAGGAAGAGGGGCTCAATCCTTCAGAGAGAGCGACGAGAAAAAATCTTATCGGTGTCATCAATTTCTCTAAAAAGAATTATGAACAATCGGCAAAAAATTTTGAAGAAGCATTGGCGCTTTCGAAAGAAGATCCGGGCTTAGAAGCGCAAGTTTATCTCAATTTGGGAAGTTCATATTACAAAATGAATCAAAATGAGAAGGCCCTTGCGACTTTATCAATGGCAGATTTTCACAATCTTCAGGATGCAGAAGCAAAAAAATATCATCAGCTTTACGCTCTCCTTTCTCAGCAACTTGGTAAAAAAGAGCAGGGACTTTCTTCTTTAATTCGTTCACTTGAAGATAAAAAATCAATTGCTGATTTAAAAAGCGAAGCTCGCCTTGCGCAGATTGAAGAAATGTTCGGAAAACTTTCAGCAACGGAAAAGGTAAGATTGCTGGAAGATTTTGATTCGGAAAAAAATCTGGTTGTTCCTTATCTTGCCTACAAAGAAGCTGAAACCGCTTTTAAAAACGGCGATAAGGATAAAGTCACTGATTATACTTCATGGATAGAAAAACGCTATGGCAATAATTCTGAAATCATGGAGATGGTTAAAACTCTTGGGGTGAGAACTGAAAACGACAATGTGAAAATCGATCTTCGCTATATCGGTATTGCTCTTCCTCTTTCAGGTGACAGGAAATCCCTGGGCGAAAGGGCCTTGAATGGAATCGATGTGGCACTTGAGGAACTAAGCGCTGATCCTTCTAAAAAATACCGCGTGGAAATGAAAGATACTCAAGGATCTGCAGCTGCAGGCGCCTTTGCAGTAAAAGATCTGATTGAGCAAAATAATGTCGCAGCAGTGATTGGCGGACTTGTTCCTACATCAGCGACAAAAGAATATCTTGAAGCAAAAAAACATGGCGTTTTATTTATTTCTCTTTCGCCGGTTTATCTTCCCAAGGAAGAAAAAAATCATTTATTGATTGAAGTTCCCGCCTCAATTGAATCTCAGGTAAATCATTTATTCTCACCGAAAATGATTTCCAAACTTGGCAGCAAACCTGCCCTTATCTATCCTCAGACTGAACTGGGCGAAGCTTATGCCAATGAGTTCTGGAGACGCTCTAGAAAAATGAACATGGATGTGACGGGTCTCATCTCTTATGACAAGAACGCGACAGATTTCAGGGATCCAGTGAAAAACCTTCTTGGCATTAAATTTACCCGCGAGCGCGAAGAAGAAGCAGCTATCGTCAATGACATCGCCAACCTGGAAAAAAATAAAAGTATCAAACGACTTCAAAACCTTCAGCCGCAGATTGATTTTGATTGGGTATTCGTTCCGGGACTGCCAAGAGAAGTGGTTCAGATTTTGCCAAATTTTAATTACTTCGATGCCTTTAATATGAATTTTATCGGCGTTCCAAGCTGGAGATCGGAGCTGATGCTGAACGAAGGTTACCGCTCTGGAAATGTGTATTTCCTTGATGAACAGTTGCCGACAACTGAAACTCCATTCAGCCAGAAATTTACGGCTAAATTTGGAAAGCAGCCAAAGATTGTGGAAACAATTTCCTACGACGCCGTGAAGATTATTTCCAATGTAGTTGAAGGAGATTCTTCCATGAACAGTCGTCAGGATCTTGATATTGCCCTGGCAAAAAAGAATTCAATTCAAGGTGAAAGCGGCCTCTGGAAGCTTGATGAGGATATCTGGATGAAAGATATGGCGACGTTTAAAATAAAACGCGATGGCGTTGACGCTCTTTAAATTCAAAATTATAAGGGAGCCTTAGCGCTCCCTTTTTTTATTCAAAAATTGATTACAATTTATAGTTTTTTTCTCCTTAAAGCAGGTGTCTTTACTTCGTTAATAATTGTACGCAAAGATGAACTGTTTTCTTCTTTGATAGTTTCTTCTTTGAGGAGGTAAGGATGAAAAAAGCTTTAATATTATCTTTGTCATTTTATACATGCATTTATCCCCAATTCGCTCACGCTTTAACGGCTTTGCCCAAGTCGCCGGAAATTCCCAAAGATAATCCTCAATCCGTAGAGAAAATCAATCTTGGCAAAACACTTTACTTTGATCCGCGTTTGTCAAAAAACGGAATGCTTTCCTGCAACTCGTGCCACAACCTTGCGTTGGGAGGAGATGACAACAGGGCCGTCTCCCTCAGTTTTAAGGGAGAAAAAGGGGGAAGAAGTTCACCGACTGTATGGAACTCCGCTTTTCACACAACTCAATTCTGGGATGGTCGGGAAAAATCTCTTGAAGCTCAAGCTGTTGGGCCGATTGTGAATCCAGTTGAAATGGGAATGCCGGATTTCCCAACTGTGGTAGAGAGACTTAAAAAAATTCCAGGTTACGTCACTATGTTTGATAAAGTCTTCGGGAAAAATTCCATCACCAAGGAAAATATCGGCAAAGCGCTCGCATCCTTTGAAAGAACTTTAGTCACGCCAAATAGTCCCTTTGATCAATACATGCATGGAAATAAAAAAGCGCTCTCACCCGAAGCTCAAAGAGGTATGAAGCTTGTTCAAGAAGTGGGCTGTACTGTTTGTCACTCAGGTGCCAATTTTAGTGGCGAAAATAAAATGGGAGAAGGCAACTTTCAAAAATTTCCCGTTTACCCAGACAATGACTACGTTAAAAAATACAATCTGATGGTAGACACGGGACGATTTACAGTCACTAATGTTGAAGACGACAAGCATATCTGGCGAGTGCCGACGTGGAGAAATATTGCCCTTACAGCGCCTTATTTTCATAACGGAAGCGTGAAAACTTTGGATGAAGCCGTTCGGGTCATGGCGAAAGCTCAGTTAAATGTGGATCTAAAAGAAAATCAGGTAAAAGATATTGTCGCCTTTTTGACGAGCACAACAGGGACTTTTCCTAAAATTGAGATACCGAGACTTCCTCCTACCTTGGGAGAGACGGTCGTTGATGAAGATTAAGGGACTTAATGAAGTTGCCCGACTTGAATGGTCGGGCAATATGGTCTCTCGAGAATTACTTCTTCGCAGCTACAATTTTCTTTTTGATTCTTAGCTTTTTCTTCGCTTGAGCTTTTTTTCTTTTCATTTTTAGTTCGAGTTGTTTTCTACCTTGGCCCATGATGCGTATCCTTTTTGTCAGTTATTAATCGAGACAGACATAGTATTCAAAACGGCAAGAGAAATCTACTATTTAATTGTTGTATCCGACTGAGCTAAATGATAAATTTTAAACAAACGAATTAGTTTGTTGATACAGTTGGAATTCTTACGATGAGCAATATCAAAAAATCCGCGTCAAAAAAAACGACGCAGAACAAATCACGCGCAAAAACGCTTGAAAGTAGTTCTGCTAAAAAAAGAGTTGAAGTTCTTAAAGAAATTGAAGAACTGAAAGCGCGTCTTCGTCAACGCCGTATTCACGGCAATGAAGATAAGAAAAAAATCGCAATGGATATGCTTGAGCGTTACACAGGTCACGACTTCAAGGATTTCCAAAAACAAATCATTCTTACTAACTTTCATTATTACGTTGAGCGTTTTAATGCGCTTCTTCCTGATAATCACTACACGCAAGGGTCAGCTTTTAAAGCGTCATCTTCTGCGAAGGCTCAAGTCACCATCATCGAATTCGGTGTAGGATCTGCTATGGCCGCTCTCATTGGAGAGTTGCTTGCAGTAGTTGAGCCTAAGGCCGTGCTGTTTTTAGGTCTTGCAGGTGGAGTGCATCCATCGCTTGAAGTTGGAGATTTTGTTTTACCGATCGCTTCAATCAGAGGCGAAGGTGTTACACAACATTTCCTTCCACCTCAGGTTCCTGCATTGCCTACGTTTAAAGTTCAGAAGTTCGTTTCGCAAATTCTTGTCGAACACGGACTTGAGTATAGAACTGGAACGATTCACTCTACAGATTATCGCTTCTGGGAGTTTGATGATCGTTTCAAATTGAATCTGCTCGAAGAAAGAGTTCTCGCTGTAGAAATGGAAACAGCAGCTCTCTTTGTTTCGTGCTTTGTTAGTAAAGTAAATATTGGTGCTCTTCTTCTCATTTCGGATCACCCGCTTAAGCGCGGAGGGATTAAAACGAAGGCATCTGCCAAAGCGGTCTTTAGAAAATTCACTGACGTTCACATTGAACTCGGAATTGAAGCCATGGCAGATATCGCAGAGAGAGGGGAAGCTATCAGACACTATCAATGGTAGTTAACTAAGTAAG
This sequence comes from Bacteriovoracaceae bacterium UBA6261, assembly GCA_002440825.1. Taxonomy (GTDB): domain Bacteria; phylum Bdellovibrionota; class Bacteriovoracia; order Bacteriovoracales; family Bacteriovoracaceae; genus Bacteriovorax. The sequence continues at coordinate 16,356 of DJVH01000088.1, read as the reverse complement.
GAATATAGAAAATGTTCAAAAGAGTTTTAGACTGGTTTTCAAATGATTTGGCAATCGATCTCGGGACTGCCAACTGCCTCGTCTACGCTAAAGACAGAGGTATTATTGTCAACGAACCTTCGGTTGTAGCTGTACACCAGGGACCAAAAGGAACAAATCGTGTTCTTGCTGTCGGTAAAGAAGCAAAGGACATGCTTGGTAGAACTCCAGGATCTATCAAAGCTATCAGACCAGTTAAAGACGGTGTTATCGCTGACTTCGAAGTCACTCAAGCGATGATCAGATATTTTATTCAAAAATCACTTACAGGTTCTAAGCTGATCAAGCCAAGAATCGTTATTTGTATTCCTTTTGGAATCACACAGGTTGAAAAACGCGCGGTAAAAGAATCTGCTGAACAAGCAGGAGCTCGCGAAGTTTATTTGATCGAAGAGCCAATGGCCGCAGCTATCGGTGCTGGTTTACCTATAACTGAACCATCAGGTAACATGATCGTTGATATCGGTGGGGGGACAACTGAAGTTGCCGTCATCTCTCTCGGCGGTATCGTTTACTCAAAATCAGTTCGCGTTGCCGGTGATAAATTCGATGAAGCCATCGCTTCATACATTAAGAAAAAATATTCATTGTTGATCGGTGAAAGAACTGCTGAAGCCATTAAACTTGCTATCGGTAACGCTTACCCATTTGACGATGAAGTTAAAACTTACGAAGTCAAAGGTCGTGACTTGATTGCGGGTGCTCCAAAAATTATTGAAGTCACTTCAGATGAAATCAGAGATGCTCTTGCAGATCCGGTTTCTGAAGTCGTTGAAGCGATCAAGATTTCTCTTGAGAAAACTCCACCTGAACTTGCTGCTGATATCGTTGATAACGGAATCATTCTCGCTGGTGGTGGCGCTCTTCTTGCGAACCTTGATGTTTTGATCAAGGAAAAAACTGGTCTTCCGGTTTCTATCGCAGAAGACCCGCTTACATGTGTAGTAAGAGGATGCGGAAAAGTTCTTGAGTCACTTGAACTTCTAAGACAAGTAACAATCAGCTAAAAGATTTAGCATAGAAAATTATAGGTGCTTTCATGGTGGAAAGCTCAAAAAGCTCACGAGCTAAAATTAATTTTATAAAACTCACAACTGAAGAGCTATCTAACAAGATAGCTCTTTTAGTTTCTAATCACGACCGCGTGATTTTCTGGAAAACTTCTCCGCGATATTTTGAAGGAAAAGCGGCCCGCTTTGAATACAAGAATTCCATTGTACTGATTCTGAGCGATGCTAGTAGCACAGTTCGCTTACAGGGTGAAGTGATCTGCTTGAATTTTACTTTAAACGATATTGACTATTATCTGAGAGCAAAAGTCCTCAACCACGATGAAGAAAACCGTGAACTGAGTCTTGAGCTTGAAGAGGAATGTTTTCGTGTCGAAAAGCGTTCGCGTGAAAGACTTCTTACTTATCCGGTTTACGAAGTATACGCTTATCTGAAATTCCGAAAAGCTCAGACGGACAATGTGATCTTCTTTAACAAGGGCGAGCAGAAGAGCCGCGACTTCTTCAGTGAAATCGATAATATTCAAAAAAATAAAATTGCCGCTCTTTCAAAGGATCTGGAAGCAGGGGATGAGGAAGACCTTATCGGTTTTCGCGTGGAAGATCTTTCCTCAACTGGATTAAGTTTTTTTGCCAATTCAAAAGAAAAGGAAATGATATTGGATCCGCTCGGTGACCAGCCGTTCTCTCTCGTCCTTAATTTCGAAATGCAGGTCTTCAATCTTGAAGAGGCTACAGTCGTCTATAAAATGCATTATATAAATTCACAGTTCCAGGGCGTTCCCATGTATAAAGTCGGGATCAGCTTTAAGCACAGCCCAAGCCTGAAAAGAAAAATCGAAGATATTTCCGGCATAACGGTTGATCTGGTGAATTATCAAAAAGAGTTTGAAGAGTTTATAAAAAATGAATAGATCTCTGCTGCTCCTCATTTTTGTACTCATCCTTTGCTCATGCTCGAGTACAAAAAAAGCCGCTGAGATAAAAAAAGACCTGATACAGGCTCCGGAAAAATATTCTTACACTGATAAAAATGGTCAGTTCCTTGTCAGACTCTCGAGTGGTTTTAATAAAAAAACAAATGTTTTTTTCACAAAGCGCTCGCTTGAAATCCCTGAAAAGGACACAGACAATCTGCTTGAAACAAGTGTGACCTTTTCTGATCTGGGATCTGTCAAAAAGAAAAATATTCTTCGCCCCAAAATATCTCAATACAATGTCTGGTTTGACGGGAAAAAATATTTTTCTGAGTTAAAAATGAACCAGGCAAAGAAAGCGATTGATGTGAGAATGATCAGCCCTGAATCACAGTGGAACGGAGTAAAGCAGATAAAACTTCCTTCTACCAAGTCGCTCTATTGTTTTTTTTCTCAGGTTATTGAATGTGCCAAGACCATCGGTTTTCTTGCAGAATCATCAAAGAAAGAAGAAGGCATTCTTTATTTCTATCTGATCTGGGAAGGCTATCCTTATCTCAATGAAACGTTCACCAATATTCCCTCGCAGCTTTTCTCAAAAGCACAACTTGAATACGATGGAATCACCAAGGAAAACGAACGTCGCTTTAATCTTAAAGTTGCAGGTCAATCCATCTTTTACGTAGTGGACGACAAATTCCAGATGAAAAAAATGTTCTGGGTATCGCAAGGTATTTCCATGGTCAGTGCATCTGCCAAAAAAGCCTCTGCTGGAAAAAATGCTTCTGAAGACGATAGCGACGGAGGAAGCATTGAATAAGTTGATGAGCAAAATCTTTTATGCTTTTTTCACCATCTTCATTGCTCTCTCCGCAATTTTTTTTGTTATCAGACTTTCCCCAGGTGATCCGGTTGAAACGATTCTTGGAGAAAGAGCGAAGTACGAAGAAATTGTAAAATTAAAATCACAACTCGGTCTGGATAAATCGTTATTGGAGCAATACTCCACTTTTATGAAAGGACTTGCTCGTGGCGATTTGGGTAAAAGCCTTTTTGGGGCCAAAGACATCAAAGGTTTACTGAAAGAAAGAATGAAGCCCACGATGACTCTGGCAGCTTTTTCCGTCACCATTGCAGCCTGCCTCGGAATGTTTCTTGGCATGATGGCCGGAGTAAATAAAAATAAAGGCTTCGATAAATTCTCCCGCTTTCTTTCCTTATTTGCTTTATCCTTTCCCATTTTTTCACTGGCGCCTCTTCTTGTATTTGTATTTTCAATTAAATTGAATCTTTTGCCGGTATCAGAGTGGGGAGAGATGAAACACCTCTTTTTACCGATTCTTACCCTGGTAATTCCTTTATCTGCTGTCATTATGAGAGTGACCAGAAACAAATATCTCGAAGAATCCAACTCTCAGTGGGTTCTGGTTACGCGTTCTAAAGGACTTTCCGAAACTGCTATTCTTTTTCGCATACTAAAAATATGTCTGCCGACAATTCTCAATGTGGTCGCGATTCAATTATCAGTCGTCATTGCAGGAACCATGATCACTGAAACGATTTTTGATATTCCAGGCATGGGCTCGCTGTTGTTTGATGGAATACAAAACCGCGACTATCCGATTGTTCAGGGAGTGATTGTCTACTCAACAATCACTTACATGGTGATTTATTTTGCTCTCGACTATATCAATGAAAAAATTGATCCGAGGACGGCTCAATGATGTTGAGAAAAAAAATGACCCGCGAAATGAAAAGTGGTTTCAGCATCATCGGTCTTTATGTCATCTGGGCGTTGTCGTGGTACATCTATAAATTTTTTGTCGCAGGGACTGTTGCTCATCCTTACGTTCCTGAACTGCACATGCCGCTTGAACTCGCAAAACCATTTTCCCAGGGATTGGTTCTCGGGGCAGATTTGCTCGGAAGAAGTCTGCTTGAAGTTTTATCTGCGGGGCTTTCTTATTCGCTGACGATCTCACTCATCGTGACCATCGCAACGGCATCCATCGGAATCACTATGGGCTATCTCGCAGTGAAAGCGCCTGGATGGTTCAGACTTGGATTTGATCTGGCCATCAATCTTGTTTTTATTTTTCCGAGCATTCTCATTGCGATCATGATCATGGCGGTCACCGGTCAGTCGATGAAAGGACTCATCTTTGCGTTGATCATTACCGGATGGCCAGGGTATGCCAAAATCGCCCGGGGTGAAGCAAAGAGAGTTTTAGCTTTGACCTATGTGGAAGGAGCAAGGGCGATCGGCATCGGCGAAATCAGACTGTTTTTCACTGTTATCATTCCGGCCATTCTACCGGTGATGATCGTCAACATGGTTTTGGGAATAAGTGGTGTGATAATCAGCGAAGCTGCTTTAGGTTTCTTGGGCCTTGGTGCCAGTCCTTATTCCTGGGGAGCAATGCTTGGCGGAGCAAAAACAGTTTTACTGGAAGCGCCTCACATTGCTGTCATTTTAAGCGTGACAATGGCAGGATTAATAATAGGATTAAATCTATTGGGCGATGGTTTAAGAGATTATCTCGATCCAACAGAAAAATAAGGAAGATTGCAATTTATGACTCAAGTAGGGCAATTAGTTTTCACTGGTCTTAGCGGTTTAGCTCTTACAGCTGAAGAAAAAAAATTCATCGAAAAAGAAGATATTGGCGGAGTGATTTTATTTTCCAAAAATTACGAGTCTCCCGCTCAGCTGGCAGAATTAGTAAACAGCATTCAGGTTCTAAGAAAAGAATATCCTCTTTTTATTGCCACTGACCACGAAGGCGGAAGAGTGATGAGATTTAAAACTCAATTTACTCAATTCCCGCCGATGCTGGAAATTGCCAAACTCGATTCACCAAAATTAGTTTTTGAAATTGCTGAAATTATGGCCAATGAGTTACTGGCTTGTGGAGTGAATCTCAATCTGGCACCTGTTTGTGACATCTGGAATAATGAACAAAACAAAGTTATCTGGGATAGAGCTTTCGGAACAGATCATGAAACTGTTTCCAAATTTATTTCCAGTATGATCAGAGGGTTTCAAACCAGCGGTCTTCTTTCTTGTGCGAAACATTTCCCTGGTCATGGCAATACTTTGAAAGATTCACACGTTGATCTTCCTATTGTTAAAAAATCGTTGGAAGAGATTCGCGCAGAAGAAATTCAGCCTTTCATCAAAGCGGTAAAGGCCAGAGTGGATTTTATAATGATGGCCCATATAATCGTAGACGACATTGATCCGAATCTACCATGCTCGCTTTCACCGAAAGCGCATGAGATGCTTCGCCAGGATTTAAAATTTAAGGGACTCATTTTATCGGATGATATGCAGATGAAAGCCATTACCGATCATCGCGGAACTGGCGAGGCTGCCATGATGGCCATCAAGGCCGGCAGCGATATGGTTGAGTATCGCGATATGGAAGAAGCGGTTCTTGGTCTGGAAGGTTTGAAGAAAGCTCAGAAAGACAAAACAATCAGGGCCCAGGAGTTTACTGACAGACTGGATCGCGTTCAGGAAACAAAGAAAAGATATTTCACAGAATACAAACCAATCTACGTTCCGGACCTCGAGAAAAAGTTTAACCGCAAGGTCACTATGCAGTTCATGGATGACGTCCGCAAAAAAATTGCCGAGAAAAACGCTCAGAAAGCATAGAGGATAATATTTCCCTTCTATAGTGCCGCTCATTAAATTTTCATTTTATCTGATATCATTTAGTTATGATGGGGATAGAATGTTAAAAGTCTTTTTAGGCCTGGTCCTTCTTCTGTTCACAGCGCATTCAACGAAATTGAACGCGATTGAATTTGATGATTACTCAGCCGACAAAAAATTCGAAATGTACAAAGATTCTTGTGATCAAGGTCACATGGCAAATTGTTATCAAGTTGCTCTTTGGTACAAAAACAACGATCGCATGGATCCCGTCAAGAGTCGCGAACTTCGATCGACAATTGAAAGGTTAAAAGAAAAAAGAAAAAAATTAAAAGAGACAGATGAGAATGCTGATCTCGAACAAGAAGAGCTTGATAAACTGCGATCATCGGCAGCGTGGCTCGGCGAAGAAAATCAAAAAAAGTATGCAGCTAAAAAATACCTGGAGTATTTGAATCTCGCTTGTACTGCAAAAAAACGTCTGGAAGATGGAACTTATGAAGATGCAGATCCAAGAAAAGAAGTGCGGATCGAGCAGGCAGCTTGCGATGAACGCGATGGAAAAAATAATTACGAAGGTTCAATGCTGCTTTATTATGCGGCACTTGGATTAATCGGCCTTGCTGTCTTCCTCATTGCCAAAACGATTTTCCAGGACGAAGAAACTTTCCAGGCGCAGGAAAAACTAGAAGATAACAAAGAAAAAGATGAAATCGCCAAGCACGGAATCATCCTTCGTTATTCACGTCCATTCTTCAAGCGTTATTTCAGTCCGATTGTTGCCGGAATGAAAAACAGAAAAACATTTAAAGAAAAATATCGAAGAACGCTCGCGGCGGCGGGCTTGACCAATGTCATGACACCCGAAGATTTTTTTGCTTTTAAGCTCTTCCTTATTATCGGATTTCCCATTCTCTTTGTTGTATTAAGAGTTTTTCTTGAAACAGACTGGGAACTTTCTTTGATTCCGGTTATAGCCGTTCTCGGATTCTTTTATCCTGATTTTTGGATCAAAGGAAAGATCGAAATGAGACAAAAGCAAATCATTATGGCGATGCCGTTCTGTGTGGACATGCTTGCACTTTCTGTTGAAGCGGGTCTGGATTTCGTTGCGGCTATGGCAAAAGTTATCGAAAAAGCCAAAACTAATCCGCTGACGGAAGAATTTGAAATCGTTATTAAAGAAATTAAAATCGGGGCCAGCCGTGCGGAAGCTCTTCGCAATCTCGCCTGGAGAGTAGACTTGATTCAAATTTCTTCATTCTGTGCAACACTCATTGCGGCAGATTCAGTTGGTGCTTCCATCGGGCCGATTCTAAAAGCCCTGGCACTTGAAATTAGACAAAACAAATCAGCAGAAGTGGAAAAGGCTGGTGCTACGGCCGCTACAAAAATTCTTTTTCCAATGATGTTTTTAATTATTCCCTCAGTTCTAATGATCGTCTTTGCGCCGATTGTGCTGGAGATTGTAAGTGGAAAATAAAATGTACACTTTAAAAACTCAAAATGGAGAAGTGATTTGCCCGAAAGTGGCGATTGCTGACAGCATGATTTCACGCATGAAGGGATTAATGTTTTCTGAAAGTCTGCCGGATTGTGACGGCCTATTGATCACTCCATGCAATTCGATACACACTTTTTTTATGCTTTATAGTCTTGATGTTCTATTTCTCGACCGCGATTTTAAGATAGTGAAGGCTGTTTATGATCTGCGGCCGTGGAGAATGAGCTGGATTTATTTTAAAGCTCATCAGGTTCTGGAAATGAAGGCCGGAACTATGAAAAAAGAATTAAAGACAGGTGAGAAACTAGAGGCGCTATGTATAAGTTAGTTGTTGTCGGCGGAAAATTAAGAGGCCAGGAGTTTGTTCTCAAAAATGGAGACAATACTCTCGGTCGTGATTCAGGCTGCGATATTCATTTTCAGGTTGATGGTGTTTCAAAGAAACATATCACAGTCACTGTGACGGACGATGTTCTTTATGTCCAGGATATGGGCAGTGCCAATGGGACTTTCCTGAATGGAAAACTCATCAAGAGAGCGACAGCTAAAGGCGGTGATAAAATTGCTTTGCCAAACGCTATTCTTCAGATTGTTCATGTCCGTGAAAAGAAAATTGTTGTTAAAAAGAAAGTAGCTTCTCAATCATCAAGAGAAGAAAGTATAGATGATTTTCTCAGTGGTGGTCAGCCGCCTGAAAATCTCGTTGGAAAAATGTTCTGGCTTTTTAAATATAAAGTCATGCCCATGTTCCATGGGATCAATCAGGAGTATGAATGGCGCGTTCTGCTTGCCATCTTCACGGGATTATTTGCTGTTTCAACCATTACCCTGACGATTTTCCCGGTTCTTCAGGATTCAAAGGAAATTCTTCTACAGGAAATTGCGAACCGCGGAGCTCACTACGCGGAAGAAATCGGGCGCATCAATGCGACTGCACTTGAACAAAAAAACCTCGAAAGAATTGATACAACTTTTCTAGATTCAGAAGAAGGTGTTGTTTCATACGAGTTATTCGATCTCGACGGTCGAATCGTCAGACCGATCTCGCGTCTGAATGAATATACCAATGATCCGTTTTCAGTACAAACCGGTGAATGGGCGAAGAAAAATCGAGACAGCCGTACAGTGAAGAAGCAGCTGCTGGAAAATGGACAGATAGGTATCGGAAAAAAAATTCTTTCCTATAATGCCAAGACCGGTCAACAGGAAGCCGTCGGTGTCATCGCTATCCGCTTTGCTCCGCGAACTCTTGCGATCGAATCAACAAAGAGTTCAAAGCTTTATCTTGAATCATTGATTACGTCTTTTCTGGTTGCCATTATTTTCTTCGGCATAATGTATTACCTCACGCTTCGCCCTATGGAAGAGATTCGATTCCAGGTTGAAGAAGCCTTGCGAGGCCGTAGAAGAAGTATAGAAAGTAAGCTTCTCTTCGAAGAATTGAATCCTGTGCGAAATGCCATCAACACAAGTTTGCAACGGATTCGTGAATTGCAGCGAGATGAAACAGATATCGATCCAAATGATATTGAATCCGATACAACTTATGTCAATACGCTGTTGGAATTTATGCAGGGAGCTCAAGGCCCGGTTATCGTTTTGAACTCAGGTAAAAATCTTGTGAGCATCAATACACAGGCTGAAGATATTTGCGGTATTCGCCAATCCATGGCCGAAGGCATGAATATTCTCGACATTACAAAAGAGAGAGGTTTTGCAGCAACATTGATCGAACTTTGCGATAATTCTGCCAATAATTCGGGAACGGCCCAGCAAGGGCATTACGAATTGCAAGGTAAGCAATTTAATATTTTTGTGACCTCTCTCCTCGGGAAAGATGGATTTGCAAAAGGATTTTATATTTCTTTTGTGCAGGATACTTGAAAGTAAAATATGAATAAAGCGGCAAACGTAAAAATTACTACTGAATTGAAGAATCCGACAGAGCCGGGAACGCATCATCGTCTCCTCTGCATGACCGGATCGAATAAAGGGAAGGTTTATTACCTTCTGGGTAAACGTTTGATCATTGGCCGCGGTGAAACTGCTGACATTCAAATTGTTGATACAAAAATTTCACGGGAACACGCCGAACTTTCCTTTGCAGATAACAGCTACACCATTACAGACCTCGGGGCCCAAAACGGAATTATCGTCAACGACACTAAAGTTAAGCAAAAAAAACTTTCTGATGCAGAAAAAATTGTTATTGGATCAACTGTTTTTAAATACAATCTGATCGAAATCGCCGCAAACGAAATGATTGTAGCTGATGACAATGAAATTTCTTCTGTAAAAGAAATGAAAGTGAATAAGCCGAAGACGGCTGCTTCACGCGCTCAAAAAGATGATCCGTTCGCTTTAAACGGCAGACGATCAGAACCTGAAAAGAAAGGCGGTCCAAACAAGATTTTAATTTTTGCCATTGTTATCGGCGGAATTCTTTACGTTCTGTTTAGCGGTGGGGAGGCTCCACCGAAAAGCGCAAGAACAACGGCAAATAGTATGACTGATTTAGATCGGGAATTTAATACTCCGATCGTAAAAAAGAATGCTCCGGAAGATGCAGAAGTTAAAAAGAAACTGGAAGCGCTCATTCATAGCGGTAGAAGAGAGTTCAGTGAAGGGAATTACTTCCGGGCGATGGAAGATTTTCGCCTGGCCCTGCTTCTGAGCCCAAATAACGGTCAGGCAAGTTTTTACTTGTCCAAGGCGAAGCAAAGTCTGGATGATGATATAAGGAAAAATTTTGAGAAAGGGAAGCAGGAGTTTGAATCGAAAAGCTATCGCGCTGCGATTGTTTCTTACTGCGGTGTTGTTCAGTTGATACAAAATTATCCCAACGATGAAAGATATAAAAATGCGATGTTGCAGATTAGTGCAATAGAGTCTGAACTGGGAATGGAGAAAGGTGAAATTAAGTGTCTCGAAACGAAATCTGCCGAACCAAAAAATTGATTTAGGCAAAGACGTTTTAGCTTTTGATTATTCTGAAACGGTGTTTTTGATCGGACGATCAAAAGACTGCCATGTCGTGCTCGATGACAAACAGATTTCCCGCGAGCACGTGAAGATTATTCATAAAAATGGAAAATGGTTCGCTGAAAAAACAACTCCCGAAAATAAATGTCTTTTAAACGGTGAAGATCTTGAAATAAAAACTGAACTGGAGAATGGTGACACTCTAGTCATTGGTGCCTATACTGTTGCGGTTGAAAATGAAAGCACCCAGATAGATTTTACTGCTGCTGAAACAGTCTCAGCTAAACCTCAGGTTGAAGAGACCATTCAAACTGTCACATCTGTTCAGTCCGCTCCGGCACCTGTTGAAAAGACACCAGCTCTTGCCAAAAATGATGATGCCACCAGAGAAATCGATGCTTCTGAATTGACCAGCGAAATTGATGCTTCAGAACTTACAAAAGAAATCGATGTAAATGAAATCGGTGAGACTCCGGTTACGAATACGGGAGCGGATGCAACTGCTGACCTTGAAGCTCCCTCCGACTTTCAGTCTTTTGATGAACCAAAGCAGGAAGAGAACGAGTTTGGTTTTGAGGAAAACAATGAAAGCGAAGCAGAGATGGCGCTGGCCATGAATGCCGAGAATCAGACGGAAGACGATGCACTTATTCCGGTTGATGAAGGCGACAGTGCCTACTCACTCGAAAATATCGACAGCAGCAGCGACGACGAAAGTACTAAAGTCATGCAGTCTTTTGCCAAGGTTCAACTTGAACTTTTTGGAGAGACTGCTCCTTATGATAAGTTTGTAATCGATGCCGATAAAACATACATCGGCCGCGACCCTGCTAAATGCCAGATCGTTTTAAATGATTCCGAAGTTTCTTCGGTCCATGCCGTGATTACGAAAAACAATATTATGGTGACGCTTGAAGATTTGAATTCTTCAAACGGTACAATTTTGAATGGCGACCGGATCAACAAAGCGACGCTCAACCACAATGATGAATTTGTTATTGGCGGAGTGACTTTTACTGTAAAATTCCGCTCTGATTTCTTAAAAGAAGAAAATCAAACTCTCATGGCCGTGGATGAAGATCAAACGGTGGAAGTTGAGGAAGTCGTAGAAATTCCGGCAGAAGAAGGTGAAAGTTTCGATGCTCTCGGCGGCGTTGTCAGCAACGAACCTGAAGAGAAGTCGATCATCAAACGCATCTGGAAAGACGAACAGAAAAGAAAAAAGCTGATTATTGGAGCTGTTGTCCTGGTTGGTTTATGGGTCATGCTCGATGATGGCCAGGATAACAGCGCGAACCAGACTGCAAAAAAACCTAAAAAGGCAGCGGCTAAAACTACAGACAAACCCATTGTCACAAAATCAGGCAAAGTTTTATCTGAAGATGAAAAACGCGCTCTATCCGCCCGTTACGAAATCGGCAAAAACCATTTCAACAATGGCCGCTACAGAGAAGCTCTGGATGAATTAAACAAGATTGCAGCTGTCGATCCCAACTTCAATTCGAATTTACAATCGCTGATAGCTTTTTCTAAAGAAGGGATTGCACGTATTGAAAGACTGGAAAAAGAAAAGCAGGAAAAGATCGCTGCAGAAGAAAAGAAGATGAAGATAAAAGATCTTCTTGAGAAGGCTCGCTCTTACACAAAAGACAGAAGAGTTGAACTCGCGACTGAGACATTTAACGAGATAGCAAAAATCGATCCGGAAAATATGGAAGTTCCTAAATTAAAAATGGAACTTGAAGATTGGCAAAAAGAAAAAGCCAGAAAAGAACTGGAAGAAGTTTCCAGGAAGAAAGCGCGGGAAGATAAGGTTGAAAAACTTAAGCCTGGAAAAACGTTGTTTCTTCAAAAAGAATGGTTCAAGGCCATCGGAAAGCTCGAAGACTTTTTAAAGTTAAAAGACATGGATGAAGATTTGACTAAAGAAGCTTCTGACATGTTGAAAACCTCCCGCGAAGAAATCAGTTCGGCAGTAGCTCCTCTCCAGGGGAAAGCGAAATCATTGATGGAAGGACAGGACTTAAAAGGTGCATATGAAGTTTACCAGCAGATCCTGAAAGTTGAACCTTCCAATGCAGAAGCGTTGAACATGGTAGTGGAAATTAAAGATCAGCTTGCTGTCAAAGCTAGAAAAATTTATCGCGAAGCGATTATCTCGGAGTCATTGAGCTTGTTCCAGGATGCCAAAGAGAAGTTCCAGGAAGTGCAACAGATTTCACCAGTAGACAGCGATTACTATAAAAAAGCGACAGATAAACTTAAAGACTATCTGGAATAATTTATGATTGAACTTAAAAGCTATGGCATGCTCTCTCATCAAGGACCTCATTTGAATCTCAATGAAGATCTGGCCGATGTTGACCTGGCCAACAATCTTTTCATGATTGTTGATGGCTTTGGTGGCTCGAACATCGGAGATCGCGCGGCAAGCATGATACGCGATTCGCTGAAGCGTTCTTATACGAAAATTTCGGTAGATCCGGATTCGACTCTTCAGTTTTATTACAGCGCACGTTATCTGATTGAAGGAAATGCACTTATCAACGCCCTTCATGTGGCCCATCAGAAAATCACTCAGGATAATGAAGCAAAAAGCATGAACGACAGGGGGGGCGGCTCAGTCTTAGGAGCAGCTCTTGCTGAAAATGTCTTAACTTTAGCCTCTACGGGAAATTGCAGTGCCTGGCTTTACCGCAAGGGCCAGCTGAGCAACGAGGTGTTGCCAGATTCTTTGCGAAATGTGAGCAGGGATCGCTTCTCTTCTTTTCTTCACACTGCCCCTATGAGCGGAATCGGTTTGTTTGAAGATCTACATTATCAGGTCCGCGAACTTAAAATCTCTGCAGGAGATCTGGTTCTTCTTTTTACTGATGGAATCTATTCACGCCTGGAAGAGCATGAGATTAAGTACACCATTGAAAAAAATTTAAAAAAAGAAATGGATATTATCAAAGAACTGATGAAGCTCGCTAACGAACGGGGAAATCTCGACAATCAAACCGCGCTTCTTTTGCAATTTTAATAAGCGAGCGCAATTGTCGGACATCTGTTAAAAATTGCATTGATTAAGACACTCTTTTAGTTGAGAATAGTTACAAGAGGAAATGGAAGATGACTTCACGAGTTTTAGTTGCAGACGACAGTTTGACTATTCAAAAAGTAATTGGGATTACGCTGGCCAACAGCGGATATGAATTAGTTGAATGTTTGAACGAAGCTGAGTTATTCAGAAAAATACAGTCGAATCATTTTGATTTGATTCTTCTCGATTTCAATCTTTCCGATTCCCGCTCTGGTTACGATCTTGCTAAACAAATTAATCAATCAATGCCAGGTGCTGCGATCATCGTTATGTTGGGAACTTTCGACACTGTCGATGAGTCGCAATTCGAAGCCTGCGGTATTTCAGATAAAATTGTTAAGCCGTTTGAAAGTACAAAGTTCATTAAAAAGTGCCGCGACCTTCTCGACGGAAAACGTGATGTCACTGCTCCTAAAAAACCGGCCAATCCGGAAGAAGCTTACAGCAAAGTAGATGACATCGATATGTGGAAAGTAGATGCTCCGGTCATTCATACAAAAGATGAAGATGAAGGTGCAACTGCCGTAGAAGAAATAGTGAATACTCAAACAGCTGCTTTGGATCCATTGAGCAGTGAAATTTCTGGCTGGGGTTTTACACCTGCTCAAAGCCTGGAAGAAAAATATCAAAAAGCCTTCCCTCCGGTTATTGAAGAAGCTTCGGAAGAAGTGAATATTCTGGACAGGCTTCAATCATCTTCTCAGTTCATTCAAAATGTTGACCTGGAAGAAGATGAAGATGAAACAGATCCGAATTTTTCTGTCCCTGAAGATCTCAACCGCGATCTTCTCAATGAAATTGATGAAGATATTTCACCGGAAGCTTTCTGGGCAGTCGATGAAGTTGTGCCTGTTAAATCTGAAGAAGAAAAATACATCGAAGAAACTAATTTGGATGAAGTTACAGCAGATCTTACTGAAACTGTTCAGAACTTCAAAGAAAGTGAAGCAAGTAATCAGGATCATTTTCAAGCAGAGCCTGAGCCGACTCTTGAACTTCAGAATTACGATGTTTCATCTTCCCAAATGCCTTCAAACCTAAATACCGATGAAATTGTTGAGAAGCTCAAAGTTTCTCTTCGACCAATGATTGAAGAAATGGTTAAGGAATTCTGCCGTCAAAGCGCAGAGAAAGTTGCCTGGGAAGTCATTCCAGATCTTGCTGAGAACCTGATTCGCAAGGAAATTAAAGAAATTTCAGAATCTGTTCAGCACTGAATTACAAAATCGTCAGCGAGCTTGAAAGAAAATGGTAAAGAGTGGAGTTGATCAACACCAGAGCTTCGCCGTTTTCTCCAAGACCTTTAAAAGTTCCAATGTAGTCTTTGCCATCTTCAAAAATAAAAACTTCTTTATTTAAATGCGCGCAATGAAGATTGAAGTCGCGAATTAGTTCGTTGACGTCGTGATAACGGAAAGAAAGAAATTCTTCATAGAGTTTTTTCGAAAGATTTTCCTGATCTTCAGAAGAGAGAACAAGAGCATTATCTACGCTGCCCAATCCGTGCCGGTAGTCTGAATGTGCCCCAGTGTTTAATTTTCCCAGGTTGATTCCAAAACCCACAATGACCGTTCTTTCATCGATGTATTGACAGAGAATTCCGCCGCATTTTTTTCCATCACTGGTGAGAATATCATTAGGCCATTTGAGAAAAAGCTCTTTATTAAAATGCTTGTGAAAGAAGCGCACAGCGAGCACACCGATTTCAATCGGAGTGAGGGAAGGTTTATCGTTTGGCTTTATTGTAAATGACATGGCAAGACTGTTGGGGAAAGTATCCCAGGAATTGCCTTTTCTGCCGATACCATTGGTCTGTTCTGAGCAGGAAATAAGAATATCATCGTCTTTTGTTTTTAGGCGATCGAGATTTTCTTTTAAAAAGACCTGCGTTGATCCGATGGTATTAAAATGTTGTTGAAACATAAGAGCCTCGCAGTTTATTATCAAGTTCAAATACCATTCTCTTTTAGACCAAAGGAACATTAATGTCATCAATTGAACAACTTATAGAAAGAAGCAATCCAAGACCAATTAAATATACGCTCAATCCAAATCCTTACGCTAAAGGATCCGTCATTGTTGAATGCGGAAATACAAAAGTTTATGTCACTGTCACAGTAGAAGAAAGCGTGCCTCCTTTTCTCAAAGGAAAAGGCGAAGGTTGGCTGACTGCTGAATATTCAATGCTTCCCTCTGCGACACACTCCCGAAATAAACGCGAACGCAATGGTGCAAGCGGTAGAACTCAGGAGATTCAACGTTTAATCGGCAGATCGCTTCGTTCGGTTGTGGATTTAAAAAAACTAGGCGAGAGAACAATTCAAATTGACTGCGACGTTATGGTTGCTGACGGCGGAACCCGAACAACTTCTATTTCAGGCGCTTATGTGGCACTGGAAATGGCCATCAAAAAACTCATGGCAGAAGGATTGATTTTCGAAAGTCCGCTGGCAGAACAACTGGCAGCGATCAGTGTCGGCATCAACAAATCTGGAAAAGTTATTGCCGATCTCAATTATGAAGAAGATTCAAGCTGTGAAACGGATATGAATGTTGTTATGACAAAATCCGGTAAATTTGTTGAAGTGCAGGGAACAGCTGAAGGCCATCCTTTTTCGCATGAGCAATTAATGGCCTTACTTCAATGTGCAAAAGATTGCCTGAATGTCGTTTTCACAAAACAATCTGAGGCCTTGAAATGATCGAATTGATCCTCGCTTCTTCCAATGCACACAAGGCTCAGGAATTTTCTGAGCTGTTTGATTCCAAATTCGTGACAGTGAAGCCTGCGGAGAAAAAATTAGAAGTCATTGAAGACGGCGAGTCTTATTTTGCCAACGCTCTATTAAAGGCTAAAGCCTATTACGATCAATTTAAAATCCCGGTACTTGCTGATGATTCAGGACTTACGGTTGAAGCTTTGCCAGGCGAGCTCGGCATCTACTCTGCGCGCTTCGGAGGCGATGGCCTTAGTGATAAAGACCGCGCCGAACTTCTTCTGCAAAAGATGCAAGGGAAAGAATCCCGCGGAGCTTTCTTTACCTGTGTTCTTTGCGTTTACCTAAACGAAAAAGAAATTTTTTATTTTGAAGGAAGGATGAACGGAGTGATCGCCCACAGCTATCGCGGGCAGGGTGGTTTTGGCTACGATCCTGTTT
>DJVH01000045.1 GCA_002440825.1 Bacteriovoracaceae bacterium UBA6261 | reverse complement strand
ACTTTTGTATCGTGGATGAAGTGGACTCGATCCTTATCGATGAAGCAAGAACTCCGCTTCTTATCTCAGGTCCAAGTGAAGGAGATCCATCACTTTACTACGTTGCCAACGATATCATTCCTCAACTTTCAAAAGAGGTTCATTATACAATTGATGAAAAGGCAAGAACGACAATGTTCACTGAAGATGGGATTGTCCGTGTTCAGGAACTGTTGAAAATTGAAAACCTTTTCAACATCGAACACTCTAACCTGCTTCACCACTTGAATCAGGCGCTCAAGGCCCATGCTCTGTTTAAGATTGATGTCGATTACGTCAACCGCGATGGTCAGATCATCATCGTTGATGAGTTCACAGGACGTTTAAAAGAAGGGTCCCGCTGGTCAGACGGTCTTCACCAGGCAGTAGAAGCAAAAGAAGGTGTCCAGATTAAATCTGAAAACCAAACTCTTGCTTCGATCACTTTCCAGAACTACTTCAAGCTTTACAAAAAACTTGCGGGTATGACTGGTACTGCTGACACTGAAGCGGAAGAATTCCAGAAAATTTACAACCTCGACGTTGTCGTTATTCCGACCAACCTTCCGATGGCAAGAATTGATGAAGCGGATATCATCTACAAAAACAAAGCTGCAAAGTACAAAGCTGTTGCTGAACTCATCAAGCAACTCCACGCCAAAGGACAACCGGTTCTTGTCGGTACGATTGCGATCGAAACGTCAGAACTTATTTCAAAATACCTGAAGGCCGAAGGCGTTCCACACGAAGTTCTAAACGCTAAACAACACGAACGTGAAGCGGAAATCGTCAAGAATGCAGGTCAACCGGGTGCCGTAACAATTGCTACAAACATGGCCGGTCGCGGGACTGATATTAAGCTGACACCGGAAACTAAAGCGGCCGGTGGTCTTTACATTCTCGGAACGGAAAGACACGAATCACGCCGTATCGACAACCAGCTTCGCGGTCGTTCGGGACGTCAGGGAGACCCAGGGAACTCGAAGTTCTTCCTTTCTCTTGAAGATGACCTCATGAGAATTTTCGGCTCCGATAAAATTTCAGGACTGATGAACACTCTGGGAATGAAAGAAGACGAGCCGATTGAACACAAAATGATTTCCAATGCGATTGCAAAAGCGCAGAAGAAAGTGGAAGCACACAACTTCGATATCAGAAAGCACCTTCTTGAATACGATAACGTTATGAACGAACAACGTCGTATTATCTATAAAATCCGCCGCGATATTCTCAATGACCAGGACAATATGGGCTTCGTTAATGAGATGGTCGAAGACATCGCAATAGAGCTTCTTGAAGTGTACCGTCCAGAAAAGAAAATTCCAGTTGATCACTGGGACTGGCCGGAAATGAAAAACGGTTTCAAGAACACGTTCAACACAGATTTTGAAGTTTCAGCTGAAGAATGCATGAAAACTTTCGACAACGAACTCGAAAGATATTTTGGTGAAACGGCAAAGAAAATTCTGGAAAAGAAGTTTGCCGGTCACGAAGAGGAACAAGTCAGATACGCTCTTCGCGAAATTCTGCTTTCAAGCTTCGATCAACATTGGAAAGACCACCTTCTTCAAATGGATCATGTTAAGGAAGGGATCAACCTGCGCGCGTATGCCCAGAAAGATCCTCTGACTGAATACAAAAAAGAATCATTTGCTCTTTTTGAAACAATGAAGGGCAATGTTAAGCGTTCCATTGTCAATAACCTCTTCACTGTAAGACTTTATACAAGAGATGAAATCGAAGAGTTGCAAAAACGCCATCAGGAAGAGCTGGAAGCTCAACTGGAAGCGCATAAAAAATTGATTGAAGAAGAAACCAGAAAAGAAGAGGCCCAGGCCATCAAGCGCGGCAACCCTAGAGTAGGCCGCAATGATCCTTGTCCTTGTGGTTCTGGCAAGAAATACAAACAATGTCACGGAGTAGACGCTTAATGGGCAATGGCCATAATAATGACGATGATGATGATCGCAAGGATTTAACCCGAATAGAAGATCTCTCTGAGTTTCTGCACGAAGAAGATCCCGATCTCGAATCGAAATTTGGTGATTTCGACCAGTCCTATCACAAAGCTGATGGCACAAGCACTGAAGTCACCACCAATGGCCTTGACCTTCCTGCGGTTTCAGATCTAAGCGATCTGGAATCCCATACCGAAGAAGCTCCGCCTGAAGTTCCGTTTGAATCTCTTGAAAGCGATTCAGAAGAACTTATCAGCATGCCTGATCTGCCTCTGGAATCGTCTGAAGGTGAAATGTCAGGTGATTTTTCTTTAAGCGAAACTACTTCGGAAGAAACATCAACAGAATCGGATTTCGCTTCCGATTTTTCGTCAGATTTCTCGTCTGAATTATCATCTGATTTTTCAAACGAATCTCCTGCAGAAGAAGAAGCCATCTCAGAACCTTTTACAACAGAAGAGCTTCCCTCTTACGAAGAAACGCCAGAGCAAGAAGCTCCACAAGAATTACCACCAGAACGATTTACTGAAGTCAAAACTTTTGCTCAGAATTTTTCCTATGGTCAGATTCAGGGCGGTGGCAATCCTCCTTACAGTCTCATCATTCGCAATTTGAAATATGAAGATGATAAAGAAAGCATTTTGAGTCTCCTGACGGAATTTGGAATTGTGACCGAACAGAATCTTGATGAAACAAACCAAGCCCTGGAAATGGGAAACCTGCTTGTTCCTCAAATCAGCGAATACAGCGCTATCATTCTTGCCCATAAACTGCGACGCTTTGATTGTGATCTGGAAATGGGATTATCTGATGAAGTTCATCCATCCAAATCCGGTGAGCAAAATCCTAAAGGTCTTGTAAAAAAAGAAAGTCTTCGTCAGAACATTTCCGAATCCTATGTGGCCGATTCCGGAAATTCCGAAACCAAAGACATTTCAAAAGAAATCATCGTCGCAACAACTGCCCATCTGGAAGGCTACAAAATACAGAAATATGTCGGTGTACGCACAAGTTTCGCCATCGTCGATGAAGAAGAACTGGAGCGCCTGGCCTTTGTACAGAAACAGGAACGCTCACAAAACGAGTTGAGCGAATATCTTTCAAGTGAAGAAGACTCGCTTTCCAGCGAGCAGGCCTTCATGGATTATCGCAGTTCATTTGATTATCTATTTGTGACACTTGCGGAAGAATTAAAATCCAAAGCACAAAAAGAGAAGGCCAATGCCTTGCTGGGCCTTTCCTATCAGCTTCAGCCTCTGCCATTTGAAAAAACGGCCAATGGAAAAAATTGTTATCAACTCACGGCCAGTGCAACCATGGCCGTTGTCTCTCCTGAGTACTAAATGAAGACATATAAGACAGTCGTTGTGGGTGGTGGAATTGTTGGTGCAGGCATTTTTCGCGACCTTGCTTTAAACGGGATTGAAACACTTCTCATTGAAAAGAATGATTTTTCATCACAAACCAGCGAGAGAAGTTCAAAAATGCTTCACGGAGGAATCCGTTACCTTGAAAATATGGACTTCGCCCTTGTTTTTGAAGCTCTTCACGAAAAAAATCTCTGGTTAAAGCTGACACCACACCTGGCCCGTGAAGCGGCCTTTTATCTTCCGGTTTATAAAGATGCCAAACGCCCTCTTTGGATGATTCATATCGGACTTTTCCTTTATGATCTTCTTTCAAGTTTTAAGAACTCTCCTTTCTCTATTAAAAAACCTGAAGAAGTCGTGCTCGATATTTACGGATTAAAACGCGACGGACTCACAGGTGCCGGCGTCTATTACGACGGCATTATGGATGATGCAAAAATCACGCTTGAAGTGATTTATGATGCTTTAAAAGAACCGCATGCAAAAGCGATGAACTACACTGAAGTGATTAAAGTTGAGCCAAAAACTGAAATGACGATCCTTCACTGTAAAAATGTGCTGACGAATGAAGAATTTCAGGTTTGCGCACGTCAGGTCATCTATGCGCTTGGACCATTCACTGATAAGTTTTTAAAAAATTGTCCTGGATACAATTGGGAAAATGTTCTTCTTCCTTCAAAGGGCTCTCACCTGTGGATTTCCGCTCAGGATCTTCCGCTCACTCATCCCATTGTAATGACCCCAAAAGGTCAGGGAAAAAATGAAGATCGGGTTATCTTCGTCATTCCTCACGGTGATCAGGTATTAGTGGGAACCACGGAAGTCCCTGCGGAAGAAGATTTTAATAATATTAAACCAAGCAAGAGCGAAGTGGATTACCTTCTTACTGCTCTCAACGATTACTTTCCAACCTTGGGTTTGAATCAATCACACGTGCTTTCTACATTTGCAGGCGTGAGACCCTTGGTGCGCGAAGGATCGGGCAATGATCGCGGCAAGACTTCACGCGAACATAAAATTTTTCAGCCGCTCTCCCACACCTATGTCATTGCCGGAGGGAAATATACTACTTTTCGCGTGATGGGTCAGGAAATCACCAAAGAAATCTGCCATAAATTCGGTCACGCCTACAATCGCGATATTACACTAAAACCCCTTCGCCAGAAGTCAATCGTCCTACCTTTTGAGTGGAAGCTTCCCACTGCAGAAGATCTTCAGTTTATTTGTGAGCAAGAGATGCCAAAAACATTTCAGGATCTGTTAAGCAGACGGCTGGGCATCACATCCCGCTCACTCTGGACCAAGCGCAATCCTCAAGTGAGTTTTGACGATTATTTCAAGTCTCACCTTCTTCTTCTGAGGAAGTACATTAGGATTGACGAGGAAGAAATTATCAGATTTAAATAAAGTTCTTTTAACCTCATGATGAGGTAAAATGATGGTGAAGGAACTTTATCAATGCAAGAAAATTCATTCGCAATACGACCTCATACGATCACACAGAAAATTCTGGCTGCCGTTCTGCTCATCAGTTCTATTGTCACTCTTTTCACAACATCATTTCAGCTCTATTTCGATTATAGTCAGGAAATTAACTCAATTAAAAAAAGCCTGACGCTCGTTGAACGAAGCCATTCTCCCAGCCTCGCGGCTTCACTTTGGGAACTCAATGAGGCGCAGGTAAAAACCCAATTGGCAGGGATTATCAGTATTCCGGGAATTCAGCATGTCTTGATTGAATACCGTGGCAGAAAAACTTATGAAGCTGGAAGACCTGTCGAAGACGCGATAGAAAAATCGATTGAACTCAATTACACAAATCAAAGCGAAGATGTCTACTTAGGCACGTTGGTTATTCACGGCAGTAAAGATCAGGTCTGGGCAAAAATTAAAAATAAAATTTTCATTATTTTTATTTCTCAGTTCGTAAAAACTTTTCTGGTTTCAGCTCTTCTCTTACTCAGCATTCAACATCTTCTCACCAAGCATCTTATTCACATTGCCGGCTTTGTTAAAAACATTGATGTGAAATCAGATGAGAAACTTAAACTTGAAAAAAATGTTTTTTTCAATGAACCAGATGAATTGAGTTCGCTGGTGACATCCATCAATGAGATGAGACATAAAATCTACAAATCCTATATGGAAATGGAAGAAGTGAATTCTGAGCAACGTCGTCAGCTGGAAATCTCGTCGCGAATGTCTTCGCTTGGAGAAATGGCCGGTGGGATTGCCCATGAAATCAACAATCCATTGACGATCATAGGTTCTTCCTCAAAACTTCTTCAAAAAAACATTGAAAAAGGTGAATCTTCTCCTGAAAAGCTTTCTGGTTATTTTGAAAAAATTGATAAGACGACTGACAGGATTACTAAAATCATCAATGGAATGCTTGCTCTCTCCCGAGACGCCAGCAGCGAAGAGATGAGTGAATTCACCTGGAATGACATTATCAACGATGTCATTTCTCTATGCGGAGAAAAATTCCGACACGCTGGAATTGAACTCCGCATTCCGGAATCCGAGTGGCTGCATCACTCCTTCCAGGGCAGAAAGATTCAATTGTCACAGGTCCTGTTAAATCTTCTGCACAATTCTTACGATGCTGTCTCTGCTCTTCCTGAAAAATGGATTCAGATTAGTTGTACCGTTGAAAACGATGAAATGATCATCAGAGTCACTGATTCGGGAAAAGGGATTCCTCTTGAACTTCACGATAAGATTATGCAACCTTTTTTCACGACAAAAGATGCAGGAAAAGGAACCGGGCTCGGCCTCAGTCTCTCAATGACCATCATAAAAAAACATAATGGGCAGTTTTACATAGATCGCAAATCTGAAAATACAAGTTTTGTTATTAAACTTCCTATTCCCCTTCAGGTGATCAAATGAAACAATTTTTGCAGATGAGTCTTTGTCTTCTTTTGTTCTCTCAAACTGCCATGAGCGGTGAACTGAAATTTTTTTCAGCTAATTTTCCGCCTTATACTTATCCCACTGAAAAGGGCGGGGCCGGGGCCATTCATGATGTGGTTCTGGAAATTATTAAAAGAAATCAGTACAAAAATAAAATTGAATTTATTCCCTGGGCACGCGCACGCTTTGAAGCAGAAAACAATCCGGATATTGTCCTTATCCCGTTGGCGCGCACCAAAGAAAGAGAAGAAAAATACACATGGTTGTTGCATGTTCTCGATGATCCGTATGTCATCGTGGCGCTAAAAGAGTCCAAAGTCGATATTTCTACTCTTGAATCTTCCAAAAAACTAAAAATCGGCATCCTCACCGGCTCTGTTGCAGACGCTCTTCTCAGAGAGTTGGGCTTCACCAATCTCGAAGTAGCAAGCAATGATGTTCAAAATGTAAAAAAATTAAAACTAGGCCGGATTGATGCCTGGGTGGCGCCTTTAAGTGGATTAAGCCAGTACAAAAAAGATGCTGATATGGACCGCAAAGATATGCGGGTTGGCGCTGAACTTACTGTTCTTCGCGAATACGTTGGCGCTTCGAAAGCTCTTGATAAAGAACAAGTTCTTCGATGGCAAAAAACATTCGCAGAAATGAAAAAAGACGGCAGTTATCAGGCCATTATGAAAAAATACGGTCTGACTCCACTGAAATAATCAAAATCTGTACGAAAATCCCATCTGCACTCTAAAGCCGCTGAGAGTATCGGTTTCTGTATGAGTCTCACCTGCCGATTCGATATCAAGTCCTTCAGAACGATGAGTGTAATCAACCATGGCACGGAAGCCGATTCCATTCGAAAGATAATACTTAGATCCAATCCCGGCAGAAAAAAAGTTTTCTGAACCTTTGGTATCACTTGAAGACGTCGCGTTTTCTGTCTTCAATGAATTTGTCCCAAGGCCTGCGCTGATATTACCGAATCCGATGAATTGATTGATGCTGTTTGGTGCGTGAAAAAAATGATAACTGGCGCCGGCACCGATGTCTGTGTGCGTTTGCGTACTAGTCACACCACCCGAACCGGTCTCCTGGCTTTGCAGACTTCCAAAAAGCTGAGCAGAGAAATTTCTCCAGAATTCAGAAGACGCTGTTGAAAAATATTTTTCCACACCCAGCGTTCCTTCCATTTGTGAACGGCTTGAATCTGTACTGGTATCGGTTGAAGGATTTGTGTGCGTACCTGAAAGTGAATTTACATTAAGGGTTCCCCAAAGCTCCCAATCGCGGTCCTGAAAAACACGTCCATCGGCATGAGTATCGTAAACGATTTCCTGAGTGTCTCTCTTTGAACCCGCCGTTTTTTCTTTTTTCTTCGTTTTTGGTGCTGGCGTTTCATCTTCAATGCCCAGACCTTCCAGCTCTTTTTTATCGGCATCATCCAGAACTGGAACTTCTTCTCCTGCTGCTGGAGCATTGATGTCCATTTTATCTGAGCCGCCCGGAATCGGTTCGTCTTTTAAACTTTTGCTTGGATCTTCTGTGATTTTTACAGGCGAGGCGATTTTCAGATTCAACACTTTGTTGTCTGTGATTTCTGCCGGATCAACCACACGGTACAATGACCAGATCGAGCGCGATGGTGAAACCTTTTCCACTACACCTCTGGCGATAACACCTGAAGTGATAAAAAATTTTGCGTGATCACCGACGGCCAGGCCATCTTCGGCCCCGCGGTTAATCAGAATCGTTTTCTTGGAATTGGATACTTTGAGAAAACGCAAAGTCAGTTTTTCATCGATCTCCAGGGCGTGTGTCATTGAACTGCCGAGGATTGCGGAAAGAAGTAAAATCGATTTCATCATAGTCAGGCTATCCTAAAAATAAATGCTCATTCCTACTAAATATCTTATGTCGGTTAAAGAAATTTTTCCATTGATATCGTCTTCAAGATTATCAATGACAGAAAGACGTTTGTTGTCGATAGTGATCCCGGCATTTAAACTTGCCCCTACGTTGGCCGTATCTTCTGTTAAGTCCCCGCTGCGGAAACGGTATTTGGTCATCAACTGCAGAGACGGCAGAGTGAGAACCTGATAAGAATACTCTTTTGATAATCTGTCATTCGACATGTCGATAGAACCCGCCTTGATTCCCAGGCCGCCAAGAACGATGAATGAATTCAGCGTAAGCGGATTATTGATGAAATAATAATTCAGGTAGACCCCATAGTAGCCTTCTTCCCCACGGGCATTTTGTCCTCCGACATCATAGTCAGAAACACCTTTTTCCAGCTGGAATTGAATGGACCAGTTTTTCAGTTCTTTATTCACGCGCGATAAGTGAAGATCATAACCAAGGCCGATATTATAGCCGAGGTTTCGGTAATTCGGATCATCGACGCTTGTGTGATCTGAGGTGGACCCTGAGTAATGAAGAAGAATTTCGTTGCCCTCAAGTTCATTTAAAGCGAGTTCACGGCGGCGTGTTTCGCGCTCAAGACCTGTGCGGATGAAATAACGGCGAAGAGTTTCGTCATCCATATCTTCCGACCAGGCCGGACCGTCTCGTTTTATTTTTGCAAGGGCGCGAGGGTCTACAACGTCTCTCGCCTTTTTCTCTTCTTTGATTTCGTCATAAACGGATGTGACAGAAATTCTGTCATTGATTTCACGTGACCCGCGGATCTTTTTTTGTTCTTTGTAAAGTCCGTTGGTCAAACCATATTTTTGAGAGTTGGTTTTAGATTCAAAATTGGCGGCCATGGAGTCCAACAATTTTTTATCTTCTGCACGTCTTAAATCCGCCAGATGAACTTCTTTTTTTCCCACAAAGAATCTTTCGGAACTTTCATCGTCGTAGTCATCACTCATATGCTGACCGCCGGTTTTTCTGAAGGTCTCATAAGTTTCGACCAGCTGATCTGCTTCGGGCACTTTGTTTGTTTCAAACAGATCATCCGATTTTTCATAGGCCTCAAGTTCTTCCAGAAGCCTGTCGGGTACATTATTGCTGTTTTCGGTGAGATATTGATCGACGCTATCGTATTGATCTTTTGACAGAACAACATGTCGGCGCTTCTGCTCAATTGGCCTTCCTGCGGAAACTTGAGCGGAAGTCAGTACAAGTATTTTTGAATTTTTCTGCACAAAATTTGGCAGATGAATTTTGGAAAGCAGCCAGTAGGATTTTTTAGGAAAAGTTTTTATTAATTCGCCCTCAGCAATTAAAAAAATCTTGGGAAAATCCTTGTCTCCGGTTTGAATAAAAAATTTCCCATAGAGTCCGTCGGGATAATTTTCCAGGGAGCCTCGGTCAAGGACTGCACTTTTTCCCGAGCTGGAAAGGTCGATTAAGGTCACTTCATCGAGGGCCGCCGCCAGAGCAGATGCCGAAAAAAGGACCAGATTCATCAGGAGAGCTGTCAGAGTCAGTTTTTTCATCATAATAAATTGATTTTAACATGCTAAAACGCTCTGCATACATGAGGGAAATCCTTGCTTCACGGGTCAATTTTGTCTATAACTAAGAGGACAAAATTAAAAGGAACCCCCAAGGAATCTCTTATGAAAAAGAAGATTAAGAAAATCTATAAATACGAATGCACAATTACGGGCGAAACGTTTAAAACGACGGCAGAAGCCAAGCACCCTGACGAATTGACGACAGTCGCTGCTTACTACCAGCTTCACCCTGAAAACGACGACCGTCCTCTTGAAGTAAAGCTTAAATTGAAGGCAAAAGAAGAAGAAGAAGCGGCCTTCAAAGCTCTAACTGAGTAGTTTACTCCACCACATTTTTATTCTCAGAAGGAATTGAATCAAAATGCAAACAAAACAAGTCATTATCATCGGCTCTGGCCCTGCTGGATACACAGCGGCCCTTTATACTTCCCGAGCAGGATTGTCTCCTATTGTGATCGAAGGTCACGAACCGGGTGGACAGTTAACCACCACAACCGACGTGGAGAATTTCCCCGGATTTCCTGAAGGTGTTATGGGTCCTGATCTCATGAATAAAATGCGTGAGCAGGTTAAAAAATTCGGAACAGAATTCATTTCAACAAAAGTTTCTGATATCGATCTTTCTAAAAGACCTTTTCATGTGAAATGTGAAAACGGCCAGGAATTTCTGGCAGAAACAGTCATCATTTCTACCGGAGCTTCAGCAAAATACCTGGGCCTTGCTCATGAAATGCAGTTGATTGGTAAAGGTGTTTCGGCCTGTGCAACTTGTGACGGTTTCTTTTACAGAAACAAAGTCGTTCACGTTGTCGGCGGCGGTGATACCGCTTTGGAAGAAGCAAACTTCCTGACAAGATTTGCAGAAAAAGTTTATCTGGTTCATAGAAAAGACTCTTTCCGCGCCAGCAAACCAATGCAGGCAAGAACTCTTGCCAACCCAAAAATTGAAGTTGTGTGGAATACGGAAGTAAAAGAAATTCTTTTTGACGAGACTGGTGTAACAGGACTTCGTGTTCACAACAATAAAACAAATGAAATGACTGAGAGAAAAACAGACGGTTTCTTCCTCGGCATCGGCCATGAGCCGAATACAAAATTCCTTAAAGGTCAGCTTGCTCTAGATGATCACGGTTACATCAAGACGATGGGCGGACATCCTGATACCAGCGTTCCGGGGGTTTTTGCTTGTGGAGATGTACAGGATCCGTACTATCGTCAGGCGATTTCAGCGGCGGGGTCGGGCTGTCAGGCAGCGATCAGAGCTGAGCGCTATCTTGAAGCTCTTCACGACAAATCCCACGCTTAATCAAGATTTTTATCATCATTAAATAAAAAAAGACCGAGGCCCAGCTTCGGTTTTTTTTTGCTTTTAAATCGTTTGAGGCAAGCTTGACAGAGCAAATTCATTCTTGAAAGAATAGTTGTAGGGAAGAAAGGATTTTTCCCGACAACAGTGCCGGACACAGCTTTAAACCAAGGAAGGTCAATGAAAGCAATCACCCGCGTTCCTATCTTTAGTTACAATACTATCGCAACTACGCTTCTCATTCCGACCAAATCTTTGGAAATTAAATTCAGAAAAAATTATCTTACTGCTGAAACTCTTTTTGAACTCGAAAGCATTCTCGCATGGTCTGCCACTCACAGTGAAGTGCAATCGCTTTTCATTACAAGTTACGGTGAAGAATTCATTCAGGGTTTTGATCCCAAAGAACTTCGTGAACTCTCTGAAGACAAGCTGAAAAAACAATTCCAGAAAGTGAGTACAATTGCTCAATCTCTTCTTTGCCTGCCTCAGACTGTCGTTGTTGATATGAAAAAAGGAACAAGAGGTGTTGGACTGGAACTCGCGCTTGCAGCTGATATTCGCATAGCTAAAAATGAAGCAGTCTTTTGTTTTGATCACCTTTCTCAGGGACTGACTCCGGTCTGCGGACTATTTTCATTTCTGCGCTCTTATCTGAATCAAAATGTTCTTCGCTCTCTTCTTCTTTCCGGCATGGAATTTAAAAAGGAAAGTTTCCTGGCCCTTGGCGGATGGTGTGAATTTGAAGCAGATGTGAATACGATACTGACCTCTATTTTTGCCCAGGCCCCGATTGCCCGTATGCAGGCCAAACGAGGACTTTTTGGTTCGCACGATGCCGTGAATGAACATGAATTAGAAACAGAGAAAAAACTTTTCAATGCTGTTGTTCATTCCAAAGATTACACTCGCGAAGGAAACTTCATGAGTCCTGCAGAATTCAAAGAAAAAGTTTCTGAAATTCAAAACTAGAAATTTAAAAAGATAAAAGAAGTCGAAGCTCGTGCGCATTCAGCACGCGCTTCACTTTTTGAAAATCATCCGTCACCCCCATCAAAAACCCCCCGCCTCCGGCGCCACAGAGTTTCAATGAATAATCATTGCTTGAAAGACCTTCACTCCAGATATCGCGATAGAGTTTAGGAATCATCGGTGAAAAATGTTCGTGTTGAAAGGCCGAAAGAAGTTTGAAATTTTTTAAAAGCAAATCAATGTTGACGTGAAGAAAGTTATCGATGCAATGATTGGTAATTGGTTTTAAAACATCTTCAACAAGATTGTAAAAACTTTCATTGCGCGTTTTTTCCAGGAATAAGTTCACCAATGGCTCTGTTTTTCTGGAACGTTTTGTATTCAGCAGGAAAATCCCGCCTTTTCCTTTTGAAAATTTCGGAATCGCCACCTGCCCCAGGTCGTTTTTCCCTTTAATGAGAATCGGTGAATTCAAATAACTGATCAATGGATCGACGCCGGAGCTCGCTCCGTGAAAATGCGATTCCATCTGTGCAAAAATATTTTTCAGTCTCAGAATATTGGCCGGATTATTTTTATAATCAATCTGATCCTGTTCATAGCGATCATAAATGGCCGCGACCAGAGCTCCGGAACTGCCGACTCCGTACCCCTGAGGAATAGTGGAATCAAAATAAAGCCCTTGAGATATATCAAACTCAAAGCTGGTCACATCAAAATTAAAATTTAATTGATTGGATTCTATCAGTTGTTTTAAATAAAGAGAAAAGGCCTTCAGCTCCGGATCTATCGTCGTTGTATTGTCGCGTCTGAAAGTCAGCTTCCCTTCAAAAAGTGAATAAGGGATAAGAAGCGCCATGGAATTCTGAATGACACTATATTCACCGAAAAGAATAATTTTCGAATAAAATTTTTTCTCGTTAGCGTTGCTCATTATAGCTCACTGTAATCGTACTGGTCCTGATCCCACTTCATCGTGAATCCATTTCAATTCCGGCAGTCGCACCGAAAGATCTTTTTCGATCCAGGCCTTAACGGCCGCTGCGTGTTTTGCCGGGTAAAGAAGATGAATATTAGGGCCAGCGTCGATGGTAAAGCAAGCTGGAATTTGGGTCTGTTCGCGGAACTCGCGGATTTTTTCGATCAGGTCCAGGCTTTCTGGTCTAAGAAGAATAAAACTCGGACGCGAAGTCATCATGAGCGCATGAAGCGAAAGGGCCTCTTCTTCAACAATTTCCACAAAACGGGGAATATTCCCTTTCTTCAGAACCTGAGTCAGCTCTGCCATATTGGAATACGCCTGAGCATAACGGGCCTCTTTATAAGGATGATTTTCCATCAAGGAATGCCCTGCTCTGCTCGAAACTGATTTTTCTTTCGCAGAAACGATCAAAATCGAATCACAATAATCATGGAAATAAGGATGAAGATCTTCAAACTCAGTCGCGTAATGATTTGAGCTTCCTCTAATTGATTCAAATTCTCCCCAAGAGGCCATGGTCGAGTAAATCGAGCGCCCCGCTGAACCGGACGCCAGTCGTGAAAGCTCCGAGGCCAGCTTAAAAAATTCGCTGTCGCTTCTTTCATGGCCGGTCAGCCATTCGTCAGCTGATAACAGACAAAGGCAAAGAGCACTCATACTGGAGGCGGAAGAAGCAATCCCGGAAGAATGAGGAAAAGTATTATGAGAAGACAGTTTTAAATGGACCCGCTCAAGCCATGGAAAAAGATTTTTTTCTTTCTCCAGATATTTCTGAATTTTGTCCTGAAATTTTGAATTAGGTTTTCCTTCAAACAAAAACTCGACTGTCACTCCGCCGGGATCCTTAGAAAAGAGTTCCAGCTTCATATTGGTCACAGCATGTTTCAGGGTGAAGCTCACCGAAGGGTTTCTCGGCAATTGATCGCCGAATTTCCCCCAGTATTTTACCAGAGCGATATTTGATGGTGATGTCCATTCAATTGTATGTAAAGCCTTCATAAACCACTAATGAATAAGATGATTAGCAAATCCCATTTTCACCGCATCTTTTGACATTGTTTCAACCGGTGGTGTGACAAGATCATCATAGCGATAAACAACTTCAAGGCCTTTTGCTTTGAAATAGGCCTTCACTTCTTCGAGACTCCATTCTGAAGCCGCTAAGACAAAGTCTCCGCCCCAGGCGCCGAGAGATTTAATGGCACCGTTGAAATCCGTAAACTTTTCAGATTTTACCGGAGTCATTTCAAGGGCCGCGCCGACAACTTCTTCATGGGCCGTTATCGCCGATTGAAAGTGTTTCAAAGTCTGAGCATTGATGAAATCCAGGGTCAGGTCAGAGATTTTAGAAATGAGTGTTTGTGGGAAAGGTCTTTTTTTCGAATAATCTTTCACAGCTTCGCGCGAATTTTTCTTATTGCCAAGATAGATGAAATAAAGATTTTCTTTGAACGATGGAGAAAAATAAATAGGCGACCAGTTAGGACCACTTGAAACTTTTTTATAAGTAATCGGACCGTCAGACTGCGCACAGGCAATGTCATAACCAGAACCGCCGTGAGTTTTAAAAAGAAGTTCAAAAGGCGAAACATAGGCCCATTGAGCGATATTATAAATGAGCGAAGAACTGCTTCCCAACCCCCAGTCGAGAGGAAAACCGAGACGTGTTTCAACTTTAACATCGACATCATCGCGGAGAAAATGTGAGTTTTGTTTTCTCACCTGCTGAAGAATTTTTTGCAGAAAGAGAGATTCTTCACTTGGGTTTTCATCGAGGCATTTGAAATGCCAGAATTCAAATTTACTGTCAAACCAGCAATTGCCGTGAATATCAAAAGATTTCCAGCTGAGAGTCGGTGAAAAGGAAGGTGAATATTTAACAGAAAGGGATTGTCCTACTTTCGTCGGAAGGGCCAGGGCCAGAGCGCCGTCCAGAACAAAGTATTCTCCTGTGAGAAGAATTTTTCCATGACCAAAATAATATTGATCTTTTTCCGGCGTCGATTTTTTTAGGTCGTTGTTAATTTGATTCAAGTTAATCTCGTTCATTAGACGTCATTCCTCATCTATTACTTAATCAGACGTAATGTCTGAGGTGGGAGATATAGTCGCGCACAGATTTAAATGAAATGACTTCATTTTCAAAATGAGCTTTGGCCGATTCGCGTTCAGCTTCACTGGCCTCAAGGTGATTTAAAATATTCATCAAGTGCATTTTCATGTGACCTTTTTGAATTCCGCTCGTCACAAGACTCCTCACCGCCGCAAAATTTTGGGCCAGGCCAACGGCCGCTACAACTTTCATAAGTTCATGAGCGTTTGGACGCCCAAGCATATCCAGGGATAATCTCGCCAGTGGATGAAGTGAAGTCAGTCCTCCGACAGTTCCGATGGCCATCGGAATTTCAAGAGAAAAAGTGAACAGACCATTTTCCACAGTCACGTCCGACAATCCTCTGTATTGACCGTCGCGGGCAGCGTAAGCATGCGCGCAGGCTTCAACAGCTCTAAAATCATTCCCGGTGGCCACCACAACAGCATCAATACCGTTCATGATCCCTTTATTGTGAGTTGTCGCTCTGGTCACATCTATTTTAGAAATGCGGATGGCACGTGCAAACTTTTCTGCGAATTCCTCTGCTGACATACCAAAGCTTGGATCATTCAGATCTTCGATCTTGCATTGAACCCATGCTCTCACGCGGCTTTTTGGTGTGTAATTGGAAAGGATGGCCATGACAATCTGAACATCGCGTTCGCTTTCAGAAAGATCACTCGCTTCAGAAATTTTTTCTTTAAATGTTCTTCCTAAAAGTTCAAGGATTGAATTGATGAAGTTTGCCCCCATCGCATCACAGGTTTCAAACTCTGCCGAGAGCTGGTAATAGCCAGGCTCATCTTTTGTTCTATCAACAAGTGAAAGAGCGAGAATCCCGCCTCCACGTTTTTCCATATTGGATGTCAGCGGTTTTGTTTCATGCAATAGCTCTTCTTTGACTGAATCAAAAAAGGCCTGAAGCTTTTCAGTGTTTTCACCTTTCCAGATAAAATGAACTTGTCCAGACTTCACTGACGAAATAACTTCAGCATGAAATCCTCCACGCGAAAGCCAGAAGTTTGCCGAGCGGGCAGAGGCCGCAACAACAGAACTTTCTTCAATGACCATTGGAACGCAAAGAAGTTCATCGTTAAGTTTTAAATTCGGAACGACTCCCATTGGAAAAGGAAAATTGGTAAGTGTATTTTCACTGAACTCATCAAGCGTGCGCTGAACATTTTCATCGTCATGCCAGAAGTTCTTGAATTGATTTTTGACAAGATCAGAATCAGAAAAATAATTTTTTACGACCAGGTCGATCTTTTCAAACTTCGAAAGTTTTGAAAAACCATTCAACGGCCGGCGTTCATTTTTCATTGGTATTCCTTGGTTTTTGACAAGCCGTAAGCGGTCTT
>DJVH01000029.1 GCA_002440825.1 Bacteriovoracaceae bacterium UBA6261 | reverse complement strand
CAAGAGCTGCTTTCAGCGACGGCGTCCGCTCAAGCAGATTTAAAATTGTAACTAGACCTATCCTCAAATTTCTCCGCGATTATTTTTTCAAGCTTGGCTTCCTCGACGGACGATACGGCTTTATCATCTGCTGTATTAACTCTCTCTCCGCTCTGCTTAAATATTCAAAGCTCTACGATCTGCAAATTGGCAAAAAAATATGAAAATTGTTTTTCAACACACGGCTTTGCTTCCAGTCATCGGCTACGGTGGCATTGAAAGAATTCTTTTCTGGCATATGGTAGAGCTTGCGCGCATGGGCCATAAAGTTGTCCTCATCGGACATCCAGAATCCAAAGTTCAGCCTTATGGAATCGAACTCATTCCCTGTCTTGATGAAACTCATTCCGTCTGGCAGGCCTTGATTCCTCAGGATGCAGACATTATCCATTTAAGTTACAACCATACTGTTCCGGGAAAAATTCCCACGATCAACACTATTCACGGCAACGGAAAAGTGGGAGAAATCTTTCCGAAAAATTCTGTATTCGTTTCAATGAAGCACGCGGAAATCCATGGATCAAATCAATTCGTTTACAACTGTATTGATCTTGCTGAATACCCTTTCCAATATTCCGAAAAAAAATGGGATAAATTTCTTTTTCTGGCGAAAGCCTCGTGGAAAGTGAAAAATCTCAAGCATTCTGTGAAGGCCTGCAGGGCTGCAGCCAAGCAATTAAATATTATCGGCGGCAAGTGGTGGGGACTCTCTCGCTACATTCACAATCACGGCATTATCGGCGGAGAAAAGAAAATGCAGATCATCCGCCAATGTGATGCTCTTCTCTTTCCTGTCAGATGGCATGAACCTTTTGGCATTGCTGTTATTGAAGCGATGTCGCAGGGCTTGCCAGTCATTGGCTCTCACTATGGCAGTCTTCCTGAATTGATTCAGCCTCAAACAGGCTTTGTGGTATCTTCTCATGAAGAACTTATGGAGAAAGTGAAAAATCCGGGAAGGACATTTGATCCGAAAGAAATCAGAAAATACGTAGAAGATAATTTTGGTATCAATAAACACGCCGTCAGCTATCTTGCGTTGTATGAAAAAATTATCAACGGTGAAGAATTGAATTCAAAAAATCCCACATGGCAATTTAATCAGAGAGCGGAAGATTTACTTCCTTTTTAGCAAAGCCCTGTGTGCCTGATAGGCCATTATCAAAAGTAAAATGGCAGCCCATACATTGAAAGAAAGAAGGTCTTTATTGTCACTGATTTTCTTTCCAAGAAAAAGCTGTGAACTCAGGCAATAAAGAACAATAAAAATCCCCATCTCAACTTTGAAAAAAAATTTTTGATAGAGTTTTTCTTCACGGATCACGTGCACCAGAAGAAAAGTCATCGGTAGAATAAAAACATAACCATGCTTCCAGCCCACTGGATTCACCAGCGGATAAAAGATCAGACAAGCTGAGTATTGAAGCATTCCCAGGAGTGGATTTTGGTTATTTGATTTAAATTGGTCGTAAATCATTTTCAAAACCAGGCTTCCAAGAATCGCCAGGAAAACGAAAAGAATCGCTTTCATCATTGATTCAGACCACAGCAAAGGTTCGCCTGCTCTGGCAATCATCGATGGAAGGGATTGATACAATCTGTCCGGAGAAAAGAGCTGATGATAATTTTTCATCAGAGCTCCATAATTGCGGTACTGCTGAATGAGCCCATCAACACCGAATCTCAAGGCCGGAGCAAGCAGCAGGACAACAGTCCAGACGGCAATTTTTCCGACAAAGCGATACGATTTTTTAAGGAGAAAAAAGAGCGCGATGAAAAGTGGAATGATTTTAAAAACTCCGGCCACTGCAAAAAGCAGAGCTGCAATCCATTCTCTTTTCTTTTGCAATAAAGCGTAAGAGAAAACCAGCAGATAAACCAGAATGTGATTAACTTGAAGATTGGCGTAGTCGTAAAAATGGGCCTTCACATTGATGGCGAAAACAAGAATGAACATCCAAAAAGGAGTTTCTTTCCCTTCTTTTTTCATCCAATCGATGAAAAAAAGATAAGTGAGAACCATTGTTCCAAACGAAACAAGATAGAAGAGAACAAGCGAAAGATCGTACGGGAATAAAGCAAAAGGAATGAAGAAAATCGAAGCGGTAGGCAGGTATTTATAGGGCCACGGATCACTTATCACGTAGAGGTTCTGTCCGTGAAGAATTCGATCACCCGCGAGATAAAAACAGGGAAAATCGACTCGCTGATGGAAAACCTTTATAAAGAAAATCGCGATACAGGAAATAATAAAAAAGACGACGTAATTTTTTTGAATTTTATTTTTCATTCTTCAAGGCCACATATTTTTCCAAAAGCATTTTAAAAACAAACTTTGGTCTGTTGCCTTTGCTATCTTCTACAAACGTTTTGGTTTTTCCGATCGCGTAGTTGCCATAAGATCCGCCGGTCATTGTGGGGGTTCCTTTTTCATCTACATCATAGGATTCCATTTCAATCGTGGCTTCCTTGGCATTCACTTTTTTTAAAATGAGAACATAACGTTTTAATTCATACTTAACAGTGTATGGTTTTTCCAAAAAAATATGATGTTTGGTAACGACGTTAGGTTTATTGCCGGCTTTGTAATCCGTTTGGATATAGAGATCAGCAAAAGCTGACGATGATATTAAAGTGAAAAGAAAAAGTCCTTTTTTCATTCGCGTTTCATTAGGACAGATTGGCGAATCAATTCGATTTTTGGGAAATCGAGACTGACGACTCCGACCTTTTCTCCTTCCTGCAGATCCAGAATGATATCACCCCATGGATCGACGACCAGCGAATGCCCATAGGTTTGCATTTTTTCATTATGATGTCCCCATTGAGCAGCGGCCACAACGTAACATTGATTTTCGATCGCTCGTGCACGAAGAAGCGTATGCCAGTGAGCTTTACCGGTAGGAACTGTGAAAGCAGCAGGGAAAGTGAGAATTTTTGCTCCATTCATTCTATAATGAAGGGCCAGTTCAGAAAAACGCATATCAAAACAAATGCCGAGTCCTACTTTGGTGTTGTTGAACTCAACCATTTTGTAATCGGAACCAGCAGTATAGTTGTTCGCTTCAGAAATTTTCTTATTGGGAAGATCACAAGCAAAGAGATTGATTTTATCGTAGTGGCCGAGATCATTTCCGTGCTTATCAAAATTATAGGCGCGGTTGACGACTTTGCCGTCTTTTAAGGTGGCTGCTGATCCGCCGATCAGGGCCATATTAAAGTCTGTCGCCAGTTTTTTAATATTGTTATAGTGTTCATTCGGTCCCTGGGGTCCCTCTTCAACCAAATAAGGTGTCGGAGTCACTCCATCGCTCATTGAATAAAAAACTTCAGGCAGAAAAGCCGCTTCAGCTCCCTGCGCTTTAGCTTCAGTAAGAAAGCCGCGGATTTTTTCTACGTTTACTTTATAATCGAGAACTGATGTGAGTTGAATGACTGCAATTTTCATTTGATAAATTTCCCAATGGCAAAATAGTCAAAACCTTCAGTGTGCATTTTCTTTGTATCGTACAGGTTTCTTCCGTCGAAGATTACCGGTTTATTCAAACGCTTTTTAATTTCGGCAAAGTCAGGAGAATTAAACTCTCTCCATTCAGTCACTGTAATAAGGGCATCTGATCCGTTTAGAGCATCGTACTTGTTATCGAAAGAAGTAATTTTTCCTTCGCATTCTTTGTACTCTTTCATCACGTGCAGATAATTTTCAGTTGCAACCGGATCAAAAATATTCACCGTTGCTCCCGCGCCAATAAGCTTTCTTGCCATAGCAATCGCTGCAGTTTCTCTTACATCATCTGTATTGGCCTTGAAAGCCACACCCCAGAATGTGAAGACTTTTCCTTTGAGATTTTCGCCGTAATATTTTTTAACTTTCTGGAAGACGTAAGCTTTTTGCTCATCGTTGACTTCCTCAGTCGCATTCACAATTTTTAATTCTATTCCGTGATCTTCAGCTGTCGCAATCAGGGCCTTCACGTCTTTTGGGAAACATGATCCGCCATAACCTGGACCGGGATAAAGGAAATGTCCGCCAATTCTTTTATCAGAAGAAATCCCTTTGCGGACTTCTTCAATGTCAGCATTAGTAGCGTCGCAAAGACGGGCAATCTCGTTGATAAAGGAAATTTTAGTCGCAAGAAAGCAGTTGGCTGCATACTTGCTCATTTCCGCAGACAAGTTACTCATTCCGTAAATCGGATTTCCTTGTCTCACCAGAGGAGCATACAATTCTTCCATGATACCCATAGCGTATTCATCTTGATGACCAATAATAACTCGATCAGGTCTCATGAAGTCTTCAACAGCAGAACCTTCTTTTAGAAATTCAGGATTATTCACCAGATGAAATTTTTTCTTTGTGTGCTCGGTAATTAATTTTTTAATTTCAACATTTGTTCCTACCGGAACAGTTGATTTGATTACCACAATGGCATCATCAGACAGATTTTTGGCCACTTCAATCGCCGCTGCTCTTAAATATTTCAAATCAGCGCGGCCATCGTCAGCAGAAGGAGTTCCGACGGCAAGAAAAATGGCTTTTGCATTTTTCACTGAATCATAATTAAGAGAGAAATGCATTCTCCCCGCTTTGATATTTCTCTCTAGGAGATCAGTCAGACCAGGTTCATAAATTGGTGATTTGCCGGCCTTAAGCATGTCGATTTTTTTCGGATCGATATCGATACAAGTCACTTCGTGACCAATTTCTGCAAAACATGTCCCACTCACAAGGCCTACATACCCTGTTCCGATAACTGAAACTTTCATTAAATTCTCCTGAGTAATAACAGCAGAATAATAACATTTGAGCGGTTAATTAGCTAAGATTTTGCCAAATATCCGACTGGAAAAGTCGGTGGAATCTTAAAATTAATTTTATTTTTCGCATGTCACATAATTCACCAGTGCGTCGATAAGCTCCTCATGAAAAAAGTCTTTTTCTTTCTTTTCATAATTGTCTTAACTGCCTGTTCGGCCAGGCCACACAGTAAAGGGACAACGAAATTTGTCATGGGCAATCTTGCTCTGGAAGTTGGAACTGCGGGTGGAGCTTATGTTCAGGCCATTGATAAAAGCACGCAACAAAAAACAATAATCAAGCTCGATTCGACTAATAGCTTCAGCATTCCAAATAGCAGTTACGACATGCTGTTTGTCACTTACGCTGGACCTGATGCCAATTCAGGAATCATGATGTGCGGGTCAGTGACGGATCTTTCCGTTTCAAATGAAGTTACCATTACTGTCAATGTCAATGAAGCCAACTGCACGCAATCCATTTTTGCGGCAGCAGTTCTTGAATTAAAAAAAGGAATCACTCCCAAGTGGGACTCTGACCGCTGGGATCTTTCACATTGGGGATCATAATGAAAAACTGGCTGTATGAAAAATATAAGAACCTCACTTTTTTTCAAGGCGTGGCACTGACAGTCTGTTTGTCATCCCTCATATCCATTGCCGCCACTAATATTCCAGGCTTCTTTGTTTTCTCTGCGGGGACTCCCATTTCTTCCAGCGAAATTAATGCCAATTTTGAGAAACTGGCGGGAACTATTGTCTTACAAGCCACTTATTCCACAGGCTATTCCGTTACTCAAACTTCTTTTTCATCTCCTCCAGAGTGTCCGACTTGTGTAATTTATTTTAAAAAACTTTTTTTTAATTCGATTGCTTTGAGCGATATAAATTTGAAAACAACGACAGACACACACTCATCCTCAGGCTCGTTCAATTCAACTTTTCATTATTACCAGGTACCAGCGAATGGCTGGTATGAGATCAGGCTCATAGGCGACGCAGTGACTTCTATTGCAAACGAAGTTTGTCAGATCACCAACTGCAGTGTCAATGTCAGCAATAACGTCAACGTAGCCGTCGCTGATTCAGCTTCAAATGCTGCTGCTAAATATAATAATTTTTCTTTCTTAAACGGAATCTGGTTTTCAAATGATGTCCGGGATTCAAATTCGGATGGTACTTTTGATTCGTATTCAACCTCCCCTGGATATCCACCAGAGAGTAAAAAATACTACTTGAAGGCCGGTCAGGTTGTTTTTTTGAAAGCTGAAGCGAGCTACCAGTTGAACTCTGCAACGGCAGACATTTCAGCTGGATTAAACTCAGCAGAACTCACCATTATTAAACTCTAAACAATAGAGTGATCATGTTTCTCATGCTAGAATAAATCATGATCAAAACTCTTCTCAAATTTCTTCTGGCCATCGGCCTGATCTATTGGCTTGCTTCAAGCGGAAAGCTGGACTTTTCTTTGGTTAAAAAGTCACTGACCGCAGGTCCGCAAATGTGGATCGGTCTCTTGTTAATGTTCATTCAAATATTGCTTTGCGGTTACAGATATAAACTTCTTCTGGAAACAAAAACAAAAAAACCGCTGCGCTTTTTTGATATTCTTCGGCTTAATTACATCGGGCTCTTTTTTTCAAGTGTCCTGCCTGGTGCAGTGACCGGTGATCTGATCAAACTTGGCTACATTAAAAAACTAAATCCTGATTTCTCAAAAACATTTTTGATAACCATTACTCTCCTGGACAGAATCATGGGAGTGACAGGGTTGTTGTTTCTGGCAGGAAGTACAAGCTTGATTTACTATAGTGAAGTAACGGCGCTTTCGCCGAAACTTTCTCACGTCATCGTTCTCAATCTTATTCTTTTTTCCGGAGCGGCTTTTTTCCTGACAATGCTGATCAGTCCCCGCAAACTTCAATTAAATCTGCTTCATCTCTTCCGTCTTATTCCTTTTATTGGAAAAAAAATCGAAAATATTTTCGCGCAGGTCTTTGCCTTGAGAGAAAACAGAAAAGATGTCTTGAAAAGCTTTGTTATAAGTGTAGTCGCTCAATTCATTTCGGTCTTCGCCTTCTGGACAGTGGCTTCTCCCTTTCTCGATCATCCACTGCCTTTTCAATACGCTTTCACTTTCATTCCCATCGGAATGATTACGACGGCCATTCCCGTTTCACCGGGTGGATTGGGAGTCGGACATGTTCTGTTCGCCAATTTATTTTTGCTTGCCGGAATCAGCAATGGAGCTTCGCTCTTTAATCTGTATTACCTGTGCGCGCTGATAAACAACGCCGTCGGAGTTATCCCTTATCTGCTGATCAGCCGTGAGAAATTGGAAGCTTAATCGAATTTAAAAATCTTAGTAGCGTCGACGTGGCCGTAACGGATCCATTTCGTTTTATAAGATTCAATCTTCAAAAGAAATTTCAACTCTTCGCCTGGATTCTTCAGTTTGCGCACTTTTTTGCATTCTTTTTTCAAAATAGCGCGAACTTCTTTAGGAATAACGCAAAGACCGCTCATGAGATAATTTTTATCTTCATAAGTCAGAACGCGTCCGACAAAGATATCGTCTTTAATGATTGAAGGAAGAGATTCGCCTTTTGGAAGAGAGATTTTTTTATCATGGAGCATATCGTAGAGGACATCAAATCCTCTGAAGTTTTTTCCCACGTATTCAAAAAGAGAGTAATTGACACCTGTCAGGGCCTTCGCCAGAAAATCATCGACCTGATTATTGATAAGGTAATCGCTGATAACGGTTCTCGTCCCACGCTTGGAAATAAACTGAAGAACGTACCATTCATTAAAAGAATTCATGCGGGCTTCGAAATCGTCATCATCATCGTTAGCCTGGCCAGTGATGGTGAAATATTCTTTCTTAGCTTCAAGCAATGTTTCGTAGTGATTGCCTTGAGTGTAGATATCCAGAGCTTTTAAAAAATGTTCCTTCAGCGACGGGTGCATATAATCCTTTATTTTGCGTGTTCCAATCTTTATTCGTCAGTAGAAAGTACAGCGAGGAACGCTTCTTGCGGAACCTCTACTGAACCAACCATCTTCATGCGCTTTTTCCCTTCTTTTTGTTTTTCAAGAAGTT
>DJVH01000054.1:31515-54389 GCA_002440825.1 Bacteriovoracaceae bacterium UBA6261 | reverse complement strand
GCAGTAGTGGAATCAGCATAGGCGCTTAAACCTGACAGCAAAAAAACTAAGCTAAAAATTTTAGTATATTTCATGGTTCACTCCTTTCTCTTCAAATTGCAAACCCAGGGCCATCGAAAATTGCTCAGGACTCCCCCTTTTGCCAATGAAAATCGCGCAGTTGATTTGTTCTCTGCCGAAATTAAATTGCACCGAAAATCCCAGAGGGAATCATGAAACAAACAACACTAATCAATTATAAAAAAGCGGGACGTAAATCTAAAAATGATCCAGGCATCAGGCATACGGCCAGGCCTGAACTCAAGCGTTCAAGCTCGCTTCACCTGACCATCAAAATTGAAAAAGAAAAGTCTAATTTGAAAAACAAAAGTGTTTTGAAAATTTTAAAGAGAGCCATTTTGAATGCGCGAAGGCTCAACTTGAGAATCATTCACTTCGCTTTGGAGTATGATCACGTTCATCTTTTAATTGAGGCAGACAACAACATCACTCTCGGAAAAGGCATGCAGTCTTTTGGTGTAACTCTTTCAAAAGCGATTAACCGCTTTAGAAAGGTTACTGGGCAAGTTTATAANNAAAAATGGTGTAAAACACGGAACGAGCAAAAGCATTGTCAGCGGTTACAATTCAATTCAGGCAGAGAAGAAATTCAGATTATTTGTGAAAGAGAAAGTGGAACTGGATTTTGAGCTGATTCGTTTATTGGATTCGTGCCGGATTTTCTATCCGGCACTTAATTATTGTAGGTAAAGACGAAATTAACGGTAGGCTGAACTCTAATACATCATTCAATTTTTTTATTTTTCAGAACAAGTCAAAAAGCACCACTGGAGCTTTTTGTCAGCCTACTTTTTCATCTGAAGAAACTGACGCTGCAACTTAGCTGAAACTTCTTTATCCATCAGGTTAAAGATCTTCGATGCTTTGACCGGCTCCAGTTGCCCGAGAATTCTAACTGAGAGATCAGGATCCTGAACAGCAAGAACGTCTGCCGCTGATTGTGGCTTCATTCCTGAGATAACTTCAACCATCTGAGAAACACGTTTTTCTGCTTTGTCATTTTGAGAATCGATGCAACCTAAGAAGCGTTTCTGCTCTTCCTGAAATTCTACAAGTTTTTTCTGGAAGTCTGCCGTATTTAATTTTAACTGTTCTTCTTGTTTTTGTAGATTGAGTTCTTTAACTTTGATCGCTTCTTCTTTTTCTAAAAGCTCTTTGGAAAAATCAACAAGGTGACCGCTACCAGCTTTTTTCATGAGTTTTTCAGCCTCGCCCATGACTGCTTTTTTAAATTCATCTTCGGTATAAAGTCTTTTTTCCGGCCCCGCTGGTGCGGCCCCTTTTTTCGCAACAGGTGTGTTTGCTGCAACAGCAACAGCTCCAATAATTAATATTGAAACATAAAATAGAGTTTTCATTTTATTCGCCCACCACTTCATTTTGCCCGTGTCTTCTGATCATCAACAATTCGTCGATACTCTCTTGTTGTTTTTTATTATACTCTTTTGTCCACTCGCCTTTCTTTTTATCTTTGAAGTTTTCCATAACTTTAACTTCACCGCGGGCTTCAGCGAGTTCTTTGATTTTAGCGTCGTATTTTTTACGAAGAGACCAAAGTAAATTTTCTTTATTTTTAATTTCTTCTTTTTTTCCCTGAATAAAGTACGGGAAAAATTGAATCATTCTGCCAGCTGCGGGATCCGCCATAAATGTTTCCTGAGCAGAATATGTTTCATCAATCGCCTTGTTGGCGGCAGCGATTTTCTCTTCGACTTCGCCGATCTCTCTCAGGATTTCCCCGAGTTCAATTTTGATTTTTTTTTCTTTAAACTCACGCATTTTTAAAACTGCGTCGAGTTTGAATTTAAATTTTTGCATTATTTAATCATCATTTTATGTTTTCGGCCTTTCGGGCAATGTCGACCATTCGGTCATAAAGAGTTTCAATTGTCAGAAACTCAGTCATCCCCTGGCTTTGTTTTAATAAACTCATCAGATCATCATAGATCAACAAGGCCTTATCAACTTTAGGGTTTGACCCGCGGGCGTAAGCACCTACGTTAATCAGATCTTCGTTGGCCTTATATGCTGCCATCAGATCGCGCAAGTGACTGGCCACGATTTTATGTTCGCGGGAAGCAACCTTCCCCATAACCCTTGAGAGTGAGGCGAGAACGTCAATGGCCGGAAACTGGTTTCGTGAAGCAAGTTCACGCGATAAAACAATGTGTCCGTCAGCAATCGCTCTGACCGCATCGGCAATCGGCTCATCCATATCGCCCCCTTCAACGAGAACGGTATAAACCCCGGTGATTGATCCAGCACCAGCTTTTGTTCCTGCTCGCTCCATTAATTTAGGCAGACGTGCAAAAACTGATGGCGTGTACCCTTTTTGTCCCGGAGGCTCACCGGCAGAAAGGGAAATTTCACGGTTGGC
Organism: Bacteriovoracaceae bacterium UBA6261; assembly: GCA_002440825.1. Classification (GTDB taxonomy): domain Bacteria; phylum Bdellovibrionota; class Bacteriovoracia; order Bacteriovoracales; family Bacteriovoracaceae; genus Bacteriovorax. The sequence continues at coordinate 51,952 of DJVH01000054.1, read as the reverse complement.
CATCGCAAAACGTGTGATAGAGTCCATCATCAAAAGGACATCTTGATTTTTATCTCTAAAATATTCTGCAACCGTTGTGGCCACGTAAGCAGCCTTCATTCTGATTAAGGCAGAGGTGTCCGAAGTCGCAACAATAACAACAGAGCGCTTGAGACCTTCTGGCCCCAAATCCGATTCAATGAATTCTAAAACCTCGCGACCACGCTCACCGATTAAAGCGATGACGTTAATGTCGGCAGAGGAGTTTTCGGCAATCATACCGAGTGTAACTGACTTACCAACACCCGAACCGGCCATAATGGCAAAACGTTGTCCCTTCCCTGCTGTCATAAAACAATTAATCGCATGAATTCCTGTATCAAGAGGTTCACGGATCGGTGGACGATCAAGTGGATTCAAGGCTTGACCATAGATCGAACGGGCTTCAACATTTATAGGTTCGATCGGGCCTTTGCCATCAATCGGATTCCCTTGAAAATCGATCACTCTTCCGAGCATCGCTTCTGAAATCTTAATTGTTGTCGTGAGATCTTTTAAGTAAACACGCGTTTCAGAATTGATTCCGGAAAGTTCGTCGTAAGGCATGGCCATACATCTTGTGCCGTTGATCCCGACCACTTCCCCAAGAGATTTATCACCGAATTCAGTGACGAACTCAACGTTGGAACCAATGGGTGCACGGGAAAGGTTAACTTCAAAAACCATCCCTTTATTGGCAAAAACTTTTCCGATTTTCTGATAAGGAGAAGAGTATTCGTAATTTTTGTGAATAGAGACGAGGTCGAGAGATTTATCCATAGTGCTATTCACCTTTTCTGTTAAGAATCAACCAATACGTCTTCAAAGAGTTTATCTAAGCTTTTAAATTGCTCTTCCATTGTAGCGTTGATAATGCCGTTATCTGATTCAACAATCATCCCGCGAGTGGTGATTTGCGAATCAATTTCCACTCTCACGTTTTTCAGTTCACCTAAACGTGATTGAATATGGGCCAGGACTTCAGGCATTGCTGCAAAATCATTTGCGTTTACCTGAATAAGAAGGTTCTGGCGCGCCTGAGTTTCAAGCAAAAGCTTTTCAAGCAATCTTTCAATATAAGCACCGTCTTCTTTCAACTCTCGAAGGATGATCCACTTCGAAAGGTTTTTCATAAGGTGATAAATTTCTTTCTTCTGAGCGGAAAGAATGTCTTCCTGAGTTTTAAGAACATCTGTAATCATCTCAGAAAAATTTTCAAGTTTTTGATCAACAACGCTTCTCATCTCATCGAAGATTTCTTCTCTTCCCTGATTGACGCCTTCATCAAATCCCACTTTATAAGCTTCGTCCTGAATTTCAGCAATTCGTCTTGCGACTTCTTTTTCAACGGCCTGCTGATATTCCATTTCTTCCTGGTCTTTTAGGCCGCGGAATTTTTCAACAATCGGATTAACTTTGAATTGAGAATTTTTTGCGTGAGTTCTCTCGTCTTTGATGACTTTCTGGAATTCGCTTTTTGCAATGGCCTGGGCATTGGAAAGCAATGGTTTAAATTCAAAAACCTTTACCTCATTCGGATCCACTTCTTCATCAGTGAAGTTGTGAAATTTGTATTCTTGTACATCCGAAAATTGCTTTACCATTTATCAAATCCTGAAAAAAGCTATTAAACGAGTGAGTCACCGTCAGAGCCGCGAGCAATAAACGCTTTACCTTGAGCTTCAAGTTCTTTAACTTTCTGAACCATTTCAGCTTGAGCTTTTTCAACATCAGAAAGCTTAGTAGGTCCAAGGGCCTCAAGATCTTCTTTAAGAAGCGTAGCTGCTCTGTTCGACATATTCTTGAAAAGCTTCTGCTTGATTTCATCTGGTGCGGTTTTCATGGCTATAACGAGCTTGCCATTGTCCACTTCGCGAAGAAGGTTTTGAATACCTTTGTCGTCGACGTACATAAGGTCTTCGAAAGTAAACATGAGTTTTCTGATCTCTTCTGCAAGTTCTGGATCTTTTTCTTCAACACGAGACATAATGTTCTTCTCAGTGTTTTTATCCATAAGGTTGAGCATATCTGCGATAGGCTCGACACCACCAAGCTGGTTCGTATCGATAGAACCAAGAGTCGAAAGTTCTGTCTTGAGTACATCGTCCAATTGAGAAATAAGTTCTGGAGAAACGTAGTCGAGGTTCGCCACACGAAGAACAACTTCAGCTTGCAACCCTTCCGGCAAGCGTCTCAAGACGTCCACTTTTCTATCAGGTGCCAAGTGAGCAACGATAAGAGCAATCGTCTGAGGGTGTTCGTTGATAAGGAAGTTAGAAAGAGTTCTTGTATCGACGAGTTCAAGTGATTCAAGTGTATTGGTCTGGCCGACTTCAACAATCTGACCAAGAAGTTGTTTCGCTCTGTCTTCTCCGAGAGTGTTGATGATGAAGTCACGGCCGCGGTTTTCAGCAAAGAGTAAGTCGTTTTCTTCGTTCAGCTGCTTGTAGAAATCTTCAAGCACACGCTTCACCATCCAGATGGGTGCACGCTTTACGTTCGACATGGCATTGATCATTCTTTTTACATCGTTGTCTTTCATGTTTTGAAAGATCAGCTGAGTAATGTTCATGCCGAGTGAACTCAAAAGCAAACCAGCCTTATCTTGACCGTTGAGTAAGCTATACTCTGTGTCCGGATCTAAAACGTTGTCTGCAGCTGCCATAACTCTATCCTCTTATCTTATTTACTTATGCAATCTGTTTATCGGATTCACTCGAGTGAATCATCTCGTGGATAATCTGTGCGGCCTTACCTGGATTGTTTTCAACCAGAGCAATAATTTTTTCACGCAACATATTTCCTTCAATCTTCTCAGGGTTCAACTTCTCTTCAATTTGCGGTAACGCATCTTCTAGACCAGGCAGACGTTGGTTCGCCTGTACTTTCTCAAGTTCTTCAAGTGTACGAGGCAAGAAGTCTTCCACCGTTTCGATTGTGTTGTCTGTAACCCACTGGATGAACGGACGAACAACCAGGAAGAAGAACAACGAAATCGTCAAACCAACAGCGAGATACTTCACGATATTTCTGATGAGCTCGCGGTTTGCCTGTTCCTTTAACATCGCATCAGCCACACTCATGTCTTCGCGGGCAAATTCCATATTCTTGATAACGAGTTTGTCTCCGCGTCTTTCACTTGTTCCAAGCGTTGAAGCAACGATTTGAGAGAAGTTCTGAAGATCTGCTTCACTCCACTTCTCATACTTCATAATCGGATTTCCGTTCTTATCAAGCTGGGCCATGCCATCTTCGCCCAGGACCGGAATACGTTTTCCATCGATCATGACTGCTGCTGAGATCGCCTTAACTGTCGCTGAAGGCTTTCTCGATTGAGTCACTGTTGTTGGAACATTCAAGTTTCTTGTCGTAAGCTCTTTTGTGACATTGTTTTTAGTTTCAGCAACACCTGGTTGTGGAACTTCGCCTGGAAGATTTGATTGAGCTCCGGCAATTCCCTGTGGTGATGGACGCGAGCCCTGTACGTTCTGAGTATTCTTCACTTCAGAAACAACGGCTGCGTTCTCATTGTCGTATTTTGTTTCAGTTGAAACAGCTTCGGTGAAATCCAGGTCCACAGTTACTTTCGCAACAACTTTTCCGTCACCGACAACTTTAGTTAAAATTTCTTCAATTTGTTTTTCATATTTTTGATTCAATTGAGCTTCCAGCGCCATACGGTTAGCCGTAAGTGCCGTCATCGAATCACCGATATTCTCAGAAAGCTTCTTTCCTCTATCGTCGAGAATGACAACATTTTCAGCTCTCATTTCTTCCACTGATGAAGCAACAAGTGAACCAACCCCCTTGATCTCTGCAGGAGTTAACGAAACACCAGGATTCAATTCAAGAACGACTGAAGCCGAAGGAGCTTTCTTTTCTGCCACAAAAGGGGAAGATTCAGGAATTGAAATGTGAACGCGGGCGCGTTTCACACCTTGAATGTACATAATAGTTTTAACAAGCTCTCCTTCGAGAGCTCTCTGCTTATTAACTTTTTGAACGAAACTCGTTGTACCGAAAGATTGTTTATCGAAAACTTCGTAACCGACTGTTCCTGAGAAGGATGTGCCCAGCTTAGCGATTTCAAGTCTCCAGACTCCGACAAGATCTTCAGGAATAGAAATGGTCTTACCGTCGTTTGCCGTCTGGTAAGGAATTTTCTTTTCTTCTAAAAGAATGGCGATCTTTCTTGCATCTTCTTTGTTGAGGTCGGTGTAAAGAACATCGTAACGGGTTTTTGATGCCCAAACGACGATTCCGGTCATGGCCGCCAAAATCATACAAGAAACGATGATAAAACCAATTTTTTTGGTTGTATCGAGTCCATTGAAGAACTCTTTAAAGTTTCTAAAAATTTTCTCTAATATATCTTGCAAGGCCATCCTCCTGATTCTTTAATTTCACATCCTATGAAATCAAAACATCAACTCCCTTTTTACTCCAGATCGCGAAACTCTAATGCACAGTAATTCTTTTCCAATTTCCAAAACAAGTTGAAATGCTCCACTGGAGCATTTCATTCGCGATCACATCTGCATTCGCATAATTTCTTTGTACGCTTCAATCACTTTCATTCTGACCTGGTTCATTGTTTTGAACGCGAGTTCTGCATTCTCAACCGCGAGCATTGTCTCATGAATATTTTTCGTCTGACCTGAAGCCAGTTTTTCAATTGCTTTGTTTGCTTCGACTTGCATGTTGTTTACATCAGTCAAAGACGTAGCCAGCATTTCGCTGAAGCTCTGAGGAGGTTTTGCTCCAATCGAAGGATTTGCTGCCAGCTCGTTAAACTGAGGAAGTGTCGCCTGGTCAATCGAGGCACTCTTCATCCAGTCCTGAGTGTTGTAACTTGAGAGAAGCTTGTTCATGTTACCTACGTTTTCAATTGCCATATATCCCTCTTAGTTTGCTAAATTAATTTTTTCCAATTTCAAGATCTTTCATCGCCATACTCTTAGCCGTGTTCATCGCATTGATGTTGGCTTCGTAGGCGCGTGAAGCTTCAATCATATTGGCCATCTCTTCCATCGTGTTGATGTTTGGATATGCCACATACCCTTCTGCGTTTGCATCAGGGTGGTTTGGTTCATATTTTAAGACCGGCGGTTTCTTGCTGTTTGTAACTTCTTTTGCAATAACCGTCTGAGCATTCTCTCCCATTTCACCGGCGAGAATTTCAGAAAAATTTTCTTTAGCCGGCTCACTACCAAACACCACTTCTTTTGGCTGGTAAGGACCGCCTTCAGCAGTTCTTGTCGTCTGAGCATTCGCGATGTTCGAAGAGATCGCTGCCATTCTTTTTTTATTGGCAGTTAATCCGGAAGAACTAATTTTTAAACTTGTTAGCAAATCCATTTATCTCTCCTCTATCGGTCTGAACCGACAACGTACTTCATGAGTCCAAGTTTCTTATTCAGAAGCTGAACTGAAGCATCGTACATGATTTTATTCTCAGCCATATCGGCCATTTCCTGATCGCGGTCTACAGTGTTCCCGTCAGGACTTACAATTCCGTTTGATTCTTCATAAATCTCAGGTTGTAAATTATTAAAGCCACCGCCTCCAACATTAAAATGTTTAGAGTCGGTGGTTTTTAACGTTTGCTGTTCATCTGTATCAAGAGCGCGGGCTAAAGCATCTTCGAAATCAATTTTCTTTGCTTTGTACCCTGGAGTTTCAGCGTTAGCGATGTTCGAAGCGATTAACTCCTGTCTCATTTGACGGTACTTCAGTGAAGCGGCCAATGCTCTCGTTGTTTTATCGTCGATATTCATCCTAAACCTCCCTCATCCTTCAAAAACTATCTTAAGTTAACGAAGTATGATGATCCTTCAGTTCTGTATTCATTGATTTTGTTTCTAAGAGTTCTGATAGAAACACCAAGAATTTTTGCAGCTTGAGTTCTGTTTTCTGAAGTGTGGATAAGTGCTTTCTTAATCAGAAGCTTCTCAGCATCTTTAAGAGACATAAGTCTTACACCGTCAGAATCATCTTCACCCATGAAGTTCACAGTTTTTTGTGTGCTGACTTCGTAAGCTGATTCATCTAATAGAGATGAGTTATTGTTAACTGAGCTTGAGATCACTTGCTTTAGTTCGTGAATGTTGTTTGCCCAGTAGTGAGATGTAATTCTGTCCATTGCGATTGTATCAATTTCAACTTCAGTTTCAGCCCCTGTGGCTTCTGCCATGAAGTGACGAGCAAGTCTTTGAAGGTCTTCTTGTCTTTCTCTAAGCGCCGGGATGGTAACAGCGTTGTTAGCGAAGATTGAATAAAGGCCTCTATAGAATCTTCCTGCACCAACTAGTTTAGAAAGATTTTTTGTTGTTGTAGCAACAAGACGAACATCGATATCGTAGTCTTCAAGTTCATTGATAATTTTGTGGAGTCTTTTCTGGAATTCTTCGTCTAAGCAATCGATGTTAGCGAAGACCACAGTTCCTTTGTTAGCTGCTTCAAGGATTCCTTTGTTGAATCTGCCTGTCGCATTGTCTCTGTGACCAAGGATTCTGTTTTCTACTTCCTGAGCTGGAAGTGAGCAGTCTACTAGTTCAAACGGCTGGTGAGCGCGTCCTGAGTTTTCGTGGATGAAGCGACCTAGAGTTCTTTTACCTACACCATTTTCGCCAACGATCAGTACTGCAGCTTTGCTTACTGAAAGGTTTCTTGCTTGCCCAACAGCCTTCTCTACTCTTGCATCTGATCCAAAAAGTTCTACTCTAATCTGTTCCATCTGACCTCCTGTCATACGAATCGCCTCCATCCTATGAAGCATTTATAATGTTTTTTCTTTCAAATTCAGTAAACTCAGTTCGCTCTTAGCAAGTTCCTTGATGTAATCAGACGTTTCCTTGTCATTCATCAGGTTTGTAAAAACTTCTCTGCCTTCTTTAATTTTCTGGTTCTTTATCATGGCTTGCCCTAGCAAGTAATTTACCCTTCCTGTGTAAATTGACTTTGGGTTAGCCTTTTTAAAATCGCTGATTTTCTTCTCGAACAGCATGTAGTTTTCACTCTTCTTGCCTGCGGAAATTTCGATACCGAGATAGGCAATTCGTTCCCGGACATTCTGTATATAAGCATTGTCCGTGCCAAAGCTATTGGTGTCATTCAGAATCGCCTCACTGACTTTCAAGAATTTATCCGACTGTCCTTGTTCGTAAATGGAGTCAGTATAGGCCCGGATCATATCCGCGACGTCAGAAGGATCATATATGATTCTTTGGTCTTGTTTAGAGAAAAAATTCTCAAATTGTGTGACAGCGAGAGCGTAGTTTTTTTGATTAAAGGCCACAAGTCCTTTGTAGTAATTCATCTTGTTGTTATTTGGCATCTTCTTCTCTAGAGAAGCCAGGTTCTTTTGAACCAGATCCCAGTTTTGCAACTTAATGTCTTTAATCAGTACTAATTCAGCCAGCAAATCACTCGCTTTTTGTTGATTCGATCGCATCACCCAAACAGGGAATGTTCTGTTAGGAGTATCTTTAAGCTTCTCAAAAGCTGCATAAACATCATCAAAGCCTTTATACAGTCCAAGCTTCACATAGCTTGATCCAACAACAAAATTAATGAATGGATCCTGTGCTACTTTATCGACATATTTATCTTTGTACGTCTGCCATGCCTTGATGACTTGTGAGTATTCAGATTTTTTATAAAGATCGGCGATAATCCCAAAAACAATTTCAGCACCGTCGCCTTCAAAAACTCGTGCATCGATTCTTGGCATTGAAACCAGAGGAAGCAGAGAAAGATAAGAAAGCGCTTCTTTATATTTTTCATCAACAATAAGAGTTCTTAAACGCACTTGTTGTAGAAGCTTTGTGAGGTTTTTATCAGGAGTGGCCTTTGAATTCTTATCTGTTTCAAGGAAAATACGGATCTCGCGATCGCGGTCATCAAGTTCTTTCTTTCTGACACTTCTGAAAGCTACATAGCGGATGCGGGCTTCGTAGCTCACATTGCTGTCAACTGACTGGTCGATCGCTCTTTTGTAAAGCTCCAGAGTATCATTATAGTTTCTGTCGAGAAGATCAGAGCAAAGAGCAATTCTCAAATTGGCATTGCTTGCGACAAACTCATGAGAATAGTTTTTAACGAAATCGCTATAAAGGGCCATCGCTTCTGGATATCTACCGCTTCTAAAATAAGCCTCTGCCGTGTTGTACATAATCACCGGATCAATCGGCTTTACAAGGCTGGCTTTATTTTTCTCGAAAAGTGAAATGATATTGTTCAGTTCGCCCACTCTCAAATAAGAGAATGTCTGGTAAGCAAGAATCAATTGTGCCGGAAGCACTTTCTTCATTGTTTTTTCAGTTGCGAGCTCTTGAATCTTTTCAATCTGCCCCAGCTTGGCAAGAGAGTTCAGCATAGCTTCTGCTGGAATAATGGATTCTTCAAAATCGAAGTTGTCTCTTGTTCCGGCGTAGTAGTTCTTTGCTGTTTGAAGCGTTTTAAGATGTTCGCCTCTTTCCATGTAATAAGTCAGAAGGTATTTGTAGATTGCCTTCTTCATTTCATAGTTGTCACTCTTTTCAGAAAGAGTGATCAGCATATTCATCGCATTTTTGAAAAGCTCCGGATTTGGAGTGTCGATATTTTCGCGTAGAATGGCATTGGCCTTGATAAACTCAATCAGTTCCCACTCAGCAAGCTGCCCATATTTTTCCTGGAACAACTTGATCGACTTATACATCAATCCCCATTTCCTTTTTCTGTAGAGATTGATCGTCAGTTGAAGATGAGCTTCTTTTTCACTCTTCTTAAACTGTCTGTTGGCAATGGGAAAGAAGATCTCCGGAATCTTTGTTTTTAAGTTAATGACTTCTTTATATGCTGGTGCAATTGGATCATAGTCCCAGATAAAAGTTGCACCGTAACGGAAATCTCTGAATGGTTTTTTGGAATCTTCTTCTTCTGTCGCAAGCTCTTGCTCCGTTTTCGCCGCTGGTTTATTGGGATCAATGACGATATTAGATAAGAGCTTATCTTCTTTTACCTTCTCAATTACTTCAGCTGCAGCTTCTTTTGCTTCTTTCTTGGCCGGAGTCTTGGCCTTTTTCGCTTTTGGTTTAGCCGCTGCAACTGGTGGAGTTGCCGGAACTGCCGGAGCTTCAGTCTTCTCTTCAACTGGCTGAACAACTTCAGCACTTTCATTCTCTGAAGCTGTATCCGCTTTCTTCACCGACGCTTTGTTCAAGCTGACAGTGTCACCGTCCATCCAGAAATCTACGACGTATTTCTTATCGCGTTCGCGGTAAAAACTAAACATCTCGACATTGTCATTCTTCAATTCAATTTCGATGGCAAGTGCATTAACGCTTGTGTTATCCGAATCAGATTCTTTATATGAAACACCTTTAATATAAGAAGCATCAATCTTTAAAGATGAAAGCTCTGCTTTAAGGTTGTTGTAGAGTTCAGTATTAAGAGTCTTAATGACGACTTTATTACCTTTTTTGTTGAATTGCAGTTGATCACGGCCGGTGAAAAAATTCCAACGAAGATAGGTCGTTGCCTTTTCCTGATCTAATAATGACTGTGCGAAGGAAATATTTTCCAGAATGAAAATAGATACGAAAAAAATCGTCAAAAATTTGAAGAATTTTTTTACTGGGCACATTTTCACGAAACATCCTGTTCGCATCAAATTGTCCTTACGGGAGTCTGTTAAACTAAAGTATCATTCATCCTGAATGCCTTTGTGACTCACTACTAAGCTTACCTTTTTTTTAACTTTTTTAAAGGAAAATTTTTCTCGGCGGCAAGATTTTCTTGTCAGGGTTTTGACAGGTGGAAAGTTTTCACTGTTTACAATAATTTAGAACGACTTTCTAATAAAGATAAACGTTTAATAAAAGTGTAGAAAAGACAAGTTTGATCAACTACTTTAGATAGGCCTATGAGACACGTATTTTTATTCCTATTTTTTATCCTCTTATATAGTTGCTCGAGCAGTGAACCAACAAATTATAAAAAAAGCGGTGAGATCATCAACAATCTGAAGCGCAATATTCCAAAGCCGTGGAAAGAAATTAATGCTGAAGCTTCAGACTACGCTTTAGAAAATTCTGTTACGAGTTCAATATTCATTCTTAACAGCGCCTGCAGAAAATATGAGTCAAGCAATCTCAACACGCTCACCTCATCGATTTTAACCGGCATAGAAAACCTCAACATTATCGAGCGCACTAATTCTTTTTATCAGGAACGTGAAGCTGCCGAAGTGACAGCCAGCGGGACTCTGGATGGTGTTCAACGGTATTTTAAAATCATTACTGTTCACAAGAACAACTGCATCTATGATTATGTCCTGATTTCAACCAATCAAAAAAATCTTGTCAGTGATACTCCCGCTCTCCACAACTTTTTAGAAAGGATTATTCTCAAGTGATAAATGCTGTTATCAACAGATTCATTAAAACTGGAGAAAGAGCGCGGCAATTTTTTATTTTTGTCGGCGAGATCACCAGTCTCTTTGTTGAGACAATAAAATGCTCTTTCAGCAGACCATTTTATTTTTCAAGATTAATGGAACAAATCAATCATATCGGTTATGGCTCAACTTCAATCACAGTTGTGATCGGATTGACGATGGGATTGGTCATGACTCTAAACTTTGGTTATGGACTGGCAAAGTTTGGTGGAACACTTTATGTTCCTGCCGTAGTTTCGCTTTCTCTTGCGCGGGAGATGGCCCCGCTCTTTACTTCACTTCTTGTTGCGGGAAGAGTCGGCTCCGGGATCGCTGCGGAAATTGGCGCAATGAATGTTACTCAACAGGTTGATGCGATAAGAGCGCTGGGGACTTCACCCGTTCGCGTTTTAGTCATACCTCGCTTCTGGGCCCTTGTGATTTCTCTACCTCTGCTGTCAGCACTTTCTTTTGCAGTAGGAATTCTGGGAGGAATGCTGGTCTGTCGGATGGAATTTGATATTGTGCCGGGTTTTTATCTTTATAAAGTCTTTTCGACAGTCAAGTTTCATGACTATATGTCAGGTCTGGTGAAGTCTTCTATTTTTGCTGGCATTATTACGATTTTTGCCTGCTATAAAGGACTCAATACGAAAGATGGAACAAAAGGTGTCGGAGTCACTACGACTTGGGTCGTGGTCACAGCTTCAATTTTAATTCTCATCACTGATTTTTTTATCAGTAAAATCTTTCTGGTTATCTGGTGATGATGATGGATAAAGAAGTTTTACTTGAAGTAAAAAACATTCATAAAGCCTTCGGTAAGAACAAAGTTCACCAGGGAGTAAGCTTTACACTTCACAAAGGGGAAAGCCTCGGACTTCTCGGAGGTTCCGGTACAGGGAAATCTGTTCTTCTTCGATCCATCATTGGTTTGGAGAGAATTGATCAAGGCCAAATTATTTTTAAAGGGGAACGCATTGATCAGCTTCCTGAAAATAAACTGACTCCATACCGCATTCGAATTTCATATTCATTTCAAAGTGGAGCGCTCTTCGATTCCATTAATGTCTTCGAGAATATCGCCTACCCTCTCTTTGAACATACTAAGTTCAGCTACGCACAGATCAAAGATAAAGTTTGTGAAATGCTCAAGCTGATTGATCTGCAAGGAAAGGAAGATCTGATGCCTTCAGACTTATCAGGCGGAATGCAAAAACGTGTAGGAATGGCGCGAGCTATGATTTTAAATCCTGAAATCGTTCTCTACGATGAGCCAACGGCTGGCCTCGATCCTTCCAACACATTAAATGTTGTCTCTCTCATGCAAAAGCTAAAAGAAAAAGGTCTCGCTTCAATCTTTGTCACCCACGATATCCCCTCTGCCATCATGCTTTGTGACCGGATCATTGTTCTTCATGAAGGCAAAATTATTTTTAACGATACTCCTCACAATTTTCAGAACTCAGAAGATCCAATCGTTCGAAAATTTATTTTAAGTTCCAAGGATGAATTATGATTAAGCCCAATGATAAAAAACATTACCTGATCTCAGGAATATTTGTTTCCATCCTTGCAGTCATCTTAATGACAACCATTTTCATGCTCAATAAAGAAAACGCCATTTTTTCGACCAAAGTTTATATCAAAACTGAAGTCAAAAGTGCGCAAAACCTTAAAGATGGCGCCGCTGTTCAATTACGAGGCGTAAAAGTCGGTAGTGTCTCTGGAATCAAATTTAAAACTGTCGATACACTGATCATTACAATCGGCGTGAATGCTGATTATCAAGAGTGGATAAAAAAAGATGCCGCTCTTTCTTTTAAAACACAAGGTGTCCTCGGTGATAAATTCCTGGAAATCACTGGTGGTACAGAAGGGTCTCCTTCCGTTGCAGATGGTGATTTTCTCGTCACAAACGAATCAAATCAAATTGAACACATTATCACTAAAAGCGAAGACCTGATGGTTGCTGCCGGCAGTATTTTGACAAAATTTGATAAAATGATTTCTTCTGTAGAATCCAATCGTTTAGAAAAGATTCTCCAGAATCTTGAGAACCTCACAGCAAACACAAACAAAGTCATGAGCAATATCAATGATAAGAATCTTGCTCAGTCTATCGCCAATTTCAAATCTTCCAGCGAATCACTTTCAAAAGTAGCGAAACAAATTGAACAAGGCCCCGGAACAATGCATGCTCTCATCTATGATCAGGGATTGCATGAAGATCTTCGTTCTCTCGTCGGCGGAGCCAACAGAAACAAAGTCCTTAAATATTTTATTCGTGAATCTATAAAAAAAGGCGAGTAGCCACCAGGAGGTGTGAAATGCTGATGAAATTCCGCTTTCCTCTATCAGTCATTGCACTTGTGGTAATGATTTTTGTCTGGAAGACTCTTCTTTTCAAAAATTTTCCTAACCTCGTCCCCTCTTATACAGTGAAAGCCGAAGTGACTGCCATCTCTTTGACAGCGGTCAAGGTCATAGGCCAGGTCACTTTCGAAGGAAAACCTTTGCGAGAAAAGACTATAATCAGCAAAGCCGGGTTGATTTCTACAGACAAAGGATCACTTGTTATTTTAGGTTTTGGTGAAAACTTTTCATCTAAAATAAAAATTGGCCCTGAATCAAGTGTAGATGTTTCGGACATTAAAGCTTTGAAAGTTTCCTCCAATGACAAGCTTGAATTCAACATCAATCAAGGTGTGGTTTTTTTTAAAATCTACAATCCGACCAAAACTAAAATCCTGAATGTTAAAACCCCTACCATGTCGATGGGAATTCGCGGAACAACTTTTATTGTTGAAGCCTCGGATGAAAAATCTGTTCTCCTTGTTCAGGAAGGAAGAGTTGAGGTTGTTTCCAATAAAGGAAAACCGGAAATTGCCGAAGCTGGTTCTGGATTTGAAGCCCGACTCGCCAACGAGCTTTTGCCGATTGATTTGAGTAACTATAAGCTGGATTGGAACATCGACAATTCCGTTAATTTATCTCTGCCTACCAAAACAGAAATCAGACGCGAAAAGCTTGATCTACCAAGCTTCATTGAAGCCAAAGTCGCAAAAGCCCAGGAAGCCCTCAAAGAACTTAAACAACGAAGTCCTGAGCAACATAAAAATATCCAGGAAAAATTAAAAGCACTAGAGCTTGAAACAGAGGTTGTTTCTAAAGATGAACAATGTCTTCAAAGCAATATGCATGGTTGTGAGTTTACATCAGAACATTTTAAAAACGACATAGCCAATCTAAAGAATGGGCCGACAAAACTTTCTATAAACCCAGCCATTAAGGCTAATCTCCAAAAAGATTTTGAAACAGCAAAAAAAGAAATTGTTCAGCAAAAAGAAGATTTAAATTCAGAATCAGAAAACATCGATAAATCAATTCAAACCGAAGAAGAAAAAGTAAAAACCATTGTTGAAAAATTTGAGCAATGGAAGTCTGCAGACGAAGCTGCAAAGAAAAATCTTCTTAAAGATCTCGCCGAACTTTTGAACTCATCAGAATTACAAGACGCTTACAATAGTAACTAACGAAAAAGGAGTGGAATATTTCACTCCTTGATTTCTACAATTTATTTTTTAACAACCTTAATTTCACTAAAACCCCCATAAACAAATTAAAGACCCGCCCGAGTTTTCTCGAAAAACTGACATATCTCACATTCACTCCAGAACAAAGGTATTCCAATGAAAATAAATTTTAAAAGTTTAAATTTCAAACTCATCTCTTTAGTTTTCATGGGTATTCTTCCACTCATGTTCATGATCTTTCTTTATGTCTTCCCGGTTTTCGAAAGCTACTTGTTAAATCTGAGAAAAGAGGAAGTTAAAAGCAGCGTCGACATCATGATTGGAGTCATCGACAACATGGTGAAAGAATCAGATGCAAAAAAAATTGACCGCACAAAGCTTAAAGAAGAAATTCAAAAAGTATTCACAACAGTGAGATACAACTCTACAGATTATTTCTTTGCTTATGACTCCCGCGGATACGGCGCCGCCCACGGAACCAAACCGGAATTCGTCAACACAGATCGCAGCGATTCAAAAGATGGAGACGGTAAAGCGTATGTAAAAGATTTTATGAAACTTGTAGGGAATCCCGATGGTGGATTCGTTCCTTATACGTTTGAAAAGAAGAAAGGTGAACAACCTGTGCCGAAAGTTTCTTACATAAAGTACTATGCTCCACTTGACTGGCTGGTCGGATCGGGACTGTATCTTGACGTGATTGAAAATCATGTTCGCGAGGTAAAATTTAAAGTGAGTCTGGGATTGTTCATTCTTTCTTTAATCACCCTTGGCATCAGCTGGAAATACGCAAAATCTATCTGTTATAAAATAGAAAATATCTCATCTCAACTTCATGATGAAGCGGATAAAGTTTCAAATGTTGCCACTGAAATCAGCCGGGCCAGCGACAAGCTTTCTTCGAGCACGACTGAACAGGCTTCCGCCCTTCAGGAAACATCTTCATCTATTGAAGAAACCTCTGCGATGATTACGAGAAACGCCGAAAATGCAAAATCGTCTCTGGCCGTCTCTTCCAAAAGCCGTGAATCGGTCGACAACGGTAAGAGAATGATCGGAGAACTGATTCAGTCAATCAGCGACATCGCCCGCAGCAATGGTGAGATGGTAAAACAAATTGATGAAAGCAATCGCGAGATAGCAGAGATAGTCAAAGTTATTAATGAAATTGGAGATAAGACAAAAGTCATTAATGAAATTGTCTTTCAGACTAAACTGCTCTCTTTCAATGCATCGGTTGAAGCTGCGAGGGCCGGAGAGCATGGAAAAGGCTTCGCTGTTGTTGCAGAAGAAGTGGGTAACCTGGCCCATATGAGTGGTAATTCGGCGAAAGAGATTTCTGATCTTCTGGAATCCAGCATACGAACAGTTTCTGAGACCGTTGAACAATCGAAGGTCAGAATTGAAAAGCTCGTTATCGAGGGAGAGAGAAAAGTGAATCAAGGTGCGAACATCGCAGACAAGTGTGGAAAAATTTTTGATGAAATCGTCAGCAATGTAAACGTTGTAAACGAAATCATCACCGAAATTTCATCGGCCAGCGAAGAGCAATCCGCAGGTGTTAAAGAAATCAATTCTGCAGTCACTGAACTTGATCAGGTCGGGCAAGAAAACTCCGCCCTTTCACAGGAAACTGCCAGCTATGCAGAACAACTCAAGCAGCAGGTTGAAAGTCTTCGCCATACAAGTGAAGAATTGAATAAATTGATTTCTGGCGGAGCTGCGTGATTTGATTAAAAAAGCCCGCAACAGCGGGCCTTTTTTTAATGTGCAATCATCTGATCTTCAAACGCAGCAAGAGCGGCTTTCGCTCCTTCTCCCATTGCAATGACTATTTGCTTGTAAGGAACTGTGGTTACATCTCCAGCAGCATAAATTCCTTTTGTTGTCGTTCTGTTTTTATTGTCCACAACGATTTCACCAAATCTGGTTGTCTCTACGATGTCTTTTATGAAACCTGAATTAGGAAGAAGACCAATCTGAACAAAAATACCGTCCAGATCCACGCGCACCATCTCACCAGATTTTCTGTCTTCGTATTTTAATGCATTCACTTTTTGCCCATCACCGATGATCTCAGCTGTGCGTGCATTCGTTACGATTGAAACATTAGGAAGCGATTTCAATTTATTGACGAGAACCTGATCTGCTTTAAGCTGATCCATAAATTCAAAAAGAATGACTTCCTTGACGATGCCGGCGAGATCAATCGCCGCTTCAACGCCGGAGTTTCCGCCACCGACAACTGCAATCTTTTTTCCTTTGTAATAAGGACCATCGCAGTGTGGACAGAATGCTACTCCTCGTCCGATGTATTCTTTTTCTCCGGGAATTCCGAGTTCTCTCCACTTTGCTCCAGTCGCAACAATAATGGATTTCGCTGTCAAGAACTCTCCGCCTTCAAGTTCAATTCTTTTCACGGCTTCATTCGACACTGAACTCACTCTTCTGTGCTCCAGTTTTTTAATCGGATACTCAGACATATGTTGATTCAATTGAGCCGCAAGCTGAGGACCTTCTGTATAAGTCACACCAATCAGATTTTCGATGCCTTTTGTTTCCTGAACCTGGCCGCCGATTTTTTCAGCAAGGATAGCTGTCTTCAATCCTTTTCTGGCGCTGTAAATGGCCGCAGAAGCTCCTGCAGGCCCTCCTCCGACAACAACTACGTCAAAGGCTCCTAAATTTAAATCCGCAGCTGATTTTACTGTTTCTTCCACACCAAATTCTTTTTCAAATGCAGAAAGCAAATCAATAAGATTCAACCGACCTGTATAGAGAAGTTTTCCATTGTGCATGACACTTGGAACACCTTGAATGCCTAATTTAGCAATTTCTTCCTGAGTGTATTGTCCATCAATCATTGTGTGTTTGAAATTTCCGTGAATCACGGCCATTTGATTGAGAGTCTGGACAACGTCAGGGCAATTTTCACATGTAAGTGAAACGTACGTTTTGAGTTCTACAGGACCTTTGAGTTTTTTAATTCTCTCAGAGATCATTTCATCTGGAAATTTTCCTTTCCCATCTGAATTGAGAATTGCAAGAATGAGCGAGGTAAATTCGTGGCCGCTTGGAATTCCTTTAAAGGTAATTCCATTTCTTTGACCTTTGTATTCAATATGAAATTGAGGTATGTCAGATTTTTCTTTAGAAGCTGTGACTTCAATATATTGAGAAGTTGATCCCACCTCTCCCAGCATTTCCACAAGATTGTTCTGATCAGCGTGTTCGCTAAGGTTGTAGACGAGCTCGACTTTGTTTTCCAGTTTAGAGAAAATAGTTTTTAATTGCTCAATGATATTTGTATCTAACATAATTCTATCCTCATGATGTTAACTTTAAAAAGAAGGCCGGAATTTTCCGGCCTTCATGCAGAAAAAAATTAGATTTTTCCAACGAGATCAAGACCAGGTTTAAGTGTGTCGCTTCCTGGTTTCCATTTAGCTGGACAAACTTCATTCGGATGGCTTGCGATGAATTGAGCTGCTTGAACTTTTCTCATGAGCTCTTCAGCATTTCTGCCGATTCCGTTGTCATGAATTTCAGCAACTTTAATTTTGCCTTCCGGATTCACAACGAATGTTCCGCGGTAAGCGAGACCTTCTTCTTCGATCATGACGCCGAAAGATCGTGCCAGGTGGCCAGTTGGGTCTGCAAGCATCGGGTAATTGATCTTCTTAATAGTTTCAGAAGTGTCATGCCATGCTTTGTGAGTAAAATGCGTGTCTGTTGAAACTGAGTAAACTTCTACACCCATTTTTTGGAATTCAGCGTATCTGTCTGCCATATCCCCAAGCTCAGTCGGACATACGAATGTGAAGTCTGCCGGATAGAAAAAGAAGATTGACCATTTTCCAAGAAGATCTTTTTCAGTCACAGTTTTAAACGCGTTGTTGTGGTAAGCCTGGACTTTGAACTCTGGAATTTTTGAATTGATGATTGAAGCCATTTGCTTTTCTCCTTGTGAAAATTCAAGTTATTTGTTGAAAATCAACACAAGAAGAGTATCGCTCAAGAGGAGAATTAATTGAAATTGATTGATTTTATGGGACGATAGAGAATCTCTATGAGTGCTTTTTACACTAGTTAAGCTGTAAAAAGCCCTTCTTTTTCATCTTTTCAATCAGGGTTGTGCGATTCATAGATAAAAGTTTTGAAGCCTGGTTCTTATTTCCACCAGTTACTTCAAGGGCCTGATTGATCAAAGAGTCTTCAATATCAGACAGCAACTGCTTTAAGTCAACTCCGTCGTCTGGAAGGGTAATAAGACTCTTATAGGATTCCACATGTGTAGGATTTGTTTTCAAAAACTTCGCAGGTAAATCTGAGACGCGGATCAAACTTCCGCCTTTCAAAATCACGAGTCTTTCAATTAGGTTTTCAAGCTCGCGAACGTTCCCTGGCCAGTCATAAGAGATGAGCAATTCCAGTGCTTCGTCGTCGAACTCAATATTGTTTCTCAAATCGGCACTGACAAATTTCGAAAGAAAATAAGAAATCATCAAAGGAATATCTTCGCGACGTTCTTTTAGTGCAGGAATTTTAATCGGAATAACATTCAGGCGATAATATAAATCTTCGCGGAAGTTTCCTTCAGCAACAGCGTCTTCAAGGTTTCGGTGAGTCGCTGTGATGATGCGAACATCGATCTCAGTCGTTTCAGTGCTTCCGACTCTTTCAATGACTCTGTTTTGGAGAACACGAAGAATTTTCACCTGAAGAAGAAGAGGCATATCGCCGATCTCGTCCAGGAAAATTGTCCCGCGGTGAGCGAGTTCAAAACGACCTTTGCGTGATGAAATGGCGCCGGTGAAAGCTCCTTTTTCATGTCCAAACAATTCACTTTCTAATAGTTCAGAAGGAATGGCTCCGCAGTTTACAGAAACCATATTGTGGGACTTGCGTGCAGAAAGATTATGAAGAGCGTTGGCGACAAGCTCTTTCCCGGTTCCTGAAGGACCTGAGATAAAAACAGTTGAATCACTTGCTGCAACTTTTTTAATTCTCTCGAAAACTTGTTTCATTTGCTTGGAACGGCCAACCATTCCACAGAAAATATCATCTGGTCCCGGAGCTTCAATTTTAAATTTGCTCTGGAAGAGATGGGAGGTTGGAGTGGATGTCTGAACCACGGCTTTTTGAGTAGCTGCTTCAGCAGTAAAAAAAGACTCAGGAACATTCAATTTTTTTGTGAAAGCTTTGGTGACGAGATCACAAAGAACATCCAGTTCAAAGGGTTTCGTCAGGTAGTGAAAGACGCCTTTCTTGGTTGCGTTGATAGCCGTTTCAATGGAAGCAAACCCGGTCATTACGATCGGTACAAATTGATGGCCACGTTCTTTCAAAAGATCGATTAAAAGAAGACCGTCTGATCCACCGACTTCAAAAGAGATGTCTGTGATTAAGCAAAAAGGAATTTGGTTAACAACGGTTTCAGATTTTATTTTTTTATCGAGTTCGAGAAGACATTCAGTGGGAGTAAGGAAGAAGTGGACAGTAAGAGCTAATTTTTTTTCGAGATACTTTTTGATGGTAGTGCCGAGGACGCGATCATCTTCAACCAGGTAAACTTCCGGAAGCCTGGTTCCTTGCGTTCGTTGATTCAGATTGGTCATCCCTTCCTGCTCAAACGATGTATGAAGAAATTGAAAATCGTTCACTCTTTGCGTCCTTGAAAAAGCTAATACCCGTTAATTTTGGTCAATCCTTACAACCATTAGAAAAATGCTAACAATGAAACTGGTACAGTGTCAATTTCTCAACAGGGTAAGGCTCTGTAAGGCAACATCTGCCGCTTTTAAGGAAAGAGGAGTAACTAGTGAATAACTCTGAGTAAAGTGACAACGATTTCATCCGGTCCACCTAGTAAGAAGTAGATGACGATGGATGTAAGACAAAATAAGGTTATTGCGCCCCAAACATAAGTCATTTCCCGAAAGTCTTTGAGCCAATAAAGATAAGCAAAATGAATACTAATCAAAATCATGGGCACGGCCCAAAAAGGTATGAACTTTACGATGAAAATGAAGATATCAGTGAGATTCATTCTTTTGATTGTAGCAGGGATTTAAAAAAAAGGGCCTCAAAATTGAGGCCCTTTATATGGACTAGAAGTGAGATTTAAGTTCTTCAAGACGGTTTAGTTTTTCCCATGGGAAAATATCGCGTCCAAAGTGACCGTAAGCCGCAGTCTGAGAGTAGATCGGTCTTAGAAGATCTAGAGACTGGATAATTGCTTTAGGTCTCATGTCGAACATTTCGTTGATGACAGAAGTTAATTTTTTGATATCAACTTTTTCTGTACCGTATGTTTCAACAAGGAAAGAAACTGGCTTCGCAACACCGATTGCGTAAGCAACTTGAACAAGCGCTCTGTCTGCAAGACCAGCTGCTACAATGTGCTTAGCTACGTGACGAGCAGCATATGCCGCTGAACGGTCCACTTTTGAAGGGTCTTTAC
>DJVH01000054.1:18191-31453 GCA_002440825.1 Bacteriovoracaceae bacterium UBA6261 | reverse complement strand
TATTGAGCTGGAACAACTTTGTTGATGACTTCAGCGCGTACACCTTCTTCGATTTGTTTTAGAGTCATTTCTTCTGCGTGTTGAGTAGAAACAACGATAGCATCGATACGTTTTACTTTTCCGTCTACGTACTGAGCAGAAACTTGTGTTTTACCGTCAGCGCGAAGAAGTGGAAGAGTTCCATTTTTTCTCACTTCAGCAAGACGACGAGCTAGATTGTGAGAAAGATCGATTGTTAAAGGCATGAAGCTTGGAGTTTCGTTAATAGCGTAACCAAACATCAAACCTTGGTCACCAGCACCTTGTTCAAGGTATGTCCCTTCGTTTTCGTTAACACCTTGAGCGATATCCTGAGATTGTTTTCCAAGAGCAACCGTTACCCCACAAGTGTGAGCGTCGAAGCCTTTTCTTGAATCATCGTAACCAATGTTAGCGATTGTGCTACGTACGATTTTCTGGAAATCTACGTTTGCGTTTGAAGTGATTTCACCAGCAAGCACTACGAGACCAGTTGTAATAAGTGTTTCACAAGCAACGCGNNCAGCAATTTTATCCGGGTGACCTTCAGTCACAGACTCAGATGTAAAGATGTAATCTTTTAACATATAGGTTCTCCACAACAAAAAAGATGGTAAACAAAAACCATCTAAATAAATAATACACTAATTGGGCTTCGGGCCAATATACACTCGAACTAAGTTGGGGGCAACAATTTTTGGGGCTTTTTTAGCTAAAAAATCAGCGGGAAAAATATTTAAACTGATGCGGGTTTCTGTAGTGATAAACACGATTGGGCTGAGTCGAATCAACGACGTAAGTTTTGCCTCTTAACTCAACGACGAGGTATTTCTTCTTTTGATCTTCATTGCTGAAATCATAAAGAAAGGTATAGCGGTCTTTTTGAAAAAGATTATAAATCTTTTTTGCATTTGGAACTGGTGTTCCCGGCACTTCGGGCAAAGGACGAAAATCATTCCAAAGAGAATCCATCTCAATCCGGCCAAACATACTGGTTCTTGAAAAGTAACGAAGGGCCGCGGTAGCAGGCTTTGGTTTGTTTAATAACTCAAGAGCGATGCGGACATTTTCTCTTCTTAAGTACTGGCCCATGCGGCTCATATCCGGACAGTAAATATGAAAGTTCCCTGGTATATAGAAATAAGTGAAAGAGAATTCGCCTTCTTTAAAAAGAACATTGAGCCATTTATTTTCTTTGGTCTTGATGGATGACGACAGAAACTTCGAAATGGAATCACGCTCTCCTATTGAATTGTAGGACGGATGATCGTATCTGTTGATAACAACCTGAGTGACATCTTTACGTTCGAGAGCATCAGGTGCATCCATACGACCGACTTCACTATAAAGAATCGTCTCAATAGCATACAGGGCCTGCATAAGCTCAGAACGCTTTGACCAGAATTCATAAACACTCGCTTCTCTGGAAAGAACAAACTCTTTTAATGTGTAAAGTGAACGCGCCCGGTCCTCAAGCAAGGAAGTGACATCCTTTATCTGGCTTTCTTCCGATAATTTTATTTTTTTGCTATCAACAAGATCTTCATAAAACTGCAGAGCTCTTTCATTCCTGCTTTTCCACTCAGTAAACCTGTTGATCAACGCCGGAGCTTTGTAGGATAAAAGTTTATCAAAATTTCTGAGAACAAATTTTAAATCCACCCTTTCAGCATCGGTTAAAAATGTTCTGCCTGGATCTTTGGTCAGTGACAAGAAAAGCGTATCAAAGGCAGATCTGATAACGGCATCGTTCTTTACCAGTTCTTCATCATAAGATCCGTCCTGAACAATCTTGCGGAAAAGATAAATTGAATTTGATCGTGCTCTTCCCTCTTTTGTGACTTGAGTTTTGAATTTTTCATATTCCGCTCTGAGCGCCAGATGATTGATTGGAAATTTATAACTCAAAAGAAAAGGCACTTGCTCTTTAAGTGCGACGACATCTTTAAGAAGCTGATTAAACTGGACTGCGGCTTTCTTTTCCAGTTCCGCTTTCTTTGCTTTATCAGAAGTAAAGTAATGTTCCTTTTTCATTTCCTGAAGGAGATAAACTTCTTTTTCAACTTCATCAATCTGAATTCGTGCTGCTTTGAGATCCTGAACGCGCGAAAGCGTATCAATTTGAGTCTGAATCCATTGCCCTTTATCTTTCATCAAAGGAATAAGACTTCTAATTGTTTTAAGATCAATTTTTTCATCTAATAAGACGGGAATGAAATTTCCATCACCGCGGTAGTTGCGGTCGAGCTTTTTAAAAGTTTCTTCTGTTCCTGCTTTACAGGATTCTGTGCTGAATTCACTTTGAAGTTTTAAATACTCATCGATGATTCTGTCATTAAGCCGCTCTTTTGCCTGGACTCCACTAAGAGAACTTACAAGCAATAAATAAACAAACAGCGGCCTTAACTTCATTCTTTTTTCAGATTTTTAACAAAATCAGATTCCCAGAGTCCAAGACAGGTTCCATTAGATAGAACAAGAATGACATTTTCAGGTTTCGCAATTTTTTCGATTTCGACCATAAGCTCCTGCAGATTTCCGACAACGCTGCCAGGTCTGCCTGAAGCTTTTACTTCTTCAATGATTTTATAAATGTCGAGGTCTCCGACATTCTTAACACTCGTAGGTCTGGTCGGCTTGGTAAAAATAACTGAAGCTGCACGGTTGAGTGATTCAGAAAATTCTTTCTGAAAAATAGCACTTCTGGCCGTAGCGGAGTTTGGCTCCATCACGACATGTATATTTTTTCCCGGATATTTTGTAATGATTCCATCCAGTGTGAGTTCAACTGCACGCGGGTGATGAGCGAAATCATCAATAATAAGAGAGCCCTTATAGACTCCTCTGACTTCCTGACGGCGTTTAACCATCTTCAGGTCTTTGATAGCTTCAGCAATTTGATCTTTTTTAAATCCCTCTGTCAGAGCATAAAGAATGACTGCTGAAAGATTCAAAATATTGTGTCGACCAATGAGGTTCGTTTCAAATTTATATTCTTCTTTATTATAGATCAGAGTAAATTTTGTTCCATTGGCATTCGTTTCCGTAATGCGAGGACCTGCTTCAGATTTTTCTCCATATCTGATCCAGCGAGCTTTAGTATCATCATCAACAAATTCATTATAAAGTTCCAGAGCGGCGATATAATCTGCCGAGATAATGAATGTTTTTGAAATGTGAGGAATGGCCGCTCTGAACTGAGCTTTAATATCTTCAACTGATCCAAAAATATCAGCGTGATCAAATTCGAGCGAAGTTAAAATAAGGTTATCAAGAGAGTAAGATCTGAACTTCGAAATTTTTTCAAAATACGCACTGTCGTATTCATCTGATTCAATAAAAAAATATTTTCCACTGCCAAGCTTTGAAGAAGGACGTTCTTCCATAACTCCGCCGATAAGATAGCCAGGATTTGTGTTTAATTTTTCAAACACCTGAGTCGCAAGAAATGTCGTCGTTGTCTTACCGTGAGTTCCGGCAATGCCGATAACATTCACATCGCTTAATACAAGGGCTCCGATAGCTGTCGGAAAAGAACAAAACTTAACACCAAGTTCTTCAATCATTTTGGCGTCCGGTCCGCCATTCGGGATGACGTTTCCGACGACAATCAAATCAAATGTTTTAAGAAATGCCTGATCAATCTGATCAAGCTTGAACAAAGGTATGCCTGTTGATTCAAGATAAGTGCTCATCGGTGGATAAAAATTAGCATCGCCCCCTTGAACGTCGTAACCTTTTTCCTTCAATAAACAAGCAGCTGCACCCATCCCCGTTCCACAAACGCGATAGAAGAAAATCTTCTTGATATCTTTTTGAATTTTCTTAAGGCCGTTGAAGTCTTGTTTGTTAGCTAAATTCATTGATTAATCCTGTCAGATAATAGTGGGCGTACAGTGAAGTTTAGCACATTAATTCCTAAAAAGTTAACCAAAAATTCCGATGAAGAATCGATGAGGAAAACTTGAATGAAAAATTCTAGCACTCTTTTTATGAAGATATTTTTATCTATCGCAATGCTGTTGCAATTCAGTTGCAGTTTCGTTGGCGTGCGCGCCCCTGCTGCGAAAAAGATTGCTCAGACAATTACAGTCGATGAAGTTTTCTCTATTAAAACAGGAACTAATAAAGCTGCAGAAGATTTTCAAAAGGTTTTTCTTCCTTCACTTATGGTCAGCGGAAAAACTTCTGTACTTACAGAACTCTCTAAAGACTTGCCTGACGATGTAGCTTTCAGGCTGCAGTTTGAAATCATAGACGACAAATACGTTTTCAAAATTCTCCACTCCAAAAATGCTTTTAAAGATGCTGATGCTGCTTACGAGCTCGGCCACTTCATTAAAAAACTTTCTGGTGGCGGCGGCCTGCGGAATCCCCTTTCATTGTTTGAAATGTATTACAACGCTCATGAAGGTGATCCTATTGCGCTCGATAATTTCTTGAAGATCAGAGAAAGCAACAGTGACGGGTTTTACGGTGGATTTCTCAGCACGCCGGTGAATTATTCTGAACGGCTTTCAGTCTCTTCCGAGCTTCGTTCCGAACTAACAAACGATATCAAGGAATTAAAAAAGCAAAGAAAGATCCTTGCTGAAAAACGAAAAGCTTTAATAGATAAACTTGATAAAGCTCCGGACGCAAAACAATTCAAAACACTCGTTGCCAAAGGCGATCGCAAGGGTGTCGCAGATCTACTGCAAAAGTATCTTCCATATGAAGAAATGGCACCGTTTGAAAAACGCTTTTGGGATACGTATCTTGAAGTCATCAGAAATCCAGTACCAATGGATCAACGTATTTTGATCTATAGAGGTTTACAAGACGATTTCATTCACATTGCTTATGACGGTGCTAAAGAAACTGACAAAGAAGAGGCCCTGAAAGAAGGAAAAACGTTTGTCATGTCTACAGTGCTGGTGAAAAACCAGGGTTCATGGAACAGAAGACTTCGCTCTCTTGAATCTATGAATGATAAGTTCATCGCCACCATTTCTAACAGCAACGAATTTTCGCAAAGTGCCCGTATTTCAACAATGTTTCTTCAGCACTCAACGGATCCAAAAGGAAGTCCCTTCTTGTCTTTCACTCCCCGATTTCACACCGCTCAAGGTTTTGGCGGCTCAAAAATGATGATGGGACTTATTGATCCTCGTTTGCTTCATTTTAACTATGTCTCAAATTTTCCAGGAGAAATTGAATTTCTTCTTCCACTCGCCACATTCCCTGATGAAATGGCCGGCTTCTGGCACATGGATCATCACGCAGCGATTGATCGAAATGTTCATTTTGATGAACAATTGAAAATTCTCATTGAAAATGAGTATGGCAAAGGAAAATCCGAAGCCATTATCAAACGTATCAAAAAAAACACAGACGATTTCTTTGCTCCGGTTCTCAAAACCGGTGGTTCAACCGCGGAAGTCAAAGGCGGAACGATGGCATCGTTCTATAAAAAATTCGCGAAGGCCAAAGACTTCAAACCTGCTTTTACACCTGATGGAAATATAACTTGCAAAGATCTACTTAATTTATTCTGGGCGGTACCATGACTAAGTCGTTATCTCTTTTTCTTGTCCTGACCTTCCTGCTCTCAAGCTGCGCTTATTTTAAGCCGGTTGAAGATGCTCCACGTTTTCCGGCCACTGCCGGTGTTGTTCAGACTCAAGATGAAGTTCTTGAAGTTTTTGAATTCAAATCATCAAACAAAGTCAGCAATCGCGATTATAAAAAAGTCATTAATGACTTTGTTCAAAAAACGACACTTTTCAGAGGAACATACGGCACTGGAAATGAAATTGCTCTCGAATTTGTCGAAGATGCTTCTCTTCCCAAAGGCGTAGCCTATTTTCCTGAATTTCAGGTTAAAGACAACGTTTATAAAGTCATCGTTCTCCACTCAAAGGAGGCCTTTTCTGATCCGGTCGCTTCTGCTGAACTCATGAATTTTTTGCGCGTTTTAAGAGATGAAAAATATTTTATGAGCCATTTTGCTGCGTTCGAAATGTATTACAATGCTCTGGAGCAAGACCCGATCACAGCTCAAACCTGGGCAAAAATTCGCGAAGTCGCGGCCAACTATGAAGTGACACAAGATTTCGCAGACACTGAAACAAGAGATGCTTTGAAAGTCCGCGCCGCTGAATGGGCCAAGGAAAAAGAAGACTACACTCCTGCCTATGAACAAGCGATGAAGTCCATTAAGAAAAAAGATGCTGAACGCAGAGCTGTCATTGAAGCTCTTGATAAGGCCAGCGATGACATGCAATTCAAAAACCTTGTAGCGAAAAATGACCGCAAGGGGGCAGCAGGCCTTCTGAAAAAATACCTGCCTTGGGAACAAATGGCTCCATTTGAACAGCGTTTCTGGGAAACGTATCTCGATGCTATGGCCAATCCTTTACCTATGGATCAAAGAATTTTCATCTATCGCGGAGTCAATGACGATGTTATCTACTCTGCTTACAAGGGTGGAAAAGAAATCGAAAAAGAAGTGGCCCAAAAAGAAGGTGATATTTTTGTTATGTCGACCATCATCACTAAAAACCAGGGTACATGGAACAGAAGACTTCGCTCTTTGACGGCGATGTATGAAAAATTCATCGGTACGAATGCCGCTCTTGAAAGTGAATACACAAAAAGTGCACGCGTTGTAACCATGTTTGTAAATCATTCCAAAGATCCAAAAGGAAGCCCTTTCCTTTCTTTTACTCCCAAGTTCAATGTCGCTCATCAATTTGGTCAACAGAAGATGACGGCTTATGCTCTAGACCCAAGACTAGTGTCTTTTAACTTTGCTTCTAAGTTTAAGAATGAAGTGGAATTTCTCCTTCCGCTGATGGCCTTCCCTGAAGATGTCATGGGCTTTTACGATGCAAAAATTCACACAGACGGTGCCAACACTGAAGAGTTCATGAAAAAACTTTTCAAAGAAAAACTTATCAAGAAACACGGCGAAGGCAAGGCTGATGAAATTTACTCTAAAGTCATGGCCAATTCAAAAGAATACTTCGACTCTGCACTCAACAGATACGAAGGAAAAATAACTGCAGCTGTTCCCGTGAACAAGGAGCCGAACTTCATGGTGAAGTTCTTCAACAAAATGTTTAACAAAAAACCGGTTGCACCTCCTGTGCCGGTTGAAGTGCCAAAAAAAGGCGCTGCTTGTATCGATATTATTACTAGCTTCTGGAAATAACGGAATTGAATATGTTTAATAAATTTTTAAGTTTAATTTTAGTCCTTTCTCTCTTCGCTGGCTGTGCAAGCTTTCAGGATCGCGCACGCCTTCCAGCTTCATCAACAGATGAAATCACTTATTTTCTTTCCATTGATAAATTCAAGTATTACCTGAATGAATATTCAGTTGCGCTTGAAGGAAAAGTGCCGGACGAAATTATTACAGAACTTAGAAAGATCACAGTAGAAGATCTCATCAATATGCACCTTGATCCGGCCATGTTGTCGGACGCTGATAATTACGATGGATTGATCTATGAGTATCTTGAATCAAAAAATCTTGTTAAAGGTGTGAATAAAGCAGACTTGAAGTGGAACTATAATTTTTTCCGCACAAAACTCAACGAAGCCTTCACTCTTTCACAAAGTAAATATGATATTGACCTGAGTTTAAATTCAGGCGAAAAATCATTGGTCAATGATACGTTGATTAACCCCGAAGTTCTCAACCCGGAAGAAATGACTCTCGATTCCGGTCACTATATCTCTAACCGCACAACCAGGGCCATTTACTGGGAAGCGATTCAGAATAACAGAACCATTGAATTTCACCTTGGCGACAGCCGCGAATTCCTGAAAGGCCTGAAAGAGCAAGGTGGAGAAATTCTTTATGAAGTAAAACCGCTTGCGAAAAATTACAACAAAATCTTTATTGTTAAATATCCAGGGGAGTCTTCTTACAGATACGCCATCACAAATATCGGTGGTAAAGACCGACTGGATCACCTTGTTCACCAGCTTTCCCTTTCCAATATAGATGGAAGAAAACTAACAAACAAAGTCATCGTTAAAGGTGACCTGAAAAAGTTTCACGCTGCTAAAGTTGAAGAGCACACGCTTCA
Source organism: Bacteriovoracaceae bacterium UBA6261 (assembly GCA_002440825.1). GTDB lineage: Bacteria > Bdellovibrionota > Bacteriovoracia > Bacteriovoracales > Bacteriovoracaceae > Bacteriovorax. Next base: position 23,357 of record DJVH01000054.1, on the reverse strand, counting down.
ATTGAAACTGCTCCCAAAAGCTGAGCGGGTGATCATTGGGCAAAAAGAATCAATCGACGGAAAGTTTCAGATTTTTTGGAAAATCAGAGCTCTGAAAAATCTGTACGATGACGAGCCTGACTTATTCAATAAAAAGCTTGATGCAAAAACTCGAGAGAAATTTTTTGCGCTGGAAAAGTCTCCACTTGAAACAATTTTCAAAGATAAAAAGATTGTTGAGGATGCTTTCGCAGCATTCGAAAAAGAATTTGAAAGCAATCCGTCTCTCCTTCCTGAAAAATTTAAAGTCTACAACTACGATAACTTCACCATTGAAATGTGCGACTATGTTTTCAAAAGTGCAGATGGAAAAGATGTCAGATGGCGTGTAGTCTCAAACAGCTGGGGAGATGAAATTGTTCCCATCGCTCAGGCTTTCAAGAATACAGGACACACAAATGTGGTCTACATGGGAACGGCAGGAGCATTCGCAGACAAAGGTTACAAAGTTGGTGATTTAGTCATACCAAATGCCGTTGTGGACGCTGATCAGAAAATCACAGTAAAAAATAATCCGATGAAAATTGACGGTGCAAAATACGGAGGAAGTGTCGAACACGTCGGCTCTCCTTTTGAAGAAAGCGTAGAGTGGCTTGCCAAGGCACGCGCCCGCTCGGAGTTGGTAGAGGTAGAAACATCCTATTTGAGAAAAATCTTTACTGCTCCAACTGACAACGTTGAAATGTATCTTTTGATCTCAGACATTCTGGGAAGTGAAAGAGAGACACTTGCGCACGCAACAAGCGCGAAAAGAAAAAATGCACAAAACAAGCTCCTGGCCAAGCTTTTTGAAAGAGATGCCAAAGGTATTCCGCAGCCACTCAAAGCAGCGGCCATGAACACTCTTGAAAAAAACAGAGCCTTGGTTTTTGAAGTGCTGGCAAAAAAGGCTTTGGCTTATCGCTACTACGCCTTCTCTCATTTGAAAAACGCCAAGGAACTGACTGAAAAAGATGTTCTGAAATTTGCAGAAGAAAAACCTGCCTTTACTGATAGTTTTATCCTGGACCGCCTGGTTAAGGTCAGTGAACTCGTTCATGAAATGAATAAAAAATTCAAAGGCAAAGCAGAGTTCGACGTGGCCTTCTCAAAAAGTCTGGTGCTGGGTACCTGGAACCCTAAAGCAGAAAAATTAAAAGTTGTCCTTAAAGCAAAGAATCCGGCTTCAGAAAAAATGTTAAAAGAAGCCCTTGCCGCACAAGGGGATTTCCTTGCCAAGATCAAAGGCTTTGCTGAAATTTCAGCAAGCATGGCCGTTGATTCTCCTGATGTTATCTGGATGAAAGTTCCGGAAAAAACAGATCCTGATTTCCTGGTAAAAGTGTACACACTTTCAGGGTTAAAAAATGCGGGACTTTACCACAAAGTAACTTACAACGGAAACTTGACACTCGACTTGCTTCCGATTTCTAAAGCAGAACAGCCTCTGGAAGCTTTTTATCAAGGTGTAGCACCAGCTGCGGCCAAGAAAGAGCTCGGCGGCGGAACATGTCTAGATGCTATGAAAGCATTGATGATGATGTTCTAAAGAGGATTAAGCGATGAAACGAAATCTCTTTTTTCTTTGGTTAGTAACAGCGTTCGCACTCATTGCGTGCGATAACAATGTTACTTTATCGCCGAAAGTCAGCCGTTTCATTGCCAGCGAACATCTTCATCGGATCAATGGCAGTGAAAATCTTCCTGAAGGAGTCAAAGAACTTCTCAACGAAGAACAAAATCTGCACAACAAAGATCTTTGGGGAGCCGGAGCTTTTGCCTCTAATATTAACCCTGATTATGTCCCGGAAAAAAATCCCAAGTTTCCCCTTCCCTATTATTTAATTCCCGTTGAAGACGCAAAGTTTCTTCAGGCCGATTCTCTTGATTCAAGGGTCGCGGATCAGTTGATTATGAAAATAAGCGGCAAGAAGCACTACAAACTTTTTGTGCACCCTGAATCTGAAGCTCACTATGATTTTTTAAGAAACAGCTATAACTTTATCGGTCCAGATAAAACCGAGTTCCTGGCTTCGCCGACATCCAGCTATCGCTCTCTTGTGGTCTGGAACAAAAACAGCGACACCAGAAAACCGTTTATCGCTAAAGTAAGTCTTGATAAAAATGTTATCGGCAGTATTGATCGTCTGGTCAGTGTCAATGAAGTGGAACGATCCGTCGCCAATCAAAAAGTTTTTGATCGCATGGGAAAAGAAAAGCTGGAAAAACTTAACCTTAAACTGTTTCCGGAAACGGCTGGCTTGACGATCATCAAGGAACATGAAGGCGCTCCTGAAAAATTAGGTGGGCAGCTGATCAGAGAAATTCCTGATGAAGTTGTGGACGGTGAGAAAAAATGGCTGAGCTTTTCAGCACTGATGAGCCCGAACAGAAAAGGGAATCCACTTATTATGGATGTCATCAGTAAGAGCGGACTTTCCTCTTATGATTTTTTTGAACAATACATGATCAATAGTTATCTCAAAATGTTTGAGGATGTGTCTTTAAAAGCGGGAATGAACTTCGAACCACATTCACAAAATCTTGTTTTTGAAACAACCAAGGATTTATCACCTACCGGCAAATGGGTTCTCCGAGACTTTGGTGGAGTCTGGCCGGATATTGTAACGATGGCAAAAAACGGCGGACCAGTTGAAGTTTATATGGAAACTGCCAATGCAGCTAAATTTAAATTGCGGGGCGGCCGGGGTAATTACATCAGCAGTTATGTTTTCTTCTACAAACGACAGGTCTTCGATATGATGCTTGCCGAAGTGGCTAAATATGATTCTTCTCTGACTGCTGAGAAAGTCGAGCTTTTGAAAAATACAATTGATAAACAATATACAAAACTGTTGAACATTCATCTGGGACTTACATTAAAAGAAGCTCCCAACATGTCCAACTATCAGGCCATTGAAAAAATGGTCATCAACGAAACTGCATTCGATCAGAATACTCCTAAAAAAGAGATTCGCGATGTGAATGCCATCAAATCTTTTGTCGAAAAAAAGAAAGCAAGAAGTGAGTGGGTTGAGCTTGCCCAATCTAAGGGGAAATCTGAGTTTTACCTCACTGATCATGGGCTTTACGAAGTATCGAATAAAAAGATTGTCGGCGTAGCTCTTTTCACCAAAGATGAACTGGACGATTACAAGGCCAACCACAAAATGCTTTCCATTTTCAAATGGGCTCCAATCGAACCTCCTAAAACAGGCTGCCTTGGCTTCATCAAAGCCTTTTTTAGATAGGGATGAAATATGATTCTCCATTATAAATTCTATCAAAGCGGAAAGCCCGTGCTTGTCATGGTTCACGGCTTGTTAAGTTCGCTTGAAACATTTGAACCACTCGTTCCTGAATTGCAGAAACACTTCGATCTTTTACTGGTCGATCAGCGCGGTCACGGAAAATCTCATCCGGAAGGAACGGATTATTCTGCCGACCAGATGGCGCGAGACTTAAAAAGATTGTTCGATTCACTTCATCTTCAAAAGGTCACCCTTCTCGGTCATTCAATGGGGGGCAGAACAGTTCTTCGTTTCGGTGAACTTTTTCCTGAGATGGTGGAAAAGCTTATTGTCGAAGATATGGGGATCCACCAGAGGCAGCCTCGCAGTCCCGAAAAAGATCAGGAAAAACTGGAGATGGCCCGAAAGGCCCATGTGAACTCTCTTTTTTTTAAAAGCAAGGATGACATTTTCACAATCATTTCTCCGCTTTATTCTTACGCTAAGGATCTTTTGAAAACCAAGGTTGTTGAACACGGCCCTGAAAAATATGAACTCAAATTCTGGCCGGATGTTTCTGTTCTCTACGGCTATCAAGGCAATACGACCGATTTAACTTCAGCACTTACGACCACGACTTTTCCTGTGCTTTTCATCGTTGCTGACCCTGAAGTAGGCTCAGCAATGACAGAAAAATGTATAGAACACATAAAAGAATCCGTACCAAGAGCACGCTTTCACTTTATACCTAAATCGTGGCACAATATTCACAAAACTCATCCGAGAGAATTTTGTGAGGCAGTTATTGAGTTTGCAAAAAATTAATTCTTCCTTTATCAAAAAGAAACTTCCTTCGCGCAAAAAGTTTTCAAATAAAACTGATGCTGGAAAAGTCCTTGTAGTTGGCGGGGGCAAAGGTCTTTACGGCGCAGGCATTCTCACTGCTCTGGCCGCGACACGCTCAGGAGCTGGTTATACTCATTTAATGACCGATCTTTCGAAATTTCCCTGGTTGAAATTTCCGGACTTCATTGTTCATCCGCTAAAGTTATCCGAACTCAAAAATAAAAAGTCATTTGTTGTGGCAATTGGCCCGGGCCTTGGAGTCAGTGAATCCCAAAAAAAATTTTTAACTTTTTTGATAAAAGAAAAATATGAAAAGGTCATCCTCGATGCAGATGCGCTGACCCTGCTTGCAACCATGAAAAATACTCAGTTGCCGGAAAGCTGGATTCTCACTCCTCACGAAGGAGAACTGGCGAGACTCCTTCACAAAAATTCAGCTGAAATAAAAAAGGATCGAATTCATTTTATTCAAGAAGCTCAAAAAAAATTCGGTTGTGTCGTCCTCTTAAAGGGAGCCGACACTCTCATTTCGGATTCATCCAACAAGATCTACCAAATTTCAGAGGGAACGCGTGCGCTTGCTAAAGCCGGAACCGGTGACACTCTCCTCGGCATTATTGCCGGGTTTTATGCTCAAGACATTCCTGCTATTGAAGCGGCCATCCTGGGTTCATATGTTCATGGGACTTGCTCGAAACTTTGGGAGAAGCAACACAAGGATCACTTGAGCCTTCGTCCCCTAGATATCATTGAGTCACTTCCAAAAGTTCTTTTTTCGTTAAGGTAATTTCCAAATAGCAGCACCAAGAGCTTTTCTCAGCGCTGTCAGGCCGGTTCTTTCATACCAATAGGACTGAGTCGCATTGGTGAGAATTACGGCTCCCTTCATTTTCTCAATGTCGATCCAGAAGGATGTTCCCGTAAAACCAGTGTGACCAAAAGTCTTCATGGATGCACCTGAACCAGCGAGCGTGTTTTCCGGATCCTGAACGCGGTCAAACCCAAGGATATAGCGATCTTCAGGCTTTTGATTTTCATAAGCAGCATTGACCTTCTTGATCATGTCGACTTC
>DJVH01000054.1:7749-18180 GCA_002440825.1 Bacteriovoracaceae bacterium UBA6261 | reverse complement strand
GCGATATTGTAGCAATTGTTGTCATGAACTTCGCCGCTGATAATTTTTTTATTTCTCCAGCCAGATTCAGGCGAAAAAGAATCTTCCGGCAATTTCATCCAATGAATCAGTTCTTTATCAAAATAAAAGGAGCAAAGCTCTTCCAGTTTTTTGCCGGATTTCTTTTCTATTTCCAGCATGCATCTCAAAGAGGAATAATCAGAATAAAGTGTCGGTGATTCAACGATATCATAAGCGAGCATTTCTTCACGCCATTTTTTCTTTGTGACGAGTCCGCCCATAGGAAGGCCAGCTTTGTGATTGAGAAGAAGCATCATTTTGTCATCAAAGAGTTCAGGAGATTTCAACCTGATGGCAGAATTGGTTAAAACTTTTGTCACGCTTGCAAGATCGAAATAGAGATAAGGCTGTGTGCTGAAGATGCCGGCTTGCCATTCGAAGCTTTCAAACTTTTTCGTTTTGAAATCAATTACGCCTACGGCGATTGAATCAAAATGCTGGTCGGCCATTAAGTCCTGAGTAAGTGCTTTTAAATTTTCCATGACTCAAGTTTAACGGCCAATTTTGAAATTATCTACAGAGTTCGTGAGTTGGAGCATTCCTGCAAAGTATTTCTGTTTCTCTTGAAAGTTGTTTTTTTCGCATAGCTGTTATTGATTTTAAATTTTTGATTTCTTCTCTCAGCTGATCTGCTTCGCTGGGAGTAAGCAAGACGCCTCCTTCTGAGAGAGCGGCCACAATACCTGAGATAACAGCAACGGTAGCGCCTGCGCCCAAGGCAACGGCTCCAGCGCCTCTAGGACCAGAGGGGCCAGCATGACCGAATTGAACAATTAATCCACCTACCCCGGCAGTCGCAAGTGAAACCAGCGTCGTTACACCAGCGATATTTCTGGTCTTGAGAAGAACTTCATGGCCGGGATGTTTCTGGGCAGCTATCTGCAGATCTTGATCAAGGACTTTTAGTTGGGCTTCTCCCAGGGCAATTTCCCTCGTGAGATCATCTATGAGGTCAAGCTGTTGAGAAGTTGATTCTGAAATAACTGAGTCCACTCTCGAAGAAGCAAACACGGCGGATGACATTAAACAACTGCTTATTAAAGCGACAATAAAGCCTTTTTTCACAAGAACCTCCAGATGAATAGATAAAGTTTAATGCGTTTTGGAGGAGGAAAGGAATTATTGAGACTGGCGTGTAAAAAAGTAAATGATTGTCCAAAACCTTTACGTCAGGTCAAAAAAAAGGGGCCCTGATAAGAGGGCCCCTTTGTCTTATTTTCCGTTTTTAATGGCAGCTTGAGCCGCCGCCAGTCTGGCAATTGGAACCCGGTAAGGAGAACATGAAACATAATCAAGTCCGACCTTATGACAGAACTCAATAGATTTCGGTTCACCACCGTGCTCACCACAAATACCAAAGTGCATATCCGGGTTGACCTTTCTTCCTTCGGCCACAGCGTGTTTAATAAGGAATCCAACACCTTCCTGATCAATTGAAACGAACGGATCGTATTGAACAAGAGATTTAGAAACGTAATCCGGAAGGAACTTACCTGCATCGTCACGAGAAAGACCAAAAGTTGTCTGAGTTAAATCGTTTGTTCCAAACGAGAAGAACTCAGCATGCTTACCGATCTGACCGGCCATAATCGCTGCTCTTGGAAGCTCGATCATTGTTCCGATTTTGTATTTAATTGTTTTCCCTTTTTGCTTGAAGATTCTTTCGATTTCTTTAATGGCATCTTCTTTAAGAAGAGTTAATTCACCTTCAAGAGCAACAAGAGGAATCATGATTTCCGGAATAACAGTAATTCCTTTATCTGCGCAAATTAAAGCCGCTTCAATGATGGCCTGAACCTGCATGCGGTAAATTTCAGGAAACGTTACACCAAGGCGACAACCTCTATGTCCCAACATCGGATTGAACTCATGAAGGTGCTCACCGCGCGATTCAATTGTTTTAAGATCGAGGTGAAGGCTATCAGCAAGTTCTTTTTTCTCTTCAGTCGTGTGAGGTAGGAATTCATGCAATGGTGGATCCAGAAGACGGATATTAACCGGCAATCCATTAAGCACTGTGAAGATGCCAACAAAATCTTCTCTCTGGAAAGGGAGAATTTTTGCCAACGCCATTTCTCTTTCTTTTGTTGAATTAGCAAAGATCATTTCACGAACCGCAAGAATGCGGTCTTTTTCAAAGAACATGTGCTCTGTACGGCAAAGACCAATTCCTTGAGCGCCGAATTTTACAGCAACTTTTGAATCATCTGGTGTATCAGCGTTTGTTCTTACACCAAGACGTCTGAATTCATCAGACCACAACATGAATGTGGCGAAATCATCTGTGATCGCTGCATCGATTGTTGGAACGACTCCAGAAATAACTTCACCTGTCGCTCCATCAATTGTGAGCTCATCACCTTCGCGATATTTTTTTCCTTCGCAAATCATCACGCCAGCAGAGCTGTCGATGAAAAGCGCAGAACAACCGGCAACACAAGGTTTCCCCATACCGCGGGCAACAACCGCCGCGTGAGAAGTCATCCCTCCACGAGCAGTCAAAATCCCTTGAGACGCGACCATTCCGGCGATATCTTCAGGAGATGTTTCCTGACGAACTAAAATAACTTTTGCTCCTGTTTCAGCAAGCGTATGCGCTCTTTCAGAAGTAAAGGCGATAATCCCTGCGCCTGCACCTGGCGATGCCGGAAGACCTTTAGCAATAACATTTTTTGTCGCTTTAGGATCAAGGCGAGGGTGAAGAAGCTGGTTAAGATCTTCAGGATTCACGCGAAGTAGAGCTTCTTGTTTTGTGAGAATACCTTCTTTAACCAGGTCAACGGCAATTTTAATTCCGGCCGCTGCTGTTCTTTTTCCGTTTCTCGTTTGAAGAATATACAGTCTCTTATTTTCAATCGTGAACTCGATGTCCTGCATATCTTTGTAATGCCCTTCAAGTTTTTTATAAACTTCAGTAAGCTCTTTAAAAGCTTCAGGCATTGACTCTTCAAGCGTTTTAAAATTTTTATTCGATTCGTTTTTAGAGAAATCGTTGATTGGTTGCGGAGTTCTGATTCCGGCAACGACATCTTCCCCTTGAGCATTAATTAAATATTCACCGAAGAATTTTCTCTCACCAGTAGACGGATCGCGAGTGAAACATACGCCTGTAGCACAGTCATCGCCCATGTTACCAAAAACCATCGACTGAACGTTGACAGCTGTTCCCCACGAATGAGGGATATCATAAATCTCGCGGTATTTAATCGCACGTGGATTATTCCACGAATTGAAAACCGCGGCGATCGCTCTCCACAACTGCTCCATCGGTTCAGTCGGAAAAGATTCTCCTGATTCTTCAAGAATAATTTTTTTATAAACACCAACAAGCTCTCTTAGATCAGCTGCTGATAGTTTTGTATCTTCATGAACTCCACGCGCTTCTTTTAAATCTTCAAGCGTTGATTCAAGAAGAGAAACATTGAAATCCATAACGACGTTTGCATACATCTGGATAAATCTTCTGTAAGAATCCCAGGCAAATCTTTCGTTGTTTGTGAGTTTTGCAAGACCAAGAACTGAATGGTCATTCATTCCTAAATTGAGAACAGTGTCCATCATCCCTGGCATTGAAGCTCGCGCTCCTGAACGAACAGAGAAAAGAAGAGGATTGTTATTGTCTCCGAATTTCTTTCCAGTCAGCTTTTCCGCTTCAGTGATCGCTTTTAAAACTTGTTCGCGAACTTCAGCGTTGATCTGCTTACCTGCCTTCTCATAATCAAGGCAAGCTTCCGTGGTAACGGTGAACCCTGGAGGTACATTGAGTTTCAGCGAACACATCTCAGCGAGATTGGCCCCCTTACCACCCAACAAGTCCTTCATGTCCTTGTTCCCTTCAGTAAGCTCTCTGCTGAAGAGATACACCCATTTTTTTGTCGTCATAGCTTCTACTCCTAGTACCTCGGTGAATTGAGGTTTGTGGTTAGAGAAATTTATAATCAGTAATTCTTAAAATTTAAACTTGTCTTTCAGGTATGACTGAACCTGCGAAATCGCAATTCTCTCCTGAGTCATCGAGTCTCTATCGCGTACAGTGACTGCGTGATCAGTCAATGTATCGAAATCAACAGTGATGCAGTAAGGAGTTCCAATTTCATCCTGGCGTCTATAACGTTTTCCAATGGATCCAGAAGTATCATACTCAGCTTTATAATTCGTAGAGACATCATCAAATAATTTATTCGCCACTTCTTCTAGTTCCGGTTTTTTCGCCAGAGGAAGAATCGCTGTTTTGACAGGAGCAAGGGCCGGGTGAAATTTCATCACTGATCTTTCTTTATCCGCGTCGCCTTCGTTTTCTAATCTATAAGCATCACACATGATCGCAAGAAGACATCTGTCTGCACCAACTGACGTTTCGATAACGTATGGGATGTAGCGCTCGTTGTTCACCTGATCGACGTATTCTAATTTTTTCCCGGAGTATTCCTGGTGTTGTTTTAAATCGAAATCTGTACGCGAATGAATTCCTTCCATCTCACCCCATCCATGTGGGAAAAGATATTCAATATCTGTTGCAGCGTCAGCGTAGTGAGCTAAGCTGTCTGGACCATGTGGTGCCCATTTCAATCTGTCCGGACGAAGACCATTTTCAAGATGCCATTTCCAGCGAACTTCTTTCCAGGCTTCCATCGCTTCTTTCTGCGTCCCTGGTTTGACAAAATATTGCATCTCCATCTGTTCGAACTCGCGAGTTCTGAAGATGAAGTTTCCTGGAGTGATTTCGTTACGGAACGCTTTACCGATCTGAGCGATACCGAATGGTAGCTTCTTTCTCATAGTCGTCTGAACGTTAAGGAAGTTGACGAAAATTCCTTGAGCTGTTTCTGGTCTTAAGTAAACCATCGACGCTGTATCTTCCATCGCACCCATTTGCGTTTTGAACATGAGGTTGAATTGGCGAACATCAGTGTATGAATCTTTTGATCCACACTTCGGACATGGTTTTGTCATGTCGATATTGTCTGCGCGGAATCTTTCCTTACAAACTTTACAGTCGACCATCGGATCAGAAAATCCATCGACGTGTCCTGAAGCTTTCCACACCATCGGGTGCATGAAAATAGAAGCATCAACACCAACAACGTCCTGACGAAGAGTCATTGAACGCCACCAGCGATTTTTCAAATTGTTTTTAAGCTCTACTCCGTAAGGACCCATGTCCCAACAAGAGTTCAAACCACCGTACACTTCTGACGATTGGAAGATAAAGCCTCTTTGTTTACAGAGAGCTACTAAATCACTCATTGATTTAAGATTCGATTCGTTTGTCACGCTTATACTCCATGCTAGTTTTTTACTCTAGAAGAGTACTTTTTCATTGGGGATTTGTAATTAGATTTTTTTATTTAAGAGGCATTTTCTCGGACGTGATTCTGGAGCTGACGTACAAGTCATAACCGGGAGCTATTTTGATGTGTTTCATTGGAGAAAGTGAGGGATAAACACAGCTCTCCAGCAGGTCTTGTTCCGGAACAGTGAACCATTTTCCAGGCAAGAGCACTATGTCAAAAGCCAATGTCCCCTTCACGCACAGCTTTTTTAGGTCTGCAAACTGAAAATACTCACGGTTTTCATAGGGTAAAACCCCAGCGACATACTGATTGAACAAAATTTTATAAGGCTCAATGCCGGGCTTCATTTCCAGTCTGGAGATGAGGTCAAAGGTCTGACGGTGAACTGTTCCCCCTCTGAGATACGAAGGAAAATTAATATATGCACTTTCTTTGAAATCCGGACGCCGGACAAAAAATGCACTGAGCACCAGGCCCAAAGTTATCCAGGCTGCAACCTTTGATTTTTTTGAATTGAGTAAAAAGGCAAGAGTACTCATCAAGAAAACAAACGTCGTGATGACATAAAAATCTATAAACCGGATTGAAAAAAGAGCGCAGCTGGCAGGCAGCCAATACGGAAAAATCTCATTGAGAAAGATCTGTTTTGTTCTAAGGGCGTTTCCCTTAAAATTATCCACAAGGGGAAACAACAGAAGTAAGGCCAGGGAAAGAGTGAAGAAATACATCCTGAAAGTAGCCATTAGTGAGGTCACTGAATAAAACAGATGCAAACCCATATTAGAAAAAAAGAGCTTTGCCCAGGTTGCTGCAATCTCCACAACGTCAGGGTTTCCTTCCAGATGAAAAGATTCCCTGAGGAGTTCTTTCATCCCATAACCGAACTGGGCGATGGCCGAAACGACAACGAAAGTACCAGCTAAAAGCAGTCCAATTTTTTTTCTACGGTCGAGATGAGGACTCAGCCAGATAAATAAAGCGGCAAGCGCAGACAGAAAAAATTCCACCCGAAAAAAACCGAGCAAGAGAAAAGAAAAAACTAAAAAAAGATTTTTCTTTTTACCGGAAAAAAAATCGGCCAGAAACAAAATCAAAAAAAAGAAACCTGCTGCCCAAAAATGCATTTTTCGGGTGAGTGCCACATTAATTGTCGCCATGGAAAGGATCGCGGTGACCACCAGATTAGTTCCAATGCTGATCTTTTTTTTGAGGTGATAAAAAAAGAAACAAAGAGCCAGAAAGCACTGGCTGGCAATAAAATTAAAACGAACCAACGAAGGAAAATCAGGAAAAAAATCGGCAAAAAAGCTGAGAAAGCGAACGTATAACGTAGGTGTATAAACAGGAAAACCAAGCGCACTTAAGAGAGATTGATATTCATCCGTGTGAGGATAATCGGCCTGCGACTCCAGCCAGCAAAAGAAAAAGAAGAGCGAGACAAAAAAAATTGTCATGACCGAAGTGCCTTTCCAATCTTTTATCCGCTTTATTTCCATATCAGTACGTCTTCAATGACGAGAAAATCAATATTGGTTTTTTTAAAGCAATTCATGGCATCTTCAGCAGTGCAGACCACAGGCATGCCATTTAAATTGAAAGAGGTATTCAGTAAGATCGGACAACCTGTCAGGCCATGGAACTCTTTAAGGAGTTCATAGAAATCCGGATTGTCTTTTTTAGAAACGGTTTGAATTCTCGAAGTCCCGTCTTCGTGAATAATGGCAGGGGCCATTATTTTTGCTTGCGGTCGCCCATTGAGTGTTTCAATCATAAAAGGGAAACATCCTGCCCCTTCGAAATAATCGGATACGTTTTCTTCGAGGATGCTTGGGGCGAAAGGTCTGAAGGGTTCGCGCATTTTTACTTTTTGATTGATAACATCCTTCATTTCTTTTCTTTGAGGACTGGCAAGAATACTTCGGTTCCCCAAAGCTCGATGACCAAACTCCATTTTTCCTTTAACCATTCCGACAACGTGTCCATCAGCAAGCAAAGACGCAATCTCCTGCAGAGTCGTTTTTTTGGAATGGACACCATCCAGGAGTTTCCCGGCCTCGTTTTCAAAATCCGGGAGCGGGCCTAAATAAAGATTTTCAACAGGCTTCAATGTCGTTTTTTGCCATTGAACAAATTGAGCTGCGCCAATGGCAGTCCCATTGTCATCGGCCACTGGAAAAAAACTATAGCTTTCAAACAATTCCGAATTTCTCAAATGTTGATTGAGAAGACAGTTTAAAAAAACTCCACCACTGGTCGCAAAATGCCGTGACGAAAAATGATTTTTTTGAAGTTTTAATATTTCCACGACAATAAAATTGAGATGTCTTTGCAAGGCAAAGGCGAACGCTGTTTTTTCTTCGTCAGTGTTACAATCAGGGAAATGGGCTGAAAATTTTCCTGAATAAAACTGATTTGCTTTTTTGTGAATTTCAAAAAAAGCTGTCTCCAGAAAGAAATGACCATTCTCAATTCTGTAAAGGGACGCCATTCGCTGAAAATATTTATCACTTTGTGAGTAGGCGGCCATTCCCATGACTTTGTATTCATCAGAATCAGGCGTAAATCCTAAGAACTGAGTAGCGGCTGAATAAAAAATCCCCAGGGAGTGAGGAAAAAGATCGCGGTAGAGAATTTTATAAGAGCTTCGATTAAATTCGTAAATTGTTGTGGAAGCCTGCTCTCCCATTCCATCGGCAACCATGACAATGCAATCATCTTTGCCTGATTGAACAAAGGCGGAAATGGCGTGGCTCAGGTGATGATCAACATAGCTGAATTTGCCATTGTACTGGTATCTTTTTTTAAACTCGCTTTTCAATCCTGAGATTAAAAGAAATTTTTCAAGTCGCGAACGGACATTGCCGCCATTTCTTTTTTCCAGAAGAAAACCGAGGGATTTATTGTGAAGATTGAGCAATTGTCCAATCAATGTTTTGGTCGGACTCCAGCTGACTGCGACGTGATCAATTTCTTTAACACTAAGATTAAAACTTTTTAACAGCCAGTTGATGGATTGCTCTGGAAAGGAATCATCCGATTTCCTTCTGGAAAAACGCTCTTCGGCCACTGCTGCCAATACAACTCCGTCGCGCACCAAAGCGGCCGCGGAAGAATGTCCTTGATAACAGATGATCCCAAGGGAAATCATAAAGAGCGACAACCTCAAAAAATTTTTTTAACAACTAAAGTATATGATACGATTAATTTGATGAATATAGTTATTATCAACCCGCCCGACCGCAATACAATCGTGGAATTCCCCGACGAAAAGGGTGACAGTTTCCTCGAAGCAGATGATTACGGCTATTTCCCGCCCTTGGGAGCACTTTATGTGCTCTCTTATGCTGAAAAATACGCACCTGAGCACAACTACTACTTTATCGATTGTGTCGCCGAACAGGTTGATCACGAAGATTTGATTGAAAGGCTTAAGCAGATAAAGCCAGATATTGTGGGCATGACAAGTTTTACCATCTCCCTGGTAGACATCAAGATGGCCGCAGAAAATATAAAACGGACTTTTCCACATATCCACATTTGCCTCGGCGGTCACCATTCCATTTCTTATCCTCATGAAGCCGCGGCACTGCCTAACATCGACTCCATTGTAGTCGGCGAAGGTGAAAAAGCATTCACTGAAATGATTCAGCGCCTTTCACGAAAGGAAAAAATTGAAGACATCTTCGGTGTTTATACAAAGCAGTCTATTTCCAGTGCAGAGGAACCTAAAAAAGATAATCGCTTTCTCAATTCTGTCATCGTTGATCCTGCTTATATAGAAAACATTGACGAACTTCCGATTCCCAACAGAAAATACATTAAACACATCCGCTACAGCAGCATTCTGGGAGTCAGTGCAAATCTTGCGACGATTATCAGCAGTCGAGGATGTCCTTATCTCTGCACATTCTGTAATGTTCCCTATAAAAAATATCGATCCCGTTCGCCGCAACTGATTGCTGATGAAATCGAAGAATGCCTTAAGCTCGGTTACGATGAATTTCATTTTTATGATGATCTTTTCAACATTACACCGAAAAGACTGATTGAAATTTGCGAAGAATTTGAACGCAGAAATTTAAAAATCACCTGGGATTTCAGAGGCAGAGTCAACTCACTCACAAAAGAAGCACTGGCCATCGCAAAGAAAAACGGGTGCCGGTTAATCTCCTTCGGCGTGGAAACCGGAAGCGATGAAGGGATGAAAGTTTTGAAAAAAGGCTGCACCATCGAGAAAGTTCAGAATGCTTTCAAATGGTGTCGTGAACTTGGAATTGTTTCGGTAGCAGATTTCATGATCGGCCTTCCACACGAAAAATCAGAAGAAGACATTTTAAAAAATATTCAGTTTCTCATCGATCTTGATCCTGACTATGCTCAATTCAACATCATGACTTTGTATCCACACACAGAAGCCTACAACCAGGCCGTGGCCAAAGGACTGATTGAAGACGGACGTTGGCAGGCCTTTGCCTTAAATCCTACGCGCGATTTCCAGGTAGATCATTGGGAAGAATTCGTTCCAATGGAAAGACTGGTAAAACTTCACAAGCTCGCTTATCGCAAATTTTATTTCCGCACGAAATATATTGTCAGAAGTGCGATGAAGACCAAAACGCCTTACGAGTTTGTCACTAAATTCAGAGGAGCATTGAAAATTTTAAGGACGGGTTGATCAAAACTCTTTTATCAATGCCAGTCCTTTTGTTTTCTCATCTAAAATTGGAACGACAAACATCTGCCCTGTCTGCTTATTGGATTCATGCTTAATCTGAGAAAGTTTTGAAATTCCAACACCGTAGGCCAGACCAATGGTTGCCCCCGCAAGCACATCGTGCAGATAGTGTCTGTTATCGTTGATACGGCTTGCCCCCACAAAGGCAGAGACCATAAAAGCAGGGATGCCCCATTGCAGGCCGTGCTCTTCATAAATATAACCAGAAAAAGCAAACGCTGTGGTTGTGTGTCCTGAAGGAAATGAATTTCGATCACGGCTACCAGGACGAGGTTCTCGCACCGAATACTTAAGCATCGTTGTCACACCAGAAGCATACAAAGTCGCCTTCATCATTCCAGC
>DJVH01000054.1:0-7743 GCA_002440825.1 Bacteriovoracaceae bacterium UBA6261 | reverse complement strand
AGAATATAAAGTAAATTAGGAACAACTTGTCCTGACAGATCTCCCAATTTTGAAAAATAACCAAGAGGTTTGTGATTGGCCATTTCGTGTTGAGTGGGATCGACAATGCTATCTTCAAAAGCAATAACGGCCAGGGTGAGACCGCCGCCAGCGTAAAGAACATTGCGTGCACTTGTTGTCCACGGAGAAACGAGCTCCGATTGGAAACTGGAAAGATCCCAGGCGAATGCCGAATTCACCAGCAAACAAAAAAGAAAAATGAGGATTAACAACTTCACGATCGAAGTATAACAAGCCCGGGAAGAATTACATTAATTGTTAAAGGGAATAATTTGCTTATGGGATTACGATTTGAGCGAAAGCTCATAAAGTTTTTTATACTCACCTGAAGCACTCATCAATTCACCATGAGTTCCCTGCTCAACCAACATCCCTTCTTTCATGACAAAAATCTGATCATAATCCTGAATAGTGGAAAGTCTATGAGCAACAGCGATGACTGTTTTATTTCCTGCAATCGCCTCAAGAGCACGTTGAACAACTTTTTCGGACTCGTTGTCGAGGGCGGAAGTGGCTTCATCAAAAAGAAGAATATCTGTGTTTTGCAAAAAAGCGCGTGCAATTGTAAGGCGTTGCTGTTGCCCTCCTGATAGCTTCGCTCCTCTGTCCCCAATGATTGTATCGAGTCCGTCAGGTAAACGATTGACGAATTCCGAAGCGTAAGAAACGTCCAGCGCCTTCTGAATTTGCTCATCCGTAAAATTTCCGCCGATAGCTAAATTCGCGCGAATGGTATCGTGAAAAAGAAAAATATCCTGAGAGACCAGACCAAAAAGTTTTCGTAGTTCTTTAAGCTTAATTGTATTTAGTGCGTGTCCATCAATGTAAATTTGTCCGTGTTTAATCGGATAAAGACCAAGTAATAAGTTGATCAATGTAGATTTACCCGAACCAGAAAGTCCAACAAGCGCGACCTTCTGTCCTTTTTTGATTCTCATGCTCAAATTGCTGATGACGTTGTGTTCGCCGTACGCAAACGTCACGTCTTCAATAACAATTTCATTGATAAAATGTTGAGGAACAATTGTTCCGTTATCTGCTTCTTCTTCAAGATGAAGAATTTCATTTATGCGGTCAAGTGCTGCAACACCTTGGCCAATCTTCACATTAGCCTGGGAGAATTTTCTTATTGGATCCATGAGCAGAGCAAAAGCCGCTACAAACTGAATGAAATCGCCAACGGTCATTCCGTGATATTTGATTCTGAAGTAAGCGAACATGATCACGCCGGAAAAAGCAATGGCACCGACAAATTCCACAAAGGGATGGGCCAGCTCTTCAACCTTGCTCGTCTTCATCTGAAATTTAAAATGGTAATCCTGAGAACGCTTAAAGCGATCCATGACAAACTTTTGCAGGTTAAAGGCTTTGGTTACTTTGTGTGCTGAAAGACCTTCACTTAAATTGTGCGTAAACTCCGCTCGACCTTCCTGAACTTCTTTTTGATTGGCCTTAATTTTTTTTCCACTGATTTGAAAAATAGCTACAAAAAGAGGCCCTACCAAAATAATAACAAGAGCAAGTTGCCAGTCACTCCAGAAAGCTAGTCCCAGATATACCAGCGCCTTCACCGGTTCGCGAATAACATCAATCATTGCTTTAAACGATTGGGCAAAGAGCTCAGCATCGTTAAGCAATGTTGAAAGCATACGCCCTTGTTTATTTTGATTGTAAAACGAAGTCGGAAGCTTTTGAAGTTTCGCAAATATTTCATCGCGGACATCATTGTTAATTTTTTCACCAACAAAACGCATCCAGTAAAAATGATAAAAACGGGCTGGAAAGTTCAATATGCCCAGAATAAGAAGATACCCTGCAAGGAACATAAATTCATTCCAAGCGGCATTTCCATTCAGACCTTTATCAAAAATCGGCTTGATTAATTTGACCTGAGCACCTGAAAGGGCCGCAAGGACGAAAGAGAGAAGAAAAGATCCGAGCGCCATATTTTTATAAGGCTTCAGATAAGGAAACAATTGTTTAGTGAGTTTGGAATACATGATAGGCGCTAGTCTAGCATGGCTGGCTTCACAATGACCATTATTTTAAGACGAGCCGGTTATAAACAACGGCCCTTAAGATATCTGTTCGGGAAATCATTCCCACCAGCATTTGATTGCTGTCAATCACAGGTAAGCAACTGATTTTTTCTTCCATCAGTACTCTGGCGATATGGGCCAGAGGAGTTTCATCAAGCGCCACAATCAAAACTGTCGACATAATGTTCGCGGCCTTGAGAAACGGAAAAGTCCCGCTCATTCCTACTTTGAGAAGATCTCTGTCAGAAATCATTCCTACAATATGTCTGTCTTTGACGATCGGAACATGGCGGATGTCGTAAGTCTTCATCACGTTTTTGACGTCTTTTAAAAGTGAATCTACCGCCATTGTGTGAATGGGTTTTGTCATGACATCAATCGCGTAAAATTCCTTCTGATGATCTGGCAGCGCCTTTGATTTTGATTCATTGATTCTGGAAGAAGCATGAACTTCAGTTCTCTCCAGACGGGCCTTTTCAAAATCACCGTCGAGGTATCTGAAGTTGTAAGGATGAAGCTGACCATTTGTTGCAAGGAAAAAAGCCATAAACCATCTCACTAAAATATCATTGAAGCCGTTTTAAAATCCTTTTCTTCAAAGTGAAACTGAAAGCAGAAATAGTGAAACAACATTTTCGGAAGAGATTTATATTCGAGCTTGATTAATCCCAGCTCGCCATACTTTGTGTGGGCAATATGTCCAACCAGTTCCCACAATTCTCTACCCGACTGCACAGTGAATGTCTTTCTTAAGTTCATACAGGGTGGACAAGCAAATCCGCCTTCTTCAGCGATCAAAAACATATCGTTGAAACCAGCGAGCTCTTCACCACATAAAGTGCAGTGTTCTCTCTCTGGGAAAACCCCCAGATGAAGAAGCGTCTTAGTTAAGAATATCACAGCATGGGAATGTGAAAAGAAAGATTCTTGAATCAGGCATCTTTCCAGATGAACAAGGGCATTGCTTAATGAGGTAAACAAACCGACCATTTCTGTATTCTCATGATGAACATCATGAAGATTTTCAACAGGCGCGATCTTAGTGATGATTTCCAGGAAAAAGCACATGAGATAAAAGGCATTGTGATGAAGCCTGATCTTGTCGTGATGCCAGACAAGATTCCACTCTTTGGCGTGATAGATTTCGGTATTTGTTTTAGCCTGCTGAAGTTCAACAGAAAGCATAAACCCCAGCTCAATTACTGAAGATTTCTGTTTCTTCCCTCCTCCGCGTCCGCCGTAAAAAACAACAGAAATTTTCCTTCCAGACCTGAGCAGGAGATGGGCGATGACGTGTCGTTCGTCATAAGGAACTTTGGATAGGACCAGGCCTTCGATTTTTGTTTGCATCTCCTCTCATAATTACCTTTTTTAAAGGCTAAAGTCAGCCAAATATGACTTCATCCAGTTTTTTAGAAGATCTTTTTTGTTCGCGTGAAAAGAATCAAATGTATACACTTCATACTCCGCTCCCTGTCTGCCTCCTCGGCCAATCATCTGCAGCCAGAAATCATAATTTTTAACTTCATAGTTGATAAAAACTTTTTTTATTTCCGGTAAATTGACACCGTGGCTGAGAGTCGTGGTCGAAATAATGACGTCCACCTTGCCCTGACATTCTTCCAGATTTTTAAGAAAAACTTCAACTTCACCGCCGACACAACCAAGGGCCCGCATCCCCTGTCTTTTCGCCCGCTCTACCAGTTCATCCACTTCAGAACGATAAGAACAAAAAAGAAGATAAACCTCATCAGCCTCTTTTACTCTCAACTCTTTCCAGAAAGCTCGGTTAAAAAAAGCGGGCTGCATTGGATGGAAATAATGTATTTTTTTAGGTTCGCGATGAAGCTTGTGATTTCCATAATCGAGATGAATCCAGTAATGGGAATGATAAGTGAGATCATTTTGCATTCGCTCGAGCAACTCGGCGCTCATGGTGGCCGTAATTCCCATAACCGGTGACCCCGTATCGAGAATGGCGAGGAAACGATCGTGCAAAATCGGTCTGAATTCCGCACCCCAATGATAAAAGAGATGAAACTCATCCAGAATAAAAAGAATTTTTTCATGCTGTTCAGAGCAAGCTTCCAGGAAATCTTCATTTAAGAGTTCCATGGTCGTCACCAAAAAGGCTTTCCGAGCCTGAAGAAAATCGGTAAAGGTCTCCTCCAGAGAATTTCCTTTCCCGGCCAGGAAAATCTTTTTATCAGTTGCCGATAGTTTTTGGAAAACTTCATTGGCCAGGGCCCGAAGCGGTGACACAAAAATCACCTTGTAACCTTCCTCCCGGTAAAACTCCACCACCAACCGGGTCTTTCCGGCGGCCACGGGAGCAGTCAGCAGGGTAAATTGTGAGGGCAAAAATAATTCATTTATTAGTTTCATGCCCTGTGTTTTTCAAGGAGATAAGCAGCTTTGTTAAGCGAAGTGCAGATAATTATTGCAGTAAACTTGACGATGAAATCAGCCAGTGAGACAAAGCCGTCATGAATTCACTCATCCTCAAAGATAACTCGGGTCTGATCACCGACAAGGCGATTCTTGGACATATTCACACAACGCTCAAACTTGAAAAAGGTGATGAGGTTAAGTGTACAGTTTTAAATCAAGGCCTGACCGTGGGGATCGTGACCGAGCTTTCGCCAGAGCATTGCCGTCTGGAACTGCAAGCAGTCTCTCCAGGGCACCCTCAATGGTTTAATCTGGTCATCGGATTGTCACGGCCGCAGACCAGCAAGAAAATTCTCGAACACGCCACCACATTCGGTGCCAAAAAAATTCACTTTTTCAAAGCTGCACTTTCTGAAAAAAGTTATCTCGATTCGAAAATTTTTGAAGACAAAGCTTATGAAGAATTTCTGTTAAATGGTCTTTCTCAAAGTGCCATTTATTCTCATTTGCCGGAATTCAAACTGGAAAAATATAATCCGGCCGAGCAATACAAAGATGAGACGCAGAAATATATTCTCGACATCAAAACTGACAAAAGTTTTTTGGATGTGGAACTGGATTTTACTAAACCACTTACCCTGGCCATTGGACCTGAGCGTGGCTGGATCACGGAAGATGTTGAACGATTTCATGCTGCTGGATTCTCAAGTGTGAAAGTCTCATCGAGCATCCTGAGAGTTGAACACGCTGTCTATTCCGCGGTTTCTCAGCTAGAATTATTAAGAAGAAAATATTAAGACCAGAGGAATAACCTATGATGAAAAAACTTGAATTGTTATTTGATGAACAAGTCCGCCCCGCACTGGCTGCCCACGGAGGAAATGTTGAAATCATCGATCTGGATAACAATAAATTATTTGTTCGATTAAGTGGTGGCTGTCAGGGCTGTTCAAGTTCAAAAGCTACTCTGAAAGACGGAATTCAAACATTAGTAAAACAAAACTTTCCTATGATTACCGAAGTTGTGGACCTGACAGATCACGTAGCTGGTGAAAATCCTTATATGTAATTTACTCAAATTGTGAGTAAATTTTTAATGTTTCTTTCGCCGCTTTTTCCCAGCTCCAGCTTTTTTTCCATTCTGCCAGATTGGCGATTGTTGAAGATTCCTTTTCCTTAAGCAGTTTATTAATCGCAAGTGCCATCTCTTCCGGTGACGTAGGGTCGGCACTTTCGCAATAATCGCCGGCAATTTCCTGAAGGGCTCCAGCGTGTGAAATAAGAACTTTCGCGCCAACAGCGAGAGCTTCAATGACAGGAATTCCGAAACCTTCATACCATGTTGCAAACATCAGACAGCTTGTTTTTTTTAAAGCAAACTCTTTTTCTGTTTCGTTCAAATATCCTGTCAGCAGGACATCCTTTTTATACTCAAAGGCATTGATAAAATGTTCAATATTCTGATAATGAAAGCCTGGTCTTCCGGCAATCACAAATAAGAGGTCAGGATTTTCTTTCTTTAAAAATGCGAACGCTTTCAGTTGATTGATGATATTTTTTCGTTCTTCAATATTTCCGATAAAAAGAAGAAACCTCTTGCCGTTGATTTTCTTTTCAAGCTGGTTGCTTTCATTCGGTACGACTTTCGTTTCAAAATTTGCACCGTGATAGACGACTTCGATTCGAGATTCCATCGCCGGGAAATATTTTATGATTTCATTTTTAGTAAAATGAGAAACAGCGATAATTTTATCCGGATTCGATTTAAACGTTCTGGTCAAAATCTCTCTGCGCTTTCGGGCAAAATCTCTGTCGAGCCACTGATCGACGAAAGGCTGCATATCGTGAATAGTGACAATTCTCGGGCCACGGGACAGAACGTTCAGTTTGTGATCAGTGCCATGGTAAACAATTTTTTTATTGAGAATATAGGGTGGCAGCAGGCGCACAGAGTGGCTCAGGTGCTGCTCGACAAAATGCTTTTTGCTGAAACGGTTCAACTTTAGAGCTGGTTGAATCTGATCGCCGGCCATTTTATGCATTTCCAGAAAAAGATTTCGGTTATAAACGCCAATTCCGGATAAATGAGGATTTGTCAAAGGAGAGCAGTCTAAATATACTTTCAAGTATAAAACCCTAATAAAGTGCAGTGGTAAAATTGATCAATTTAACTGTAGCCATCATAACGTACAACGAAGAGAAGAACATAGGTCGATGCATCAGCTCAGTTCTTCCGATCGCTGATGAAATTCTCGTCGTCGATTCTTTTTCAACAGATAAGACGGAAGACATCTGCCGCGAATTCAATGCGCGTTTTTTGAAAAATCCTTTCAAAGGACATATTGAACAGAAGAACTTTGCGCTTCAATGTGCAACTCACGATTATGTTCTTTCACTCGATGCTGATGAAGCACTGTCTTCTGAACTTCTGGAAGAAATAAAGAAGGTTAAGGCCAACTGGCAACACGACGGATACGAATTCCACCGGCTGACTAATTACAATGGATTCTGGGTTCGCCATTGCGGCTGGTACCCTGACAGGAAACTCCGTCTGGTAAAAAAAGAGAAAGCTGAATGGCGTGGAAAAAACCCGCACGACATTTTAAAAATGAAAAACGAACAACGCGTAGGATTTCTGAAAGGCGACTTACTTCACTATTCATACGAGTCCATTTCTGCTCACATTCAACAGACGGATAAATTTACCACCATTGCTGCAAGAGCTGCTTTCAGCGACGGCGTCCGCTCAAGCAGATTTAAAATTGTAACTAGACCTATCCTCAAATTTCTCCGCGATTATTTTTTCAAGCTTGGCTTCCTCGACGGACGATATGGCTTTATCATCTGCTGTATTAACTCTCTCTCCGCTCTGCTTAAATATTCAAAGCTCTACGATCTGCAAATTGGCAAAAAAATATGAATATTGTTTTTCAACACACGGCTTTGCTTCCAGTCATCGGCTACGGTGGCATTGAAAGAATTCTTTTCTGGCATATGGTAGAGCTTGCGCGCATGGGCCATAAAGTTGTCCTCATCGGACATCCAGAATCGAAAGTTCAGCCTTATGGAATCGAACTCATTCCCTGTCTTGATGAAACTCATTCCGTCTGGCAGGCCTTGATTCCTCAGGATGCAGACATTATCCATTTAAGTTACAACCATACTGTTCCGGGAAAAATTCCCACGATCAACACTATTCACGGCAACGGAAAAGTGGGAGAAATCTTTCCGAAAAATTCTGTATTCGTTTCAA
>DJVH01000124.1 GCA_002440825.1 Bacteriovoracaceae bacterium UBA6261 | reverse complement strand
GCCTTATTTGATTTCACTTTGATAGTGAGATGAAAAGAACGAGGTCGAGTGAAGCGTGGTCTTTCAATATGCCTGATGCCCCGATCGTGGATAGAAGGACGCCCTCGCTTTCCAAAAAATTTTAATTGTTCACCTTTTCTGATTTTCATACCCAATCCCTCCAAGAGATCGAGCCTGCAATTGAGGCAGAAATGCACTCAATGCCATGTAATCAAAAATTAAGAAGCGCAAATGTCCATTGAATCAATTTTTGAGAATGTATCAGCGGGCTTTCTCATTCATAAATTCCTTCCAGGGCTTTCCCGGTTTGAATTTAGGAACGACACGAGATTTTATTTTGATACGGCGTTTAGTAGAAGGGTTAACGCCCAGACGAGCTTTCTTTTTGTGTTTCAAAAATGTTCCGAAGCCGACAAGAGTCACATCTTCGCCTTTTTTCACTGTGCGCATGATGGTGTCGAGCATGACTTCTATGAAATGATCCGCTTGTTTTTTAGTCATATTGGAAAGGTCACTGTCTTTTAAAAGTGCTTCGACTAACTCTTTGCGATTCATTGAATATTCCTAGAATTTAGAGTCTTCCAATTGATAGAGTTCTTCTTCAATAGCAATGCGAAGGCTTTCTGTGATGGATTTGAGAATTTGTGCAGCATTGTCCGGACGGTTAGAATTTTCAAGAATTGAACGCATCAGCACTGGAGAAAGATTTTTATAAAATTCATCGAAATTCAGATTCACTTCGAAATCGACGCTGTCAACAGCTGCGGCCAGATCTGTCTCGAGTTCGAAAAAAGCCGTAATTAAATCAAAAAGGTTATCTTTTTGAAGAATGCCTTTTAACTCACGGGAGAACGTTTTTTTCAATTCTTCTTCATTGTGTAGAGTGAATTTATGCTCAATGAAATCTTTGAGAGTAAGGTTGTCCTCAGGACGTTTTTCTTGAAACGTTCTGTTTTTTCTCATGCCTAAGTTTGTGTAGAGTGAACTTTCCATTTTCAGCCTCTTATAAAAAAAGAGGCCACACTAAAGTGGCCTCTTTCCATTCATTATAATGGCAAATTAAAAAATGACAAATTTGTCTATAGTTTTAGTTTTCCACGCTTCTGAAGTTCGTCAACAAGTTGGACAAAGTATTCAGTTGGATAAGCGCCTCTTACCGGAACACCGTTAAGAAGGAAGCCTGGAGTTCCCTGCATTCCGAAGTTAGCAGCTTCTTTTTGATCTTCTTCAATTCTCTTAGTCACTGCTTCAGAGTTTAAGTCTTTCTTAAGTCTCGCCATATCAGCACCAACTTGTTTTGCTGTTGCTTGAAGGAAAGCTTCTCCGTTTTTAAGTTTTCTTTGGTTTTTGAAAACTTCGTCGTGGAATGCGAAAGCTTTTTTCTCATCCTGAAGTCTGATCGCTTCGTAGTATTTTGCAGAAATCATAGCTTGTTCGTGGAAGCTAAGTGGTAAATGCTTGTAGATGAAACGAATTTTTCCGTTGTACTTTTGAAGAAGGGCCTGAACTGTTTCATATCCACGAGAACAGAAAGGACATTCGAAATCTGAGTATTCAACAAGCGTGATCGGAGCGTCTTTTGGACCTCTGATAGATTCGTCTTTTCTGATTTCTGCCACAAGTGGTTTATCGAAAGACTCTTCAAGTTTTTTCTTTTCGTCTTCTTCACGTTTCTTGCCCATTTCTTCCTGAGCATTTTTAGCTGCATTTTGAAGAGCTGTGATGAATTCAGCAGGGTGTTTTTCGATAGCATCTGTAAGAACCTTTGGGTTCTCTTGAAGAATCTTCGTCATTTGTTCTTTTAATTTTTCATCTGAAGTACAGCTTGCGAATAAAGCGGCACTCAAAAAGACAACAAGCAGTTTTGCAAATTTCATTATCCATCCTTGTGTTGGGGAATTTATGCGAGTTTTAACTCCCTCATTTTCTCAAATTTTATAATTTTTTCTAGTGTTTTAAGACAGATTAATTCAATCAGGAATTCTTTGTCAGATTTTTTTGAATGTAATCGAGGTATTTATTGATCTTGCGGGTATCGTCTCTTAAGTAGGAATACCCGATGAGATGAACACGATTGTGATAGTTACCCTTAAGGAACGATCGCATGGTTGCAAAAACAGCAAAGGCCGGACTCGAAACTTTGCCATACAAGTGAACGCCGATCAGACAGTAAACCACGATGTGCATGCAAATAAAGAAATAAACGGCAATATCCGCAACATTGAATTGCTCTTCGATAAAATAACGAATGTCCTGTTTGTGGCTGATCAGATGAGCAGAGGAGAGAAATTTGCGTGATAAATCGTAAATTTGTTCGCGAATAGCGTTGTTGACCGCAAAGATTCCCACTGAGGCCAGCAGAGCAAAGATCATGATGATGAAAAGATAATTGAAAAAGAAGTTTTTTTCAAAAACGGGCTTGTGAATGCGGGTGAAATCGCTAGGCACTTCGACTTTTCCCAGCTCCCCTTTTGCCTTTGCTTCATCAATTTTGGAAAAAAAGAAAACTGAAAATGACGTCAGGAGTTTTAAATCAGAAAGATAATCGGGTGTATAGTAATGTTCCCTGTCCTCGAGTCGTTCTTCGCAATAACGAGCAATCACTTTAAAAGGTCTGATTAAAATTCCGGAAAGATAAAAGCCAAGAAGGAAGATAAAGATAATGGCAAGAATCAGATAAGGAATCTCATCATATAAAGAAGAGTAAACGAAATCGATAAAAGCATCCTGAAATTCTGTGGCCCCAGGGTACCCGTTAGCGACAAAGAAAAGTAAATTGATTTTCAAAAGAAGATACGTAAACAGTAGTACTGACAAAGTGAAGGCTAAAGAAATGAAAACAAACTTAAGCCCGGTTGAAAGCTTAAACATAAACTCATCGTTTTCATAAAACTCTTTAATCAATTTGAATGTACTCATGGGATCATTATCGTCTAAATAATCAAAATTCTTTATATAACCGATAAAAATAAACCACCTTTTCAAAAGTATTAAAGTAATTAGCTAAATTACCCGATCAGGTCTTTAGACATAAATCCTCTCGTGGAGAAATGAGATGAAATTGCCAATGAAAAAAACTCTTCCCCTCATGATGACAGCCCTTCTTTTACTGGGCTCTTGTGGAAAGAAAGAGAATAAAATTAACACTAACGCTTACGGGTCATCACCGTTCAGTGCGAACAACCCGGTCTTCAGCGGATCAACGGGAAGCACGATCGTTTCACAATACAACAATATTAAAAGTACAATCTCATGTCTTCCAGGTCGCTCAAGACTTCTGAACGATGTGAGTTTTTATGTTCAAGGTTCATTCACAGGAACGGCCATTGGCGGTAACTGGCAACCAGGATTTTTGAACAACGGAAACATCACTGATATGTACGTGGGTGTATCTGCTTTCAGAGACCTGATGTTCTTAACGAAAGTGACGAATGGTGGTGCAGTTGTTGGTTACAACGTCACCCTTTCATTCTGTGAAGTACCGAATGCCTATGTAAACTACCCTGCTCTTGTTTCAAATGACCGCGCACTGGTTAACTTCCAGGCTCCTTATGGTATTTACATCAACACAGCGAAGCCGTGTGGATATGGACTGATCGCTTCAGCTCAAAACACAGTGATCATTTCGCAAAGAAGTACAACGAACCCGTATACATCGGACTATCCGATCTATACTTCTTTCGCAGCACCTTCTTGTCAGTAATTTAAAAAAGACTTTTTTTTCATACGAGCGCCGGTTATCTCCGGCGCTTTTTTTTTGCTCTCACGCTGGGGTGAGATTTCTGCGTTTGGGATTTAATAAAAGATTCGATTCCTTTCACAACCGCATTGGCATAGTCTTCCTGAAATTGCGGATTCAACATGCGCACTCTTTCTTTTTGAGTGGAGATAAATCCTACTTCAAGAAGAACACCGGGACGTTTCGAAAGGGCCAGAACATAAAACATACCAGGCTTGATTCCGCGGCTGTGAATGCCGTATTTTCGACCGACACTGGATTTAATTTCAGAATGGATAGTTTGAGCAAGAGGCTTTGAAGTGCTGACCGTCTGGTCGATAACCAGGTCAACGAGAATCTGCTGAACAACGAACTCATCGCCTTTCGTCTGCACGTTTTCTGCTTTTTCAACTTTCTTGATCGCCCAATCATCGGCGTTTCCAAGATAGTAAGTTTCAAAACCTGAAGCAGGGCCGGTTGGACTTGAATTGATATGAATGGAAATAAAAAGATCAGCCTTCGTTTTCTCAGCAATGGCCGCTCGCTCGGGGAGAGAAACTGTGCGGTCAAAACTTCTTGTCAAAAAAGCCGTGTAGTTCTTATCGAGAAGCTTGTCGTAAATTCTTTTTGCGATGGACATTGCGATATCTTTTTCTTTTATCAATTCAGGTGGTGTTCGTCCGACTGTTTCTGCCTTGGCGCCATCGTCTTCACCACCGTGGCCGGGATCGATGAGAATCGTCAGGGCAGAAGCCGACTGAATAAGTGCGATGAAAAAAAGGAGAAAAAGAAATTTCATGAAAGAAAGTTTAATACATTTTTTTCAGAACGTGACCAGGAAAGTAGTGGGCGAGAATTTTTTTGTAGCTCCATCCTCTCATGGCCATGGCAAACGCACCCATCTGACAAAGACCAACGCCGTGACCTAAGCCTTCGCCGCTGATGGCGATGCTGTTTCCCTGCGCTTTGATGGCAAAAGAATTTGATGGAAAAAGAACTCTTCCAAAATATTTTCTTAAAACGGCTTTCTCAACAATATAAGGACGATCGTTGATGTAAAAGTTCGCTGTGAACTTGTCAATTTCATCAGGAACAAGAACGATGGACGAAAAATCTCCAGTTAACCTTTCTTTCAAATATCCTTGTTCGCTGGCCCACAGAAAAAAACTTTTAAGACGTTCGCGGCTGATAAAATTGGTCCATCCCTTTGGGCCGATATCGTGACAGAAAGGACAGTTCACAGACTGATAGCCTTCTTCGCGATTGTGCCAGACTTGATCAGGTCTCAACGTTTTTCCCCCGCATTTTGCATGAAAAAAAATCGGCTGGATTTTGCCGGTCTGTGTGGTGAGAACTTCACCTTTTGTTTCAAGGCTCGCCTTATTAGTCGTATCTGTAGCATCAAAAAAATTGCCGCCCACCTGATGTTTCTCAGAACTCTCCAGGTCGTAATAAGCTTCATTGCCCAGCTCTTTTGTGACTTGCTGAGTTTTCATTTTATGAAGAGCATATGTTCGGGCCGCAACTGCCTGTGCCTTCAAAGCTTCAATCGGCCATTTAGGATTCATCTCTTTTGTTAAAAGAGTGCTGATATAGGCTTCCATTGGAACTTCATTCACGATGTCGCAGCTGTCCCCTTTCGGTGAGGTAATGACTTTGAACATACCTTGAAACTTTTCATTGCCGTAAGAGAGAAGACCCGTAGGACTCTCCAGGGTTGCCAGCAGAATAGGTTTATTTTTCTGTTTGTTCAATGTAGTGAAAGTTTCACAATTAAACTTCACCGTCTTTTTACCGGTGTAGGTTTTGATGTCATTGTTAAATAGAAGATGTCTTTTAAGATCAAGACCTGTCACGAGAATCTGCCGCAGAGATTTACCTACGCGCACACTGATCAAAGGTATGTCAGCGGCCATCGCAGATTGAATCTGCAGTAAAAGTATGGTGAAAAGAAGTCTTCGCATCCTGCTTAGATTTCCATCAGGTTAAAGTGGGGAGCTCCTCATGAAACTCCTTAGAATATTCTATCTGGAGAATGGAAAACGAAGAAAGCGATGATCAAATTTTCCCAACACGTTCCATCACTTTCTGGAGATCAATCCAGGCCGTGCGTTTCATGTTCGGATTAATGACAAGGAAATCGGGGTGAAAAACGGGCATGAGGCTGAAATGACAATCGCCGACCTGTTTTTCAAAAAATTGCCCATGAATACCTGACAATTTTTCTCTTCTTCCCAACAGGATATTGGTGACGGTGGCCCCCAGACTCACCACGACTTTAGGTCGTTTCTCGGCAATAAAAGAAAAGAGCGTCTTAGTGGCCTCATCAGGATTTTCCAGATTGGCGGCGAGGTCGCTGACATTTTCCAGGGCCTCATTTAAGGGATAGCGAAAAAATTCACCGGTGGTGAGCTTCATTGCCCCAATCATGCGGCCGAGAAGATCCTCACCTTCACCTGCATAGGAGTCGCCCAGAAAAAGCACTTCACACAAAGGAGAAGGTCCTTTTTGCACGTCTTTCGGTTCAGGCTTGGCAACTTCCACTTTGGGGACTTGTCCCTCGAGTGAAAATGGTTCCGTTTCAGAATCTAAAAACCATGAGTTCTCCTGAAACAAGGCCCCTTCAAAGGTCCTCATTAAAGGATTGTTATTGGTGCGTGAAAGCTGAAGTAATTTTTTAAAATTTTGGTCCATAAGCAAATTTATCCACAAAATCTCATTTTTAGGTGCAGGTGTAAAGACGCGCAAAAAATCTTCCGAAAAAAATCTTGTAACGCTAAAAGGAGTGCCTGCATGTCAATGGAAACTGATTACAAATTTGAAAACTTCCAGGAATATTATGGAGACATCAAAAATGTAAAGAAGATCATCAATGAATGCCAGATTTGTGGAGCTAAGCTTGTTCTTACTCACTTGTCGGATTACAAAAATTTATTGATGCAAGAATCAGCAAGATGCCCGGATTGCGGTCAGGGCGCCAGAAAGATCATTCACATCATAAACTAGAAATCAGGCCGGAGTCTCCTCCGGCTTTTTTTTGTTTCTTCGTGCATCTTTCTTGTTAAAAATTCTCTTGTTCTCTTCTTTGTGGTGAAGCTTTCTGGAAAACCTGTGGGCCTCATCTCTCATCTGAACGATAATTTTATAAAGCGATCTGTTTTGATTCAACATATAGGGATTAGTTCGTCCTGGAATGACCAGCCGTTCTTCGCTGCGCTTGATATCTTCATTCTTGAACCCGTTTTTCGTCCTGACCACTTTCGATTTCGCAATCCCTATGACTGGAATCTGAATATTGAACTCGCGAAGCGCTTCACGGAACACATTCACTTGCCCTAGTCCGCCGTCAACGATAAAAACATCCGGTAAATTTCCATTGTCAGATCTTCGCGTAATGAGTTCTTTCATCATGGCGAAGTCGTTATTGCCTTCAGGTCTTTCTTCCAGGTGATAGTAACGATATTTTTTCTTATCCGCTTTTCCATCATGAAAAACAATTTGCGAAGCTGTGGGTGAAGTTCCTTGAAAAATAGCAATATCGTAACATTCCAGGACGACAGGACGTTCTTTCATACCGAGAAGATCTTTTAATTTATTCAAACCAACATACACACTGTCTTCGTGAAGCATGCGAACTCGCTGTTGTTCAAAAGCATGATCGCGCGTGAGATTGAGCAGAGAATCGTATTGTTTTTGAGGCGGACGTACGCGGATATTGTCGTCCAAAGTCTGGACACCAGCTTCAAGAAGTTTGTTACTCTCTTCCGTCATTTGCGTGACGATTAATTGAGGTAAAGAATCAAAGGTTGAAGAATAATATTGAAAAAGAAAATTGTTCACTGACTCTTCGACTGAATCCAGAATTTCCAGATTGGAGAAACTGAAATTTTTGTGGCCGAGGAGAACACCGTTTCTCATCATATAAATGGAAAGATCGAGTTCAATTTCCCCCTGGTAGTAGGCGACGATATCAATATTGCGTTCGCGGTCGAGTTCAGCGTTGCTTTGTTTGAAATTGTTGGCAAATTCAGTCAGCGTCGACAGACTGTCTCTGATTTGCGCTGCTTTTTCGAACTCCTCATTCTCTGCGGCATTCATCATTCTTCGCTCAAGTTCGCGAATCGTCTTCACACCACTTCCTGAAAAAAGATCTCGCGCCAGTGTCAGGTCGCGTTCATAGTCTTCGGCAGAAATTTTTCCCACACAGGGCGCGGTACATTGTTTCATTTGATACAATAAACATGGCTCTTTTCTGGTTTTGAAATCAGTCAATTTACAATCGCGCAGCGAGAAGCTTTTTGTCAGGATACGGATGATTTCCCAGATGTTTGATCCTGTGACGAATGGCCCGTAAACATCAACTCCCTTTCCTCTTTTCACACGTCTGATGAACTCAAGTCGTGGAAAAGGCTCGTTGTTGTTGATGACAACATACGGATAAGACTTATCGTCTTTTAAACGAATATTGTATTTGGGCGTATGTTTTTTAATGAGATTGTTTTCAAGAACGAAGCTCTCCGCATCGTTTTCGGTGATGATAAAATCAAAATCAACAATGTGAGAAACTAGAATCTCTGTCTTTGGGCCTTTGGCAGAGTTATTAAAATAAGAAGAAACACGCGAGCGAAGATTCTTTGCTTTCCCAACATAAATAATTTGGTCGTTTTTGTTTTTCATCAAATAACAACCGGGTTTAGTCGGAAGTAAACGCGCCTTATCCTCGAGTTTTACAGTCACAATCTGTCTTTGATCGCCCGGCTTCGCCTGGCCATTTTCAGAGGGTAAATTTGTGTCATTACTGTTAGTGGGCTTTACAGAATCGTTCATTTTTTCTATTCTTATATGAATCTCTAATTACAGAAATCCTCTCACAAAAGGTTCGTTTTATGGCCGAAATTAGCGTCGGAAAAGAAATCCTCTCTCAATGTAACAAATGCAAACTTATCCTAGCACACATCATCGTCACGATGAAAGATGCAACGACACCAGACAAAGTTATGTGCAAAACCTGCAAAGGAACTCACGGATTCAAAGATCCTGGCGCAACTAAGAAAAAAACATCGATTGATAGAGTGATTAAATCAGCTAAATCTGCTTCTGGAAAAAAAGTTTCTGAAAGTGTCGCTGAACTTTGGACTAAAGCCCTTAACAGAACGACTTCAAAAGCTCGTTCTTACAACATGAAAGATTCTTTTGCTCTTGGCGATATCATCGATCACCCGACTTTCGGTCAAGGTGTTGTTGAAAGACTTATCGACAATAACAAAATTGAAGTCATTTTCCAGGATGACTACAGAACTCTTCTTCACAAGAAATAACTTACGCAATAGGTGAAATAAAAAAGGGAGCTTTTAAAGCTCCCTTTTTTTTTGCCTGATTTATTTTGAGTTCATTACGGAGTAAAGAAGCCTGCATTTACTGAGAATCCACCAGAAAGACCACCAGCTGCTCCCATTGAATAAGGAGCTCCACCGTACATTCCAGCGCCGCCCATTCCATACAGATCGTTTCTTGCATTCATATAGTTTGCGTACAATCCTGATTGGGCCATTTGATTAACTTGTGCGTTTCCTTGCAGACGAGAGTAACCTGCCATCTGCTGACCTTGCATCGCCATTTGCATTTGCATTTGTTGTGACTGTTGATCGTAGTATCCGCCCCCCATTCCTGGGACGCCGTAACCAGATCCACCAGCGTAACCGCCAGTAGCTCCCCAATAACCACCGTTATTAGGATACATTCCACCGCCTACACCAACGCCAGCTCCACCAGGGCCCATTCCCGGACCATAGATACCACCGCCAGCTCCTGGGTATTGGCCGTAAATGCCGCCACCTGCGCCTGGATACATACCACCACCTGGATACATGCCACCGCCTGCTCCAGGATACATTCCGCCGCCAGCACCAGGGTATCCACCAGGATAACCACCAGGATAACCTACGCCACCGCCGATTGTTCCACCAATTCCACCGCCTGGAATTCCTACGCCAATGCCTGTGCCTGGACCATAGATTCCACCACCGGCCCCAGGATATCCACCTGGGTATCCGCCGCCTGGATACATTCCACCACCTGGATACATACCACCGCCAGCGCCTGGGTAACCCATTCCGCCACCCATTCCAATTCCACCGTTCACGCAGAGAAGACACATCCCTCCGCCTGTACCAATTCCAATTCCGCCTGGATAATTCATGCCTGGGCCGCCGATTCCGCCACCGATATTTACACCGATGCCTGGACCATAGATACCGCCCCCCATTCCGCCTGGATAACCACCCATGCCTCCTGGATAACCGCCCATTCCACCCATACCACCTGGGTAACCTGGATAACCTGGGTATCCACCCATGCCTCCCATTCCGCCCATGCCGCCTGGATATCCGCCTAAACCACCACCGATACCGATTTGTCCGCCGATACCAATGCCTGGACCATAAATTCCACCACCCATGCCACCTGGGTATCCACCCATGCCGCCTGGGTAACCACCCATTCCACCAGGGTAGCCGCCGATGCCGCCGCCGATTCCAATGCCGCCCATGCCGCCTGGATATCCGCCTAAACCGCCACCGATACCAATATTAATTCCACCGCCGATACCAGCGCCTGGATAACCTAAACCATAACCAAGAAGTCCAGCGAGACCGTTTCCAAGTCCCATACCGAGACCCATACCAAATCCGCCGTTCATTCCACCACCAGGGTACATTCCCCCGCCGATGCCGATACCGCCTCCCATACCACCACCGTAGTAAGGGCCCATCATTCCACCAAGGAATCCTGGAGTGTATCCACCAGAGATAAATGGATTGCCGAAACCGCCGAAGCCGTTTCCAACCATTCCGCCGTAACCAGCGTATGAGCCCATGCCCATTCCGTTACATGAAGCATTCAATTGCTGAGCTTCATCTGTCGTAATCGGGTTTGCGCCTCTTTGTGTGTTGTAATCAAGATAAGAATTAAATCTGTTCGTACACTGCTGATAACCTTGAGCATATGAATCTGCCCAGGCTTGCTGTGATTTATAAGCATATCTAGAAGAGAGATAAGTCATCCCTACTGCAGCTAACGGTTGTGCGACAATTCCGAGAGCTTCCACCCAAGGATTCGTTTCCTGTTTTTGTTGAAACATACATTCAACACAGTCCACACCGGCTTCACCTGCAGCTCCAGCAATATTCACTCTGAGACACGCTCTGTACTCATCCTGATACGCCGGATGGTTCATGCCCTGACAATCGACACTGCTTGCAGCATTGGCAATAGGTTCCATCATCATCGTCATCGCAAAGATGCTGAAGATGATTTTCCCTTTGGTGCTTAGGGTTTTTGTACTGTAAAATCGTTTCATAAACGCTACTCCAAATTGGATTGTCGAGCTTAAAGAGTTCAACTCAATTTTAATTTTCGGTAATTATTGGACAAAAGTTTAGAGGAACTTTTATGCCTAGTAGATCAGGCGGGTAAAAGGTTAGAATCACGAACACTAAACTAATTTGAATCGGAAGGCATGGATGCTGAGTAAAAATTTTTGGGTGGCCCTGGTATTGTTTACCATTTTAGTCGCCTTTCCCATTCTCTCAAATCCCTTCTCTTATAAATACGGCCCTAATCTTCACGGTGGTGGCAGCGACTCTTATTCATTGCTCAAAGAATTTGCCATGAGAGCTGATCCCGACCTCAAACCTTTTGTCGTCGACGGAAAAAATATGCTTGAAGCTTTTCCTCATGGAATGAAGCTTGCGCCTCTTTTGGATTTTCCTACACTCTTTGCTCTTTCTATCGCCAAGATCACTCACTCGGCTGTTTTTGGATACAATTGCTCGGTCATTTTATCATTTGTCCTCATGTTTCTTTTTTCCTATTTGTTTCTCAAAAAAAGAATTCAGAACGAGACCATTCGTTTTTTATTCGCCTTTCTTCTAAGCTATACACCTTATCAGATTCTCCAAAGTGTGGATCATCTCACTCTCTCCTATCTTTTTTTATTCCCGGCCCTTTTTTACTTTTGGGAAAATCTTCTTGAGCAAAAACAATTCTTTACCAACCTGCTTATCATTGTCGTGATACAGGGCCTCTCTGTTTATTTTCATCCCTATTATTTCGTAATGATTTTGTTGATGAATCTTTTGTTTGTTTTGTTTTATATCCGCACAGTTTTTTCATTGGGACGATCACATTTTTCAATAAAAAATTTACTGATCTTCATTGCGGTTTCGACAGTCATGATCTTATCGGTGATCTGGTGGAAAAGAAGTTTTGAACAAGCGTCAGGGATGCAATTTTCTTCAATAAAGCGCGGAGTAAGTGATTACTTTAATTTCGGAACACGACTTTCAGATTTTTATCTCCCTCCCACTTATTCATTTCTTTTTGAAGGAATGAAAGACTTAAAACTTTCAGATACAAGCTCACACTTTAGCAATATTGCCGAGAACACCCTATATGCTGGTGTCCTTCATTTAGGGCTTGCCCTTTTTTATCTCATCGCTGTTCTCACTAAAAAAAGTAAAACGGCCCATTTTAAATTTCTCGTAATCCTTATTCTAGCTCCTCTGCTGTTGAGTCTGCCTCCTGAAGTTAAGGTCTTTTCCTTTTCGCTTCCGACTCCGAGTGCTCTCTACCCTCTTTTACTTCCCACATTCAGAACTCTTTCGCGCTTTGGAGTTATCACAACTCTTGGGCTGATTACGATGAGCGCCTGTGCTTTTGAAATGATTTATCAAAAAACCAAATCACCGCAACTCAAAAATGGTTTGGTCATTTTCATTTTCATC
Organism: Bacteriovoracaceae bacterium UBA6261; assembly: GCA_002440825.1. Classification (GTDB taxonomy): domain Bacteria; phylum Bdellovibrionota; class Bacteriovoracia; order Bacteriovoracales; family Bacteriovoracaceae; genus Bacteriovorax. The sequence goes on along the minus strand of DJVH01000124.1, from coordinate 11,252 downwards.
TTCACCCTTTTAGAAACAGGAAATATACACAAGCTTTTCTTTTCAGATACGAGCAATGTTCCTGTCGTTTACGAACAATTAAAACATTTACCGGTTCAGCCCGGAAAAAGTGTGCTGGAAATTCCCAATGTGTGGGGATATGTGAACACCTATTGGGCCACATACCATCACAAACCGATGTTCAATACATTTGAATCGGCGAGCCCGAACTTTAAAGCCTTGGGAGCTCTGCGGATTAAAAGTGTAGAAGATCTGCTGAACTTCGCGCGCGAGAACAACATCGAATACATCATTTATCACAGCGATAAAAAAGCAGATTGGCTCAGCAATCCGATCGTGAACGAATACAACGAAACAATGATTTTTTACGAGACGGCCCGTTACTCTTATTTATTAAAAGTACCGCCTCAATAAAGTGAAACTGAAATAGAATCTTCCGGATTATAAGTGACATTCTTTTTCTTATTCGCAATGAGAACTATCTGACTCGACCATCCGGGAAAAAACCGGGCGAGCGCTCCGAGTGTTTCTCCCAGGCCTGGCACATAAACTGAAGCACCACACGCTTTTTCAATTTCAAATCCATTATTGTGAAGGGCAAGCTTCAGCGTTTTGAAGGTGAAATCGCGATAGTGCGGCGATCGGTAACGTGCAGAAAATTGTGGCGGCAATCCAAGAAGCATCATGAGAAATGAAACGGGAGTCCGGATGTTGGGAACGGTCATGATCAGAAGTCCTTCATCTTTTAAAACACGATTGATCTGACTGAGAAACAAATCAGTATCAATAATATGTTCAATCGTTTCACCCGAAAAAACGACATCAAAAAAATTATTTTCGAAAGGAAAAGTTTCTTTGGAAAAATCACACTGAAATGCCTTGAGCCCTACTTTTCTCGCCTCTTCAACAAAGACAGAAGTGAAATCCAGACCGTAAATTTCGTGATGAGCCGTGAATCCTCTTAAAATTTCGCCATCTGCGCAGGCGACGTCGAGCACTCTGGACGACGGGAGTTTTCCGAAAATGGCGCGCACCATTTTTACACGATTTTCAAGATGTACGTCCTTAGAATAAGAACGTCCCTTGTAATTTTCATTTTTATTGCGTTGTATATCCATCATGAACTCAATTACAATGATTAAAGCTTAATGCAATTCTACCCAAAACATTCTGGATTAATCAAATGAACTGGCAGCTGACTCTCCAATGGATCTTTTTAATCGCACTGATGGGTTTCGGCATTTACACCATGTGGGTGATAAAGAACGAAAAAAAAACTTATCTGCAAAATGCGCGGGAAGTGCATTTCAAGAAATTTAAATTATTCGTTCCGCATTGGTGGGGAGAAGTTCCTGTCGGAGACGACGAACTCATGTTTAAGCGTCTCGATACCCGCTATGAGTGGGAAGCGCATTTTATCTGGTTTAAAGAATCTTCTCAGTTAGACATCATCGAACTTTTTAAAAGTAAAATCACAGATAGAAAAATTCTCTTTGATGAAGATACAAGCATCATTTACAACCCGAGCGATTTCCGCGAAGGGGCCCTTGTCGGCAGTGGCAAATTTGAAATGGTTCGCCTTGAAGGAACGGCCACTGAAGATCGTCAGGAGCGCTTGTATTACGATGCCTTTCTTATCCGCGAAAAAGAATCGGGTGAATACCTCTACGCTGAGAGCAGAAGCTCAGTTCTCAATGGACTGGTTGAAGGACCGTATTTTGAAGAAGTCATGATCCGCATGGAAACGCTGTCTTAACTACTGACATTTAACTGATTTTATTTTTTCAATTCCGGTATCGCTGGCAGACATGGGATCTGGAAAACGCAACCCAATTTCCATCGGTGTCCGCAACTCGCCTTTTGTTCCATCCATCAATTTGACAATTTTAGCCTTGAACTGCGAAGGCTTGTCTATAAAGGGCGCGAGTGTGATCACGTCACTTTTGTTAACAAGAGAAAAAGTCATTTGCGAACCAGTTCCTTCCCGAACAAGATAACTCATTTTGAGCGGCGCTTTTTCATCGTATTTCAAAATGCCTTTAAATTTGTACTCACCGCAACCTGTAAAATCCTGAGCGAAAACGGGAAACGAAATGAGGAGCAACAATATTTTCATCATAAAACAAAATCCCTGCAAGGATTGCTTTCAGCACTTTTATTTTTATTATAGAGGGCTTCGTATACTTTTTTCGCTTCAGCTGAAATACGGCTTGAGAGCTTATACGTGACTCCGGATTTGGCAAAAGCTTCATCCTGCGCTTTTAATTTATCAAGTCCATTCTGGCTCAAGTTCGCTTTTACGTACTCAGAAATTTCTTTTTGCTTTTTTAATTGAGCAACAGTTGAATCCCACATTCCTGAAAAATATTTTTTGCCTTTGTCTCTTTCAGCGAGCCCCTCATAATAAGTTATAGAAGAGTCGAGATTGAGTGAAAGAAAATCCAGAGGCGCATAAGCTTCCCATGCTTTCTGATCATTGGGAAACTGCTTTTTAAAAATGTCTTTGATTTCTTTTTCAACATCGAATTTCTGTCGAAGAGTCTCTTCGTACCCGCGCTGATATTTTCTGTATTCCTCGAGAGCTTCGCGAAGATTCTGAAACTCTTCCCGGCCTGATTCATTCGCAACGGCAGCCGCTTCCTCCATTTGCTTCAACAATTTCAGAAAATCACTATGACTGCTTTCCATCCTGCAAACTTGTTCTTCAAATTTATCGCCTCTTCTCACATAGCCGGCCGAAAAATTATTAGTGCTGGAATAATTATAATTTAAATAGGGAGTGAGAAAACGATACATCATCTCATTGATGGCCAGACCTTCTTTGGTATTAATCATGGGAAAATCCGGCGTGTCGCCAGTCGTTCTTGAATCAATAAAAAGCTCTTCGAGACTTTTGCCCTTTTTCATATTGTCGAAAAATTTACTTCCAAAGGTTATCGGATAAGAAAAGGTAAAAAATCCGAGACTGACCGCCGTCGTAGCATAACTGTATTGCTCCGGTCCCGAAGCCGAAATGAGACAAACTTTGTCGTTGTGGAGATTGAGAAGATTCCCAGAGTAGCAGCTGAAATCAAGAATCCCCAGCTTTACATTTTTTTCTGCGGCCAGGTTGATAATTTTTTCCAATTTGTCCAGATCTACAGTGCGTGCCCCACTCAGGTTGTTGAGTTCGGTAGCTGTACTGTGAGCAAGTGCGACTCTGTGAGTTTTCTCGGCATCTTTACCAGCACTTCTTTTTGCTCCATGAGTGTCGATAGAAATCAGCAGCTGATCGCCGCTCTTTAATTCTCCCTTCTCCAGTTTCTGGATGATTTCATTCATCAGGTCATTGTAATTTTTCTCAGAGAATGTGCCGGCATTTTTCGCTTTTCCCATTTTGGATTTAATCAAATCCTCGGTTTTGGAGTGGCCGCCATTAAAACTGACGGTGGAATTCCATCCGGAACTGTTGATAAAACTTCCTACTCTTTTGACTTCACCATCAAAAATAGTGGTTTCCCCCTCAGGCTCACCACCTCCGCCTAAGAAATAGAACTGCTTGCTGCCTTCGGCGGCATGGCCGACAGAAAAGCTCAAACATAAGAGAAATATCGGGAGAACAAAGGGTTTCGTTGCTTTCATAAAGTTTCTATCGGGAGGCGGGCGCTACAGGCTTAAATAATTTTCAGCCTCCCTTGCAAAAAATTCTGGGTAAGCTACAACCGCCTCATTAACAAACAGGAGTTCCACATGAAATCATACCTTTTCATCGCTCTCAGCTTACTTGCTTTCAGCACATTTGCGGCCGGACCAAAATGCGTCAACATCGGATCGCGTTCTGAAGGATGGAAAACAACTGACGGGAAATTACTTTGGGCGAATTGTTCTAAAGAAGCGCTTGTTTGCGAAAAAGATGAATGGGTCAGTTACAAGCTGGACACAGAACATATGCGCCTTTTAGGTTGGTCAAAGTGTTCTGAATACTCAACGAATAAACCGTTTTGCGCAAACATTGGTTCAAAGTCGGAAGGATGGATGATCAATGGTCAATTGCACTGGGACAACTGCTCTGAAAAAGCTGTCATCTGTGGAGCTAAGGGCTCTCGCTCTGAAGGGTGGTATGCGGCCGATATGGAACTAGCGACTCGCCACGTGATTCAAAAAGGGAAATGTACAAAATAAAGGCAAAAAAAAAGCCCCGGATTCGGGGCTTTTATATTTGAGTTTAATTTTTCTTTGGTGAGAAAAGTCTGATCTTAGCGACCAGGAAAGAAATCAGGTCTTCATCTGAACCATAGACATCATCGATCAAATCGCAATTTAAAACGAAATCTTTCATTCTTACTGCGATCTGGTGAAGAGATTCTACCAGGTACAAACCACCGATGTTTTCACCATTAAATGATTTAATGATCTCTTTTCTCGCGTGGTTAAACATTTCTGATTCAGTAACGTCTTCAGGAAGGTTATCAACCCCCATTTTTTCTTCTACTTCTTCAATAGCTTGCTCGCGAACGTCTTCGTCTGTCGCGAAACTAACACCGTACTCAGTTGCCATAGCTTCAATCAGAGGCTCTCTGTTTGTCGCATGGAATTCAATCAACTTCTTCTCTTTAAGATTGTTGATCGTATAACTGGCGAGGGCGCGCAATGTATCAAAATCTGTTTTCATTGAAACCTCAATTCATAAATAACTTCTTTAAGTGTAACGAGTTAAATTCCATCATACAAGAAACTTTTTAATTTTCTTGACTTTCCTGCCCCTACAAAAGATTTTTAAACCCACAATGGACACAAAAAATAATTTCCTCGAAGCCAAATCCGCTCTGAATTGGGATGAGTATTTCATGCTACAGGCCATGATGGCGGCCTTCAAATCCAAAGATCCGGCCACCAAGGTGGGCTCGGTTTTCGTGGATAAAAACAATCATCAGATCACCATGGGCTATAACGGATTCGTGGCAGGAATCGACGAAACAAAAGTTCCGTGGGGAAAAGATAAGAGCGCGCCTTTGGAATTTCAAAAATATGGCTACGTTGTCCACAGTGAGGCCAATGCCATTTTGCACGCTACCCGCTCCCTGGAAGGCGCCCGTGCCTACGTCACACTTTTTCCATGCAACGAATGCGCAAAACTGATTGCTTCTTCCAAGGTAAAAGAGGTTGTTTATCTTTCCGATAAACATCAGGATACTGAACAGGCCCGTATCGCCAAAAAAATCTTTGATCTCTCCGGTGTGACTTATCGACAACTCTCCTTTAGGGCAGAAATTCTCGATAAATTGACTCAGCACCTGCAAACTCTTCTCGCAGATCTTTAATTCACATTTTCATGGAAAAAGAGGCCCGATCCGGCCATAATTCTTCGGTCACACAATCCAGAGGAGAATTCCATGAAACCTTTCGTTATCGTTCCAGATGGCTTCGACAAATCCCTTTTTGAAGAATTAAAAAAATGTCCGGACCTCGATGTTCATCCGTCATCGAAAGTTTCTCAAGATGAACTGAAGACTCTGTTACCAAAGGCAAACGGTCTGATCATCAGATCAGCGACAACCGTCAATGCTGAACTTCTTGCTCTGGCGCCAAATTTAAAGATCGTCATTCGCGCAGGCGAAGGAACAGATAATATCGATAAAACTCTTTGTGCTGAAAAAGGCGTAAAAGTGGCCAACACTCCAGGCGCCAATAACAACTCTGCCGCTGAACAAGCAATCGCGCTCATGATGTCTTGTCTTCGCAACACTCCATTTGCCAACAAAACGATGCACGAAGGAAAGTGGGAGAAAAATGCTCTTACAGGTCTGGAACTCTGGAAGAAAAAAGTTGGTGTAGTTGGTTTCGGCCGCATCGGTCAGATCGTCACCAAAAGAATTTCAGGCTTTGAGCCGGAAGTTCTTTTCTTTGATCCGATGGTTGAAAAATCTGAATTCTCATTCGCCCGCAAAGCAAAAGATCTGGCAGAAATTTTTTCAACTTGTGACATTATCACGATCCACACTCCACTTATGCCGGCGACAAAAGGCATGATCACCCGCGAATTGTTATCGATGATGAAGAAAGAGGCTATTCTCGTGAACGCTGCCCGCGGTGGAATCGTCGATGAAGAGGCACTCTACGATCTTCTTAAAGAGAAAAAAATCCGTTGCGCAGGCTTCGACGTTTTTGCCACAGAGCCGTTACCTGCGAATTCAAAACTTATTGAACTCGACAACCTGATCATGTCTCCACATGTGGGCGCTTCAACTGAAGAAGCTCAGTTCAGAGTCGGTGAAATGGCCGTTCATCAAATTAAAGAATTTCTCTTAAACAATAATCTTCTCAATGAAGTTAAAGGAAAGTAAGAATGAAAACGCTTGCGATTATCGGTTCTCAATGGGGAGATGAAGGAAAGGGAAAAATCACTGACCTTCTCGCTGAAAAATGTGAAGTGGTTGTACGTTATCAGGGCGGAAACAATGCCGGCCATACGATTATTGTAGATGGAAAAAAAATTGTTCTGCATTTGATTCCGTCAGGAATTCTTCATCCGCATTCAATCTCTGTCATCGGCCACGGTGTTGTGTTTGAACCGGAAGCCTTCATCAATGAATTAAAAAAAGTTGAAGAAGCGGGAATCAAAGTCACAGGAAATAATTTAAAAATTTCTGAAAATGTGACTCTCATTACCAGCTATAACAAGCTTCTCGATGCTGCCCGTGAATCTCAGGGCTCAGTGAAAATCGGAACAACGGGAAAAGGAATTGGTCCTGCTTACGAAGATAAAGTCGGAAGACGTGCTGTTAAATTAAAAGATCTTTTCGATATGGAAAACCTGAAGACAAAACTTCAGCGCAACCTCGGTGAAAAAGAAATCCTCTTCAAACACAGATACAATATCGAATTCCCTTCCGTTGAACAGGAAGCAGAAAGACTTTTTGCTCTTGGAAAAGCGATCAAGCCTTACGTCTGCGATACATTTTCCGTTCTGGACTCTGCTGTTCAATCAGGAAAGAAAATTCTTTTTGAAGGTGCGCAAGGTATTCTTCTGGACATCGATTACGGAACTTATCCATACGTGACTTCTTCATCAACGGCCCTGGGTGGTGTTTACACAGGCGCAGGCATTCCGGAATCGCACGTGCAGGAAGTTTTAGGGATCACTAAAGCGTACACGACAAGAGTCGGTGAAGGTCCTTTCCCGACTGAACTTTTCGATGCTCTTGGTGAAGAAATCCAGACGAAGGGCCACGAGTTCGGTGCAACGACAGGAAGAAAACGTCGTTGTGGATGGCTCGATCTTCCTCTTCTAAAATATTCAGTCAAAGCTTCCAACCTGACGTCCATTGCCCTGACAAAACTTGATATTCTTTCCAACATCCGCGAACTCAAAGTCTGTGTCGCTTATGAATACGAAGGAAAAAAAATTGAGTGTGCTTATCCGGGAATTGACCTCACCCGCGCTAAGCCGGTTTATAAAGACATGAAGCCTTTCACTGATGATTTCAAGAGCGACAAGCTTTCAGCTGAACTTGAAACTTATATTAAAGAAATTGAATCTTTCCTCGGTATTCCAGTGGGCATTATTGCTTTTGGTCCAGAGAGAAAGGAAATCATTTTCCGCAAAAATTATTTTTAACTCATGAAGGCCCGCAGAGTTTTTGACATTGTCTTAGGACTCTCACTTGCAACTCTTGCGGGCTATTTTCTTTATACTCGTTATATCAATCCGTCCAAACCAGTCGTTAAGCGGGTTAAACTCGTTAAAGCGAATGATCTTTTAAAATACAAAACAGAAATTGCTCCAAAAATCGTCAACACCACTTTAACAAGTGCTGCCTGCACGGCTTTTTTGAAAGATTCAGCTGAAAAAACGATGATGGACTATGCCAATGAGTTTATTGATCACCAGGTTGATAGCATTTTAAAAACCTGTACCGGGGCTTTCCCCTCAGCATTGCAGGCTAAAATCGATGATGTAGTTTTAAAATGCAAAGACTCTACACGCGAAAAAATTTCCAACGAATGCTTTGCTGCTTTATTAAGCGCAAAGACCTCCAGTGTCGCAACGGTCATAAAACCGGATGTGGATCCCCGCGAACTCAACTCTACCCTTCTCCTTCATCTCATTGCTGAAAAGTTTTCCAATGGGGATTTTTTCGAACATCCCGACAAAAGTCTCGCTATCGTAGACGCCCTGTTAGATAAGGAGCCAGGTTATCTTGGCGGCTACAAAGTCAAAATGATGTTGCTTTCAATGAGCTCACTGAATAAAGACGAGCATTATCAAAATGAATTTCAAGATACTCTTGATCAGGCAAAACGGTTGAACCCTGCCGATCGGGAAATCCTTGAAATGGAAATTGCGGCCAAAGGTGATGTATTCAACACTCCTTCAGATCCATCTGAGAAAAAAGATCAAACTGAGTTCATCAATTACCTGAACAAGGAAAGTGCAAAACATCCTGACGAATGGATCTACGATTATTATAAGGCCCAGGCGCTTTACAATAATGGTCAGGGAAATTATGAAAAAGCCCTGGCCCTTGTAGAAAAGGCCCTGAAAAAATCGCCAGATGATATGCGCTTGAAGCAGACCCTGGAAAACCTGAAGAGCGATGATGAACAGAGAAGAAAACATCCTTTCATCCTCTCCATTGGCTTTAGTCTCAACGATCTCTGAGCTTTTTTATCCCCTATTGAGGCAAGAAAAGAAGGTGCTGACAATTTTTCAGGATTTGTTAGCCTATTCTTATGAAAGCTATTCTCCTTTTACTACTTGCCGCGATTTCTTTCTCTGTCTTTTCCATGGAAACGGCCGATGAGATTCGTGTTTATAAATCAAAACACCGCATGGATTTAATTTCTCAAGGCAGAGTCATTAAGAGTTATCGTGTAATGCTCGGGCGCGGGGGAAGTAAACCTAAACGCAAACAAGGTGACAATCGGGTTCCGGAAGGCAAGTATTTCATCGACTATAAAAATCCCGACTCTCAATTTTATAAATCTCTCCACATTTCTTATCCCAATGATGAAGATAAAAGACGCTCTTCTGAAGCTGGTGTTGAACCAGGTGGAGACATCATGATCCATGGCTATCCCAACAGACCAAAACCACTTTTTAAATTTCTAAAAAAAATGGGACTAATCAAACTGGTGGACTGGACGGCCGGCTGTGTTGCCGTTGACGACGGCGAAATGGAAGAAATCTACCACGCCATCGAAGAACATACTCCAATTACCATTTTCCATTAAGGTAAAAATCTTTTAAAAGATTCTGATGAATACAAATAATACAACAGCTACAGGAAAGTATGCAGCTTCCCTGACATTGGTTGAAATTGGCCTGGGAAGTCTGCTGCACTCTTTAAAGATTCCCTTAGTCGGTCACTTTCTTAGTTTAAATCAGATAGCCATTTTAAGCCGCTCAAGCTTTCATCTGAAATCCAAAAAATCTGCACTGGAGATTTCGGCCATTGCTTCGCTCTTGAAAAGTCTGTCTCCTGCCGGAAAAAAACTGACTCCTATGCTGGCCATTGCGGCTCAGGGAGTTTTTTTTTACTTCGGTCTGATGATTGGTGGCCTGAACTCATTCGGATTGATGATTGGAGCTATCCTGTCTTCTCTCTGGGCATTTGTTCAACCTGTTCTGTTCATTTATCTGCTTTTTGGGAAAACATCTCTGGAAGTTGCAGCCTATTTTTTAAAAGAAATTGAAAAAATTATTCCGAATGCAGAACAATTTCTGCTCATTGCTGTGCTCGCTTTTATTATTATTAAATGCCTGCTGGCTGCCATTGTTTCTATTGTCGCCATAAAGATTAAAGAAGAGACGTTTGGTAAATATCAGCAAAAAATGATTTTCAATATCAATGAGTCCAGATCCTCTGCTGGAGAAAAGGCCTGGAAGCTTGCTTTACGGGATCTTTGCAATCCTCTCTTTGTAGTTTCGCTTGCGTTGACTGCCTTTTTCTTTCTCTTTTCTCAATCAGAGAAATCCACAGTCATCTGGGCGCTTCTGCGCCCGGTAGCTCTCGGCTATCTTATCTTTTATGTGATCAGAGTTATACCGGTTGAAAAAATGTCTGCCTGGCTGAGAAAAAAAGGCTTTGTTAAATTCGCGGCCAATCTTGATGAAGCGTTTTCCCTGATCAAAAGAAAAAGTTAACGGCGTACTTTTTCAAGGGCGATCATGATTTCTTTAAAAGGACCTTCCGTGTATTCAGCTTTCTTCTGCGTGATGAATTTATGAATATCGTACTCTGTGCAGTCGTTGGCAAAACAGAAAGCCACAAACTCATGTGCGACAATAAAGACAGCGGAAAGAAAAGGAATTTTAGACCAGCCTATTCCTCTGGGAAATCCGGTGCCGTCATATTTTTCATGGTGATGAGCTATGATTTTGTCCGTATCAAGCGGACCATTCTCCAGCTTTAAAAAAGTGTTAACCCCAATTTGCACGTGTTCTTTATAGGCTATAATTTCTCTTGTCGACATTTTGTCTTCATCAATACCGGAGTGTTCGCTTTCAACATGTTTGTCTTTCACAACCCCCACATCATGGAGAAGAGCTGCCAGAGTGAGCTTTATGGAATTATTATCATTGCTGAAAGCTGTCTGGCTTAAAATAGCTGATGAAAGATAACCGACCATGAGAGAGTGTTCAGTTACAAAATTTCTTTTCTTCATGAAAACAGACCATAACTTCTGCAAGTTATTTTCTTTCTCAATGACATTATAAAGAAGTTCCATAGATTTATTGGCACAGATCACTGCATTTTCATTCAACCCTATTCGATTTGTCACCTGGTGAAAGACATCGTGGGCAAAGGCCAGTTCATCAAAAATTTTTTCCTCATCTTTACCGTTTAAATCGGACTCCTCGGCTTCATCATGAATCATTGACTCCACCAGCTTTTCAAAATCTGCCGATTTCACATAAAGCTCGGAAATTTTCTTCTTTCTAAGTTTTAAAATTTCCATAGAGGAAATTTCATTACCTGCTTTGAAGATCTTTAAAAATTTTGCGTCTGTGAGTTTTAAATAAATATCGCAGACGTTGTGATGAACTTTGTAAAAATATTCTATCTTCATAGGTGCAAACTGATCGTTCAATAATCCTTGACTTAAATTTGCTCCAATCAGTTCAGATGTTTTCTGTAAGACTTGTTGAACGTCAGCGCTTTCAGGTAAAAAATTAATGTGAGCTTTTCCGGCGAGGGGAGAAGCATTCTTTCCCAGGAAGATTGAAGGAATCTCTTTTGTTGAAAGTCGTTTATCTAAAACACCGTCCA
>DJVH01000013.1 GCA_002440825.1 Bacteriovoracaceae bacterium UBA6261 | reverse complement strand
ATAGACCAATGGCACTGCGGAAAAAAACAATAATCGCTCTTTCATTGCTGAGTGCAGTAGTCATCGGTTTTTCCGGACTTTTTCTTTTTCACTCCCTGCAAACGCTTAAACAACAGGCCCGTGCTTACGTCATCGGTTGCGCTCTATTTGATTCATCCATGGTGAAGCTTAAAGAAGTGGCCGGGGATCAATGTGCTTTTTTTAGAAATGGTGATGTCATTGTTCATCAGGATGAAGAATTCAAAGACGGAAAAGGTCAGGCCGATTTGAGTTATTACGATAAAAACGGCCAGTTAAAATGGCAAATCCCTCTGCTGGTTCATCACACAATGAAACTTGATCCTGAAGAGAAAATCCTTTATGCCCTTACGTTAGAGAAAAAAAAGTATCGTGGAAAACTAGTTAAAATTGATCAAGTTGTCGCTCTGGATGCGGTCTCTGGAAAACAATTAAACAGGTGGGATGCTTACTCACTTCTTGAAACACTGGAAGAAGAATTTGGACGGGCCTCCCTGTCGAAAAATCTCCGTCTTATAATGGGCTGAATAAGAGCATTGGCGAAGTCACGGAAGAAGTGACTCATTTTAATTCTATAAATTTCATGCCCGAAGGTACCGACGGGGTGAAAGTGATCATCAACAGTGGCCGCGGGTTCATCCTCTTTTTTACGGCGGATTTGAAATTGTCGGGAAAATTCTGGATCGATAAAGACTGGATGGCCAACTCTCATGATGCCCAGATCACAGATGATGGAGATCTTTTAATTTACAAGAATTGGGATAAAACGGATGAAAGTTTTCTGGAGAAACGCTCTTTGAAAGATAATTCCGTCATCTGGAAATATACCCGCACTCCGGAAGGAAAACCTTTTAAGGCCGACCGATTTGGAAGTGTTCAGTTTTTTTCCGATTCAAGCTTTCTTTTTTCCGACATGGAAAAGGGTGGTCATTTCACTACCGTAAGTGCCGAAGGTAAATCAGAGAATGATTTTTATTATCCCGAGACAGATCCGACCACTAAACTTCCCCGGTCATTTCATACAATCAGAAGACTCGAATATTTTGAGCTGAGTCCCGATGTGCGTGAACTGATTGACCGAGATCTTAATAAGAACTTTTTATGGAAGCTCTATAAATTTCTTTGAACATCCATTAGAATTAATTAATGAGCAAGTCCTTAGTTCTGAAAGCAATANNCCTTGTTTTGCTTTTCTACAAAGTTTTCCGTCCTTTATACGACGATTATCTATGGAATTCCCGCGCCTATGTCATCGACTGCACTGTTTTTGATACAAAACTAAATGTGCTCAAGGAAGTTCCTGGCAGCCTCTGTGTATTTTTGCCAAATGGAAAGGTCGTTCGCTTTTTGAGTGAGTCCTATTTCGATCAAAAGGGAAAAAATGAAGTCGAAATGATTGATGCCAATGACCAGCTCCTTTGGCGCATTCCACTTGCGCTCCATCACACAATGAAAACAGATCGCAAGGGCGAAAGAGTTTACGCTTTTTCTTCAGAAATAAAAATGCACGAAGGAATGAAAACCAAATTTGATGTTCTTGTTTCCATCGATCTTTCCAATGGCAAAATTCTTCATAAATGGAGCATTGCCGACATCCAGGCAGAGCTGGAAAAAGAAATGGGCAATCCGCTCCCTGCGGCCGAAAGTATTCCCTACGGTGAAAAAGGGGAAGCAACTATGGAAGTGTCTCATTTTAATTCTATAAATCTCGTTCCGGAAAATTACAGCAAAGATTATGAAATCGTCGTCAATACCGGACGTGGACTCGTTCTTTTTTTTGATCGCGATCTGCACCTAAAAGGTCGTTTTTGGTTTGATCAGCAATGGCGGGCCACCACCCATGATGTGCAGTTAAAAGATGACGGAACGTTGCTGGTTTACAAAAATTGGGGACAAGATCAGCCGAAAAGCTCTCTGGAAATTGTTTCAATGGAAGACCATAAAGTTCTCTGGTCGTATTCAAAATCTCCCGAGGGAAAAGAGTTTCAATCAACTCGCTTTGGCAGCGTTCAGTTTTTTCCCGACTCCAGTTTTCTCTATACAGATATGGATGAAGGGGGAAGATTCACAACTGTTGATTCTGAGGGAACAATGATCAATTCTCATTTTCATCCGGTACTGGATCCGCGTACAAAAAAGGCGAAAGAGTATCACACCATCAGAAGACTGGAACTTGAAGATTTGCCTCCGGATATTCAGAAGCTTCTCGATGAGGATCGCCAGAAAATTTTTCTTTCCAGCTTTTTTGAAATCTTAAGATAAAATGTCTTTATTCATTTTCTCAACATCCCGCGCTTGCTTCTCTCTGAATTTTTGAAGTTTTCCGGCAAGAACTTTATCTTCAACAGATAAAATCTGAGCGGCAAGAAGGCCGGCATTGTAAGCATTGCCAATGGCAACTGTCGCCACAGGAATGCCCTTGGGCATCTGAACAATTGAATGAAGACTATCGACACCGCTTAAAGCTTTTGATTGAACAGGTACACCAATGACTGGCAAAGTTGTGTAGCTCGCAGTCATTCCCGGAAGGTGAGCGGCACCGCCCGCACCAGCGATAATCACTTTCAATCCATTTTTTCTGGCGTTTAGAGCAAACTCTCTCATGGCATCCGGCGTTCTGTGCGCCGAAAGGACGTGTTTTACGTAGGCGATTCCGAATGAATCGAGCACTTCACAGGCCTCTTTCATGGTGGCCCAATCAGAAGAGCTTCCCATAATAACAGCGACGACAGGTTTCGTTTTTTTCATAGTGAATATTCCGCTTTAAGTTTATCTAAGACTTGAAACATTTCTTTTTTATCACGGCCAAGAAGAGTGAAGTGGCCCATTTTTCTTCCCTTGCGTGAAAACTTTTTTCCATAAAGATGAAGATGTCCGCCTGGCACATTCAAAAATTCAGTGGCATGAGAAAGTGAAGCTTCGCCATTTTGAGTTCCGAGCAGATTAAGCATTAAAACGTTTTCGGCAAGAAGAGTCGTTTCACCCAGAGGGAGATTTAAAACGGCACGGACGTGATTGTGAAACTGGCTTGTCACGCAACCTTCGAGGCTGTAATGGCCGCTGTTGTGCGGTCGAGGAGCCGATTCGTTAAGATAGAGCTCATTGGACTTTGTCAGAAAAAATTCAAAGGCAAAGAGTCCCACAGCATTGATGGACACCATGGCCTTAAGAGCGCAGTCTTCAATCTGCTTTTTTATTTCCGGTGAAATTTCGGCCGGCACACTCACATAGTGGCAGATATGATTTTCCTGAATGGTGTGAGCCACGGGATAAACTTTACATTCGCCATTGCGATTTCGCGCCACGAGCACAGCTACTTCTTTTTCATAAGGAATAAAAGCTTCGACAAGCTTTTCACCTTTTAGTGAAGAAAATTTTTCTTCTATTTCATTTTTATTTTTGATGGTTGCATTGCCATAGCCGTCGTATCCCCCTTTGGAAGATTTGAGAACAACTGGATAGCCATGAATTTCGGCAAAGGCCGAAATGTCCTGCGGTGATTTTACTTCACTATAAGGAGCTACTTTAAGACCTGCTTTTTCGAACGATTTTTTTTCAGAAATTTTATCGCCGATCGCTTTGAAAGTTTTTGATGTAGGAAAAAGTTTTTCTGGAAAATGTTCATCTATGGCCTCCAGAATTTTCTGGTCAATGAATTCATTTTCAAGCGTGACAATATCGCAACTTTCACAGAATTTGAGTATCGCAGACAGATCTGAAAACTCACCTTTTATCGTTTTTGCGGCGACAAGCTGTGCAGGACTGATCTCTTTATCGGAACAAAAAATGTGCGTGAGAATGCCGAAATCACTGGCGGCCAGAGCTGTCATTCGGGCCAGTTGACCACCGCCCAAAAGCCCCAAAACGAGGCCTGATTTGAGTTGAATCCAGGAATTTTGCTGACTCATCATGAAATCGATAATGGCCCTAAAAATGAAAAAAGCCAAAGATTTTATTGGCCAGAGCCCGAAAAAATCATTAGTCTCCTTAATGCGAGCTATTAGTTTTTCTAATCCTTAACCATCCTCCGAGGTTAGACCAATGTGCGGAATTGTAGGGGTTTTCGGAACGCCTTTTTCAAGTCAAGAAGTCTATCAGGGGTTGCTCCTTCTGCAACACCGGGGAATCGATGCCGCCGGAATTTTATCTTACGATTTCACTTCAAAAGATTTTCATCACCATAAAGATCTGGGTCTGATCAGTGATGTGTTTACACCGGAAATCCTTTCAGGTTTTTCAGGTCAGATGAGCATTGCTCATACGCGCTACTCCACCATCGGTCCCAAAAAATCACTCAGCAATCAAATCGATAAAAAACGCGATATCCAGCCAATGATGATAAATTATCCATTTGGCATCGGAATGGTTCATAACGGCAACATCGTCAACTACTACGAGCTGAAAGAGAAACTCCTAAGTGAGAAGGACCGCCACTTGTTCACTCAAAACGATCTTGAAGCACTCATTAATCTTCTTTCAGATGGATTATCAGAGAGAACAAAAACTTCTTTCAGCTTTGATAAATTAAAACTTTCTATTCAGACTATTTTTGACCAGGCCCATGGGGGCTTCTCCGTCCTGGGATTGCTTGCAGACAAAGGTCTGTATGCTTTTCGGGATCCTCATGGCCTGCGTCCCCTTATTTTAGGTGAGCGCGAACTCACTGAAGAAGAAAAAAATCTTCATCCTAAAAATTTCGGAAAAAGTTATTGTCTTGCTTCGGAATCAAATGCACTGAATTTTTTAGGCTATAAAGTTCTTCGCGATCTCGAACCGGGGGAAATTCTCTTTATAGATGAAAGCGGAGAAATCTATTCATCGGCAACGTATTCGAAAATCAAGAAAATTGAACCGCGCTCTTGTATGTTTGAATGGGTCTATTTCGCCAATCCGGAATCCGTTCTTGAAGAAAGAAGTGTTTACTCAACCCGGCTTGAATTCGGAAAAAATCTCGCCAGAGAAATTCAGGAACTCATCGCTCGCGGAGAGATTTCTCCTGACATCGTCGTGCCGATTCCCGAAACGAGCCGCGTGGCCGCTATCAGTTTAAGTGAACAATTGAAAATTCCTTATAGAGAAGTTCTCATTAAAAACCGCTATATCCAGCGAAGTTTTATTCTTAATACGCAGGAGAGCCGGAACAGGGCCGTGGCCCTCAAGCTCACTGCTATTGGGAGTGAGATCAAAGGAAAAAATATTCTTCTTCTCGACGACAGCATCGTCAGAGGAACAACGTCCAAAAGAATTATCGACATGGTGAAAGAGGCGGGAGCGAATGAAGTTTATTTTGCTTCAACTTGTCCGCCGATTAAATATCCTTGTTACTACGGCGTTGATATGCCGGATCCAAAAGAGCTGGTCGCCAGCTCGAGAACGATTGAAGAAGTTGAAGCCTATCTGGGCGCCGATAAACTTATTTATATTTCTGAAAGCGCTTTGAAAAAAAGCATCGCTTCGGAAAATCTGTGCATGGCCTGTATTAACGGATGTTATCCGGTGGATGTCAGCTGTGCCGCTACTTTTAAAACAATGAGAACTCTGCACAGGGAGTAACTGTTATGATGAATTTGCCACCTCTTTTATACCGTGGATCAGTGAAAAATATCAGGGGAGAAGTGTCGGCAAATTCTCTCTTGTTTGAATACTCAGACCGCTATTCCGTGTTTGACTGGGGCGAAATGCCGGATGAACTCTCGGAAAAAGGCCGCGCTCTTTCCATCATGGGCAAACTCTTTTTTCTCTATCTTGAAAATCCTGCTCACTGGACTGATTTGTTCGAGCGAAAGGAAATACTATCTGCATTTGAAAACTCGTATATTGAGTCTCTGAAAACGTCTGAAGTCTACGCGCGTTTTTGCAAAGAAGGTGTTGTTCATCATTATCTCAAGGACGAAGATGTTCCTTTTTCTTCTAACCTGATGAAAGTAAAAAAAATCGATGTGCTGAGACCCGTTTTGCACAATCAGGAATATGATTACACTCCTTATTCCGCTAAACCTGTAAACACCCTGGTTCCTCTGGAAATTATTTTCAGGCTTGGTCTGCCGGCGGGAAATTCACTTTCAAAACGGCTTGGGGCCAACCCTGTCGCCTGGAAAGAATTGGGATTTGACCATGTTCCCAGAGAAGGAACTTTTTTAAAAAAACCTGTTCTGGATTTTTCAACGAAACTTGAAAGAGGTGATCGTTACCTGGAAAGAAATGAGGCGAGACGTATTGCCGGACTCAATGAACTTGAGTGGAATGAATTGCAGACAATGACTCACTTGATTGCTCTCAATCTTTTTTCTCTCCATCAATCGATCGGACTCGAGCTTTGGGACGGAAAAATTGAAATGGGCTTTGTTGAAAAGACCAAAGACCAGCGCTCCTTTATGCTGGTTGATTCCATTGGTATCGACGAATTGAGACTGCTGATTGATGGAAAAAGTTTTTCCAAAGAATTTCTTCGCGAACATTATAAAAACAGCGACTGGTATAAAAAACTGGAAGAGGCAAAAAAAGAGGCCAATATGCGGGGGCTGGATTTTAAAAAGCTCTGCCGTGAAAAATATCACTCAGAACCTTCGCCGCTTCCTGCTCCGATTCTTGATCGTGCCCTTTTTGTCTATAAAGGTTACTGCAATATTCTTTCATTAAAGCTTCAGGGCCAGGCTCCTTTTTCTTCAGAAATGACTCTGCAAAATTATCGTGCGAGGTATTTATGAAAATTCTCATCATTGGTTCGGGCGGTCGAGAACATGCGCTTGCTCATTGTGTGAGCAAATCAGCTCTTG
Organism: Bacteriovoracaceae bacterium UBA6261; assembly: GCA_002440825.1. Taxonomy (GTDB): domain Bacteria; phylum Bdellovibrionota; class Bacteriovoracia; order Bacteriovoracales; family Bacteriovoracaceae; genus Bacteriovorax. The sequence continues at coordinate 99,688 of DJVH01000013.1, read as the reverse complement.
TTTCAAGGATTGTTGTTTGTCCAGGAAATCCCGGAATGCTGTCCACTTTGCCTGGCCTTGAGTGCAAAGCGATTTCAGCGACAGATGTAGAGGCCTTAGTGTCCTATGCCTTCGAAGAAAAATTTGATCTGACAATCGTCGGTCCGGAAGCAAGCCTGTCTCTTGGTATTGTTGATGCTTTTGAAAAAAAGGGATTGCCTGTTGTGGGTCCTTCGCTGGCCGCCAGTCAACTTGAATCGTCGAAGGCCTATGCTAAAAAAATCATGCTTAAAGCTCATGTTCCCACGGCCCGCTATGCGGAGTTTTTTGAGGTCGAGCCGGCCTTGCATTGGATTGCAAAATCCCCAATGGAAAAAATGGTTGTCAAATGCGACGGGCTTGCCCAAGGAAAGGGAGTGATTGTCTGCGCATCGAAAGAAGAAGCAACGAATGCTGTGCGGGCCTTAATGCTGGATAAGTTTCTTGGTGAAAACATCAATCACATCATCATTGAAGAATTTCTTGAAGGTGTTGAGGTCTCGGCCTTTGCTCTTTGTGACGGAAAGACTTTTACATTCTTAGGGACGGCCTGCGATCACAAACGATTGCTCGATGGTGATGAAGGACCCAATACCGGTGGAATGGGAACTTTTGCGCCTGCCAGATGTGTAGAGGCTTCAGATGAAAAATGGATTGAAGAAAATATTTTTTCTCCAATGATTGAGACCATGAATAAAGAGGGAACCCCTTTTTCCGGAATTCTCTTTGCGGGTCTCATGAAAACCAAAGGAAAAACTTCCGGCCATGAATGGCAGGTTCTTGAATTCAATGTTCGCTTTGGTGATCCTGAAACACAAGTGCTGTTGCCGCTTCTGGAAGAAGATCTTGTTCCCTGGCTGAAGGCTGCCGCCTCACATTCACTAGAGTCGTTAGAGCAGCAACTTGGCAGAAAAAATATTCTTCGTAAAAAGAAACACGCAATTCACGTGGTCATGGCCGCTCACGGTTATCCTGGAACTGAAGGCATGAAAGTGAGATCGGGTGATAAAATTGAGTTTTCCAATTTCCGTCCCGGAGAGTTTGATTCACTTTATTTCGCCGGTGTTGAATTGAAAGATCAGTTCTTCTACACCAAGGGCGGCCGGATTTTAGGTCTGACAACTCTTGCTGATGATCCCGCAACAGCGAGGCAAAATGTTTATACCAAACTTGACTCGATTCATTTTGACGGGGCCCAGTTTCGTCACGACATAGGAGCGAGATCAGAATGAGTAAAATCAGACTCGCCATTCTTGCTTCCGGTTCAGGATCCAATGCGGAGTCCATCATGAAATGGGCGGCCGGATCGGATATTGCCGAAGTGGTCTGTGTGGGGAGTGATAAGAAGAAAGCACTTGTTCACGAGCGCGCTGTAAAATTCCATGTGCCTAGTTTTGCTGTGATAAAAAAAATAGGTGAAGAAAGAACTTCTTTTGACAAAAGATTGTTTTTAAAACTCGAATCATTTCGTCCGGATTGGATTGTTCTTGCCGGCTACATGAAACTCCTCACGCCGCAATTTCTGGAGCATTTCCCGGAGAGAGTCATCAATATTCATCCATCGCTTTTGCCGGCCTTCCCGGGAACGGACGGCTATGGTGAAGCCTTCAGAGCGGGTGTTGAAATGTCCGGCTGTACTGTTCATTTTGTCGACGAAGGCATGGATACAGGAAAAATTATTGCTCAAGCAACTATTCCCAGACTTTCCAGTGATTCACTGGACGATTTTAAAAAACGCGGACTCAAGATCGAAAACGAATTCTATCCGCAGGTGATTGAAAAACTATTGAGGAACACACTATGAAGATATTAACCCGACTGGAAATTTTTCCCAATACGTATCATCTTGAAGATCAAAAAGTTCAGGAAGAAAATCTGAAGATCTGGTTTAAGAAATACATGGATATCTCGCTTGAGCATATCTGGGAAATCAAAACTTTTTTGATAGAGACTTCCAGAACAATAGATTCTTTTTCAATTTATGCGCAGGAAGTTTTCACTGATTCGGTGATGGAGACTTTAGTTTCATCAAACGATGTTGAGCAGAAAAAGGTTTATGAATGGCTCAAACTGCGCGGCTTTAAGAATCCTCAGGTCATTGATATTGGTTTTCGTCCGGGAGTGACCGACAATTCCGCTCACGCAGCTCTTGAAGCATTGAAACTGATACCAGCTCTACGTTCTGAAGAAATTAAAGTTTCTTCAGGCATGATGTTTCTTGTTGAAGGGGACTCACTCACTTCTGAACACCTTATAAAGATGGCGAATGAAAAGCTTGCCAATAATCTTCTTCACAAAGTTTCTATCGTGCCTTTGACAGCGAGAATGGCCGATTTAAAATTTCCTTCAGTAGATATTCAGGCAGCCCCTTCTAAAATGATTGATTTGCAGGTTGATCACAATACTCTGATGAAAATGAATCATGACAATTGCTGGGCCTTGAGCGCGGATGAGCTGGCCCATATAAAAAGACATTATGAAGATATTGAGAGAAATCCTACAGACGTTGAAATGGAAATCATCGCCCAAAGCTGGAGTGAACACTGCAAGCATAAGATTTTTTCTTCTGAGATTACTTACAGCGAAGCTGAGAATTTACCTGAGGGAGTGAAGCGTTTAGGTGATTTGAACATTCAGGGAATTTTTAAATCTTATATAAAGGCCGCAACGAAAAGAATTCAGGAAGAGAGAAATCTTCCATGGCTCATTTCCGTTTTTCACGACAATGCCGGAATCGTTCGCTTCGACGATAAAGTGGATGTCTGTATTAAGGTTGAAACACACAATTCACCTTCAGCACTTGATCCGTACGGTGGATCACTCACCGGGATCCTTGGCGTGAACCGGGATATTTACGGAGTAGGTCTGGGTGCCAGACCGATTGCCAACACCAATGTTTTTTGTCTCGCTGAAAATGATTATTTCAAAGAAAATCAGATTGATCTTCCACTGCTTTTAAAAAATCCTGATCGGATTAAAGAAGGTGTGCATCTTGGTGTTCAGGACGGTGGAAACAAAAGCGGAATTCCTACTGTGAACGGAGCTTTTGTCTTTGACCGCGATTATGTCGGCAAACCGCTCGTTTACTGCGGAACCATCGGAGTCATGCCTCAGCGTGAAAACGAAGCACCAACCTGTGATAAAGGACAGCGTCCTGGTGATCTCATTGTCATGGCCGGAGGAAGAATCGGCAAAGACGGCATTCACGGAGCTACGTTCAGTTCAATGGAACTTGTGGACGGCGTGCCTTCGTCAGTTGTTCAGATCGGCGATCCGATCACTCAAAAACGACTGGGAGATTTTCTTATTGAAGCAAGAAAACGCGCTCTTTTTAACAGTGTGACTGATAATGGAGCCGGTGGTGTAAGTTCTTCTATTGGAGAAATGGCCCAGAAAACAAATGGCGCCGTCGTTCATCTCGATCAAGCGCTGGTGAAATACCCGGGACTTTCTCCTTATGAGTTAATGGTCAGTGAATCGCAGGAACGCATGACTTTTTCTGTGGAAAAAGAAAAAAAAGATGCCTTTATGAAGCTTGCTGAAGAACGCGGAGTAGAAGCTTCAGTCGTCGGGGAATTTACTGACTCGGGATTTTTACACGTTCGCTACAATAACGAAGTTGTGGCAAATCTTTCGATGCACTTTCTTCACGAATCGTTGATTCCCATGAAACTTGCGGCGAATTTTGATCCGACAAAGGCCTCTGCTCACTGGATAAAAAAATCTGTTTCTAAATTTAAATTACCTGAAACTCATTATGAAGAAGTTCTTTTTACACTTCTTCGTTCGCCGAATGTCAGAAGCCACGAGCATCTCGTTCGAAGGTACGATCACGAAGTCAAAGGAGCGACGATCGTAAAGCCCTACACAGGAACTGCTGAGGCCGGCTTTTCTGCTCCAAGCGATGCAGGTGTTGTCTGGATGAAACCGCACGGAGGAAATGCGGATAATGCACTGGCGATTTCCTGTGGAATCAATCCAAAGATTTCTGCCTATGATTCCTATGCGATGGCAGTCTATGCTGTCGATGAAGCAGTCAGAAATGCGGTTTGCACCGGAGCAGATCCAGATGAGATGGTTTTAGTAGATAACTACTGCTGGCCGGATCCGATTCCCTCGGCAAAAAATCCGGATGCTGAATTAAAACTCTCGCATCTCGTTCGGTCTTCCGCTGCTCTCTATGATATCAGCGTCGATTACGGCATGCCGTTTGTCAGCGGAAAAGACAGTATGAAAAATGATTTCATCGGAAAAACTAAATCAGATGAAACTGTCAAAATAAGTGTGCCACCAACACTGCTTGTGACGGCCATGGGAAGGGTGCCTTCGCTTCAATGTGTGACAACCTCTGAAGTAAAGAAGGCCGGTGATAAACTTTATCTCATTGGTTCGGACTTGAGAAATTTCCGGTCGGCCTTTGAAGTAGAGCTGCAGTTTGATTATCAGGTTTCTTATCCGCTTCCCGCCCTCGATACAAAAAAGCAATTGAGTTTATATCGAATAATTCATCAGGCGATGAAGGAAAAACTTATCAACAGTGCCCACGATATTTCTGATGGTGGTTTGCTTGTGGCGCTGGCAGAAAAGTTGATGGGCACGCAGTTCGGCTGCAAACTGACCGCGCAGGATCTCTCTGCAGAAGAACGGTTTGCTTTTTATTTTAATGAAGGTCCAGGCCGGATGATTGTGAGTGTTCCGGCAGAGGCTTCACTAAAATTTGAAAATCTCTTTGCCGGACACGATCTGAGAAATCTTGGTGAAGTCACTGAAACCGGAACAATCATTTCGGAAGATTTTGCCATCAGTGGTTCGGAATGTTTGAAAAACTACAAATATCTTGCAGGTAAAAGCGTATGAAAAAAATAGTTAACGTTTTAGTTCTTACCGGTGACGGAATTAATTGCGAAGAGGAAACAGCGCTCGCCTTCAAAGAAGAGGGAGCCGTTTCTAAAATTGTTCATATTGCCGATCTTATTGCGCACCCTGAACAATTGCATGAAGCCCAGATTCTCGCTTTGCCAGGAGGATTTTCTTTTGGCGACGAGCTCGGTTCCGGACAAGTTCTCGCTTTGAAATTGCGGCATGCACTTGGTGCTGAACTAAAGAAATTCGTGGACTCTGGAAAGCTTGTCATTGGTATCTGCAACGGATTCCAGGCCCTGGTCAGACTCGGTTTGCTGCCAAAACCTTTTCAGGAAAGAACGATGTCGCTGACTCACAACCGTCAGGGACATTTTCTCGATAAATGGGTGAGCCTGGAAGTTCCACCTTCTGCCTGTCTCTGGACGAAAGCTTTGCAGGAAAAAACGATTCAGCTGCCGATTCGTCATGGGGAAGGAAAAATTGTTTTTGCCGGAGATGAAGCTTCTCAACAGCTCATTTATGAAACACTTCAGTTTAACGGACAAATTGCTCTTCGTTATCGTGAAGATGTGAACGGATCATACGGCAGAATCGCGGGAATCTGTGATCAGGAAGGGCGCATTTTTGGATTAATGCCTCATCCGGAAGCGGCCACCAGCAACTGGCTGTTGCCTTCAGGGGCCCAGAAAAATGACGGCAAAGGACTGGCCGCCCTGATTTTTAAAAGCGGAATAGATTACTGTGAAAAACATTTATAAGACTTTAAAAAGTTAACGGGAGACTCATGCACACACACCTGCAACCAATTAAAAGGGCCCTCATCAGTGTAACGGACAAATCCCATCTCGGTGAACTTGTTCAACTGCTTCACGATCATGAGGTTGAATTAATTTCGACCGGAGGAACAAAGAAGTTCATAGAAGATCTTGGCTTACCCGTTACGGGAATAGAAAAAGTCACAGGAAATCCCGAAGCCTTTGGTGGAAGAATGAAATCTATCAGCTTTCCTGTTTCAAGTGCGCTGCTGTTCAGACGGCATCATGAGCAGGATCAGGCCGAGGCGAGAGAACTGCAAATTACACCGATTGATCTGGTTGTTTGCAATTTATACCCCTTCGATAAATACGCAGGGAAAAATGCAGAAGAAAATGTTCTGATCGAAAATATCGACATCGGCGGGCCTTTGATGTTGAGAGCTTCTGCTAAAAATTACGAATCGGTGACGGTTTTATCAGGCATTCAGGACTATGAAGAATTCATGGCCGTCTTTAAAGAAAATAACGGCAGCATAAATTTTAAAATGCGTCGTCAATTGGCAATCAAAACTTTTACCAGAGTGGCAGAGTATGATTGTCTGATCGCTCAGGAATTAAATGAGCGCTTTAATGAAGACTATGTTCAAGGGGATCTGCCATTTCTAAGTGTGACTTCCAAAGAAACACTTCGCTATGGTGAAAATCCACATCAGTGGGCGAAAATTTTTAAAATCAAAAATACCGATGCAAAAACAACCCTGGTGGACGCAGAAGTGCTTCAGGGAAAAGAACTTTCTTATAACAATTGGATGGATGCAGATGCCGCATGGAGAGTCATGAGCGACACCGCCAATATGTTTTCATCGAAGAAAGTTGTCTCCATCATCAAACACGCTAATCCCTGCGGTCTGGCCGTTTCTGAAAATCTTTTTGAATCATTGCAGGAAGCGTGGAACGGCGATACCGTTTCAAGCTTTGGCGGCATCATTGCTTTTTCACACACCGTTGAAAAAGACAGTGCTGAATTTTTAAACGAACGCTTCATTGAAGTTGTCATTGCTCCGGACTATTCAGAAGAAGCGTTGAAAGTTTTCGCCAAAAAGAAAAATGTCAGACTTTTAAAATCTCCAGTGCGGGAAAAGAATCAAAGTGAATTCATGGTCAAAAGTATTTCCGGCGGCCTTCTGATGCAAAATGAGGATGAGTGTCGGGAAAAAGAAAACTTAAAATGTGTCACGAAAGCGAAAATGGAAAACGTTGCCCTTGAGCTTGCAGACTTTGGAATCATTGCGTGCAAACATTTAAAAAGCAACGGCATCGCTCTTGTTTATCAAACTCCGGAAGGAAGATTGACTCTCGCCGGAGCAGGCATGGGGCAGCCAAACAGACTGGACTCACTTCGTTTGCTGGCAAAAGTTCGGGCCGATCAAAAAAATCTTCCCTTGGATAAAATGGTTCTTATTTCAGATGCGTTTTTTCCATTTGCTGATTCCATCGATGTCTGTCATGAAGTGGGAATCAAATCGATTATTCAGCCTGGTGGAAGCATTCGCGATGATGAAGTCATTGAAGCCTGCAACAAATATGGAATTTCGATGATGACAACAGGAACCAGACACTTCAGACATTAAAGGAATAAAGCGATGGGATTCAATTACAAAGACAGCGGCGTCGACATAGAAAAAGGAGATCTTTTTGTTGAGAGAATCAGCAGGATGGTCAAATCCACTTATAACAAACAGGTTGTTTCCGGAGTAGGAGGCTTTTGTGCCTTGTATGCAATGGATGAGGACCGCTACCTTGCGTCTTCAACTGACGGCGTTGGTACAAAAATAAAACTCGCTATTGAGCTGGGCTTGCACGATACGATCGGTATTGATCTGGTTGCAATGTGTGTGAATGATCTGATTTGTTCCGGTGCGCGACCGATGTTCTTTCTGGATTACTTTGCTTCGAGTTCGCTTGATCTTGAAGTCAGCGAAGCTGTGATCAAGGGAATCGTAGAGGGATGCCAGCAATCTCAAATGGCGCTGATTGGAGGCGAGACGGCGGAAATGCCAGGCATGTATCAAACCGGTGATTACGACCTCGCAGGTTTCTCTGTCGGCGAAGTGATGAAAAAAGATCTCATCGATGGAACAAGGTTAAATGAAGGAGATACTCTTCTTGCTCTTGCGAGTTCCGGCTTTCATTCCAATGGATATTCTTTGGTGAGAAAAATCCTTGAAACAAAAAAGGCCGGTCCTGATTTGAAACGCGCCTGCCTGACTCCTACTAAAATTTACGTCCGCCCTGTGATGAAACTCCTTTCTCAGCACCGAGAAAAAATAAAAGGTATCGCCAATATTACGGGCTCTGGCTTTTTAAATATTCCTCGTATCCATGAGAAATTTAATTATCATATTCACACGACAGCAAACCTTCCACCCCACATGAATGAGGTTTGTCAGTTGAGCGGACTTGATGAAATTGAACTTCACCGCACTTTCAATATGGGAGTGGGGATGGTGATTGCGACAGACGATCCGGATACAATCGGCCGCGAGCTGGAACTTAATGGGGAAAAAACGTTTGTCATTGGAAGAGTTGAAAAGGGAAGCGGAAAAATTTATTTAAAGGGACAAGAGCTTTAGTGAAAAAAATTCGGTGGAGTTTCGTGGGCCACCGGAACCTGAAAGACAAAAGAAGTGTTTGAAGCTTCATCATCGAGCCATAAACGGCCATGGTGTTCTTCGATAATCCCTGAAGAAATGGAAAGACCAAGGCCAGTTCCCTGATCAACAGGCTTCGTGGTAAAAAATGGCTGCATCATCTTCACCGCAATCGCAGGATCGATCCCTTTTCCGGAGTCAGTCAAACGGATTTCAACCATGTCATCTTTCACGGTCGCTTCAACCGCAATCCATTTTTGATCGAGATCGCGAACGGCGTCCGCCGCATTGTTGATGAGATTTAAAAAGACCTGTGAAATTTCCACGCTTCTGCATTCAATTTCAATATCCGGCATAGAAACAATATATAAAGTGATATTGCTGTTTTTCAGTTTTTCCTGGCATAGAACAAGAGTTTCATTGAAGATTTGTGACAGAGGAACAATTTTCATTTGTTCCTTATCCGAGTTTCCTGAAAACGTTCTAAGGCCCTTAACGATTCTGTTGATACGTTCACTCATGGAGGTGATTTTTTGCAATCTTTCCGCGACATCGTCCTGAGTGTATCGCTTAGAATGAATTCCATTCTCAAGAATTTTAGAAGTCGCCATGATGACCGTTAGAGGATTGTTGATTTCATGAGCGACTCCGGCGGACATTTCACCGAGGGCCGCCATTCTGGCAGCGTGGACAACCTGTTGAGTTTTTTCTTTAACTTTATTTTCCAGCTCTTGATTGAGCTTGAAAAGTTCCTCGTTTTTGATTTTCACCTCATGAAAGAGATCGTGCAAACTTTTACGGGCATTTTCCAGATCGAGACCAAGTTCATCAATCGGATCCCCGTGTTCCCAATGAAAAGGTTCATCGAGAATCTGCATGTCGAGTTTCTTGGCCTGTTTAGAAAGTAGGTTGATTCTTTTGATTAATCCAAGATTTAGAAAGGCAATAACTGTGAGCAATGTTACCACCAGTTGAATGAATCTGGTGATGAAGAATTTCAAGAGAAGCGAATGAAGAGTCTCGTAAACGTTGTCGACCGTATAGAAAATCTGAACCTGACCGATCAACTGCGAATCGTGGGAGATTGGTTCTTCAATGTAAAACATCTGCGTCTTGTTTTTTTCTGTCGTTGAGTTCGAATAATCGGCCGAATAAAAGACTTTCTTGTTGGAGTCGATGATTTTTACAGTGATGATTTCATCATCTGTAAAACTTGAATGAACAATGGAATTGATTGTCGGCTCGGCATAGTCCCAGAGAGGACGGCTTAAACTTTGAGCGAGAAGCTTTGTCGTCTCAGACATATGTGAATGAGTTTTTGCAAGCAAATTGGATTCAAGCGTCCGGTATTCGACCAGACCCATGACGAAGGCCGGGATTAAAATCCCGATCAGGATAATCATCCCCACGCGCAAATAAATATTTCTTTTAAATGTGCTGGAGTTCATTTTCTACCATTGTTTTATAGTCGGCACTTTCTCTGATAATTGAGAAAGCTTTCCATGTTTTTTTTGCAAGATCCGGGTTGTGTTTAAAAAAAGTTTGAGTAAACAGCAGGTACTGGTCAGCAATTTTAAAAGGTGGTTCCTGACGTACAATTTTTTTGGCCAGTTCCGGATAAAGAGTTAAAACGCGGATGGCTTCATGGTCTTGAAGAACAGCGACGTTAATAATACCGCGATCAAGTTCCTTGATGATATCGATGGCGCTGGTGAAACTTGAGTGCAGAGGGTAGCCCAGTTTTTGCAGGTCATTTCCGACTGAGTAGCCCAGCTGAACACCGACAGCATTGTCGCTCAAATTTTCTAATTTGCCGTTTTTAAATTTGATCGGGCTTTCTTTTCTTGTGTAAATGTAGAAACGGTCAGTGTGCATCCGATAGTCGGGCTCAATGACATTATCTTCGCTGAAAGGATACACACCCCAAGTCGCACGTTCTTCGTTGTAGGAAGCGGCTATGATCCCTTCAAAATTTCCGTTTTTAGCTTCAACCTGGCAACGCTTCCAGGGAAGTCTTACCATGGTGAATTTTAACCCACATTTTTTTTCGACCAGATGAAGTTCGCTGATAGCAACGCCCTTGTCGTCACCGGTGATCCATGGAAAAACAACCACGTCTTCGTAACATAAACGAATTTCCGGCAAGGCCGCGCTTGCAGAAAAAAGAAAAAAGGTTGAAAGAAACAGTGCTACTGTTCGCATGGATTTCCACTTTAAAATTGAATAAATTATTTTTATCAATTCCAAGGGAACAGTCAATTTAAGCCTAGATTAAGAGTACAAATTACAGTCCTTAAGAAGACCTTAAGTCGTTCGTCTTGCTTAGATATCTTGTCTGCGCACAGACCAGATAAACCCGTCAAACCAGAAGTGAAGAAGAGAGGTCAGAAGCCAGAATGCTGCCAGGTATTCCCATTGAGCAGTCATCTGGCGAAGACCTGCCAGCACAAACATGAAAGGAATGATGACCAGAAAATAAATGAGATAAACACCGGTGTAGGATTTTTGCTTCAATCCTGTGAGGGTAGCGAGGTTTGAGCGTTCGCTGATCATCACGATAAACACATATTGAATGGCGTGATAGATATTTCCAAAGAAAATTCCGTCGGCCACGGTAAAAAGGCTTGCCGTTGCAATTGTTGAAAGTCCGGTAGTTGCAAACAAAGCGATTTTAGCTTTGGAAACTTTGTAACCGGATTTTGCCAGCTGATAGTACGACCAGAAATACCACAGCGAATACCCGATTCCGAACAGGATGAGTGGCCAGCGGACAGCTTCGATAACGCCACCAAAACGGGCGGCATTGATTGTGCTGATTTCAAGAAAATTGGCCATTTCTCCCGGTGATTCGCCTTTGGGCAGATAAGTTAAAAGAACCAGCGCCGGAAGAAATCCGATAATGAAACAGAAAATCATGTCTCTTTTTCTACCGATGGCCGCTGGATTGCCTGCTCTTGTATCGTAAATGCGGCCAAAGCCGAATGTCTGCATGAGAGAATGCCATTCATCCCAATAGAGTCCAATCGCACTCATGATTCCAAAAACCAGAGGAGAAACCCACATGGCCGCCAGGGCAAGAAGCGGAATAAGGGTGAAACGAAATTTGTAACGTTTGAAAACGCTCATATTCATGTGACTGCGGGTAAAGACCAGCAAAACGTGCATATGTGTGAGCATCGTTGCACCGATGGCAAACCAATAGGGCGTTTCTTTTCCATAGAGAAAAGCCCCGTTTTTTGCCCTGGGCTCGCAGATAAGCGCAACGATAAGAAAGGAAATGACGGGCATAAAAATAATGAAGAGAAGATCCGTTGCTTTTGTGTTCATGTACCAGGGTTTAGCACTGGTCTCTGTCTTGATTTCAGACGTCTCCTGAACAACAACTTGAACGGCTTGATTCATTATAAAACCCGCTTAAAAATAGTATCGACTGATTTCAAATAAATGTCTTTTAACCCTTCGGCCGAAACGGGAGGAAGCTTGATATCAATCTTTCTGTTTTTTAATTCGTTCTGAATAAACTCTCTGAATTTTGCGGGTTCAGATTTTGCTTCTTTATCAAAGCTTGCCGCCTGGATAATAGCGTACAAATCCTCTCTGGTGAGTGATTCACAATGAGAAATTAAAAAATGCAGGTAGTAGCTTGAGAGATAGTGAGTGTGAGCGAGAACTTTTCCTTCGATGACTTCCTGGTCAATTTCCAGCATAGTTATTGTGGTCGTGAAACGGTCGAGAGCATAGACCAGAATTCCGAAATGATCCGGAAGATAAAGTCTTTCAGCACTTGAGTGAGAGATGTCTCTTTCGTGCCACAGGATACAGTTTTCCAATGCAAGAGTTAAGTGCGAGCGAAGAAATCGTGAAAGGCCGGTCAGGTTTTCAGCTGAGATCGGATTTTTTTTATGAGGCATCGTGCTCGAGCCCTTTTGTCCTTTGCGGAAACCTTCGGCCACTTCGCGAACATCCGAGTGGTGCAGGTGACGGATTTCAACCGCCAGTCTTTCTATCGCATTGGCCACAAGAGAGGTGATCGAAATTAATTTGGCCAGTCGATCGCGAGGGATAATTTGCGTTGAGACATCCTCAACTTTTACACCTAATTTTCTTGCCACACTTTCTTCGATATCCGGTGTGAGGATGGTGTAGTTTCCGACAGCTCCTGAAAGCTGAATGGTCAGATCATTTTTCATGAACTCTTCAAGTTCAGTTCTTCTTCTTTTGAACTCGGCATAATGGCCAAGGAGTTTTTGACCAAAGCTCATAGGCTCAGCATACATTCCATGTGAACGTCCGAGTGTCATGACCATTTTTGTTTCCAGAGCGCGTGATTTCAACGCTTCAAGAAACTGGTCATAGGATTTCATCACCACTTCCAGCGATGCTTTCAGCTGCAAAGTTAAAGCGCTGTCGATGACATCTGAAGAAGTCACACCGTAATGAAAATATTTTCCGATATCGGCAGGAAATTGTTCTGTGATAGACGTGCAGAATGCGATGACATCATGTCTTGTCGTCAGTTCAATTTCATCAATGCGTTTGGGATTAATGACGGCCTTGGCCTCTATTGTCCCGGCGGTTCCTTTGGGAACAATGTCTTTTTCTTCCAGAGCGCGGAGAAGTTCAAGTTCAATTCTTAGAAATGTGCGATATTTATTTTCATCGCTCCAGATGGGAGTAATCTCACGTGCTTCATAACGAGGAATCATTGTCGTCACCTTGCCCTAAAAAATGTTAAAGACTAAAAAAGATTAGAGATAGAAGCTCAGATCAAATCCGATCGTAACATAGCTCATCGTGAGCGATCGCGCAGAGCTCGTCTCTGTATCCACATCTTGAGCGCGTTTGACTACGGCCAGGTTGTATAAAAGCTGCGGCCCCATACTAACATAGTCGTTGAACTTTTTAAAAAGAGAAAACTTCGCAATCATACCTGGACCGGTAAAACTTTTGCTGCTGATTTTTTCTTTATAGATATTGTAAGTAACATCTGCAGAGATCACTTCATACATGCCGTCAAAGGGAAGCAATTCCTGAGAGTAACGGCTTTCACGAGCGACGCCGATACCAAAAGTTGTCAGCATGCTTTTAGAACCGTACAGATCAGCATCAGCTGTTGTCGTTGCATTAAAATTATTAGTTGTGATTTTATTGAATGCGCCGTTCGTTATGATAAGTGAAGCATCAAACCAATAACCTTCCATTTTTTTAGCATAGGAAAAATTAAAATTCATAATGTCGGCTGCATTGGTCATGCTTGGATTGAGACCGGCAATAAAAGAAAAACGGTTGGCCAGAGTCGGGGAGAATTTCGATTCTTCTCTGACCACAATTTCCTCAATGGCGTAAGCAGAGTTTGTTACGGCCAGAAGAATCAACAGATGAATCAATTTCATCGCATGGTTTTTCATCTTATTTTCCTTTTACTCTTGTCGCGAGTTGTTCAAAGTTTTCACCAGGAAAATCTTCCAGGCCCGCAAGTTTAGCGAGAGTCAATTTTTCTTTCAGATGGTTAAGTCTCGTCTGTTCAAAAAGAATTTTTGTTTCAGTGAGTTCAACCAGCGCCAGATGGAAATCATTATATTTAGTTTTTCCACTCAGGTAGTTTTCCAGAATTGTATCAAAGGATTTTTGCAAGCTCGGCAGACGCGCTTCAAGAATCAACAGCTGATTTTGGTACGACAAAATGTTTTGATAAGTCTGTCTCACATAAGAATTAGTGAAATGGCGGTTTTTATCCAGCTCCTTATAGGCAATCTCTTTTCCTATACGGCTGATGGCCAGTTTGTTTGAATTGAACAGTCCATCTTCACCGGTCAATGCCCAGGTTGCATTGACACTTGCCACGAGTTCCACATTTCCAGATCCACCGTATGTTTCGTACACTGTTCTGTTCGTCGTCGGGCCGAAGCGTTTATTGTAGGCTCCGAGGTTAACTGAAAACTTTGGAAGAGGCATATTTTCTTTCAAGGCCACATCGTATTCCCGTTCCGCTACATCAAGACTGGTTTTATTATTGAGTAGAGTCGGGTTTCTTTGAGTCGCAAGATTGAGCGTATCTTCCAGTGAAATTTTAAGTCTGCGGTAGTCCAGCACTTCGTTCAGTACGTAGCGTGTACCGACTTCATCTGCAATGAGAAAGGCCATGTTTTCATCAGCGATATCAGATTGAATTTTTGAATCGTGATAATCATTCTGTGCTTTAAGGTATTCGCTGCGTGACTGGTAATAATCCTGCTTTGATGTTTTTCCGATGGTGATTTTTTCTTTATTCAGACGATAGACAAAAGAAGCCTGGCGAAGCTGATCCTGACGGATTCTTTCAATGTTTTTCATTGCCATGAGAGAAAAGTAACTTCCGATTAAGTCGAGTTTTAATTCTCTTTTGGATTCATCGAAAACTTGTTTGTTTCTTTCGTAAACGGATTTGGTATTCAAGTAAAGGGCGTAGTCTTTTCCCCAGTTAAAAACAGTGTAATCCCCCAGAGAAAGTCCTAAAGCTCCCGTCGGTGTCGTCGCAGTTTCAGTCGTCGGCGTGCGCGAACTTCTGTGGAGAGTGGAAATGCGCTGAGGCGTTGTCGTCAGGTTAATTTTAAGTTCTGGCATCCAGAAAGCACTTTTAGCTCCCTGCCATTGAATTTCATTCACTTCATTTTTCTGGGAACGGATGTTCTGCTCATAATTTTTGCGCAGACCCTGTTCGATAACATCATTGAGCGCCAGATTTTTATAAGTTTCTTTCAGTTTAAATTTGTCTGCTTCCTGAATATAAATTTCTGATTCGGAAACTTGTTTGGCCTTAACTTTTTCTTCAGGCTTCTTTTTGGGTTTCAGAAGCTCTTCTTCACTCACCACAGGTGATTTGGTTTTAGGCAATACTTCTGGTTTGGTTTCATCTTTCGCAGCTGGTTCTTCAACCACTTCTTCCGATAAAGTTTCCTGCGTTGGAATCACTTCCGTTTTGGGAGCTGACGTTTCAGCTGGAACCGTATCTTCGGCAGGCGGAAGCGTTTGCGGTCCGTCGCTGAGTTCCGGTTGATCCGTCGGTTCTTTGTCTTGTGAAAAAGCAGGGACTGCCCTAAAAGAAGTAGTGACTGCTGCCATGAGGAGCAAAAGTTGAATCTTATTTTTCATAGTAAAATGATAGAGAATCGGTTTTGCTCTGAAAAGAAATTTTATTAATTAAAGAGCAATTCCCGGACAACCTTTGCGGACAATGTTTTCTTCCTGATACTGGATCTGAGTTTGAGTGAGAATGAGTTCGTGTTGAAGGTGACCGAGATTGGTCTCCAGTTTTCTTTTCACCGTCACTTTATTTTCCGGTGTGATCGACTGGAGATGCTTGTTTCTCTCGATGAGAGCAAGGATTCTTTGTTTATTGGCAATCTTTTCGGCGCGCTTTTCTGTGAGCAGTTCACAGCGGCGGGAAATGCTTGGATCAGTAATGACTGTGCGCTTATAATCTTCGGCATGGGCCATTTCGACGGCGGACAGTGAAAATACGGCTATTCCGACTAAAAAACTCAGGCTTTTTAGGCAAATTCTTTGGGCCATTCCCATCTGTCTCCTCTATAATAACAAGATTAATTGTACCATTGATTTTATCACCTTTATGGAGACCTTTAAAGTGAGCAAAAAAAGAGTCCTCATTTTAATTCCCGCTCGTTTTGCTTCTACACGTTTTCCTGGAAAACCACTGGCCACTATCCTCGGACTTTCTATGATCCAGAGAGTTCTGACGAATTGTTCGCAGGCCCATGCTGTCGGTTACGAATTTGAAGCGTATGTCGTCACGGATGATCAGAAAGTCGAAGATCACGTCAAAACTTTTTCACCCAATGTTGTTCGGGTTGATGACGATGTCATAAGCGGAACATTGAGAATTGAACTTGCTTATCAAAGATTTTTTCAACATAAAAATTTTGATCTCGTCATCAACGTTCAAGGAGATGAACCTCTTCTTGAGTCAGATGATCTGGTGAGGCTGGCACAGTTTCATCTGGAGAGTCCGTTTGACATCACCACGCTTGTGAAAAAACAATGGGGTCTTGAAAGCGATTTTCTCGATCCTAACAAAGTCAAAGTGGCCATGAGTGAAGAAACGGGGCGGGCCTTTTATTTTTCCCGTGCTTCCATTCCCTACAAACGGGACACTACACCGGATCCCGCAGGTGATTATTGGTTCCTGCACATCGGTGTTTATTCCTACAGACCAAAGGCGCTCCTGGCCTTTGCCACTCACAAAGAAACGCGTCTGGAAAACAAAGAGAAACTGGAGCAGCTTCGCGCTCTTGAAATCGGTTTATCAATCGGTGCAAGAGAAACTGAATCCGTTGTTATCGGCGTCGACGTTCCCCACGATATAAAAAGAGTAGAAGAGGTATTAAATGGCAAATCATAATGAAACGTCCAAGAAGCCGAAGAAATTTATTTTTATCACAGGCGGTGTAGCAAGTTCGCTTGGAAAAGGCCTTGCCGCTGCAAGTATCGCAAGCCTGCTTGAAAGAAGAGGTATAAAAGTTGCGATGTTAAAAATGGATCCGTACATCAACGTCGATCCGGGAACCATGAGTCCGACTCAGCACGGAGAAGTGTTTGTCACAGACGATGGGGCGGAAACAGATCTCGATCTTGGTCACTATGAGCGGTTTACGTCTCTAACATTAAAACGCGAAAGCAATTTCACGACAGGTCAGGTTTATTTAAAAGTCATCGAGAATGAACGTGCGGGAATTTACCTGGGAAAAACAGTTCAGGTCGTTCCTCATATTACCAATGAAATTAAAAGAAGAATTCATAGAGCGAGCGAGAACGCTGATTTACTTATTGGAGAAATCGGCGGAACAGTCGGCGATATTGAATCACTGCCATTTATTGAATCCATCAGACAGCTGGCACTGGATGAAGGGGCAAGCAATGTTCTCTTTATTCACCTCGTTCTTCTTCCATACATCGCCGCGGCCGGAGAATTGAAATCGAAACCTGCTCAGCACTCTGTGAAAGAACTTATGAGTCAGGGGCTTTCTCCGCAAATCATCATTTGCAGATCGGATAGAGAAGTGGATGAAGACACGCTGGAGAAAATTTCACGTTTCTGCAATGTCAGCAGAAAAAATGTCTTCCAGTCGATTGATCAGGATACGATTTATAAAGTGCCTCTAGAATTTCATAAGCAGAATCTGGATGAACGGATCGCTGAACACCTGGGCATCTGGGTTCCGGAACCACGTATCAACGATCTGGAAAAAGTTGTCTATAACTTCACTCATCCTCTGCGCGAAGTGAAAATAGGTATCGTTGGAAAATACACTGACCTGATTGAATCTTATAAATCGCTGGATGAAGCTCTGAACCACGGGGCGATCGCCAATCAATTAAAATTCAGACCGATCTATATCGATTCTGAACAACTGGAAAAAGGCGCAGACCCTAAAGAGATTTTCAACGGCGTACAGGGAATTCTTGTGCCGGGGGGATTCGGCTCAAGAGGAACAGAAGGGAAAATTAAGGCCATCGAATATGCCCGTCAGAATAAAATTCCGTTCTTCGGAATTTGTCTGGGGCTTCAGCTTTCGGTCATTGAATTTGCCCGTCATGTAGCAGGCATCACAGAAGCAACGTCGGAAGAATTTGAAAAAGGCGGGGCCCATTTGATTCACTATATGGAAGGACAGTCGGCGACCGGGGCCAAAGGCGGAAACATGCGCCTGGGTTCTTATGATTGTGCTCTGGCAGAAGGCTCTCTTGCCAGAAAAGTTTACGGTGCAGAAACAATTCAGGAACGACACCGCCATCGTCTTGAAGTGAACAATATGTATCTTGATAAATTAACCAAAGCGGGACTTAAAGTTTCAGGTTTTAACAAAGAATTAAATCTGGTTGAAGTCATTGAATTAAACGATCATCCGTTCTTCATTGCCTGCCAGTACCATCCGGAGTTTAAGTCGAAACCGTTTTCACCTCATCCTCTCTTCAAGGCGTTTATAGAAGAGTCGGATAAAAACAGATAAGGATAACCTGATGACAAAACCAAAATTAGATTTTTATATCGGCTCATGCGTTCTGGAAAGTGAACAGCTGGCCCTGACTATTGCTGAAAAACTCGTCAAGGATCTCGAGCCGTTCAAAGACAGAATCACTCTGACTTACAAGGGAAGTTTTGATAAAGCGAACCGCACGTCCATTAATTCCTACCGCGGTCCGGGCATTGATGAAGGCATGCGCATTCTTTCTAAAGTGAAAGAAACGTTTGGTCTTCCGGTCCTGACTGATTTCCACGAAGCAGGACAGGCCATGAAGCTTGCGACTGTCGTCGACGTTCTTCAGGTCCCTGCCTTTCTTTGCCGTCAGACGGACATGATTGCGGCCGGTGCTGAAGCGTGTGCGAAATACGGACGCATTTTAAAAGTGAAGAAAGGACAATTTCTTTCTCCTGAAGAAACAAAAAACATCGTTGATAAAGCGACCACTTTTCTTCCGAAGTCCCAGATCATGCTGACTGAAAGAGGTTCGAGTTTTGGTTACAATAATCTCGTCGTTGATATGGCCTCGTTCCAGATCATGAAAAGCTTCGGTGTGAAAGCTGTTCACGATGCCACTCATTGCGTACAAAGACCAGGTGGTCTTGGAACAGCAACGGGCGGGAAGCGCGAACAGATTTTTGTGCTTGCCAAAGCAGCTGTCGCTGCAGGCGCAGACGGCGTCTTTATGGAATGCCATCCAAATCCGGACAAAGCTCTTTCTGATGCTTCGACAAGTCTTCCGCTTGATTCCATCAAAGGCATTGTCGAGCAACTGCTGAAAATTTACGAGGTAGTGTAATGGCAAAGCCAATGTACGAAAAAGTCAGACTGAAGGAAACAGCTGAGCAATTTAAAGACAAGCTTTCTAAAATCAAGGTATGCATTTTTGATATCGATGGCGTTCTCACCAATGGAGGAATTGCCTGGTGGGGCGAAGAAATCGGTTTCAACCGGACTTGCCATATCCACGATGGTTACGGTTTTAAAATTTTAAGAGAAGCAGGTATTAAAGTCGGCATTATTTCCGGCGGAGACAGCAAAGGTCTTCGCAAGCGTTTTGTCGAAACACTGAAACTCGATTTTGTTTTTCTCGGCAACGAAGATAAGCGCGAAGCTTATAAAGAAGTCCTTGCAATGGGCTTTAAAGACGAAGAAATTCTTTTTATGGGCGATGAGTTTATCGATGTTCCGCTTTTAAAAAGAGTGGGCTTTTCAGCGACGGTTCCCAATGCGAGTTATGAAATTCAGGAAATCTGTGACTATATCACTCACCGGGAAGCAGGAGATGCCTGCGCGCGCGAAGTAATGGACATTCTTCGCTACGCTCAGAATTTGCCTGTGAAGGTTCTGGAGTTTTAAATGAGTAAAACACCAGATCAGGCCTTGGGCGAAAGAATGTGGAAGCTGAAAATGGTTATGGATGAAACAGTCGAATTCCCGACGGAGTATCTGTTTAAATTCATCGTACCGGTTGGCAGCGTTCACGAACTGCTTTTTATTCTCCAGGGAATGGATATTGATGAGCGCGCTTCCAGCGGCGGAAAATATATCAGTGTGTCTGCCAAAAAAGTTTTTCAGACAAGTGATGAGATCATTTTAGTTTATAAACGCGTTTCGGTGATAAAAGGAATTATCTCCCTATGACAACTACAACCAAGAAAAGAAAATTGGCCCTTGTTATTGGTGCCGGAGCTTTCGGAACAGCGATAGCCCAGGTTCTTGCGACGAATTTTGAGAAGGTGATTCTTAAAGTACGCTCTGAAGATGTTTATCTCGCCATAAAAAAAGGTGAGAATTCAGTTTATCTTCCGGGACTCAAGATAGCATCCAATATCGATGCCGCTCTTTCCTGGGATGAAGTCGATGCTCATAGCACGAGTGATATAGAGCTGATTGTTTCTGCTCTTCCTACCAATGGTATTGCAGAATATTTCAAAGAAAATTTCGATCGCTTTCTCGGCTATTTCGTCAGAGGTGTGCCGCTTCTATCTCTTTCAAAAGGGATTGATCCTGAAACGCTGGAATTATCCGATGATCTTTTCTATGACAACTATCCGCACTTTAAAGATTTGTTTTGCTTTCTATCAGGGCCATCTTTTGCCCACGAAATTATGCAGGAACAGATCACGCTGGTCACGATTGCAGGTCGATCCAAAAAAGTTCTTGAGAACGTTATCGACATGGTCAACACTCCATACTTTAAGGCCCTGGCAAGCTATGACGTCAAAGGTGTGCTTCTCGGTGGTGCTTTAAAAAACATTCTGGCCATTGCCGGCGGTGTTATCGAAGGTCTGGGGTACAACCACAACACCAGAGCGGCCATGATCACGCGCGGGATTGCCGAAATGCTTCGCTTCGGAACTGTCTATAACGCCCGTCCTGAAACTTTTTATGGTCTTTCAGGAATGGGAGATCTGATTCTGACAACGACGGGAGATCTGTCGAGAAATAAAACTTTCGGGCTGGAGCTCGCCAAAGGACGAAAGGCCGAAGAAATTATTAAATCGCAACGAACGGTTGTCGAAGGATATAAAACCGCAAAGGCCGCGCATTTTATCAGTGAACGCTACGAAATCCGTGCTCAGATTTTTAACGGCGTTTATGATGTTCTCTATGAGAATCATCCTCCGAAGGAGGTCATCACGAAAATCATGCGTTCTCCTTCGAAGTTTGAAAGCTGATCTTTAATTAATTTATCTCATTTCAGGTAGCGACCTCAGGTTGCAACAAAATGTCGCTTTTTATTATGGAACGGATGGATGGCGTGTTTCTCAAAATTCACTGCCATAATGCCGCCGTAGGCACCAATAATAAAACAAATGAGATCAACCAGAAATCCCCGGAGGAAAAGCTGCGGAGTGGCCATGGTGAACAAGGACACAATGACTCTTGGTGTGAGGAAAAGAGCAACAACTCCGAACAAAAGATAGAATCCGCAATTGGCGCAGACGGCATTTAAAATCCCTTCTGTTTTAGTTTGCGGCCTGCAGGCAAGACCAGCAACAAATCCCCCGGAAAGCATAGAGAGGGCCCACGCTGCTGCGATGGCCATCCAGAATGAAGGACCGGCCATCGCCATTTCATCAAGATAAAAATTGAAGAGTCCAAGGGCGGCAATGAGTGACAACATAAGAACCATCACAGTAAATGAAACGAGAATACCTGCGCCAACTGCGCGAACTCCGATTCTGCTTGAAAAGTCTGATTGATTTAACACGAAAGCCTCCCTTGATTTGTTCGCTCTAGTCTAAAACGAAGCAATAGTGAGGCCCAAGGACTGCAGTAAAATATTTTGATCGATTATTTTAAGTGAACTTTGATTCGATCAATGCTGATCGTTTCTCCCAGGCTGACGAGAGTTCCATCTTCTTTTTGAATAAAATAAGCGGGCACGCCCACGAGACCATTTTCTTTTAAAAAGCTTCCGATCACTTCATCGCGTTTCGTCCAGTCAGCAATGAGAAGTTTTAGATTGTTTTCAGTGACGAATTTTTTGAATTCTTCAGTATCCAGAACCAGACGTTCATTGACCTTACAAGTGAAACACCACTTCGCTGTGAAATCGATAAACACTTGCTGACGATTCGCTTTGTGCTCGTTCATTCTTTCAACGGACCAAGGCTCCCAATTTAAGCCTTTGGCCTTTTTATCGCGGATGAGAGGAGTTTGTTCTTCCTTGCTGGCGACAATTGTCGACGTTGAAAGATTAACAGCGACAAACAGAGCGCAAAGAACAGTCACACCGCTAATCCATTTTCCTTTTTTCCGGACGGCAATGGCAAAAAAGATCAGAGCGAGAACGGTTCCGAGTTTCATCAATTGCGATGATCCATCTACTAAAGCGTTGTAAACATCAAACAACCAGATCATGGTGAGAATGAGAGTCAGGCCTAAAAATTTTTTTACATTGTTCATCCATTTCCCAGGCTTCGGAAGGAAAGAAACCATTTCAGGAAAAAATCCAGTGAGAATAAAAGGGAAGGCGAGGCCCAGACCAATCATTAAAAAAATAAGAAAGATAGTTGCGTTTGAAGATGTAAAAGCAAAAGTCAAAGCTGTACCTAAAAAAGGCGCGCTACACGGAGTTGAAAGAATTGTGGCAAGAACTCCGCTTAGAAAATCACCAGCAAACCCTTCCTGGGTCTGGATGTTTCCCAAATGTCTTCCGCCGGGAGTGACAAATTCAAACATGCCGAAAAGATTTAAAGAAAAAATAAACAAGGCCACGATCATGATCGCGATAAAATTTGGTGACTGCAGTTGAAAACCCCAGCCGACTGTTGTGCCGATGGATTTCAGGCCAAGGACAATAAAGCCAAGAATCACAAAGGTCGTAAGAATCCCCAGGGTGTAAAAAAAATTGTGTCGGATGATGACTGAGCGCGATTCACTTCTGTATTTCACAAGACCAAAAAGTTTGATGGAAATTACAGGCAGAACACAAGGCATGATGTTCAGAATAAGACCGCCGACAAAGGCCAGGGCGAGGTAATACACGAGAGAATTGGAAGAAGCACCAGAGACTGTTGTCGCCTTTGGCATGTCTTCAGCTTTCACCTGAACATCTGAAGTTGTTCCTGCAGGAGGAGCTGAAGTCGTCGCCGGCGCAAGATCAAATCCCGAAAATTTTTTTTCAACAACAAAAACTTTTCGTTGAATAGGATCATTGAAAAGAAATTTAATCGTGTGGGGCTTGGCAAATTTACCATTGGCCGGAAGGTCTTCCGGTGGTGTTGAGTATTCTCCATCCCAATTGATCTCGACAATTCCCAATAAGCTTTTTTCTTTGACAGTCAGATTCTCGTGTCCGAAATCAAAAGGCGCTGAAGGAAATGAATAGAGAAGATTGGCATCTTTTAAAAAACCAACATCGGTATTGTTTTTTACTTCATATGTAAGAACGAGTGATTTGTCCTTAGTTCCTTTAGACAATTTAAAATCGAGATAATCGGGAAGCGCGATCGTTTGCGGAAGATTCATCAAACGAGTACTGAGTTCAAGATCTGAAAGAGGAGCAAGGAGTCCTTCTGTTGTTGAACTGATTTTTCCACCGGCAATTTTAAACAGAACTTCTTTTTGTCCCGGAATACAGACGTGCTTGCAGACAAGCCATGAAGAAGTCAGCGCAATCTCTTTTCCGCTCAATTTATTGAGATCAGTTTTATCGAGCTGATAAAAAAGTGTGTAAGAACCGCTGTATCCATAGGCCCATTGAGTCCCGTTTTCGATGAAACGTTTTGGTGCCGGCCACTCTTCTTCAGTGAGCTTAATTTCTTTTTTCTTGATACTAAATTGATTTTTGATAGCGAGTCCGGCATCGCCTGGATTCTTCCAATACGTGTGCCATTCAGGATGGTTTTCGAAGCTGATTGCCAGGAAATTCTTATTGTTAGCGCTGTAAGTTTGTACTGCCAGCTTTACCGGAAAGGGTGGAATAGCTTCATCAGCGCGGGCATTTGAAAACGTGAAAGCCAGCGTAAAAAAAACGAAAAATGATTTCAAAAGAGATGGCATTAAGGCCTCCGAAGCACTGTTAAACGAGCCTCTATTATCTGCTCCAAAACCTATAAAAACAAGTGTCCAGAGCATTTACAAAAACACCGTTGTCCTTGATACTAGTGGGTAAGAGAGGACGAATGATTTACAAAAGATTAATGAGCTGGCTGGATTTATTTTTGCCTGCGCAATTAAGTGTTTCTGTTGAAGCTCCGCTTCTCTATCGTGCCAGAACTATTGTCGGTACAAATATTGTCAGTTTACTTGCTTCCCTGGCCCTTCTTGTCGCCGTTATTGCTCTCGATTTATCCGATTTAGTTTTCTGGGGCGTCGTGGTTTGTATTTTGACTCTTTCTACTCACCTTTATTTTTTAAAAAACCTTCAGGCCAATATTGAAAAAAGACTTCAGATAGGCGCAACTTTTCAGATCGCAGTCATTACCATGTTGATTTATCTCACGGCCTTTTCCCCAAAAGGAATGGGTTTTTTTGGATTGATCTGGTTAATGCCGGTTTTTTTGATGATGGCGTTTTATTTCGACACTGGTTTTAGTTTTATCATTGCTGTTTGCAACCTTTTTTTATTTTTCATAATCGGTGCCTGGAAGTTTGGCTCGTTTTTCAAACCGATCAGCGTTCATCCTAATTTTCCATCTGTGTTTTTTATTTTTCTTGCACTGGTTTTAGTTTTTGTTTATTGCATGGCCTTTTTGTTTGTCCATCTTTCAGAAGAATTGCAGCGTGAAGTTGTGAAACAGCGCGATCTTCTGATTGAAAGTGCCAAGTTTCAATCACTGGGGCAGATGGCGTCCAATCTTGCTCACGATATCAACAATCCGTTGTTCACCATTCAGGGAAAACTGCACCAGATGAGAAACCTGCTTTCGCGCGATCAGCTCGATCTTGAGCGCTGCGATCAGATTGTTGAGAGTGTTGAGGCAACGCTGCTTCGACTTTCTCAGATTGTGAAGGGGATTAGTACATTTGCCCGCGAAGGACGCGGCGATCAGATGGTTTCCATCTCCGTGAAAGATTTAGTTGAAGGAAATCTTGCCCTGGCCATTGATAGAATTAAAAATTCCGGTATTGATCTTGAAATTCAAATCGATCCAAAAGCAAAACTGATCTGTTACCCGTCTTTCATTTCACAGGTTCTTCTCAATCTTTTAAACAATGCCATTGATGCTCTTGAAAATGCCCCGGTGAAAAAAATAATCGTTCGCGCTTATGTGGAAAAAAACTGGATTCACATTGCTGTCTCTGATTCGGGGGCCGGTGTACCGAAAGAAATTGAAAAGAAAATTTTTGAACCGTTCTTCACTACCAAAACTTTCGGAAAAGGAACCGGGCTTGGTCTTTCCATCAGCCAGGGGCTGGTTCATGTTCATGAAGGCGAGCTCCTCTATAACCGTGAAAACAACATGACGACTTTCATTGTGCGTCTTCCAAGCTACGAATAATGAATTCTTATTTTCCTCAAAGAATCATCTGTATGACAGAGGAGTCTGTTGAATTTCTTTATGCCATCGGTAGAAGTGATCTCATTGCGGGCGTTTCAGTCTATGCTGTAAGACCTGAAGGTGTGAAAAAAAATCATCCCATCATTTCGGCATTCACTCATGCCAATATTCAAAAAATTCTGGATCTAAAACCAGATCTGGTTGTCGGTTTTTCCGACATTCAGAAAGACATTGCCCGAGATTTGATCGGTGAAGGT
Organism: Bacteriovoracaceae bacterium UBA6261; assembly: GCA_002440825.1. Classification (GTDB taxonomy): domain Bacteria; phylum Bdellovibrionota; class Bacteriovoracia; order Bacteriovoracales; family Bacteriovoracaceae; genus Bacteriovorax. The sequence continues at coordinate 74,169 of DJVH01000013.1, read as the reverse complement.
GTAGACGTTTATATTTCCAATCAGCGATCACTCAAAGAGATTCTGCGCTACCTTTCCATCTTGGGTAATATGATAGGGGAAGGGGAAAAAACCACGGCTTTTTTACATAAGCTGGAAAAGAAAATGGATGAGGCAAAGCTTAAAGCGGCCACTTTCAAAAAAAGACCGCGCGTTTATATAGAAGAATGGGATGAACCGCGGATTTGCGGCATCAGATGGTTTTCCGAATTGGTCGAGCTCTGCGGTGGAAAAGATATTTTCGCTGCCAAATCCCGTGAAGGGGTGAAGGCTTCGGATCGTTTTGTGACGGAGGCGGAAATCGCGGAGGCGGATCCGGAAGTTATTCTGGCCTGTTGGTGCGGAAAAAAAGTGGACCTGGATTCAATTAAAAAGCGACCGTCGCACTCGGGTACTTCCGCAGTGACAACAAACTCTGTCTATGAATTACAACCAGAAATCTTTCTCCAGCCGGGTCCAGCGCCTATTCTGGAGGGGATTGATCAATTATTGGCACTCTTTTCTACTCTTCAATCCCAATAAACTCTTAAACTTTTTTCTCTGACAATCCGAATATCCAATAGAGATAGTGGCTTGTTTTAAAAGACGGGAAAAAAAGTTATGAAAAAATCAAACACATTAAAAGCAACAATGCTGGTTTTACCACTTTTAGCTTCTTGTTCAGTTGATATGAAAAAGATCGAACAGAAAGCGGCGATGATCAATCATTACGAACAGGTTTCCCTTAAACTTGCCAGAGAAAACAGAGAGCTTCACGCAGAAGTAAAGCGGCTTGAGTTTGATATTGAAAAACTTAAGCAGGAAAAATCTTATTATGAAGCCAAAGGCGGAGGACATTCAGCGCCGGCGGACGGACATGAGGTGGCCGAAGCCACTCATGAACCGAAACATGAATCAAAGCATGAGGAAAAATCTGAAGCTGTGCCTGCCCATGGTTCTCGAAGCATTGCCAGCGTTGCTCCTGCAGCTGCTAAAAGTGACCTGAAGGATTTCGTCGAATTCAAAACATACAAATGGCATGCGGACGATCTGTTGAAGATCGCAGACAAAGAATTTAAAGATAAACACTATGAAAAAGCAGCGCAGTTTTATACTTCGCTTGTGAATAATTATCCGGCCAACAAAAGCATTAATGATGAATTCTTTTTCAAGGCAGGCATTGCTGCCTATGAATCAGGCGCTCACCACGACTGGACTCTGTCTCACTTTGAAGCTTTGATGGCAAAATATCCGACTTCCCAATATTACCGAAGTGCCAAGTTGTGGGTCGCACTGACTCACATGAAGCTTGGTGACAAGAAGAAATTCTACGCAACAGTTGAAGAATTCAGAAAGAAATATAGAAATACGAATGAGTGGAAAATCCTGAGTTCGTATTATGAAAAAATTGAAGAGAAAACAAATGAATAAAATCACATTAGCAATTGCAGTTTTATTTTCATTCAATATCATCGCGGCGGAAGGACAATTCGGCCGCGTTGTTGATTTAAAGGGCGAAGGCTTTATTTCTTCAAACGGTAAAACGCGTGAGATGAAAAAAGGCGACGTGATCGAAATGGGAGCAGAGATTGTGATTGAACATCACGGTCAAGTCACTTTCACTGACAATGCCGATCACCGGTTTCACCTGGGCAATGCGAGCTCAGCTGCTGTGTCAGGAAAAGGAATTGAACTTCGCTCCGGAGATCTCTGGTTTCAATCTTTAAATAAGAATGACACTTACACAATCAAAACGGCCAATGCTTTCATCGAATACACTGGCGGTGAGGCGATTTTAACGTACGATTCGAGCAAGGGAAAATCTCAGTTGATGGTCATCAACGGGATGATGAAGCTTGCGAATTTACGTCAAGCTGAATTGAATCTGACTGTCGGAGAAGGACTTTTTTCATTTGTAGACAATGCTTATGAAGAAGGAGCGCCACGCGATCCAACTCCGGTTGGAGAAAAAACATATGGTCAGTTAGTTTCGCTATTTTCCGGAATCGCTCCGATGGACAAGCATTCGGAAGAGATTTTTAAATCTCACGACAAACATGAAGCTTCTCACGTTGCATCGAGAGCAGTGGCATCAGTTCATGAAGACAAAAAAACAGACGTCGAACCAAATTTGATCGAAGAATATAAGAACAGTTTGCTTGAGAAAAAGCCTATCAAAATTTCTCAAACAAAGACAATGACAAAAGCGAAGACTGAGAATAAGATCGTGCCAGAAAAGAAGAAAACTGCAGGTTCTAAAATGATCGTTCATGTCTATGGACAGTCATCAAAACCTACAGTGGCCTTCACGATGGATGCGGCCCCAACGAAAATGGGTGAGAAAGTCGACGTATCAAGATCAAGAGCGCCGGCCTCTGTCCTGGATCAGGATGTTCCGAAAGACTCTGCCCTGGAAACAAAATCTCCAGCAGGCGCGGGTCAAGTCAGCCCATACAGTAAAGAATATAAACAACAATATAAAGAAAGCGATAAACTGATCGATGATCTAAAAAAACTATAACTTTCATTATTGTTTTTTATTTCAAATCACTATCGCCCTATTTCTCACTGTGGGAGCGAGATTATTTATGACTAAGGTAAATCCTACCCTGGCCCTGACTTATGACGACGTTCTGATCAAACCTTCTTATTCAGAAATTCTTCCTGGCGAAACCAAAACACATTCCATGTTTTCCAAAAATATTCCTTTGAATATTCCGATCGTTTCTGCGGCGATGGATACCGTTACTGAAGCTCCTTCGGCCATCGTTCTTGCAGAAGAGGGCGGCATTGGAGTCATTCACAAAAACATGAATCCTTACCGTCAGGCGGAAGAAGTTGAAAAAGTAAAAAAATTCGAAGCGGGGATGATTTTAAATCCGGTGGCCGTTGATGAAGAAACAACTCTCAGCTACGTCATGGATCTCAAGCAACAGAAAAAAATCACCGGCGTTCTGGTCGTTGATAAAAATAAAAAACTGGTGGGAATTTTGACCAACAGAGATCTTCAGCTGGAAAGCAACTTCGATCAAAAAGTCAAAGACGTCATGACCAAAAAAGAAAAGCTGGTAACGGCTGGACCTCATATCACAGTAGATGAAGCTAAAAAACTTCTTCACAAACACAGAATTGAAAAGCTTCCTCTTGTTTCAGCAGACGGAGCAGTCAAAGGTCTTATTACTGTTAAAGATATTTTAAAAACGATAACTTTTCCCAATGCAAACAAAGACGGACTCGGACGTCTGCGAGTTGCCGCTGCTATCGGAGTCAGCGAAAAAGAGTTTGAACGCGCCAAGATTCTTGTTGAAGCGCAAGTCGATGCTCTGGTTGTAGATACAGCTCACGGTCATTCCAAAGGCGTTCTGGAAATGGTCCGCACATTGAAAAAGCATTTTCCTCATATCGATGTTGTCGCAGGAAACGTGGCCACAGCGAAGGCCTGCAAAGATTTAATCGAAGCAGGTGTGGATGGAATCAAAGTGGGAATTGGTCCGGGTTCAATCTGTACAACGAGAGTCGTGGCCGGAATCGGTGTTCCTCAATTCTCAGCTGTTCTGGAATGTGCCGAGTTCTGCAGAAAAAATAATATTCCCGTTATCGCTGATGGCGGTATTAAATTATCCGGCGATGTTGTCAAAGCACTGGCCGCAGGAGCTTGCAGTGTCATGATCGGATCTCTCTTTGCCGGAACTGATGAGTCTCCGGGAGAAATGGTGCTTTATCAAGGTCGCGCTTACAAAGTTTACCGCGGCATGGGATCATTGGGAGCTATGGCCCTGGGATCGAAAGACCGCTACGGCCAGGCATCGGTGGAAGACGTGGGTAAATTTGTTCCGGAAGGAATTGAAGGGCAGGTTCCTTATAGAGGATCTCTTTCAAGCAATATTTTTCAACTCGTAGGTGGTCTGCGTTCGGGCATGGGTTATGTCGGGGCCAGAGATTTAAAAGAACTTCACGAGAGAGCAGAATTTATTACAATCTCCAGTGCTTCATTGAAAGAAAGTCATCCGCACGATGTCTTTGTCACGAAAGAAGCACCTAATTACAGACTGACATAAAATGAAAAAATCTCACGCTAAGAAAATCTGGATTGTGGACTTCGGTTCGCAGTACACTCAATTAATTACCCGCAAGACCCGGGAGCTGGGCTTCTCTTCCGAGATCATCACTTTGGAAGAATGCAAAGAGAGGTTTTTGCAAGAAGAAAAACCAGAGTGCCTTGTTCTTTCAGGCGGACCTCAATCTGTCTTTGAAGATGAAAATGACTACAGCTTCATGTTTGCAGACCGCGCTCTTCCTGTATTGGGAATCTGTTACGGAATGCAGCTGCTGGGAAAATATTTCGGTGGTGTAGTTGAAAAAGGACTGATCGGTGAATACGGACACGCTGATATTCATTTTACACCGTTGTTTCAGATTCCTAATTGCCCGCAAACAATGAGCGTGTGGATGAGCCATTCCGATCACGTTTCAGAGGTGCCGAATTCATTTGAAGTCATCATGAAAAGTTCAAATGATCTGGTAGCGGCGATTAAACACACTGAACTTCCCATCATGGGACTGCAGTTTCATCCCGAAGTTGAACATTCAAAACAAGGCAAATTGATCCTGGATTATTTTTACCGAGAAATGGCCGGCCTGAAGCAGGATTGGAACGCACAGGAAATGCTGACTGAAGCGATCGATCTGGTAAAAAAAGTAGGCGAAGCCAAAGTTCTCTGTGCTTTTTCCGGTGGAGTTGATTCACTGGTGGCGGCGACGCTTGCAGGAAAAATTCTTGGTGAAAATCTGTACTGCTTTTTTGTCGACAACGGTCTTCTGCGATTGCAGGATTATCATCACATCAATATTCTCAAGCAGCACACGTACCTGAATATTGAAATCATCGACGCTAAAGCAGATTTTTACGATGCCTTGAAAGACGTAGAGGATCCTGAGAAAAAAAGAAAAATCATCGGCAAAAAATTTATCGATATCTTTGAGAAAAAAGTGCATGAGTTTGCAAGAGATCACAAAATTCATTTTGAATATCTTTTGCAAGGAACGCTTTATCCCGATGTCATTGAATCTATTTCTCCGCACATTGCCGGCGGAAAATCAGTGACAATCAAATCACATCACAACGTCGGCGGTCTTCCCGAAAGAATGAAATTGAAATTGCTTGAACCGCTTCGTTTTCTTTTTAAAGATGAAGTGCGTGAGATGGGACTTGCTCTGGGGCTTTCCCGCGAGTGGGTTTTCCGCCATCCGTTTCCAGGGCCGGGGCTTGGCGTTCGCATTCTGGGGGATATTAATCCGGAAGCGATCCGTATGGTTCAGGAGTCTGACCAGATTCTTTTTGAAGAACTCAAGGAAGCCAAACTTTATCATTCAACCTGGCAGGCCTTCACCGTTTTTCTTCCAGTGAAAACAGTAGGTGTAAAAGGTGATGGACGCGCTTACGAGCATGTCATTTGTCTTCGTATGGTTAATTCTTCTGACGGCATGACGGCCAACTGGTCTCATTTTCCTCATGAATTTCTGGAGATTGTTTCACGAAGAATCACCAATGAAGTTAAAGGAATCACTCGGGTCGTTTACGACATTACTTCGAAGCCTCCCGGCACAATCGAGTGGGAGTAATCAATGTCAATTTACAACATCCAGATGGCCTCCAAGCTTTCCAATGTTGGCATTCACACCATCCGTATCTGGGAACGGCGATACAAGGCCGTGAGCCCGGAGAGAGATCCTTCGGGGCACAGAAATTATTCCAAAAAAGATATTGAAAAACTTTCTTTACTCAATGAACTTTGTCAAATCGGTTTCACCATTTCCAAAATTGCCGGCCTCGACAATGAAACTTTAAAAGAAAAACTTCGCGAGCACGGAAACGAGAAAAATGTTTTTCGAAGTGAGACGGAAGAATCCAAAATTCCTGAAAAACAAATCGAAGAGGTTATGATTGTTTCATTGATGGCCTTAAAAGCTTATCGCCTGGATATTGTTTCAAATGAACTCAATCGTTTGAAAAATTCACTGAACGGAAAACAATTTGCTTTAAAAATCGCCTTGCCCTTGATGGGAGAACTCGGAATGGCCGTCGCCAATGGCGATTATTCCATTTCCCATGAACACGCGCTCTCATCGATCATGAAATTTCATCTGTCGCATTTTTTATACAACAATCAAAACGGCACCAGACCTTCGCGAAAGAAAATTCTGATTTGCGGAGTTGAAGGCGATTTGCATGAGTTCGGTATTTTGATCGCAGCTGTCCTCTGCAAGCATTACAATTATGAGTTTTATTACCTGGGTCCCAATCTTCCAGCAGAAGCTTTGGTCGATGCCGCTCAGTTTTTAGATGTGGATTCTGTGGTTGTTGGAGTGACGAGCATGGCCTCGCACCTCGGAGCTGAATCAATAAAAAATTATCTGGAAGCTGTCTTGCCGAAACTGCCGGAAAAAGTCGAATTGATTATGGGCAGCCCGTTGTCTATTCCCATTCAAAAAAAATTTGCCAAGAAATTTGTCCAACTACAGTCACTGGACAGTTTCGACCAATGGCTGCAGGAAAAAATTTAAGTTAACAGTGTTATAGAATTTTTTTCTATTTCTTCTATGTCTTAAACTTATTGTTTCATTTTTTTATTATCAAAACATTGCAATTTAAACGTCGACTTGAAATGCTGTTTTCTAAGAGGAGAACAGTGGAAGAAGTAGATAATATTTTTAATCCTGATCAGAACATTTCTTATTTTATGGAAGCCGCTCCAGACGCCATTGTTGTCGTAAACAGAGAGGGGCGTATTGTTATGGTCAATCAGCTTACGTTGAATATTTTTGGCTACCATAAAGAAGAACTTGTTGGACGAAAAGTTGAAGTTCTTGTCCCTGAGCGATATCGGAAAATCCATACTCAACACAGAGAAGAATATGCTGCCAATCCTAAAACCAGAAGAATGGGCGAAGGAAGAGAGCTTGCTGGACTAAAAAAAGATGGAAGCGAGTTTTCAATAGAAATTAGTTTGAGTCCACTGACGACTTCTCAAGGTCAATTTGTCATTAGCATTATACGTGATACGACGAGCAGAAAAAAAGTTGAAGCAAAGGTGCAAGGTTTGTTGGAGTCAGCTCCTGACGGAATTGTCGTTATTGATACAAATGGAAACATCGCTATTGTGAATGGTCAGGCTGAAAAACTCTTTGGTTACTCTCGAATTGAGATGATCGGACAGCCTATAGAAATTCTAGTTCCCGATCGTTACAAACAAGACCATGTGGCCTTTAGAGACGGTTATATTGCTCATCCCAAAACAAGGCCAATGGGCGCGGGCAGGCTTTTGACTGGAAGAAAAAAAGATGGCTCAGAATTCCCGGTAGAAATCAGTTTAAGTCCACTAGATACAGAACAAGGATTGTTAATTACAAGTATCGTAAGAGATATAACGGATCGACGTAAGGCCGAAGAACAAATACAAGCAAGTCTCAAGGAAAAAGAAGCGCTTCTTAAGGAAATTCACCATCGTGTTAAGAATAATTTGCAGGTTACATCCAGCCTTCTCAGTTTGCAGTCCGGCTATATCCAGGATGAAAATGCAAAAGCTCTTTTCATGGAAAGCCAGAACCGGATTAAATCGATGGCACTTGTTCATGAGAAGCTCTATCAAAAAAATGATTTGTCCCGTATTAACTTTCTAGATTACGCTGAGTCCTTAATTCAACTGCTGGTTCGCTCTTTTGGAAGTTTTATTTCCACCAAAGTTAAGGTTAATGTCAGCGGCGATCAGGTTTTTCTTTCCATCGATAGCGCCATCCCCTGTGGTTTAATTCTTAATGAATTAGTTTCTAATTGTTTTAAGCACGCATTTCCCGGAGAGCGTTCAGGAGAAGTCAACATTCAGATTTCAAATCAACCAGATAATAGAGTGACAATAAAAGTAGCAGATAACGGCATCGGTGTACCTGACAATTTCAACCTCGAGAATCTCGAATCGTTAGGACTTCAACTTGTAAAAACGTTGGTGAACCAACTGAACGGTACACTTTCGTTGCAAATGAGTGATGGTTTAGCTGTTTTTATTCAATTTAAAGATGAGGCCGGTATAAAATGAATGATTCAACGTTGGTTGCCCGCATTCTTGTTGTAGAAGATGAAAATATTGTGGCCCTGGATATTTCAAATGGACTGAAACGTCTGGGGTACCAGGTCGTCCGGATCGTTAATTCCGGCGAAGATGCGATCAGCAGTGCCATTGAATTGAAACCTGATTTGATTTTAATGGATATTCAACTAAAGGGAATGATTGACGGCATTCAGGCTGCAGACGCCATCCGAAAAAAAAATAATATTCCGGTTATATTTCTGACCGCCTATGCAGATGAAGCGACAATTTCCCGAGCTAAATCAGCGGAGCCCTACGGATATTTACTCAAACCATTTGAAGAAACTGAATTGCATACGGCCATTGAAGTCGTCCTTCAAAAACACAAAAAAATAGAAGAGTCCGAAGCTCATTATGTAAAGGAATTAATTTTGAGTGAAGAGCGCTTTAGGCTGTTTATAAATTCTGTCTATGACTATGCCATCTTTATGCTCGACACTTCCGGGAATATTATCAGTTGGAATGCTGGAGCAGAACGAATAAACGGCTACACTTCTGAGGAAGCTATTGGAAAACATTTTTCCATTCTGTTTACAGATGAAGATATTGAAAAGAATCTTCCTGCATTGTCATTGGTCAAATCGCTCAATGATGGACAAATGTTAGAAGAGGGGTGGAGAGTTAAAAAAGATGGCACTCAGTTTTGGGGACATGTCACGCTCAGTTCGTTGTATGATAAACAGAAAATGCTCATTGGATACGGTGCAGTTGTTCATGATATGACCAAAACAAAGCTTACTGAAGATATGCTGAAAAATACGGTAAAAGCACGAGATGAATTTATTTCTATAGCCTCACATGAATTAAAAACACCTCTCACGTCTTTACTTCTGCAAACCCAGTCGTTCCAGCGTGGACAAAAAAGAAATGATCAAACAATTTATGAAAAGGATCACGTCAATAAAATCATTGAACAAACTTATAAGCAGGTCGTTCGTCTTTCAAGACTGGTTGAAGATATGCTGGATATTTCCAGACTGAGAACGGGGAAATTTACACTGAAGCTATTTAAATTTGATATTGCAGATTTGATCTATGAAGTCATTGAGAAAATGTCAGGATTATTTACTCAGGCAAAAATGAACATTCCCGAAGTAAAGATCGAAGGAAACATTTTTGTAGAATGGGATAAAGAAAGAATAGAGCAAGTACTGACAAATCTTCTTTCCAATGCCCTTCGCTATGCCACTGGGGCACCTGTGAATATTATTGTTAAGGAAGAAGGGGATAGGGTACAGATTGCAGTACAAGATAGAGGAATGGGAATAGCCAAGAAAGACCAGGAAAGAATTTTCGATCGTTTTGAAAGGGCCGTTGATTCCAATAAAATAACAGGAATGGGACTAGGACTTTATATCTCAAGAGAAATCGTTCAAGCTCATCATGGAAAAATCTGGGTGGAAAGTGAGACAGGGAATGGAGCAACATTTATTATGCTCATTCCAAAGAAGGTTGTTAATCGAAAAGTGAAAGCTGAGGCTTCATCGAATCTTTGGCAGAAATAATTTCGCGAGTTTCATTAATTAAAACTTCTCTTTTGGAAAAAGAATCTTTGAAGGTTTCAATAACAAAGAAACTCATCTCCGGATATTTTCGTTTTAAGTCGCGCATTTCTTCTGTAATCAATTCGACATTTTTTGAATCGTCATCACTCATACCGAAACGGTGAAAAGGGGAGTAGCCGTATTTTTCGATGGCCTTTTCAACTGAAGCTCTGATGGCGTGGCGTTTAAGTTCGGCCACACTTTGCTTTAAATCGTGATCGCCAAGTTCTTTGCGTATTTCAAGATTAGAAACAGGATAAATGCTGTGGTAGTTTGGATTGGCCGGCAAATGTCCCGCTTCCACCATATGAGAAACGCCTTCCATGATGGTTGTCGGATGATGGCCTCTGGCCGTAATCAGCGAAACTGGTCTCTGGTTGTAAGTGGCGTGATAAAAATATTCCCAGGACGGTGCCTTCCAGTGTGTATCGACTTCTTCCAGGGCCTTTAAAATATCCTGGACGAAACCCTGCTTTTTTCCGGCCTTGACTTCAATGGGATTAAGTTCTTTGTCGCGGAAATGGCGGAAGGAACCGCGGGCATCATTGAAATCCATGAAGTAATCTGCATAGCGGCCACTTTTGCCGATGATTTTATGTTCGGCCGCGAATTCTCCTGATGAAAGAGAAACTTCTGCACCAGTCACTTTGTGAAAAATAATAATCGGAGTTGAGAGGTAAGCGACGTTGTCATCAAAATCGAAGAAATAAAAAGAACGTCCACCCAGATGAAAATTGCGATCCGGCTCTTTCGGGATCATCATCTCGAAAGAAAGCTGGCCTGGTGTAATGGAGTTCTTGCGTTTTTTCATATCAAAGCTCAGTTACCATCTTACTTAATTCTATAAGCTGATTGGGAAATTCTTTCAAGTTAAGAGTTTCTCCATTCTTTTTTTTGATCTCGATCAGATTTGTCAGACAGAGCGCTCGCACGGGTGTCACCCCCGTATCGTCTTTAGCACAAGTTTTGTAAAAGGGAGCGGCCACGCGTTCATAGGATTCGTGAACTCTGAGGACTTCTTTAATCACGCCCAGGTCCCGTCCGGCCTTGATAACGACCGGAGGAGTCCGGTGAAGGGCACCCGCTGGAAGCTTTTTAAGTTCGCTGACCTTAGGGAGCTTTCTTTCTGTATCTTTGAGCAAATCTTCAAATTGCTGCTCAGTCATTTCATTGATTTCCGCTTCTGTGAAAAAGCGCTCGCGCATAAGAACGTTTTCTCCCGCCGGACCTGCGGCGACTGTGGAGTCTGCGCCTTCTTGCTGACGGGCTAAATTGTTTTTAATGAGATCCTTTAAACTGGCCTTTTTTGGGGGGGCTTCCTCATCCGTCAACTGACTTTTTGTTTCATTTAGGGCAATCAGTTCGCGGTCTTTTTTATGTTTTAAATACAGCCCTGCCCCTAGTAAAATAAGAGTGAGAATGAGGGCGGTAAAACCTGGCGAAAACGCGCGTTTTTGCATGGAAAATCTCCTAAAACCCGGATGGGTAAGAGGATTTTACGCTAAAAGCCAAAAACTTTCAAAAGAGGGGTCTGAAACCATGTAAAAATTGACTCAGAAATCCCTGACTTTAATCGTAAATTAGGCTTTAATCTCCCTTACACACACTAAGATGTTGGCCGTTGGACTTTGGATGTTTGATGGACCAGTCAAAGCACTTTTTTGGAGACAGCATGTCCTTTAAAGAGACACACCCGGAGAGTTTCGTTCATCTCCATTTGCACACTCAGTACTCGCTTCTCGATGGAGCGATTCGCTTAAAAGATCTCATTAAAAGAGCACAGGAGCTGGGAGTTCCGGCCATTGCCCAGACCGATCATGGAAACATGTTTGGGGCGATTGATTTCTACACTCAATGCAAGGCCGCTGGAATCAAACCGATTCTCGGTTCAGAAATTTACTTCACACCTGGTTCGCGTTTTGAAAAAGGCGCGCTAAAAAAACAAAAGGTCGTAGGCTCTCAGGATGAAATGGAATCGCGCCACCAGATTCACCACCTGATTCTTCTTTGTAAAAACGAAACTGGTTATCAGAATCTTTGTAAGCTTCTGTCGCGCGCTTACATGGAAGGCTTTTACTACAAGCCGCGCGCTGACTATGAACTGCTACGAGAATTCAAAGAAGGCCTCATCTGTACGACGGCGTGTCTGAAAGGCGAAGTCGGTTACAATTTTTATACCGATCAGGACGACCGCGCGATCAAAGCAATTGAGAAATTGAGAGATCTTTTTGGCGAGGATTTCTATCTCGAGATTCAAGAAAACGGAATTCCTGAACAGAAACCGGTTAACGAAAAAATTATTAAATATGCCCGCGCCAACGATGTAAAGCTTGTGGCGACTAATGACTGTCACTATCTCACCAGAGAAGATGCAACGGCACAGGAAGTTCTTCTTTGTGTTCAGACAGGGAAAACGTTTGCTGATGAACAGCGCATGCGTTTAACGACCAATGAATTTTTCTACAAGTCTCCGCAGGAAATGCGCGAGCAATTTCATTATGCGCCCGATGCTTGCGACAACACGCTTGAGATCGCAGACAAATGTAACGTAAAATTCAACTGGAAAGATGAAAAAGGAAATCAGATTTACCATCTTCCGGATTATCCGATTGAAACAGAAGAAACTCCGGCAGATTACTTTGCACGCCATTGTCGCGAAGGTCTCGCGAAACGTTTTGATGGTCCACACTTTGCCAAATTGAAAATGGATCCGAAGTGGGAAACAAATATTAAACCTCAGTACCAGCAGCGTCTTGAAGATGAAATTGCGATGATCATCAAGATGGGATTTCCTGGCTACTTCCTTATCGTCTCGGACTTCATCCGCTGGGCAAAGGCCAATGGATGTCCGGTTGGTCCTGGTCGTGGTTCCGGAGCGGGCTCGATTGCCGCTTACGCGCTGGAAATTACCAACGTCGATCCGATTCCATTCAACCTTCTCTTTGAGCGATTCATCAACCCTGAACGTATTTCGATGCCGGACTTCGACGTCGACTTCTGTCAGGAGAACCGCTACAGAGTTATTGAATACGTTACGAAAAAATACGGTGAAGAAAGAGTTGGTCAGATCATTACTTTCGGTAAGCTTCAGGCTAAAGCAGTAATCAAAGACGTTTCGCGCGTCTTTGGATTAACGTTTGGTGAAGCGGATGTGATTTCAAAACTCATCCCTGAAGAATTGAAAATGACCATCGATAAAGCAATGGAGCTTGAGCCGAAAATCACCGAGCTCATGGATTCAGATCCTCGTGTAAAACAAGTCATCAATATTTCGCGAAGACTCGAAGGTCTTCTCCGCCACGCTTCGATCCACGCCGCGGGCGTTATCATCACCAACAAACCGCTGGTCAATTACTGTCCGTTGTTCAGAGGGCGCGAAGGCGAAAAAGTTATTCAGTTCGATAAAGATTTTTCTGAAAAAATCGGACTGGTTAAATTCGACTTCCTCGGTTTAAAAACTTTGACTGTTATTGAAAACGCTACGAACTTTATCAAGAGAGATAAAGTAAAAGATTTCGATATCGAGTCGATCGATCTCGAAGATAAAAACGTTTACGAATTTATTTCGAAAGGTGAAACCGTCGGTGTGTTCCAGCTTGAAAGTTCGGGCATGATCGATCTGTGTAAGAGAATTGCGCCTGGATCAATCGACGATATCTCGGCCATCAACGCTCTTTACCGCCCGGGTCCTCTTGAATCGGGGATGGTGGATGAATTCATCGAAATCAAACACGGTAGAAAAGAAACACAATATCCTTTCCCGGCCCTTGAACCCGTTCTGAAAGATACCTACGGGGTTATCATCTATCAGGAACAGGTAATGAACGTCGCGCGAATTGTAGCGGGCTATACGCTTGGACAAGCGGACATGCTCCGTCGTGCGATGGGGAAAAAGAAGGCCGACGAAATGGCCAAGCACCGCGAGCTCTTTCTCGCTGGAGCAAAAGAACGCAACTACGATGTGGATAAAGCCAACGACCTCTTCGACAAAATGGAAAAGTTTGCGGAATACGGATTCAACAAATCTCACGCCGTTGCTTACTCTGTTATTTCGTATCAGACGGCCTTCCTGAAATATTATTATCCTGCTGAATTCTTCGCGGCCTTGTTGTCGTCAGAACTTGGCAACATGGACAAGATCACTCAGTACATCGGAGACGCAAAACACTTCGACATTGAAGTTCTTCCACCGGATATCAATGAATCGCTGTGGCCGTTCAACGTTGTCGGAAAAAATGTCCGCTTCGGTATGGGCGCCGTGAAAAACGTCGGCCAGAATGCCGTTGAAGAAATTGTCCGCGAAAGAACCGAGAATGGCCCTTTCACAGGCTTTTTGAATTTCTGTGAACGAATCAACCTGAAAACGGTCAACACTCGCGTTTTCGAATCATTGATTAAAGTCGGTGCTTTCGATGAATGTGAAAAATTAAACCGCAAGACTCTTCTTGAAAATCTCGAGATGATTCTCGCTTACTGTAAAAAACGTCAGGAAGAATCGTCGCTCGGATTGGTTTCGCTCTTTGATATGGGCGGAGATATTAATCAGACGGCAGAAGCAAACCTCGACATTCAGGAAGTGGCTGAATTCGACGATCTTGAGAAGCTTTCTCACGAAGCAGAACTCATGGGGATTTATATTTCCGGGCATCCTCTCGACCGCTATGCCGGATTGATGAAAGAAATGGCCACAATGCCTATTTCTCACGTGCAGGATGCGCTCGGAACTGATCAAAAAAGAACCATGACTCTCGCCGGAAAAATTACCGGCAAAAAAATCATCCTCACCAAAAAAGGCGACAAGATGTGCTTTGCCACTCTTGAAGATCTGACTGGCAAAATTGAATGTATCGTTTTCCCGCGCGCCTTTGCTGAATACGAAGCTCTTCTGAATTCAGACGAGCCTGTTCTTGTTGAAGGGGTCGTCAACCTTCAGGAAAATCCACGCAAGATTCTTGCGGATAAAATTCACAAATTAAAAGAGCATTCTGAAAATAGAATTACCGGAGTCCGTATCAATGTTCAGCTTGAAGATTTAACGGAAATCAAACTGAATAAACTTCGCCAGGTTCTTCTGTCGTATCGTGGTTCAACGCCAATGCATATGATTTTTGAATCGACTGAAGGACGAGCGCGACTTCCTCTTGGCGAACAATTTTTGATTAATCCGACTCCACAGATGGCCCATCAGATAAACGAAGTTTTCAACCGCGACGCTGTCAAATTTATTATCGATGGCCGCCTGGAAGACGGGAAAATTGAAGGTGTACATGCTTAAGATTGTTTTTTTCAGCTGGATGATTTTCACCGCAGTCGTGGTCCAAGCTGCAACCAGTACTGTTGAGCAGGAAGTTTTTGCTAAAAAAAGCGACGTCACGACTGAAATGAATGCGACTGATCTGCTTACGCTGAATGGAGTAAGGCTTCTTCTGACAGCAGAGCTGGAAAATCTTAAACTTGATTCAAAACAATTCTGGGAAAAACTGGATCAGAAAAAATTGTCCAGTTCAGACGAATTAAAAACGTTAAAACCGCTTTTCAACGAGCTGACCTTGACCGAATTTGTGCCCGGTCCGGTTGTCCCTGTTCCTCCAAAATCGGATGAGGTGGAAAAGCTAAGCGGTTCCCTGAAGGCCCAAATCGATCAGGAAAAACTTAAGACTTATTATGATCAGCTGATCAATAATCTTGAAGAAACCAAAATGAAAACTTTTTATATTCTAGCTGATATTGGACTGACCGGAGCAAATATCAACTGGGATGACATGGGCGTTTCAAGGCCTGAGAATTTTTCCGGTGTGATTGTTGATTCTTGGAAAAAACTTGCGCTTAAAGATTTTAAAAATTTTGAAGCCGTTGTTATTCTTGATAAGGATTTTTCAACCAAACCTGATTATATGAATTCAAAATCGGTGACGTTGAAATGGAATTCAACCTTTAAAAAAACGGGTGTAGACGAACAAAAGAAAACGGCTTTCTATGAATTGTCGGCGCAGTATATTCTGGTGAATACTAAAAACGGAACGGTCCTTACGTCGTTTGATTTCCCTGTTCAAAAAAGAGAGCTGGACACTCAGAATAAAAAAGCGTTGAGCTCGTCGCTTGCAAGCCTCGTCTATAATTTACTTTTATCCCAATCTCAGAAAATTCAGGGCGTACTTGAAACTCAATCAAGTGCTGAACGAACACGCATGGACCTGACACTTTCCGGAGCCGGTCTGTCTGATGTCTTTGCGCTGAATTCTCTTTTGCAGGAAAAACTCAAAGAGTTCAAAGCAACCTCCAGTATGAAATCGTATTCATCAGGCGTGGCCCATATTCAACTCGATGCTGAAGCGAGCGCTGAACAGATTCTTGATAAGCTCAGTACAGAGGGAGGAAAGTTCCCTCTAAACGAGCAAAAAATACTTCTTTTCAACCGCGCGGACAAAAGTTTTGCATTTATTCCAAAAGACTCTAATAATTAAGCTAGGGAGCTTTTCCTTGCTCCGGTTTATTAATAGAGATAGGCGATGAAAACACTCAAGAATGTTTCCTTTGTTTTAATCATCATTCAATTCATTGCGAGTTGTGGTTCCGGCGTTATCCAACGTGATGTTCAGGGAAGACGCCCACGCATTGAAGAAAGAAAATATTTTTCGGGTGTAAAAAAGAAAGTTGCTCTTCTTCCATTCTTTAATGAATCGCCGTTTGAAAGCGAAGATCTGGAAGTTAATGCTACAGAAGAACTTCGCAATGAACTTTCCCGCACCGGGGAATTTATTGTCGATCCGACTTCATACAAACTCTTTGGGTCATCAAAAGAAATTTATGTCGGCGGCGGGATGAAGCTCGTGCAGTTGACCCGTCAGGCGAAAATTGCAGGAATCAATTTTGTGATCTTCGGAAGAGTCATGGATGCACGCGTTCGCGAGAAATCCGACGAGATCGGAATTGTGAGACAAACGAAGTCTTATACTGAATCAAAAGTTGAAGTGCGCGTGTTTGACGTCAACGCAGGAAAAGAAATCTACACAGAAACTCTGCAAGGGTATGCTGACGATTCCACTTACAGATTTTTTTCATCTGACAGAGAAGATTTCCTGTCTTATAGACGTGATCTTCTCCGCTACGCAGTCCGCGTAGGCGTTCGCAAATCAGTTCCAAAGATTGTGGAACTTGCCAGTAAGCTTGATTGGGTTGGCCGTGTCGCTAAAATCATCGGCAACAAAATTTATCTCAACGCCGGAAGAGAATCCGGAATTAATATCGGCGATATTCTCAAAATCATCACTGAAGGAACTGAAATTTACGATCCTGAAACCGGAGCGCTTATCGGGATGAGTAAAGGTGATATGAAAGGGACGATTGAAGTTGTCGATTATTTCGGAACCGACGGCGCCATTGCCATTCTCCATTCAGGCGGACAAGTTCTTGAAGGGGACTTTGTTCAGCTATACTAATTCAATTTAATTTTTTATACTGGATAAATGAAATTTCAAAATGCTCTTTATCCAATTTTTAAAAGCCTTGCCTTTAAAGTCGATCCTGAATTTGCTCATGAGCTGACATTGAAAGCAATGAAACAGCTTTCACCTTGGGTGGAAAATGTTCCGACAGATCCACGCTTCAAGTTGACTTCAATGGGACTTTCTTTCAAGTCTCCCGTCGGACTGGCCGCGGGCCTGGATAAAAATGCAGAGGCCATAGGTTTTCTTTCTTATCTTCCATTTTCTTTTATTGAAGTGGGAACAGTCACTCCCTTGCAGCAAAAAGGAAATGATAAACCCCGCTTGTTTCGCTATCCTGAAGAAGAATCGCTTCGCAACTGCATGGGATTCAACAACAACGGAATGGAAAAAATTCTTCACAATATCCAGAATGCCAACAGAAGAGAAAAAATCCTCGGCGTGAATCTTGGAAAAAATAAAGTCACACCGAATGAAGATGCACCCAAAGACTATGCCGTCCTTTATGAGAAATTTGCCCCTCATGCTGATTATCTCGTCATCAATGTGTCTTCGCCAAACACTCCCGGGCTGCGGGATCTTTTACAGGATAAAGGTCTTAAAGAAATCTTTGCTGCGGTCAATGCGAGACGAATTCAATTCACTCGTCCGCTGCTTGTAAAAGTTTCGCCGGACATGAGTGAAGAAGAGCTTCGTTCAGTTGTCAAACTGGTCAAGGAATATCAACTTTCAGGAATCATTGCGACGAACACAACCATTATGCCTGAAAGAGGGCAGGGCGGAGTTTCGGGAAAAATTCTTTTTGAAAAAGCGAAGAAGACGAGATCTTTTTTGCTGAAAGAATTAAAAGACAGCCCGGAGATTGAACTCATCGGCGTCGGTGGATTTTCATCCTACGAAGAAATCAAAGATTATTGGAAAGAAGGTGGACGTCTGGTGCAATTGTATTCGGCCTTTGTTTTTCAAGGACCATCATTGTTGTTTGATATCGAAAAGAAATTAGCGGCAGATATGGATCAAATGAAAGCAGCGAGTTTCGATGAATTTCTCCACTCGCTGAGAAAGTCTTGATAAGGAATTAAAGTCTAGCGGCAAGTGACTTTTAAATTCTCCTGAACCTGATTGTCTTCAACAACCGTAAGCACACCTTCAGTTCCTTCTTTATTCAATTGAAGAATAAATTTCACCTGCTCAGTGTCTTTGAGTTCAGAAACAGTAATTTCGCCCTGAACTGTTTTGCAGTTTCTGGCAGCGATGGTTTTAATCTTATTATAAATCGCTGTCGGAGGGACAGGCGGAATGGCGTGGGCCCCAAATGAAACGAGCAAAACGGCCATTGTTAAAACAGATTTAAAACTCATGGGAGTCTCCTGACAAATTCAGATTAAGTTTTGCTAAGGTTAGCACGCTCCCAAAATCTGTGGGCAAAAATGTAAATTTTTCAGGTTAGAGGTAATCCGGGCGGGTTTCGTACTCGATAGGGTCTGAAATACCTGCTTTCTGGAAGCCGCGGAGGCGTAAAGCACAGGAATCGCAGACGCCACAGGCCTTATCGTTTCTCTCATAACAAGACCAGCTGTATTCCAGCGGAGCTTTGAGTTCGATGGCCTTTTTGACGATCTCGTCTTTCTTTAAATAAATAACCGGTGTGATGACTTCGATATCGCCGTTTTTAGTTCCTTGTTTAATGAGAGCATTCATCGCCTCATAATAGCTTGGACGGCAGTCAGGATAGCCAGAAGAGTCCTCATAGACAGCGCCGATATAGATTTTTTTTGCTCCAATCACTTCTGCCCAGGAAACGGCCATGGAAATGATATGGGTGTTTCTAAAGGGGACATACGAATCCGGAATTTCCGCCGACTCGCCTTTGTATTTTTTTACATCAATTTTATCGTCGGTAAGCGAAGAGCCACCGATTTGTTTCAGGAATGAGATATCGATAATTTTCTGGTGTGATTCAGGAACGTGATAAAATTCTGCGATCTTTTTAAAACTTTCGAGTTCGCGCTTTTCTGTTCTCTGTCCATAGTTCAGGTGGAGGAAAGCAAGATTTTCGTGTTTCTCTGAAGCAATAGCGGCGGTGACTAATGAGTCCATTCCGCCGCTGACTAAACATACTGCTAATTCTTTTGATTTCATTTGAGCCTTTACTACGCTCGTTCAGCTTCTCCCTTGATAAAACTGAGAAGCTTGTCTGTTTTCGCCTGAGCGTTCTTTTTCTTTTCGGCGAGTGTGCCCGATTTTTCCTGAATCATAAAGTAGAATTTAATCTTTGGTTCAGTTCCAGAGGGGCGCAGGTAAAACTGGTCGCCGTTTTCAAAGAAAAAGCCAAGAACATTGCTCTTTGGAAGGCCTTCGATGCCTTCTGAGTAGTCTTTCACTTTGCTGATTGAATTTCCGGCCATGACTTTATCCTTCATGTTGCGGAAGTTTGTCATGATTCGTGAAATTTTTTCCTGACCTTCTTTCCCGAAATAGTCGAGAGAGAGGAGAGTTTCATTGGTAAAGCCGTACTCTTCATAAATCTTGTCGAGAGCATCCACCAGGTCGAGTCCTTTCAGTTTATAGGCCAGGGCGACTTCCGCCATGAGAGAAACTGAGCTCACCCCGTCTTTATCGCGGGCAAAGTTGTGAGAGAGGTAACCGAACGATTCTTCTGTGGCGAAAACAAATTGTTTCGTCGGATCAGACTTTTCGATCTCATTCATTTTCCCGCAGATCCATTTAAAACCTGTGAGAGTGTTGTAAATCGTCACTCCAAATCTTTCGCAAAGGACATCGAGAAGAGAAGTCGTCACAATGCTTTTAACGACGTAAGCGTTGTTTGAAAGCTTGCCCTGCTCTTTAAGTGTTGAAAGGATATAGTGAAGTTTTAAAACCCCAATCTGATTTCCAGTGAGGTAAACGATTTCACCTTTGTGCTTGAGAGCAACTCCCAGACGATCTGTGTCCGGGTCAGAACCCATGACGATATCTGCATTGAGTTTTTCCATAAGTTCAACGGCAAGTTTAAGCGCAGACGGATTTTCCGGGTTGGGACTCTTCACTGTCGGGAAATTTCCGTCAGGCTTTGCCTGTTCAGGAACAACGTGGAGATCTGTGAATCCAAGATCGTGTAAAGCGCGCGTGCACGGAACGAGACCTGCTCCGTGAATCGGAGTGTAGACAATTTTTAAACGATCGCCATTTTCGCGGCAAAGTTTAAGGTTCGGGGCCGTTCCCAGAATCGCTTCATGATAAGCATCTTCAACATTCTGTCCCATCCACTCAATCAGACCTTTGGAAAGACCTTCTTCAAAAGAAATATGTTTAATCGAACCGAAGTCGTGAATGGCGTAGTAGTGATTGATGATGTTTTGATCATTTGGTGGAGTGACTTGAGCTCCGTCTGACCAGAATACTTTATAGCCGTTGTACTCCGGTGGATTGTGAGAAGCGGTGATCATGACTCCCGCCTGAGCTTTTTTCAAACGAACGGCAAACGAAAGCATGGCCACCGGATTCAGTCTTTCGTAAATATAGGCCTTAATGCCGTTGCCCGCCATGACTTCAGCAGCCGTCTTGGCAAATTCAAAGGACATTCTTCGTGAGTCGTAAGAAATGCAGATCGAAGGTTTCGACGTTTTCTGTGCGAGAACTTCAGTGCAAAGCGCCTGCGTGGCCTTTCTGATGGTGTAGGTATTGATACGGTTGATACCGGCCCCCAGAATACTTCTGATCCCCCCGGTACCGAATTCGAGATCTTTATAAAAACGTTCATCGATTTCTTTGAGATCTTCCTTTTCAATCAGCGCTTGAATTTCCTTTCTTGATTCCGCATCAAAAAGTGGATTAGCGGCCCAGGCCTTGGCGCGTTCAAGAGAGCTGTCAGCGTTTAGATTTACCATTATCTTTTCCTATGAATGTTGGGTGAACGAGTTCGAAAACTTCAGTCAGATGAGGATTCTAAGAAATGTCCATGGCATTTGCAATATTTACGCTCCGTTTTCCCTTTAAGAATCGTAAATTTTTCGCTAAAATACGTCTGACTTTTTGTTATTTGTTACGCGGAGGATTTAATAATGCCAAACCCAAAAATGAAACATAAATCAAACGTCCCAGGACCATGGTACTGCACTGACCCTGATGACGATAACGGCGAAGGCTGTATTGCTTGCAACGTTTGCTACACTGGGGCCCCTGAGTTCTTTAAAGAAGACGAAGATGGCAATGCTTATGTTGGCAAACAACCAACGACGCCTGATGAAATTGCCCTGTGCCAGGAACAACTTGAAGCTTGTCCGGTCAATTCGATCGGCAAAAACGGTTAATCACAACTGATGAATCCCTCATCGGAGCAGATTTTATCGACTGTTCTTTTTCTCGTCGCGATCCTTCATACTTTCTTTGTAAGCAAGTTTGAACGGATCGCGCACCGTTACCCAAAAAATTCCATTGCTCAAAACACATGGCATCTTCTCTCTGAAGTAGAAGCTGTTTTCGGAATCTGGGCCTTTGTTTTTTTAATTTTTTTCGTCATCAACAGCGGGAGATTACCTGCGCTGGCCTATCTAGAGACGCTCAATTTTAATGAACCTATCTTTGTTTTTGTCATTATGTGTATGGCCGCAACAAGACCGATTATCATTCTTGCGGAAAAAATCATTATCTTCTGTTCAAAACTACTGCCTTTTTCCGACAAGATGAATTTTTACCTCACGACAATGATTGTGGGCCCGTTACTTGGATCGCTCATTACCGAGCCGGCCGCGATGACGGTGACCGCCCTCATTTTACTTCAAACTCTTTTTTCAGAATCCATTTCTTTAAAGCTCAAATATGCAACGATTGCGTTGTTGTTTGTCAATGTGTCCATTGGAGGAACGCTGACGCATTTTGCGGCCCCTCCGGTTTTGATGGTAGCGCGCACCTGGAATTGGGACACGCTGTTTATGCTTAAACATTTTGGGTATAAATCAGTTCTCGCCATTTCTCTTTCCACCTCTTTCTTTGGCTGGCTCTTCAGAGCTGAATTAAACGGTATTATTCGCACAAAACAGACTCCTGATAATTATCTGATACCTCGCGGATGGAAAATGTTTATCCATTCCCTGATGCTTTTTGCTGTTGTTTATTCTTCCCATCATCCGGTCGTATTTCTCGGTGTGTTTATTGTCTTTCTGGGGTTTGTTTCGATCACTGAAAAATATCAGGATCAATTAAAACTAAAGCAGTCTTTGCTTGTAGGTGTTTTTCTTTCGGGATTAGTCATACTGGGAACGATGCAGGCTTGGTGGCTTCGTCCGCTTCTTGCCCACATGAGCGATGTTGTTCTTTTTTTCGGAGCCACTGCTTTGACCGCCATCACAGATAATGCCGCTCTCACATATTTAGGATCTCTGGCCCCGCTGAGTGATCTTTCCAAATATTCTCTGGTGGCAGGTGCTGTGGCGGGTGGCGGTCTGACCGTTATTGCCAATGCTCCAAACCCTGTGGGATTCGGTATTCTTCGCGAGAGTTTTGGTCACGAAGGAATTAATCCCGTGAGGCTTTTTCTCTGGGCGCTTATTCCTACGACGATCGGAATTCTTTGCTTGTTGTTGTTGCCGAGCTTTTAGAAAGTTTTTGGTTCTACAACTGAAATCCAGTTATATTTGTCTTTCACGCGGCCTTCTTGAATGGCCAGAAGTTTTTCGCGAAGCACGTTTGCCACTTTACCTTCGTGATGAAGAAGAGGGTAGCGCTCGCCGGTTTCTTCGGCCAGATAATCAATCGGTGCAATGATCGCCGCCGTTCCGCAGGCAAACGCTTCAGTACAATGTCCGTTTTTGATATCTGTGATGAGTTCATCAATATCCATTTTTCTTTCAACGACTGTGATGCCTTCGTCTTTTGCCAATTGAATAATGGATTTTCTGGTAATTCCTTCGAGAATTGAATCGTTCAGTTGAGGTGTATGAAGTTCATTGTTGATGACAGCAAAGAAATTCATTCCTGACATTTCTTCAATGTATTTTTTATCACGGCCATCAAGCCATAATGTTTGCACGAGTCCAAGATTTTTTGTTTTGATAGCAGCTAACAAACTTGCAGCGTAATTTCCGCCGGCCTTGGCATAACCTGTTCCACCTGGAAAAGCGCGGGCGCCGTGGCGTTCAATCAAAACAGATAATCCACCGGCACTGAAATAAGAGCCTGAAGGAGAAGCAATAACCATGAAACGGAATTTCTCAGAAGGTTTGATACCTAGAGCTTCTTCCGTTGCAAACATGAAAGGTCGAAGATAGAGAGATTCACCGCTTCTTCTTGGAACAAAATCCGCACAATAAGCAATGACTTCAAAACACGCTTTGAGAAAAAGCTCTGCAGGAATGTGAGGCATTGCCATTCTTTCAGCTGATTTATTAAAGCGAAGGTGATTCTGTTCAGGACGGAAAATAAACGGTCCTTGTCCACCTACGCGATAAGCTTTCATTCCTTCGAAAATTTCCTGCGCATAATGAAGAACTTTTGCGTTTGGATACATAGAAATCGGGCCATAAGGGAGAAGTTCCAGCTCGCCCCATTTTCCTTTCTCATAACTCACACTCGCCATCACTGGGGCCATGACTGTTCCAAAGCCGAGATTTTCAGGCAAGGTAAAGTTTTTAACGGCGTTAGCGCAAGCAGGGTCGAGTTTTACGTGAGTCATAATACTATCCAAATTTAGTTTAAAAGTCTGAGGCATTATATCTGATAATAGTGTTAAATCAAAAAAAAAGGTATAGGAGATTAAAAAAGTCAGCTTCGTTTTCATTCTTATTTCAGTATCTTGACGCTCACATTTCTGGACAAAATTATGATTTAAATCTCGTTAATATTTTAACTCACAATCCGATAAATCCACTTAGACGAATTAATTTTTTCAGTCGAGATGGAACATGGATGAATTTGAAAAAGAAGTAAAATTGGATTTTCTCGCAGAGGCCATTCAGCTTTTGGATGATGCCGAGCAAGCCTTTCTCGCTTTGGAGAGTGATAAGCACAACGCAGATCTGATGAATCAGATTTTCCGTCTTGCTCACAATCTGAAAGGAACGTCGAGAGCAGTCGGTTTCGGAGATGTGGCCGAGTTCACACACGAAATGGAAAACCTCATTTTAAAAATCAAAGAGGGCATTGTTCCGATTACGGATCAGATTGTTTCTCTTCTCCTTGAATGTAACGATCACGTCAGCATCATGATCAAAATGCTGAACATGGATCTCAATTCAACATTTGATTCTAAAGAAATTATCAGCAAAATTCACCTTGCGTTTAAAGGCGAATTGGGAAATGCAGACGCAGCAACATCTGTTGAAGAAACTCACGCAGAAGAAATGCATGCAGCTGAACAGGAGGAGACGTTTACCGCTGATACCATTTCAGCTGAAGACATTGCTCTTCTTGAAAATTTTGAAAAAGGACTTGAAGCTCCTGCTGCGCCAATGAGTGTTGAGCAGAAAGAAGAGAGAGCGGCGTCGTTTTTTCCAAGTGAAGCGGCCAAGCCTGAATTGAAAGTGGCCCCTGCAGCTCCGGAAGCTAAAATGGAAAGCGCAGGCGGTGGTGACCATAAAAAACCTGCCGGTGATAAAAAAGCAGCTGAAGAAGAATCTATCCGCGTCAGCTTGTCGAGAGTTGAACTTCTCAATAACGTCGTCGGAGAACTGGTTATTATTCAGACGGTGCTCAATCAGCACAGAGATGAAGTCAGCAGTCAGATTATGCTGAAGTCGTTGTCTCATCTGGCAAAATTATCAAAAGAAATTCAGAACATTTCCATGTCTCTCAGAATGGTTCCGCTGAAACAAACTCTTCAGAAAATGCAGAGAATTGTCCGCGATACTTCTAAAGCACTGGATAAAAAAGTTCACCTTGAACTGGTTGGTGAAGAAACAGAAATTGATAAAACAGTTCTTGAACATCTCGCTGATCCGCTCGTTCACATTGTGCGAAATGCTGTGGACCACGGTCTTGAATCAACTGCCGACAGACTTAAGGCAGGAAAGAGCGAAGAAGGTCAGGTAACAATTAAGGCCTTCCACGAGGGGAATAACCTTGTGATTGAAATCCGCGATGACGGAAAGGGGATCAACCCGAAAATCATCCGCGAAAAGGCAATTGAGAAAAAAGTTATTTCTGCCAATGCGGCCATGAGTGACGACGATCTCGTCAACCTCATCTTCCACCCGGGATTTTCAACGAAGGCGGAAGTTTCTGAAATTTCCGGCCGCGGTGTCGGGATGGATGTTGTAAAAACTAATATTGAAAAACTTTCAGGTGAAGTCAAAGTTATCACAGAGCTTGGCAAAGGATCTTGTTTCAAAGTCGTTCTGCCGCTGACTCTTGCTATCATTGAGGCCATGGTCACGAGAGTAGGAGATGAACGCTACATCATTCCTCTTGGACAGGTTTATGAATCACTTTCACCGACACCGGACATTGTTCACCATGTGAACGGTGTAGGGCACTGTTTGAAAATTCGCGGTGAAGTCATCCCGATGTTCAAAGTGTCGACAGCTCTGCAAAGACCGGTTACAGAAAAACCGCTCGAAGAGCAGATTGCCATTATCGTCAACTCAGAAGAAAGAAATTTTGCCATTCTGGTTGATGACATTCTCCACCAGCAGCAAGTTGTTATTAAAAAGCTGGGAGAAGAAATTAAAAATCAAAAAGGCTTTATGGGAAGTTCAATTTTGGGAGACGGGCGCCCGGCGTTCATTCTCGACATCATGGAATTATTCTCAGGGGCAATGAAAAAGAAAAAATCAAGTTTTAAAGAAGAACTGGCCGCTTAGCAGGAGAGGATTATGGAAAAAGACAATGTGACAAAGCTTAAAAGAACAAACGCAGAACTTAGCCGCTTCATTGAATTCAGTCTGGGCAATGAAGACTATGCTATTCCTCTACTGATGGTCAGAGAAGTGATCTCTGTTCCTGATACGACTCCGATTCCAAAATCGCCAAGTCATTTTCTGGGAATCATGAATCTTCGCGGACAGGTTATTTCGGTAGTTGATCTACGCAAAAAACTTAAAGTTGATGCCAGAAAAGACAAAGAAGAAGCAGTCATTATCGTCGATATCGGCGGAATGAATATTGGTGTTGTTGTCGATTCAATCAACAAAGTTCTGGCCTTCTCTTCTGAAGAAGTCAGTGAAATGCCGGAAGTTGAGCACCAGGTGAACACTCACTATATTTTCGGTGTTTATAAAAAAGAAAATTCACTTACGGTGCTTCTCGATATCGCAAAGGTTCTGGACCTGAAAGATATGGAAGCTATTAATGGAACTAAAAAAGCGGCGTAATTGAAATTTTGCTGTAATTGTTTTTAATCGAGGTTTATTCATGTCTCAAGCCGCTATCGGTACCGTCAGTCCTGAATTTGTTTCAGTCATCGACAAGGTGTCGACCATTGTTCATAAAATTTCAGGTAACCGCCTTGGTGAAAAGCAGGCTTACATGGTTGAAACCCGTGTAAAAAAAAGAATGATCGAATTGGGCATTAAAGAGCCCCGCGATTATTTAAAATTCATAGATCAAAATTTTGAAAGAGAGTCTGGTGTGCTTGTGGGATTAATCACTACACACCATACTTTCTTTTTCAGAGAATTTCCTCATTTTGAAATTCTCAAAAGAACTCTGCCAGATCTCGTCAATCAGATGAAGAAGCGCGGAGAGAAATGTCTTAAAGTCTGGTCGGCTGCCTGCAGCCGCGGTCATGAAGTTTACTCACTGGCCATGTTTCTGGATTATCACCTGGCGCAGATTGATCCAACTCTGACTTTTAAAATTCTTGGTACAGATATCGATGCGGAGTCGGTAAAAGTGGCCAACAATGGTGTTTATCACCAGAATGAAATTAAAGAAATTCCTATGATGTACATGGGAACAAACTGGGCGAGAGGAACCGGCGACATTGCCATGTACGCCAAGATCAAATCTCACCTGAAGCAGAAATGTGAATTCAGACCGGGAAATCTTCTCAAGGTCAATGAGACTGTGAAGACAGAAAAGTTTGATGTGATTTTCTGCCGCAACGTTTTTATTTACTTTGAATCTCATCAAGTAGAACAGATCTCAAAAGACCTGATGAATCATCTTTATCCGGCGGGAATTTTCTTTTCAGGAATTTCCGAACCGCTTTCAGGGATGAAGCTGGAAGTGACTTCCATTGGCCCTTCCGCTTATATGCACAAGCAGGCCCCGGCCCCTGTATCGGCCCCGGCTGCATCATCACCAGTGCAACAGCCATCCAATGTTCTTCCAATGATGCAAAAACCCTCTTCTCCGGAAGTTTACAGAGTTATGTGCGTAGACGATTCCCCGTCAATTCTCACTCTGTTGAAAAAGGTGTTAACGAAAGAGCATGGTTTTGAAATCGTCGCTACAGCAGTGAACGGTAAAGATGCCATGGAAAAAATGAAGACCACAAAAGTGGATCTTGTGACTCTCGATATTCACATGCCTGAAATGGATGGTGTGACTTATCTTGAGAAAAATTTTAATAGATCGCATCCTCCTGTCGTTATTATTTCTTCTGCTTCCAGAGCTGATTCTGATGTCGCGATGAAAGCGTTGAAGTTTGGTGCTTCTGATTACGTTGAGAAACCGGCACTGACAAATCTCGAGGAAAGAGGCGAAGAAATTCGTACCAAGCTCAGATCAGTGGCCCAGGATGCAAATAGAAAAGTAGCCATTTCAACTTTTGATAAAGAGAACGCCAGACAGTTTGTCATCCGTTCTCCGGAAAAAAAGGTGAGGGCCATCATGGCCTCTATCTCTGATGTGCCGGCACTGAAAGCTTTTGTGCGCGATCTGGATCACGCTCAACCTCCGACGGTTGTTTTCTTTGAAGGTCATGGGGAAATTCTTGAAGCTTTTGTTAAAGAGAACGCCTCTGGATTTTCTAAGCCGGTGCAGTTTATGCCTGCTCCGGATATGAAGATCGAGCCGGGCAAAATCTATTTTGCTGATTTTAAAACATGCTTCGGTCCGTTCCATCAAAAATATGCAATGTACCCTTGTTCCATTCTGGTTTACGGCAGCTTGTCTGCCCATGCTGCAAAAATGGTTAGCGCCTGGAAAAATACCGAAATACTCCTTGAAGATCTTGGTGAAAAGGGGAATAAAACGCACCCGCTTAAATCCAGCGCTTCTGATGTTGTTCCGGCCACAAGTTTTTCATACATGTCTTGCAGATACTTGAGTACGAAATAGGTTTTTGGTTTTATGAACAGAATGTTATCGAAAGAAATAATTACGTTTAAAAAAGAGGGTGAGTATCTCAACGAGCTTCATCCAGGAGACGCATTTCTTTCGTTTCACCCCAGTAACGACAAGTGCGCTGGTGTCTATCTTCATCGCAGAGATATGAAAACAGACGTTCTCTCAGAAATAGTCCAAAAAGTTTCTGCGGAGCTGGGGCTGTCTGAAATTCAAAAAGGGGAAGTCAAGATCATCGCTACAGCGGAAGCGCTTAAGTCGATTCATGATTTTCTTGTTTCTAAAAAGTTCAACAATCTTAAACAAGTTGAAAAAGAAGGAACTGTCGAAGTCATGTTTCTTCCGGCGATGAACAAAGTTCGCGTGAGCAAGGAGAGTAAAGCTCCGGCACTCAGATCTCAATCACAGGTTGTAAAAGAAAAATTCAAAGTTCTGATTGTTGATGATTCAAAAACAATCCGCAATATTTTGAACAGAATTTTTTCTTCGGATACGTCTTTCGAAGTTTGCGCGATGGCAGAAAAACCATCTGACGTTGAAGGATTGATCATCAAGCACAAGCCTGATGTGCTCACGCTCGATATTCACATGCCGGAGATGGATGGCGTCACTTTGTTAAAGCAGATTGCTCCCAAATATAATATTCCGACGGTCATGATTTCTTCTATCAGTATGGCCGAAGGTCCGCTTGTCCTTGAAGCTCTGGAAAACGGTGCGGTCGATTATATTCAAAAGCCGGAAGTTTCTGAGATTGAAAAAGTGACACCGATGATACTTGAAAAAGTAAAGACAGCCGCCCGTGCCAATATGAATAAATCCATGAAGAAAAAAACCAGCCGCTCTGTGCAGGTTTCAGGTCAGTGCGATTTAAAATCGCTCATCGTTCTTGGTTCTTCAACTGGGGGAACAGAGGCGATCAGAGAAATCATTACAGCTTTGCCTAACCAGATTCCTCCCATGCTGATCGTTCAGCATATTCCGGCCGTTTTTTCTGCGGCCTTTGCAAAAAGAATGAACGATCTCTGTCCATTTGAAGTCAAAGAGGCAGAAGATGGCGATGAAGTCCGCGCTAACCGCGTGCTGATTGCACCGGGCGGAAAACAAATGAAGTTTGTCTATAAAAACGGCAAAGGGCATGTAGAAATCAACGATGACGAGCCGGTGAATCGGTTCAAACCTTCAGTCGACTATCTCTTTAATTCAGTGGTTAAAAATCTTTATACTCACACCGTCGCTATTATTCTCACTGGAATGGGGAAAGATGGGGCCCGTGGAATGCTTGAGCTTCATAAGGCCGGGGTGAAGACAATCGCCCAGGATGAATACACTTCCGTTGTCTTCGGTATGCCGAAAGAAGCCATTGCCATCGGGGCCGCAGATTACGTCGAGCCTTTGGGAGAAATCGCCGAGCGTATCGTGCAACTCACTCACGACAAGAGTTCATTTAAAAAAATTTCAGCTTAAATTTGATTCAGTGCAATTTAAAAATGGTAGGCGGAACAGGGGTCGAACCTGCGACCACTTGGATGTCGACCAAGCGCTCTACCACTGAGCTATCCGCCTATAGGTTTTGAGTGAACTTATAATAATGGGCTTCGCTTATTTCTGTCAATAAAATCCTATAGCGCAAACACCTCACTCTCATTATAGTTATTCTCATGCAAAAAAATCGACCTGAGAATCATCGCCTCGACAAGACATTCAAAGAACTCATTACCTCACAGTTCAAGGAATTCAAGCTTTACTATTTATTAGGTGTCCTGTGCCTGATCGTCACTCATAAAATTCAGAGTGAATTGCCTTTTATGGCCAAGGAACTCGCGGATCTCGTTTCCAAAAATATAAATGAACTTCATCCGTTTAACTTTTTCTGGCTTGCCCTGGGCATTCTTGTTTTCAGAACTTCATCGAGAATTCTCTTCTTTTATCCTGCCAGGCTGCTGCAAAAATATCTTCGCGTTGAATTGATGGAAAAAATTGAGGGTGCTCCACCTGTCCGGTTTCGCCATTTGTCTTCCGGGCAGCTGTTTCAGTACCTCACCGGCGACATTGACCAGATCCGCGCTCTCATCGGCTTTGTCGGGCTTCAGGGGGGAAACTTCATCATTGCGATGCTGATTCTGATTCCCAAAATCATGGCCTTCAATAAGCACCTCATCGTCGCTCTGACTCCCATGCTGGTTTCATTTATTCTTTTTACCTGGATTGTTTCGAAAAACAGAATTTATTTCAAAAAGACCCAGGACATGCAGGGAGAAGTGCAAAACCTGATCATGGAAACTTACTCGGGAAAACGGACGATAAAGAATTTTCACGCGGAAGAATCCTTTACCTCACTCTTTGCAGAAAAATCTCTCAAAGAACTTTATTATTTCTGGCGCTCGAGTCTGGGGATTTCCATCACGCTTCCTCTGATCACTCTGGGCATCGGCCTTTCAATGCTCTGGGGAGCAACGATCATCAAAGAAAATCACCTGGGAGCTTCAACGCTGATTCTTTTTTCTGGATTTATTTTTCTGTTGATGGAGCCCATGGGTTATCTTTCGTGGGTTGGCGTGGTCGTTTCCCGGTCAAACGCTTCGTGGAACAGATTGAAAGATCTTGATAAACTTCTTGTGACAAAAACAGATTATGAAAATGATCTGGAAAAAAGAAATGATCGGTTTGAAAAAATGCAGTTTAATCTTCCTTATTGGGACAGCGATCTCGATATCAGTTTTGCTTCCGGCAAGTGGACTGTTCTGATTGCCAAAACCGGACACGGCAAAAGTGAACTGCTTTTTAAAATTGCAGAAGTCATGAGACGAAAAGGAAAGAGTCTCAGTCTCGTGGCGCAGGATCCTTATATTTACAATGACAGCGTTGAAAAAAATATTTTTCTTGGCCGCAATCCTTCAGAAAAAGAACGCACTTATGCCAAGGACGTTCTTCGCATTCTAGGGCTTGATTACCTGGAGCCAGACCCGGAAAAGCTCATGAATCTGGAAGTCGGGGAAAATGGAAAAAGACTTTCCGGAGGACAGATGAAGCGTCTGTGTCTTGTCCGCAGTATTATGAGCGAAGCAGACATTCTCATCTGGGATGATCCTTTTTCTTCCGTAGATTTAATTCTTGAAAAAAGCATTATTCAGGACCTTCGCTCTCACGACGTTCTGAAAAATAAAACAGTTATTCTGACCAGCCATCGTTTATCCACAGTGAAGAATTCCGAATTTTTGATTTTCATCGATAAGGAAGAAGGCATTGTTGAAGAAGGAACAGTGGCCGAACTTTTAAAACAAAACAGCAAGACATATGAATACTTCCAAAAGCAAATGGTATAATTTATTTTTCTTTGAAGGCTCACTTCTGATGGTGGGACTTTTGATTGTGTGTCTGGGGATATCGGCGTACCTGGGAGCTTTGACTCCAAGGTTGATTTCGGATCTGTCCCGCCATTATGACAATGATGTTCTCTTTCATACTTCAGTCGTCGCGCTGTTGATCAACTTTCTTTCGGTTTATACCAACCGCGTGGTTTATCAGCTTGCGGTAAATAAATATGTCCGCATGCTCGTCCAGTATGCGCGCACAGAAACTTACGGACGCTGGCTGGCCAGTCACGAACTCGACAGTGACAAATATCCTCAGGGAGAAATCCTTTCGAGAGTCATGTCGGATACGGAAGCTATCCGCGATCTCATTACCTCAGGTTCTTTCGGAATTTTTATCGATTTGTGTTTTGTCGTTTCATGTCTCATCGGTTTTATCACACTTCAGAAATTCACCGGATTTTTTATAGCGGGAGTCGAAGTCGTTGCGACTATTCTGCTCATCTGGGGCTCTCAGCTCATGAGAGATATGTTCATGCGTTTGAGAAATGCCCAGGCCCAGGTCAATCGGGTCACCGCCAACGTTTTAGGCGGATTCAATCAGATTTATTACACAAGACATGAAGACTACGCTTCAAAAAAATCAGTTGTCGCTTTTGAAGATTTTTTGGTCAAGCAAAACCAGGTTAACACCATGGATGCGCTTTACTATGCCAGCGCAGAGTCGCTTTACCCGATTCTTCTGGCATTGGTTATTTTTATTTTTCCCTATTCCCATTTAACTGAAGTGGCCCTGATCTTTGCCATCGTTGACCTCATTCAAAGATCCATCAACCCCATCAAAGAAATTTCCGGCAAAATTGCCAATATCCAGCGCGCGTTCACCGGGATTGACCGCATTCAGAATTTTTTAAATGATATTCCCCCTTATCCGTCGGCCCCTTCTGATCTTGAACTCAAGCGAAATCCTTTTCAAAAAATGAAGGTGAGTGTTCCGCACTTTGAATATCCCCGCCGTGGAAATGCCGAAGCAAAAGAGCGCGAAGCCTTTTCACTGGATGAAATTGAGTTTGAAGGACGCCCGGGCGAACTTCTTGGCATCGTCGGGCTCTCAGGCAGCGGCAAATCGACTTTGCTCAATATTCTGGCAGGCAATATTCTGGCCCCGGCCGCTGACGTTACGCTGTTTATGGGCACCCCTGAAAACACCTATCAATTGCATTTGAAAGATCTGGAAGAATACAGAAGAGAAGTAAGTATTGTTTCACAAGACTCGCATATTTTCAGCGAAAGCCTGATGTTTAATATTACGCTTAAAAGAGAGAAGCCTTCTGACTTTGAAGAGAACTGGGATTTTCTCTGTCAAAATATTCCCTATCTCAAAACATGGGGAATCGGCCCGAACGATATTGTGGAGCCATCAAAACTTTCACTGGGACAAAGACAGCTTCTGGCGGGAGTGCGCGCTTGTTATATTAAGAAAAATATCGTTTTCTTCGATGAAATTTCTTCAGCGCTGGATTCTGAACTGGAATTTGCGTTGAGAAGACTTGTTCTTCTGATTCAGAAATTTTCTCTTACAATTATCGTGGCCCATCGAGTGGAGACGATTGTCTCGGCAGATAAAATACTGGTCATGGAAAAAGGCCGAGTGATAGACTCCGGTACTCATTACGAACTGATTAAACGATCTCGTGTTTACCAGGATTTTATCAGCGAACTCTCGCATTCTTGATCAATCAGAGCTATCATTAAGAACATTTAGTTTATTGAACTTAATACGAAACATGGAGAGTTTATGCAAAAGAATAGGTTCGGTCTGACACTGCTCGGCCTCTTATCAGTCATGGTTGTTTTCTTTGCCTGTCAAAAAGACGCATCTTCAAAGCCAAATTTCATTTTTAAACCTGCTCCTGCTGCCGGCGTGGCCGCAAAAATCGGTGATGAGCAAGTGACAGAAAAAGAGCTTTATTCCGGCATCGAGGGTGATATTTACGAAGCTGAGATGAAAGTCTACGAAACAAAATTCGGAAAACTTCAGGCGATGATTCTTGAAAAATTTATGAATCAGGATCCCAACAAGAAAGGTCTTACGAATGATGAATTCCTTAACAAGTACATCGCTAAAGATGTCAAAGTGACAGATGCTGATATTGAAAAATTCATCAAAGACAGACAAATTCCAAAAGATCAGGTGAATCCTGAAATTAAAGAAAGAATTAAGCAATACCTTGAAGTCGAAGTTAAAAAAAATGCAGTTGATAAGTGGATTGCAGACAAAACGAAAAAGACACCTGTTGAAGTTTACATTCCAAAACCACAAAGACCGGTTTTCGACGTAAACATTAAAGATGCTCCGATCAAAGGTTCTGAAAGCGCGAAAGTTACAATTGTTGAATACTCTGATTTCCAATGTCCTTTCTGTTCGAAAGCGTCAAAAACAATTGAAGAGCTGGAAAAGAAATATGGCAACAAAGTTCGCATCGCTTTCAAAAACTATCCGCTTCCATTCCATTCAAATGCCCGCATTGCTGCTGAAGCTGCTCAGTGTATGAAGGCTCAGGATGTGAAACTTTTCTGGAAAATGCACGATGCCATGTTCGCTGATCAGACAAAACTTGATAAAGAAAACCTGATTGCGACAGCAAAAAAACTTGGAGCTAAAGAAGCTCAATTCAAAACATGTCTTGATACAACTCCTCACAAGGCAGTGATCGACAATGACATGGTCGAAGGGCAGAAGCTTGGAATTAAATCAACTCCAACTTTCTTCATCAATGGAAAATTAGTCAGTGGGGCCCAACCAGTTGAAGTCTTTACTGAAGTGATCGACGAAGAACTAGCAAAATAGTCAGTTATTATTTCATCTATATAGGGGAAAGGGCAACTTTTCCCCTCCTTAAAAACCTCCGCGCCTTCCTCTATAATTAATTTAATGTCTCATACTCAGGTATGAGTAAATTCCTTTGGGATCATTACATGGATGTAAAAGACTATTCTCAAAAAGTAGACCAAGCGCGGGACAAGTATCGCCAGGCCCAGGAAGATTTGCGTGTTTCTTACGACAAAGATGCAAGCAATATTAAAGAGACAGCTGATAACAAAATCAAAAAGCTTTCCAAGGCCTACGACGATCAAAAAACTAAGCTCGAAGAACAGAATCTCATTAACAACGAGAACTATTCAAATAAAACAAAGCAGGCGATAGCTGCTCGATCAGAACGTTTTCGCAATGATATAAAAAAGAACAGTGAACGTTTCGATTCCGATCGCAATGAAATGAAGAATGATTTTCAGGATAAACTTTCTAACCTGAGTACGTCTTATAAAAAGAGCACAGAAGAAAACAACCGTTTTCACGATCAGGCCTTAAAGACTATGGCCGATCGCTACAGCAAGGCCAATACAAATTACAAAGCGGATTTTGATTCTCAAATCGGCAAATTGGATAAGAAAAATCGCGATGATTTTGCCAATTTTAAGAGTGAAATGCACAAAGAGCATCTGGATCAGGAAGCGACTAATCAGGAAAATCTTGAGAGACTTCGCGCTGATGGACAGGAAGCTAAATTCAGAGAAGTGTCGAGGCTGCGCAACGACAATGAAAATCTTCGCACGACTTTTGATCAGGAACGCAATTCACTGAATGCTCAGCAGGAAGGCCGCATCAATGACATTCTCAATGTCACAAAATCTGAGCGCGAAGAAGGGCAGAGAAATTTCAATACTCTTCAGGAAGATATTCGCAAAAAAACTCTCGCTTCAGATGAAAAAATGAAGTCTGACCATCAGAATGAAAGCAAGGCTTTAGTTAAACGCTTCAATGAAGATCTGAGAAACGTTCAACATATGACGAATCAAAAAATCAAAGGCGGAAACGAAGTTACGCAATTGAAAAACGACAACAAACAGCTGGTCGAATCCTATGAAAACCGTCTGAATTCGGCCCGTGAAGATGCTAAGAAAATTGCTGAAAGAAGTACTGAAAAAGAAAACACTATCGATGATGCTTACCGCGAGAAGTTGAAGAATCTCAAGCTTTCAAACATCGAGGCTCAGGATAAGCGCGAGCAGGTTCTGACAGCACAGAACAACAGAACGATTTCAGATTTTAAAGAAAAAAACAACACGATTAATGAACGCTATAAAACAGAGCTGGTTAAAACAAAATCTGACAGTGAAAATAAGCTGGCAAAAGCTGATTCTAATTCCAAGCAGCAGTTAAAAGAGCAGAGAGTTGAGTTTGGCAAATACATAAACAATGTCAACGACAAGAAAATGGAAGAAATCGCTTCCATTAAAAGTGAGTTCACTAAAGACAAAACGGAATTCATTGAAAAATCTCGCCGTGATATGAGCGATGAAAAATATCAGATAAAAGAAAGCTTCAATCAACAGCTTGCAGTCAAAGAAGATCTTTACGAGAAAAAACTCTCAGAGATGGAAAAACAGACGCAAAAAATAATTGAAAACTATGAAGCTCGTATGAATTCTCTTGCGCGCAAGTCGGAAAAAGAAGTTGAGATGATGAAATCGACTGAAGAGGCCCGCCGTGCTAAAGAAAACCAGGCCGTTCAGATTGCTTTTGAAAACTCAGAGCTCGAACACCAGAACGACTTAAGCAATGTCCGCGCCAAGTACGAAAACATGATCGGTAAAGACCGCGCTATAAACGAACTTCGTACGAATCAGCTGGTTCAAAGATACGAAGATCAACTGGAACGCGAAAGAGCGGATCACCAGAAAGAAATGACGATGAAGTTGAGTGAATCTCAGTCCCAATTCGAAAGATTGTTCAAGGCGAGCGAACTGGAAAAAGATACGCTCCGCAATCAATTCGAACAGCGCATAGAGAACATGAAAAATTCAACTCTCGTTCAAGGGAATTCAAAAAAAGCGTAGTTAGTGTTATCCTTTAAAGTGAAAGCTAACTTTACTTTAGGATAAACATGAGACGAGCTAAAATCGTGGCCACTATCGGGCCTGCTTCTTCATCAAAAGAAATGCTAATTGAATTGATCAATGCAGGTATTAACGTCTGCAGGGTCAATATGAGTCATGGCACTTACGAAGGCCACCAGACTGTCATAAAAAATATTCGCGAAGCCTCCAAGATCACCGGTTATGAAGTGGCGATTCTCGCTGACTTACAGGGACCAAAAATCCGCGTTGATAAGCTGCCAGAGCCCTTAAAACTTGAGAGCGGTTCTGAATGGGTCATTGGCGCGACAAAAGTTAAATCTCAGTATCCTGAGTACGCTGACAAGTATATTCCCACTATCTATGAAAACCTGGTGGCCGACTGTCACGACGGCGCACGAATTCTTTTTGATGATGGTTTAATCATCGCAGAAGCAGTCGCCCGCGATCGCGATGTTTATAAAATCAAAGTTAAAATCGGTGGAATGCTTAAATCCAATAAAGGGATAAACCTCCCTGACTGCGATGTTTCTGCTCCGGCCTTTACTGATAAAGACCGCGAAGATTTAATGTTCGCTTTGAAAGAAGGAGCAGACTACGTCGCACTTTCTTTTGTCAGAAAAAAAGAAGACATACTCGATGTAAAATACTTACTGCATTCACTGAAAGTGAATATTCCCATCGTCTCTAAAATTGAAAAGCCTCAGGCCGTAGCAAACATTGATGAAATTCTTGCTGTCACTGACATGATTATGGTGGCCAGGGGAGATATGGGGGTTGAAGTCGGTAACCATCTTGTTCCGGCCATTCAAAAACAATTGATCAGCAAATGTAATGCAATGGGGATTCCTGTTATCACAGCCACTCAGATGTTGGAGAGTATGACAGATAATCCTACGCCTACGAGAGCAGAAGCGAGCGACGTGGCCAATGCCATCTGGGATGGAACTGATGCCGTCATGCTTTCAGGTGAAACAGCGAATGGGAAGTATCCTTTGGAAACTATCCGCATGATGGATAATATTGTCAGAGAAGCAGAAAAAACGCCAAAGGAAAGACCACTGCTTCGCAATCAGGATTTATCAAGTGTCACGGCTTCCGTGATGGTTGCCGCTTCGATGATAGCTGAAAAAATCGGTGCCAAGAGAATTGTCTCTGTGACTGAATCAGGATCAAGCTGTCTGCGCATTTCTCAGTTCAGACCCATCGTCCCGGTACTGGGGATTACCAATTCTCTGAAAGTCGCGCGCAGAATGTGTCTCTACTGGGGAGTCAGTCCTTTTATCGTGACTGATCAACGTGAAGAAAACACTGAGTTCATGAAAAATGTTCTGAATGAAGTAAAAGAGCGCCTGTTTTTAAAGAACGGCGATAAGCTCGTACTGACCCGCGGAGATGGAAAATTCTTTTCTCAGGGAAGTTCAAACTCAGTGAAGGTCGAACTGATCAGAGATGTGCCCAAGGTGAAAGGCGGCTCTCAGGGGCTTGTTGAAGCGAGCGATGATCAAAAAAAAATTCTCCTTGATACGACTGTCTGCGGCTCATGCCAGGCCTGCGTTCAGGTTTGTCCTCACGACATCTGGACCGTGAGCAAGGACGAGAATAAAACGACAACAATCAATGCGAGTAAGGTTTCAAGATGTGCTATGGACATGGCCTGTGTTGAAAGTTGTCCCACCGGCGCCATTGAAATTATTCCGCAGAAATTCTGATGAAACTTTTTTCCAGTGAACAACTTGCAGAATGGGGTGTAGTCGATTACGGATTCACTTCGCAAGCCGTTCCGGAAACTCTCGACCACTATAATGAATGGGTGGAAAAAGGCGCGCATAAACCTCTGGACTACCTGGAAGGAGAACGCAGAGAAAAACGTCAGAGTGTAAAAGTGCACTGGGATGAATTTCATTCTGCGGTAGTTTTTCTTTTTTCTTACCACAGTCTGCATCAATCAATGCATCAGATTTATGCTGAAAATGAAAACTGGAATGGGCTCAAGCTGGCCTCTTATACAATGGGATTTGACGGCGAAGATTATCATCATCTTTTAAAACAGCGCTTAAATGAAATTGGTTCTTTTCTCAAACAGAATTATCCAGGCCTCGATTATAAATTAACTCTCGACACTCATCCCGTTCTAGAACGCGATCTTGCTTTTCGTTCAGGATTGGGATGGTTCGGAAAAAATTCCATGATGATCAACCGTCATCACGGAAGCTTTTTTATTATCGGATCTCTTCTGCTGAATCAAAATATTCATCCTGAACCGCGAAAGATTGAAGCGGATCATTGCGGTCAATGCACGGCCTGTGCAGATGCCTGTCCCACGCAGGCGATTGATCCGGAAACTCGGACAATTACGGCGAAGGATTGCATTTCTACATTTACCATTGAGCAGTTCAAGCTCGATACAGTTCCACCTGAGAAAATGGATCTCACCTCGGGCTGGATTTTTGGATGCGATATCTGTCAGGATGTTTGTCCCTGGAATAAACGCGTTGATCGTCAACAAAGGTCCGCTCACGTTTTTAATGATAAACAAAATGGCATTCTGGAATTTTTTTTGAAACAGGACAAATTGGTTTTAAAAGAAAAACTCGAAGCAATGAGCGAAGGTGAGTTTAAAAGAAAATTCGCCGGAACATCTTTTGAAAGAAGCGGAAGGCGAGGTTTACTTAAAAACTTGCGCCTTCTTCTGAAGCAATTAAATATTCTTTCTTAAAGCATCTACAATATTCATATGGGCCGCACGCTTTGCCGGAATATAAGTGGCAATGATCGCCGTGATAAAAGCGAGAAGAGCGGCATAAAGACAAGCGGTAAAGAGAAAATTGATATGCAGTGTGAAGGGGACCGAAGCCCCTGGCATTTCCGTTTCAATTTTTGCCAGATGAATGACCTGAATGATGGCCCAGGATGAAATGGAGCCAATAATCGTCCCGACAAAAGTCAGAACAAGGCTTTCCAGGACAAATTGAGAAATAATATCAGAGCGGGACTCACCGAATGACCTGAGCGTCCCGATTTCGCCTGTTCTTTCAACGACAGACATCGAAACCGCATTGAGAATCCCAAGGAACATAAGCGCGAGCAGGATCGCTTCAATGAGTCTGTTTTGCACGCCATAGAACTTGTTGACCTGACGGAAAAGAACAGCAAGTTCTCTCCACGGACGGGCGCGAAGAGATGGCTCAGAAGATTTCAGATCGCGGTTAATGGCCGGAGCATTGGTTTCAGCGAGAGGACGCTGAGAAAAGCGAAGGACTGCAAGATCGACATCCTGTGTATCCAGAACAGTCTGTGCGACTGAAAGCGGAACGTAGATTACCTGAGCATCAATTTCATCAATCCCGGCAGAAAAAATTCCTGAGACCGTGATATCCATGGCGTTCATCACACCATCCACAGTGTTGGTTAAAATCGTGATGCTGTCTCCCGGCTTCACATTCATTTGCTTGGCCAGTAACTGCCCGATCATCCCTTCTCGTGCGTTGGGGTCTTCAAAGAATTTTCCGCCCATGTTTCTCATACTGGTAGTGAAAGTGGGTTCTCCGCGCGTATCAATTCCGATAACTTTTCCGCCGATGGAGAGATCGCCATTGCTGATAAGCCCGAAGAAACTCAGACGGCCACTGACTTTGACGATTTCCGGGTGTTTTTCAGTCATCTGATTTAATGAACTCAGATTGAACATTCTTTCTTTTCTGTTTTCTTTACCAGGATTCCAGAATTTTTCTTTAGCAATCTGCATGTTCCCGAATTGGTTTTCGGCCGCAATATGTTCCAGCGCTTTTAAGACGAAATCTGCCAACCCGTGGAAAAGAACAATTGAACAAACGGCGCCGGCAATCATCCCAATAGAAAGAAGCGA
The DNA here is from genome assembly GCA_002440825.1 of Bacteriovoracaceae bacterium UBA6261. Classification (GTDB taxonomy): domain Bacteria; phylum Bdellovibrionota; class Bacteriovoracia; order Bacteriovoracales; family Bacteriovoracaceae; genus Bacteriovorax. The sequence goes on along the minus strand of DJVH01000013.1, from coordinate 33,714 downwards.
GCGCAGGCGGTGTCTGGTAATGCTTCTGAGTGCAATTTTGAAGCGCATACGGGAAAACATTTTTTTAAAAATGACAGAGTTCATTTTCTGATCTCCTCTGCAATCATACCGTCTGTGATTTTAATAATTCTTTGTGTTCTGGAAATAAGATCATTGTCGTGGGAACAAAGCATGACTGTCACTTTCATATCCTGTTGGAGACGGACGAGAAGCTCAAAAACTTCATCCGATGTTTTGGTATCAAGATTTGCGGTAGGCTCGTCGGCCAGGATAAGCGTCGGCTCTTTGACGATGGCGCGTGCAAAGGCAACACGCTGGCGTTGTCCACCCGAAAGTTGTGAAGGGCGGTGATGAGTGAAGTTTTCCAGGCCGACTTTTTTTAATGCAACTCTGGCGCGTTCAATTCTCTCGGCTTCCGGGATATTTAAAAGCATCAAAGGGTATTCAACATTTTCCAGGGCCGAAAGCAGCGGAAGCAAGTTGAACGTTTGAAAAATAAAGCCGATTTCTTTTGCTCGGATTAAAGACAACTCATTGTCAGAAATATTTTTGGTGTTGATATTCCTGATAAACAAGTCGCCTTTTGTCGGAGGGTCGATAAGACCGGCCACATTCAAAAGAGTCGTTTTGCCGCTTCCAGATTTTCCCGAAAGTCCGATGAATTCACCTTTATGAATCTCGAGATTAATTTTTTTCAGGGCTTCAAAATCAATGCCTTCAGAAGAGAAAACTTTGTCTATATTGACGAATTTAAGGATTGTTTCACCCATGTTGTTTCACCTATAGCTGAAAATAATTTTTTAATGAAAAGAACACACTGCTGATATTTTTATATTTATTCAAATTGCTGTTGTCGTCGCCGGAGTAAAACTGGCCGCCCAGTTTAAGATCCGTCGTATTATTGATCGGCCAGTTGATAAAGGTCTGAACTGTTCTGCCGGTCTGCTCCAGCTCATGTGTGTAGGACAATTCAAATGTTTTATCCTGCCCCAGATTTTTGGTCAGTTTTCCGATGATGTATTTTTCATTTTTTTCTCTGAAGGACAGCGGTTGAACTTCTTTAATCGTTGAGCTGGCAAAAATGAGAACACCGGAATAGTCATTGTAAGTAGGAGAATCGATGCTGACCACGTAATTTAAAAAATCTGTCGGGTAAAATCGCAATAAATTGTTTTCAAGATAGTTCACCATTTTATCTTTGGTGAAAACAACGTCTGTTCTGAAAACAAAATCGCCGATCGTTTTGGATAGGGCCGCTCCGGTGCTTTGGATCTTATTATGTTCTTCGTGAACATTGATCGACGTCAAAGTCGCAGAATCAAAAACGTAATGAGGATCGCGGTCAAGATAAGAAAACCCAAACACAGACAGATCCAGTCCTGAATAGGACAGGGAAGCTTTACCACCAAATTCGCTTTCTTTAAAAAGCTTCGGCGTTTTTTCTTTTGTTACATTAAAAGTGATATCGGGCACGATTTCATTGGCATAAACTTCAACCGGAAGTGTTTTGGAAAAACGCGGTTCAGGAGAGTAGAGCAATTGAAATGATCCCGTCACATCACCAAAGGAAAAGAGGGTTTTTAAATTGGCCAGAAGCAAAGGTCTGCGGGCAATATCGGCATCACTGTATAGAGTTTCACGAAGATCTTTTGGAGAAATCAGGTCTGCATAATTAAATCCAAAAGCTTCTCCCCAGACAACTTCCTGATAGCCCAGCTGTGCAACCCAATGTTCGCTTTTGTATTTGAGAAAGTTTTCTCCGAGATAAATTTCAAAAGATTCTTTTTTGGGCAAATTCGCCCGGGAAAGATCAGCATTGATGGAATTAGCATTCCAGCGCAGTTGGTTCATGGCAAAAAACGAAGATGTAAAAGCAGCCGTTTGTTCCAGTTGGCCGCGTGTTTGTTGTCCGTAATTTTTTGCCTCTTCAGTGTAATGAGAAAGACGAGCAAACAAATATCCTCTCATCTGATACTGAGTGTCCTCGGCCTTCGCGTGTGAAGACAATAGCAAGGCCATCAGAGTAAAAAATGTTTTCTTTTTGATCAAAACTCAAGTCCTTCTTTGTTGAAGAGACTATCGCTGAATTTTTCTGGTTTGTGATCCTGGAAAATCAATGTCGATTGTTTGTCTTTTTGCAGATAATCCGTAATGACCATTTTTGTTGAGCGGGACATTCCCTGAATGTTTTTGAAGTCAGAAAATTTTGCGCGTTTTAAAGGTTTTCCGGAAAGTGCAAAAAAAGTGGCCTCAACTGGTGCATATTCTTTTTTTGAGACGACATATTCAATACGGCCATAGGTGACTTTCTTGTTTTTTGCTCTCAGGTCAAGGTGATAGTTCTCTGTATCTTTTTTATCTTCGAGCATCGTAGCATCGTAGTCTTCAGCATAATTAGTTCTTGCAATATCACCGTTGGAAACCTGCCCTGTGAGTTTCTGTTCAAGTGAAATGCGGATCGCTTTCTTGATGTTCGGAGTGAACATCCAGATATCGTAATCTTTCATTAACAGTTTTCTTCCGCGTGCGCGTTCCGGTTCAGTCTGCTCTGTAAGAGTATTGTTCACATCTTTGAAATAGACATGAAACATTTCTTTTTTATTGTCCTGGTCAGAGACTGAAACATTAAAAGAATGAGAGACATTTCCCAAACCGCGCTTGAGGTCTGCTTTTTTTACAATTTCATTGGGAGCGATTTCAGCGAGGGATAAAGAAGGAACAAGAAGCAGGCATGACAATACCCATGATCTGACTGACATTTTCATATTTCACCTTATTAAGTAAAATGGTTATAAATTCCATTGTAGTGGAAAATGCAGAGCTTAGCACTTGGCATGAAATGCCACGGCTTAGAAAAGAAGTCGACAAAAGAAGTCGTTTATTTTTTAAATTCGGCGATGCAGTTTTTTGGATCAAAGGGCATGACGATGGAATGGTGAAGGTTTTCGCCTTCTATACCCCAGCGGATTTTAAAAATGTCATAAGAATAACTCAAACTGTCTTCTTTCGACATGGCCGTCATGAAAGTATACGTTTCAAGCTTCGTCTTTTCCGGAACGAGAAATGTTCCGGCCCCGTTACAGCTCATCAAAAGAGGAGATTCTTCATTGAATGTGCATTTCTCCACCGGCCAGGTCACGGTCACTTCCTGGTCAATTTCCGCCAGTTCTTTTTCGGCCATCTTAATAAAAGGGAGTGAAGCCTTAGTCACTGTTCCTTCGTAAAAAGGAAAATCGATAGCGCCACGGGCGTTGCCGTATTTCATCACAAGTTTGTCTTTGTCAGTGTAGAGAACTATGCCCATCTTACCGCCGTTGCCGATGCATTGGGCCCTATAACTTAAAGCGTGAGCGTTCATTGTCATAGCTGCAGCAATCGCAAAAACAAAGTATTTCATAATATTCTCCATTCTATTATTACCCTCTAAGTTTTTCACGGGCATTGCTCGCCCGTCAAATTTATTGCTAAAGTGAGAATAGGAGAACTATGAAAAATCAAAGACTGTTTAATCGTTTCACAAATTCTCTCGCCGGCATTAAAAGCGCATGGGTCACGGAAAACAGTTTCCGCACTCAGCTCATCATGACAGTTCTCATTTTGCCGGTCATTTATCTTTTGAAGGCTCCACCGCTCTGGTGGGGAATTTTTCTGGTCATTATTGGAGCGACACTCGCAGCTGAACTGTTCAACACGGCCCTTGAATATATTTGCGATCTTCTGCATCCCGAATTCCATCCGCAGATTGGAATGGCCAAAGATTGTGCAGCGGCCGCAGTGCTTGTCTTAAGCATCACTTCCGTGCTGGTTTTTGCGGCCTTTGTTTATGAAAGAGTGGTTCTCATCTATAAGTAAACTAATCTTACTTGGGCTCAGTCATTTCTCTCAGGTTGAGTATTTTTTTCATCTCCGTTTCAGTTAAAATTCCTTTTTCACGAATGAGATCAAACATCGATTTATGTTCTTTGACTGCTTCTTTGGCAAGTTCACCTGCTTTGGCATAGCCGATGATTGGATTCAGTGCCGTTGCAATCTGTGAAGTCATTCCCACATAGCGTTCGCATTGTTCCCGGTTCGCTTTAATGCCGTTGATACAAAGTTCACGGAGAGTGTGAAGCGTATTGGTCATGAGCAGGCTTGATTCAAGGGCGAGCTGGGCCATGACCGGCATCATGACATTTAATTCTAACTGCCCGGCCTGCATGGTGAAACTCATTGCGGAATCATTACCGAGCACTTTAAAAAACACCTGATTGGCCATTTCCAGAATGGAAGGATTGACTTTACCAGGCATAATGCTTGAGCCGGGTTGAGTGGAAGGAAGCGTGATTTCTGCCAGACCAGTGCTTGGGCCTGAGCTCATCAGTCGAAGATCGTTACAGATCCTGGTGAATTCCAGCGCTGCTGTTCTTAAAGCATTTGAATAAATCATGAGAGGCATTTGTGATTGCATGGCCTCGAACATATTGGCCGCGAGTTCAAGATTGTCGTCTTCAAATGATTTTTTTAATTCTTCAATGATGTAATGACGATAACCGTGAGGCACGTTGATTCCGCTTCCGACGGCAGAGCCGCCGATACCCAGAACGCGCAAAAAAGACTGAGCATGCACCACAAGCCCCAGCAGATGATCGCAAACATTTTTATAAGCAGAAAATTCCTGTCCAAGTCTGATCGGTACTGCATCCTGAAGATGAGTTCGCCCCGCTTTGATGACTGAATCAAATTCCTGCGCTTTTCTTTCAAAGGCGCCGGAGAGAAGTGTCAGTTCGCTCACAAGTTTTTTTGAAAGTGTGAGCGTTGCAAGTCGCATGACTGTTGGGTAGGAATCGTTCGTGCTTTGGGACATATTGACGTGGTCATTGGGATTGATGCTTTTATAAGACCCAAGCGGATGACCAAGAATTTCATTGGCCTTGTTGGCAATGACTTCGTTGGCATTCATATTTTGTGAAGTGCCAGCTCCGGCCTGATAAGCGTCTATAATAAAATATTGATCGTGACTTTTTTTGAAATCAATTTTCAAAAGATCATTGCAGGCAAGAACGATGGCATCGCACAGGTCAGAGGGCAGGGCGCCCGCCTTGTAATTGGCCTTAGCGGCCGAGCGTTTCAGAAGAATATAAGTTCTGATCAATTCAGGGTGAATTTGAGTTCCGCTGATTTGAAAATTTCTGCTCGCTCTATAAGACTGAATACCATAGTAAACGTCTGCAGGTAATTCCAGTTCTCCCAGGCTGTCTTTTTCAATGCGTTTCATTTTTGACTCCTCATTTTAATTTTGAGCAAAGAATGCGCCAAAGAAAAAATAGTGAACCTCTATGATTGACATGGCCTTTATATATTAACAAAGGACTTTCATGCCCTGTTAATGTTGCTGAAAAGGAGGACGCATGGCCTTTATAGTTAATGCGGTTTGTGCTTATCCGGAAAATATCGTCAGACAGGATGAAGTCCGAAGGATTCTCAAACGGCTCTGGCCTGATCAGGGTCACCAGATTCATCGATTCAGTGAAAGCACCGCCGTTTCTTCAAGACATTTTAGTCTTCCTCTGCAGGAGTACGGCAACCTGGGCCACGTAGGCGAACGAAATACTCTTTGGAAAAAAGTGGCGCTTTACCTGCAGAAAAAAAATCTTCATCAGTTGCAGGAAAAAAACAATATTGATTTCAGTGAAATCGGTCTCGTTTCTTCTGCAACAACAACGGGACTAGCTGTACCAAGTCTCGAGGCGCTGATTATGAATCATTTTCCGTTTGCCTCGACGACAAAAAGACTGCCACTCTTCGGTCTAGGTTGCCTTGCCGGAGTCGCAGGGATGAACAGAGTGAACGATTTTCTGCAAGGTCATAAAGACAAATCGGCCATTCTTATGGTGACAGAACTTTGCTCTTTAACATTCCAGTTCAAAGACAGCCGTATTCAGAATATTATCGGGAGCGCTCTGTTCGGCGATGGTTCAGCCGCTGTCTTAATGGTGGGAGAAGATCATCCTCTTGCTGAAAAAGCGAGTTTTGAAATTGTTCAAAATGAATCGATTTTTTACAATCATACGGAAAGAATTATGGGCTGGGATATGGTTGAGCACGGATTTCAGATTGTTCTTTCCAACGATATACCGGATCTGGTTCACGGACATGTCGGAAAAAATATCGATGAATTTCTTGAAAAAAACAAACTCTCACGTAGTGAGATTCAATTTTTTATCGCCCACCCGGGAGGACCTAAAGTTCTTGAAGCTCTCACTAAAACACTGGGAAGAACAAAAGAAGATTTCAAGTTGAGCTGGGAAAGCCTTAAGGAAAGAGGGAATACTTCTGCCGCTTCGGTCATTAATGTCCTGGAGAATTCGATTAAACGTACAGACATTAAAAAAGGAAGTTATGGTCTGATGATGGCCATGGGACCTGCTTTCAGTCTGGAATTATCATTGGTAAAAAAATGCTGACAGACACATTTATCTCTTATGCCGTTTTCTTTTTTTATCTTGGCGAGCGAGGAATAGAACTGCTCGTAAACAAGATGAACTTTGAATATCTGGTCAGCAAATTCTTTATTGTTAAAAGATACCCCCAGGAGTCCCTGCAGATGAAGCTGTTTCACGCCTGCTGGTTTCTGAGCCTTTTTTGCGAGATGAATCTCCACGGAAAACTTCTTGGGGGAGCGGCCTTTGTCCTGACGGCCCTGGTCCTGATCATGGCCCAACTGCTTCGCTGGTCTGCCATTTTGTCTTTGGGGTATTACTGGTCAGTTGATATTTATGAAATGAAAAATCATCCGGTTGTGACTAAGGGGCCGTACCGTTATTTCAGACACCCGAACTATCTGGCGGTTATGGCGGAGTTCTTTTTTCTGCCTCTTTTGTTGGGGTGCCCTTACACGCTGGTTGCCGGCACAATTGGAAACACTCTGATTTTACATCGTCGGATCAATCTGGAAGAAGCGGCGCTGGATGAACAGTCCGGCCATCACTATCACGGCTCGTTTGGCGTTAAAACCTCTTAACAATTCGAAAGTTGTGATCCTAAAATTTATACAGACTAGATAGTTAGTCATAGTATCTAATCAAAAATCTGATAAACATAGGTCATGCCACAAGAACTGCAACCTTATGCCATATTTTTATCGGTGTTTATCCTCATAAACATCGCGATCTATTTTGTCATTCAGTTGAATGCAAAAGAAAAAATATTTAAGGAACTTTTCTATTACTGGCTTGCAGTCTTTTTTGTTTTTATTTCAGAAGGAACCGTTATAACGGGCAAGCTGGGATTGAGTCTGATCTTTTTGACCAATTTTATTCCCATTTCCATCATGGCGAGTTTTATCCTTCGCACTTATAATTACAAATTCAAATACAAATTTTATGCCCTGGCTTTGCCTGGCGCCGCTTTAATGTCCTATTTCTTTTATAAGCTCGACCTGCCATTTCCGATTGTTTCAGCTCCTGTTGTCCTGGTAGACATTGGACCTTTTTTAGAGGCGATTTATCTTTCAATGATCGTTCATAGAAAAGAAACGGGGATGACTGAGAAAATTATCGGGACATTCTTATCCGCTTTTGGAATTTTTTGTTGTGTGAATTACGGTCTTAATCGTTTTGATCCAACTCCACTGGAGTATATCGTTGGTTTTGGAACGGGATTCATCTGCTACCTGATGTATTCCATTCTTCTTCCCGTTTACGTCATCCAGCAGATCAATAGAAAAAGAACTGAATACCTGGAAGCCATGGTCTCTGACAGAACAAGAGAGTTGACTGAAAGCAAGCAGGAAAAAGAAAAACTGCTTCGCGTTCTTGTTCACGATATTTCCAATCCGCTCCAGGCCGTTATGTATAAAATGGGCCAGCTCAAAAAATCCCACAGGCTGGGGCTGGATGAAAAAGACTCTGTCGAAAAATCATTCAAACATCTTTATGCTATCAGAGATATCATTGCCCATGTTCGCGAATATGAATGTGTTCTGTCAGGAACCCGAACGTTGAATCTGGGAGAGGTGAAGGTTTCAGACTGTCTTGAAGAAATTGAAAATATGTTTTCAGATCGCTTCAAAGAAAAAGACATTCTCTTTAAAATTGAGAACAGACTTTCTCGCGATGAAGTCGTTCTCGTTGATAAGACCTCTTTCATTCATAGTGTTGCGGCCAACCTGATTTCGAATGCACTCAAGTTTTCTGTTCCTCACTCTGAAGTTCATCTCATTTGCGATCTGAAAGACGGCGAAATTCTCTTTGAAGTCATTGACCACGGTATCGGGATTTCAGAATCCACGCTTGAAAAATTATTTGATATCGGAGCGGCCACTTCCCGCATTGGTACAATGGGTGAAAGTGGAACCGGCTTTGGTCTTCCCATCGTCAAGGCCTATGCTCTAATGTACGGTGGAAGAATTACGGCGTGCTCTTCTCAGACGAAAGACCAAAGCGGAACAACGTTCTCTCTTTATCTGCCAGTCGTTAAAAATGAAAACGCATCACAGACATTTCTTCATTAGGCCACCAGTTTAAGTCTTCTTTCAATGCGGTTTCTCGATTCCCATAGGTCGTCCATTTTTGAAGAGACTGGATTATCGCCATAAGCGCGTGCCACATTCTCCTGATAAAAGGCGACGAGATCGACAAGAGTTAAATCTTTTCCCGCCTGGTATTCCATGTTTTCGATTAAGGGGACTGTTCCAAAAAGAGCCGTGAGTTTTCCCATTCCTTTATTGACTCTCATCGTACCCGTCATGGCGGGTTTCTTTGAGTGCAGAAAATATTTTGAAAGCATTCCCATAAGAAGTATTTTCCAGGGGGCATTGTCCATTTCTGCAGGACCCTCCCGCCTGAAATTTTCCATGACTGTAAACTGAGAACAGATGATGACTTCACTGCCATGAAGACAAAGACCTGTGCGTGCCTTGGCCGGCCAGCACGAAAAATATGAATCAAGGCCCGCAGAAAAATCTTCAAGATTGACGTGAGAAAAAAAACAAAGAGCTGCGCATTCGCCGTGATACATAAGGATCAGAATGTCGTCTTGTCTGGTAAATTCATCCGAAAAAAGATCTTTATCAGAATGAAAATCGTTCTTGTAAGTCAGTTCCCATGTTTCATGCCAGGACTTGAAGGCCTGATCATATATGGGCTGAAGTTCTTTCGGATTAGCATGCTTTTTTCCTTTCAAGACATAAGTTGAAATTGGATTTTGCATAAATGACTCCTGAAAAATTCTTAAGCAGCTTTCTTCAAAAGTTTTGAATCCCATTTGCTTTGAAGCGCACTAAGCACGCTGTTGTAAGCGAAGGCGGATTGAATAAGATTGAGTCTGATACTTTCAAGTTCTTCTTCTTTTAAGTTTGAGAGCAGTGAAAGCGCAGCCTCCACGTGAGCGGGATCTTCTTCCCCGTGCACATGAAAAAAAGTCGCGCATCGATTGCCGTAAAGTCTTGCCAGATTTTCCACAAGGGACGGACACACTTTCTGGGCCAGCACTTCCAGAAAAAGAATATAGCCCATCACTGCAAGTGGATGCTCATGTTCGATTTTATAATATTGAGGTTCATAAAATAAGCGTGTGCCAGGCAATTCAGGAAGTTCTTCTTTCTTGAATCCAAGATACTTCAAGTCGTTGAGAGCTAATTTTTCATGATTGGATTCTTCTCTTAAATGAGCAATGAATCTCAAATGAAAACTTTGTTCATCTTCATAGTTCAAGCGCGAAGCCGCTAAAGCGAGAAGTCGGGTGGAGTGACGGACATAATAAAACGTCTGGGCCATGTAATCAGCGTAAAAACCTTTGTTGTTCCAGTCGCATTGTTGAATGTGCTCGAGAGTGCTGGCAATTTCCTGATCGAGAGTTCTTTGCAGATCTTTCATCTTTAGACCTTTTGTTGGAGACCTCTGGTAGGAGACCTCTTGTTAAGGACTACATAAGGGGGATACATAAGTTTAACTCTAGATTGAAAAAAGACCTAAAGGGGTGAAGCTTGTTTTGGTTTAATCGATGGTTGGATGAGGTTGTAAAAAGGTGTGATTGCCAACAAAAAGTGCATGTGCAAAGACTTGATACTTGCTTGATATTCATTAACTTTTTTTAAAATGTGTGGGATTTTTTGAAAAGACAAAGAATGGTGCCCAGGGACGGAATCGAACCNNGCTCTACCGACTGAGCTACCTGGGCGTGCACCATTTTTTGGAATCTAAAAATTAATAGATACGATTGCTTTCGTCAATTGTTTTAACAAAAAAAAGTAGGATTTCTGAAGTTTTCAAAGCGGCGCATATTCTATAGAGTCCACCGAACTTTTGCCCTTTAACTCTAAAAAGCGAGGACTTTATGAAATTTACACTTATGTTTTTGCTTCTGACTTTTTCGGCCTTTGCAGAGGAAAAACCGCCGGTTCTTCCCGAACATTTAGTCGCTCATCACACAGCGGTCTGTCCAGATTTCGGCTCAAGTGATGGCAAATGGTTTTTACGAGCGGTCTACACATTACCTCAATCACCTTATTCTAAACAAATTAACACGCTCTATGTTCTTGGCTGCGAAATGTACGCTTACAATTCTCAGGAACGCGCTTACATTGTTGATCCAGGCGGCGCAATCACAGACGTCTGGGTGGCAGAAATCGATTTTAAAGGCAATTTTACGGCGACGAATAGTTTGATGGGCGCTGACTACGATCCTGCTTCACAGTCGCTTTATACTTTCCAGAAAGGGCGCGGCATCGGCGATTGCGGTTCAGCTTCGACGTATGCTTATTCTGCTGAAGAGGAAAAATTTATTTTAAAAGAGGCCCGTGTAAAAGATCACTGCGACGGCGATATTGAAGCTGACTGGCCGGTGGTTTATTCGCACTAAATTGAGTAGACTTAGGGTCTATGAAATTACACAAGACAACACTTCCTTATCTTGATCAACTGACAAACGCTTTCGTTTTTCTTCCTGAAATAGGAACGGAGAGCGAAAGCGTTCAACCGACTTTCGCGCTTATCACTCACGGTTATACTTCTGACAAAACATCGGTAATGAACTGGGCCATTCGCCTGGCAGAAGTCGGTGTCAGCTGTATTGTTTTTGATCTTCCTGGTCATTACCAGGGAAATTTCTCTGAAGTTAAAAGCTTCGATCATTTTAAAAATCATGCCCACGAACTCTTTATAGAGGCTTTCCAGACGTTGAAAAAAATTTTTCTGGACGAATTTCCCTTGTATGAAAATATGTGGGAAACAAATGAAGCGCGTCTCGTTCTCGCCGGACATTCTCTGGGCGCCATGATGTCACTTAAGGCCTTAATGCTTCCAGAATTTGCTGCTTACAATAAACGCGCGGTCTGCGTAGGACTGGGCATGGCCCCTGTCGGCGTCGTTCATCTTTTCGATACACCTTTTTATAAAAGCACATTGCGGGTACGCGAGCAGCTGGTTTCTCCTGAACTTAAACCTGATCATGTGTTTCCCTGGATTAAAGAAGAAAAGCAAAAGCTGGCCGTCATCGGTCAAACCATTCACCTCATTACTGGCGTCGACGATCTGGTTGTGGGCAATGATGGGTCGGAGCGTTTTATGGAGAGTTTGCTGGAGAAAAAAAATTCTGTCACACTCGAAAAACCGACAAAGTTGCCGCATCATGAACCCAATCTGGCCGCTTCGCATGTCAAAAAGTATTTGAAAAAAATAAATTGGTTTTGATCAAAAAAGCCCAACATAAATCATTTTTTTGCCTCTCTCGATAGAATAAAATTTTTGTTTATTTTATAAGCGAGGGAAAAATGAGTTCAAAAGAAAGATTCGCAGACAAGATGGAAATGCCTCCTAAAACGGAAGGTCCGAACGTCTATCCACTTTCATGGGTGGCAAAAACTCAGAAGATGGAAGAAATCTGGCAAGCTTCGCAAAGAGAATTTTGGGATCCACAAAAATTACCATGGGACACATTCGATCCTTCCCGTTATTCATGGGAAGAGCGCGAGTCTATCGCTTACTGGTGGACGATCCTTTCTGTTTTCGACGCTTCAGCTCCCCCCGTGTTTGCAGCGGCCATGATCAAGACTTATGAAGATCATGAAGAAGATCCGGTTCGCCGCTGTTTTTTCTCTGTCACAAGAGATGAACAGAATCACGAACAACTTTGCGGAATGGCCATTACGAAACTTCTGGAGCACACTGATCCGCTCACTTATATTCCAAAAACAGATATCGGCAGAAGACTGCAGAAAAATGCTCACTGGCTGTACTTCAACGGCGGTCGCTATTGGTCAGGCTATAAAAATGCCGTGCCAAAATATTCACTCGCTGTTTTATTTTCTTCCTTTTTAATGGGCGAAATTGCAGCGGCCACGATTTTCCATCAAATGAGCAAAGGCTGTGCTGAACCTGTCTTTCAGGAAGGCTTTAAAAACATCGGTCGCGATGAAGGACGCCACATGGCCATTTGTATGTCATTGATGGAAAGAGATTATCCCAAATTGAAAGTTGAAGACCGGGCCCTCATCACAAAACAAATTCGCGCTGGCTATCTGTTCCTCTCTGCAGTTCTCTTTGAACCACCAATGGAATTCTGGGATCTTCCAAACGATTTCATCGCCAATCAAAGAGAGGCAGAAGAAATTGCACGAGCAGCTGGTTTCGGCATTCCGACCTACGATGCGAAAAAAGAAAACTGGAAAAATGCGATGCTGAATTTAAAAGGTGTCTTAGATAAATATAATATTCCTTTTCCGGCCATCCCTGAAGTCGGTATTACCGGTGAAGAAGTCCGCGATGTCGATATGGAAGATATTATTCCGGTGTTTTAATGAAAAAAATCAGACTCTACCCCTCACTTAAAGAAATTGATTATAATGAAGGTGAATCCGTCCTCTCGACCTTAGAGAAGAACGGATTCGCTCTTCCTAATAATTGTCGTGCAGGTGCCTGTGGCGAATGCAAAATGAAAATCCGCCAGGGCGAAATTGACCAGGGTTTTATACTCGACATGGCCTTGTCTCAAAGTGAAAGAGATGAGGGCTACGCTCTCATGTGCATGGCCAAATTGAAAAGTGATGTGCTGGAAGTTGAATGGGCCGATGTTGATGCTCGTCCAAAATTATTTCCACCGAAAGAAAACGTCCTTTACATGGTGATTGAGAAATTGCCAGTGACTCATACAATTATGCGCCTGAAACTCAAAGCGCTTTCAACTCCGCTGCGATTCTGGCCTGGGCAATATGTTCAGCTGGGTGATGCTGAAAAAAAGATTCCCTATAAAAGTTATTCCATCGCCAATATTCCCAACAATGATGGCGAAATTCTTCTTTATGTTACGAATAAGGGAGGTGGAACCAGCCAATGGATTCACGAAGGTCTGCAGGTTGGCGACAGGGTGAAAATGAACGGTCCTTATGGCACCTTTATAGGTAATCCTTCAGTTGAGACACCAGTCCTTTGTCTGGCCCAGGGATCCGGGTTGGCGCCCATCATGTCTCTGGCCAGTGCCGCTTTAATGAGAGGGGGATTTAAGTATCCGGCAACCATTCTCTTTTCAGCAAAAAGTAAAAATGAAGTTTTCGAAAAAGGTTGGTTTAAATTCCTGGAAACTAAGTTTAGAAACTTTCGTTTTAATGTGACTTATACAGCGGAAGAATATCCTGGAGAAAAATTCGGACGTATCCAGAAGATTTTGCCAGAACTCTATAAAGATTTGTCTGCTTATAGTCTCTATATTGCAGGAACGCCGGAATTTGTTGAAGAGAATAAAAAACTTTGTCTTGAACTCGGGGCCAAATCAGAAAATATTCATACCGAAGGTTTCTTCAGCACGCTGTCTTAAAAAAAGAGTTCACTTTGACTGTTCGAGATTTTCAATGAGCTGATCCGCGAGCTGAGAGAGGGCCATCAGATCTTTTAAAGTCATTTGTGTTTCACAGAACATATCATCCGGTATTTTTTTTGCGCTTTTTTTAAGTTCATGCCCGGCTTCAGTTAAAGAAAGGCAGACAATTCTTTCATCGAAGGGAAGGCGAGAGCGTTCTATATAACCTTTTGACTCAAGTTTTTTAACCAGAGGAGACAGAGTTCCTGAATCAAGCTTGAGCTTTTCTCCTAAGTCTTTAACTGAAATCTGATCCGTTTCCCACAAAACAAGCATGGCCAGATATTGTGGATAGGTCAGGTCAAGCTTCTCAAGGTAGGGAGCATAAACCTGGGTAAGCAGACGAGAAGCCGTGTAAAGCTTGAAGCAAAGCTGATCTTTCAAAAGGAGTGATGGTTTCATTTAAGACATCCCGGGATTTTTTACTCTTAATCCAGAGCATACCACACAATTATATAAAATTAAATTGCATGCAATTAAATCGCATGATAGCGTTAATTTATTGATGAACACAAGGAGACATCACGATGACACTTTATCAAACTACAGTCGAAGTAACAGGAGGTAGAGATGGAAAAGCAAAATCAAATGATGGTTTACTCGAAATTGGTCTCTCACTTCCTAGAGAACTTGGGGGAGCGGGTAAGGCAACTAATCCAGAACAACTCTTTGCTGCCGGTTATGCTGCCTGTTTCGAATCGGCCGTCCGCCACGTTGCCGGTCATGAAAAAATAAAAATAGGTGAAACAAAAGTTCATGCCACTGTGGGAATTGGTCCACGCGCAGATGGCGGATTTAAACTTGCCGTGGAATTAATCGTTAACGTAGGGGGGGTAGAGCTCCACGTTGCAGAAGATTTAATTAGGAAAGCTCATTTCGTCTGTCCTTACTCTCACGCGACTAAAGGGAATATTGACGTATCCATATCATTAGCTTGAAATTTTAATGGGGACCGATCGGTCCTCTTCTATTTTATTCATTCACTTTTTCAATGAAACACAGACCCTTTTTTCTACCGTCATCAGGTATTACTTTATTTATGAGCCGTGACCTTTTTTAACAATTGGAAGTTCATATGAGATATATAAAGTGGTTTGATGAGATTTCAGCGCACGATTTAGCGTCAGTTGGAGGGAAAAACTCCTCCCTCGGTGAAATGGTCCGTTCTTTGAAGAGTAAAGGCGTCAGTGTACCTACTGGCTTTGCCATTACTGTAGACGGGTTCAAACGCTTTCTGGAATTCAACAAACTCACAGAAAAAATTTCTCATTTGCTCAATCAAATTGATTCAGAAGATACGGCGAAAATCGCGCAGGCGGGAAAAACAATACGTGAAATGATTGTGTCATCAACTGTTCCGGATGATCTTGCTGAAGAAATCAAGTCAAGCTATCAACGTTTATGTTTTGATAATAATAAAATTGAAGTTGCAGTGGCGGTCAGGTCTTCAGCAACAGCTGAAGATCTTCCCGAAGCTTCCTTTGCGGGTCTTCAGGAGACGTTTCTGAATGTTCATGGTGAAGGCGAATTGATTCAATTCTGCAGAAAATGCTTTGCCTCACTTTATACCGACAGAGCGATCAGTTATCGAACAACAAAAAATATTCCCCACTCACAAGTTTATCTTTCCGTGGGGGTTCAGCAAATGATTCGTTCGGATCTGGCCTCTTCCGGAGTCATGTTCACACTCGATACAGAAACCGGTGCAAGAAACGTCATTCTCATCAACAGCTCGTATGGTCTCGGAGAAAATATTGTGGGAGGCAAAGTTGAGCCCGACGAATTTATCGTCCTGAAAGCATTGCTCGGAACAAAGTCAGTTCCTATTCTACGGAGAAAGCCCGGCAGTAAACTTCAAAAACTTATTTACGCTGAACACGATGGTCGTTCTACAGTCAACGTTCCAAGCAGTGAAGAAGAGCAAAAAAAACTTTCACTATCAGATGAGGAAGTTTTAATTCTCTCCCGCTGGGCCATGATTATTGAAAATCATTATTCTCACCTCCGTGGTGTTTCAACTCCTATGGATATTGAATGGGCCAAAGATGGGGATAGCGGACAACTCTATATTCTACAAGCACGTCCAGAAACGGTTCATTCGCGCCTTTCTCCACAGGACTTTATTGTTTACTCATTGGAGAAAAAATCCCGCGTTCTTTTGAAGGGGCGAGCTGTCGGAAATAAAATCGGCTCAGGTCCAGTCAAGATCATCAAGAGTACTGAGGACTTTTCTTCTTTTCAAAACGGCGATGTTCTCGTGGCGGAAATGACCGACCCCGATTGGGAACCAATCATGAAAAAAGCCTCAGCAGTTGTCACAAACAGTGGAGGACGAACATGTCATGCCGCCATTATCAGCCGTGAATTAGGTGTCCCTTGTCTGGTCGGAACGAAAACGGCCACAACCGATTTAAAACCGGGAGATCAAGTCACCGTTTCCTGCGCAGAGGGAGATGAAGGAATAGTCTTTGAAGGCCTTCTGAAATTCCGGGAAAAGAAATTGAGCTGGAATCAGGAAAATAAAACCAAGACAAAGGTGATGGTTAATCTGGCCAATCCATCCCATGCTTTGAAAACTTCATTGTTGCCTGTTGATGGCGTTGGCCTTGTCAGAATGGAATTTATCATCAGTGAAATGATCCGCATTCATCCGATGGCCCTGGCCCATCTCAATCTTATTCAAGATGAAAAAGTTTATTCAAAAATAAATGACCTGCTTGGTTTGCAGCGCTCATCTCCCGAAAAATATTTCGTCGACAGACTCAGCGAGGGGCTTGCCTTAATCGCCGGTGCTTTTTATCCCAGACCAGTCATTGTCCGTTTTTCTGATTTTAAATCCAATGAATACGCCAATCTTATTGGAGGACAATTTTTTGAATCGCATGAAGAAAACCCGATGATTGGTTTTAGAGGAGCTTCTCGCTATTACGATGATAGTTACCGCGATGGATTTGCCCTGGAATGCCAGGCGATCAAATATCTTCGCGAAGAGACAGGATTGACCAATATAAAAGTCATGATTCCTTTTTGCCGTTCACCTGAAGAAGGACAGAAAGTGATTGATGAGATGGAAAAAAACGGATTGCAACGCCATCAAAATGGTCTTGAAGTTTACGTGATGTCTGAAATTCCATCCAATGTTTTAAGAGCGCGTGATTTCGCTCAGATTTTTGATGGTTTCTCCATTGGATCAAATGACCTGACACAGATGACTCTCGCCGTGGATCGGGACTCTTCCAAAATAAGTCAGCTCTTTAATGAAAGAGATCCGGCCGTCCTTACGCTGATTAAAACGGCCATTGCCGAAGCTAAAAAGGCGGGAAGGCCGATAGGCATTTGTGGTCAGGCCCCGAGCGATTATCCTGAATTTTCGCAATTTTTAATTCAGGAGGGAATCACGTCCATTTCAGTGACGGCCGATGCCGTCTTTCGAACTCTTCAGGTCGTAAAAAAAGCGGAAGATGAATTAAGTCTTGCAGATAAAAACACCACGGAAGTGAGGTAGTTTTTAGTGACCTTCGAAAGAACAAAGAGTGAAGACTTTGTGTCCCAGTGCCTGGATTTTTTTTGCTCCACCCAGTTCCGGTAAATCGACAACAAAGGCCGTCTCATAAATCTTACCACCGACTTTTTCAATAAGAGTGATGGCACCGATGGCCGTACCTCCAGTTGCAATCAAATCATCGATAAGCAGAACACTGGCGCCGTTGTGAAGAGCATCGTCGTGAATTTCAATTGTGTCTGAACCGTATTCCAGGTCGTAGCTTTGTGTGATCGTTTTGCCAGGAAGTTTGCCTTTTTTTCTGACGGGAATAAAACCAAGTCCAAGAGCATATGCGAGAGCTGAGCCGAGAATAAAACCACGTGCTTCGATACCGGCAATATAATCGATGGGAGCATCTTTATATTTCGTCACCAGCATGTTGATGGTTGTTTTAAATCCTTCCGGATCTTTAAGAAGAGTGGTGATATCGCGAAACATAATTCCTTCTTTAGGGTAGTGGGGAATTGTTCTGATAAGTTTCGCGATATCTGCCATTTTGCTCTCCGTTTTTAAATTACTTTTTTAATGTCAAATCGACAGTCAATTGAACATCATCATTGATCATTTTGTCACCTAGACCTTGGAAAAATTTTCCAGATCCGTACTTGATGTCATATTTAGTTCTGTCGAACACAACGTTGGCAGTTGCTTTTTCTTTGTTGGCCACAGCATCAAAAGTGACAGGAGCAGTTTTTCCTTTGATTGTAAGGTCGCCGTTCACTTTATAGTTGTCACCTTTAACTTTTTTTGCACTTTTGATGACAATTGTTGCTGTCTTCGCGTTTGCTGTATCGAAGAAATCGGCACTGTTCATGTGATCAATAAACTTTTTATGGTATTCCTGATCTGCAATATCAGCGTTTGTAATAGTTGTCATATCAGCGACAACTTCACCGCTTTTAAGAGCGCCTTTTTCGAAAGTCAGGTAACCGTTTGCAACTTTAACATCGCCAGTGTGCTGACCAGTTACTTTTTTACCTACGTAAGTAATTTTTGAAGCTGCTGTATCAACTTCAACTTTGTCTGCTTTTGCAAAAGCTGCAACTGAAGCCAGGGCCACTGTCGCGACTAATAAGTTCTTTAACATGAGTATCCTCCGGTTGAGTGAATGAGAAAATTTAATTGTTGTCAAAGATTCTAACTTAGGATTCTATAAAATCAAATTATCATTTAACTATCAACTCGATAATTAATTTTGATAATGTTCAAGGTACATAGTTACCTTCAAGGAACTTTTTATGACATTAGAACAAATTCTTACCATTGAAGCTATTGTCCTGCATGGAAGTTTTAAAGCGGCCGCAGACCATCTTCACAAAAGC
Organism: Bacteriovoracaceae bacterium UBA6261; assembly: GCA_002440825.1. GTDB lineage: Bacteria > Bdellovibrionota > Bacteriovoracia > Bacteriovoracales > Bacteriovoracaceae > Bacteriovorax. The sequence continues at coordinate 15,015 of DJVH01000013.1, read as the reverse complement.
CAACCCTCAATAAGTATGGCGATTAAAAAACTGGAAGAAGAGTATCAACTCACTCTTTTTTCCCGTGATGAATATCGTCCGACTTTAACCAATGAGGGGCGCATTTTCTATGAGAAGGCCAGGTCCGTTTTAAAAGAATTCCGCGAACTCGAAATAACAGCCAGACAAATGACAAAAGGAGAAGAGGTAGAATTGCGGATCAGCATCGATGCTGTCAGCCCCGTCTCAGTCATTTTAAAGTTCCTTAAACGCTTTTTTGCCACTCATCCCAACACCAAGCTCATGTTGTCTTTTGAAGTGTTAAATGGCACCCTGGAGCGCTTAATAGACGGGGAGGTGGATTTTGCTATCACTCCCATGAGCGAAACGGATCAGGCCTTTGAAACGATCCATTTGACAACGACTCAGCTTATACCTGTGATGAAGGCCGATTTGGTGAAAACGAAAAAACTCACTGACTCCGTTCTGCGCGACTACAACCAGATCATTCTTGCGGATTCTGCGCGAAGGCTCACCAAGGCCACGACTGGAGTTCTGGAAGGAGGAAAGAGCATTACTCTGTCTGAAATATCTTTCAAGAAAGAGATGATTCTGCAGGGGCTCGGCTGGGGAGGTCTTCCACTGGAGATGGTGAAGAATGAACTTTCAAAAAAAATTCTTATTCCTATTAAAACGTCTCTGATTAAAGAGAGAACAATGCACATTTATCTTGTGCGCGATCAAAGAAAAGCTATGGGCCCGGTGGCCCGTGAGCTTTGGAATAAAATGTCTGGGGAATTAGTGAAAAGATAAAGCTGAGTGTGGTAAAAAATCGACGCCTTCAAAATCCATTTTTAAACGTCGACCATCTTCGTGTATCCGTCTGTCTCTATGGATAAAATTCTAAGTGCCAGACCTATTTTTAGGTAGCTATTTTTTCTTACAATTCATTACTATTTTCTAACATCACAGAGGGAAAAGCATGGCCGTTGAGATGGTCTCAAACATGGACTTTCGCAAGTCCGTGTAAGTACTCTTAGGGGCAGTAATAGGGGCTGAAAAGATGGTGGTTCGAAAGATTCAACTACTTTTGCTCGATCAAATTTTTATACACAAGTTCGCCATTCAAAGCACGTGTAATAAACCCAGAATATTTAGAAAGAAGAGGAGAATTTTCTTTTTTACATTTTTCGATGTGAGAACGAATCGCAACAATTGAACTTTTTACATCTCTCAACATGATTTTTTTTACGAAAGAACCAAACATTGATTTTGGTTTGATGTAAGAGCGGTAACGAAACAAAGTTCCATTTTTATAAGATGAAAAATAAGCGCTGCCTTTTACTTCATCAGTAGATGTCGAAGAAACTTTATACCAGGTGAGTTCGTAATCTTCATTGTATTGATGAACGACAGATCCATGAGTGTAGTGAGCGTTGGCCAGAGGAAAAGGAACGTGCATTTCGTATTCAGTAAGAACTTCGACTGCACTTATATGTTTAACCGGTCTGGATTCAATAATATTTGGAACGTAATCTTTCTGAGTATCAAGCGCTGAAAAGAGTCCCATGGACTCCAACGCATTTGCACCATTGACGAGAGTATAAATGGTGATTTCGGGCCATGCGGATCCTTCGATTTCTCTGGTCTTGACGACGAGCTCGCCTTTTTCCATCTGCGCAAGTTCCTCGGAAGTAACTTCCTTCGTCACGTCTGTTTTCTGCGCCTGACAAACAGGCGAGAGTGAGAAAAGAAACAGCAGGGTAAAAAGTACACTAAATAGACGTTTCATAAGCGGCCTTACGTTTACAGATTGGTTGAATTATTATAACAAATCTTAAAAACAAGTTATAGCGAGAATACCATGAAAAAACATACTGGAGAGTCTATTCGCATTTTCAAGAATCCGATTCTTGAATCCTTCACTCATGTTCATCCTGTTGTCCCTCTTGTTCTCTGGACGCCGGTTATTCTTTTTTTATTGTACAGAGGCGCGACTGTTAAAAACGTAACGACAGTTCAGTTCGGGTATTTATTTGTCTTTGGTATCGTTCTCTGGACGATCACTGAATATGTTCTTCACCGCTATGTTTTTCACTGGAACGCTAAAAGCCGCGCAGGAAAATATTTTGTTTTTCTTTTTCACGGTCTTCATCACGATGATCCGCAGGATCCGACAAGACTGGTTATGCCACCGGTTCCAGCTATCCTGATTGTGAGTCTTCTTTGGGCCTTGTTCGGTATGATTTTCCCGGCACAATTCCTTGAAGTGATCATGGCGTTTTTTTTGATCGGCTATCTTTGCTACGATTACATTCACTATGCCACTCACCATTTTCCAATGACTGGAAAAGTCGGACGCTACCTTCGCAAATATCATCTGCAGCACCACTACTCAGGTGAAGCGAGTAAGTACGGCGTCAGTTCTCCGCTTTGGGATTACGTCCTGAAAACTGTGAATGGTCCAAAAGAGGAACATCACTGATGCGCAAAATTCTTTTCCTTTGCTTTTTCTTTTTCTTTTCACAAACAATCATTGCGGGCGAATTGAATGGATCTACATATTGGGATGGTCTGAAAAAATCCTTCACGTACCTTTATCAAGGTTCGTACATGCAGTTTCAGGAAAAAAATAATCTGTACTATTCCGCCGCTGCAGTTCCCGCACTATGGTACTCATTCGATCAGGACAAACGAATCAGCGACAACGCCCGTACGAAATCCATTCCTAAGGTGATGCAATTATCCAGCGATCTTGCCCCAGTCATGGGTTTTCCTGTCATTTCATTTGCAGCTTTCACTTACGGTGTAAAAACAGACAACCCAAAAATGGTTCAGTTTGCTGAAGAATATTTCGGAGCGATGTACATCGCTTTTCTTGAATCCTCTCTGCTTAGCCGTATTCAAGTCCACAGAAGACCAAGTGAGAAAAATCTCGCATCCATTGAAACAAAATTGAGAGGGGATTCATCCTTTCCTTCAGGACACGTGATTCCGTATGCCACTCTCGCTCTTAAAACATTTCAGTTCTACGGTCCTTATGCAGCAGTGGCGCCGACGGCCCTTTTTGTTCTGACATCTATGCAAAGAGTCCGCGATGGAAAACATTATCTGTCTGATATCGTCGGCGGATTTTTTCTTTCAACGTGGGCAAGTGAAGGTGTGAGACGAGCAGGAAATTTTTCTGACAATCATCCGGCCTATAAATTTCTCTTTGAAAGAAACGTGGCCTTCGGAATCATTGAATACGAAGGCACTATAGGCCCCCGTATAACGTTTGATCTCTAATTAAACATTCGCTTTTTCAAAAAGAAATTTAAATCCAGCCGCGCTTTTTGTAATCAGCGAGAGTGACAGAAATCGTCTCTTTCAAATCGTATTGATAAATCTGTTTGAGTTCTATCCGGCTCCGGCCGTTGTCGCAGGTCCAGGCCATGGCCTTCAGTTCATTGATTTTATCAGGAGTGAGTCGGAGCGAATGATGTTTCAAGCGATAAGCGACATTCAAAAAGAAACTCAGGATTTTCACCATGAAGAAGGGAATTGGCAGATAGATAATCCATGAAATTTTCATCTGCTTTTTTATTTCTTCAATCAATTCGCTGAAGCGGATAATGTGATCGTGAGCACTGTAAAGAATCATCGCCTGATCCGTTTGTGCCAGCCTGATGATTGTTTCAATTAAATCGTGAACACAGACGAAGCTGTATTCTTTTCTTTTTGAATCGCGGCCTGGAAGAATAATGAATCGTCCTTTGACCATTTTGAATATATCCAGCACGGCCACATCACCCGGACCAATAATCATTGGGGGACGGACAATGGAACACGTCCATCCAGCTGGAGCGTGAGAGCGCAGGACATTTTCAGCTTCTTTTTTAGACTGACCGTAAACACTGACCGGAAAGTCGGGAGCATCGAGAGTTTTCTTTTCGCCAAGACCAACAGGCCCGGCCGCTGCAAGAGAAGAAATCAGAATGAACTTAAAATTCTGCGTGAATCTCTTTTTCAGTGAATCGATCAAATAGCGTGTTCCTTCTACGTTCACCTGGGTAAATTCGTCATGGATGAATGAATGCACGATGCCCGCCGTGTGAATGCAAAGATTGAGATCAGACGGAAGCTGATCAACCCAGCTCAAGGCCGTGCTGTTTAAATCGCCTTTTAGCAAAATGAGATTCTCGTGCGAGTGGACCATTTTTGAAGGTGTCCTGACGAGACCATAAATAGTGTGGCCTTCATCAAGAAGTCTTTTTGTTAAGTGCGTGCCGACAAATCCACTTGCACCAGTGATAAGAATTTTCATACGTGACGATTCCCGAGCATGATGATTTCAACAAAAAAAAGAGTCCATAAAGCGCCGAGAATAAAATAGCTCGACACAAAAGCATAAAAGCGATGAAGAACTTTATTGTATGTTGAATGAATATAACTATGGGTATAGCGGGCGACAACATACGCCCACATCAGATAAAGATAGGCCGGGCGGTAAATATTAGTCACCATTAAAAGGACGACCAGGACATAGAAGAGAACCGGCATTTCAAAAAGATTTTTGAAATTATCGGCGGCCTGAACGAGCATAAGTGCTTCGCGATCCTTGGATGTTTTAAAGACACTGAGACGAAAGTTTTTATTCTTCATCTCGACCATGCGGTCAGAAAACATTTTTCCTGCCACGATAAAGGACAGGAAGACCAGGGCAAAAACCGGATAAAAATAATTATAAACTTCGTTCATAAATTCTGTATCGCTTGTAAGCTGGTCCGCCCATGCGGATCAGAGGTTTATTCATTTCAATATTTGTTTCCAGAATCCAGCTCATCTCAATATCTTTCATGAGAGGATTTTTTCTGATGGCAATGTGATTATGCTTATAGAGAAGAGTCTCGAGACCCATTTTGCGGTATTCTTTTTTGACACCCATGGTGATGACCCGGCAACGGGTGATTCTTTTCTTCGCAGTCAGCAAACGATAAATAAACATCGGTGAAAGATTTCCTCTCGGGTTCATTTTGAAAATCTGATTGAGGTCGGGAAGAGTGAGAATAAAACCAGCGGCGTTTCCTTCCACCATGGCAATGTGAACCATTTCGGGATTGACGATGCTCTTTAAATCTTTGGCCGTGTGGTAGAATTCATCTTTTGTCATTGGGACAAATCCCCAGTTGGCTTCCCAGGCAGAATTGTAGATTTCGAACATTGTATCGAGTTCTTCATTCCACTTTTTCATATTGAGAGTACGGAAGGTGACTTTTGATTTCTTCTCAGTTCTTTCGGCAATGTCCAGAATGATCTTCGGCATTTCGAAATTGGCGTGGACGTGGTAAGCGAGAAGGTCCATCGCTTTAGAGTAGCCATGCTTTTCAAATTGCTCAATGTAATAGGGTGGATTATAGGTCATCATGACTTGCGGGTCATCTTTAAAGCCTTCAACGAGAAGACCGCATTCATAGTTTGTGCCCGGATTCATCGGTCCTTGAACGCTCGTGAGTCCTTCGCTTTTTAAATGCGCTTCAGCGGTTTTAAACAGCAGAGTGGAAACATGTTCATCGTGAATACTTTCAAAAAAACCGAAATGCCCGATTTTGGTGTTTTGATATTTGTTATAAGAATGATTGTTGATGGCCATGATACGGCCGACGGCCCTGTCACCCTTGAAAGCAATCCAGGCCTTGACCCTGGCAGTCTCATAAAAAGGATGTTTCTTTACGTTTAAAACATCTTTTACCGCCATTTTTAGAGGCGCTACCCAATGAGGATCGTTTTTGTAAATGCTCCAGGGAAGATCAATAAATGTGTTCAGGTCTTTTTTGTTAGTGAGGTCTATTTCACGAATAGAAAGTGACATCTAATGGTCTCCAATTTTTATTTTGGAGACCATCATAAATGAACTTAATGAATAGCAGAAGGGATTTCAAAAACTTTTTTAGCTTCAGCAAAGACCTGTAATACAGTCGCAAGATCTTCTTTGTTGTGTGAAGCCATATAGCTTGTTCTGATTAAAGCTTCCCCGCGTGGAACAGCAGGTGGAAGAACAGGAGTACAGAACACGCCGTGGTTTTCCAAAAACTTCGTCATCTTCACTGCCTTCATATCGTCGCCGATGAAAATTGGAATGATCGGAGTTTGAGAACCATAAGTATAGAAACCAAGTTCTTTGAAACCTTCGCGCATGAACGCAACATTGTCCCAAAGATTTTTAAGAATTGATGGATCAGTTGTGACCATATCGATACACGCTGAAACAGTGGCAACAGCAGCTGGCGGCATTGAAGCCGAAAACATGAATGAACGAGCTGAGTGGCGAACGTAATCGATAGCGTCTTTTGAACCGGAAATAACGCCGCCGATAGAAGCGAATGACTTTGAGAATGTTCCCATATTGAAATCAACTTCTCTTGTCAGTTCGAAGTGGTGCATTGTTCCGCGTCCCTGAGGTCCCATGACTCCAAGTCCGTGAGCGTCGTCGACGTAAACGTAAGCGCCGTATTTTTTAGCGAGAGCGACCACTTCCGGAAGTTTCATTACATCGCCGGTCATCGAGAAAACGCCATCGGCAACGATGATGACGCGGTTGAAGCGATTCACGTTGCTTTCAAGAAGTTCTTCTAGAGAAGACATGTCGTTGTGCTTGTATTTGAAAGTTGTTCCGAGAGAAAGTCTTGATGAATCGATAATAGAAGCGTGGTTTTCAGAGTCAAAAAGCATAAGGTCTTTTGGACCGCAAAGAGCTGAAAGCGCACCTAAGTTTGCCTGCATCCCTGTCGAGAAAACGATTGCTTTTTCATGGCCTAAGTAGTCTGCCAGTTTTTCGTCGAGTTCTTCGTGAATGTTTAAGTTACCGTTTAAGAATCTAGAACCCGTACAGCCTGTGCCGTATTTTTCAATTGCTTTAATAGCTGCTTCTTTAACGTAAGGGTGGTGAGTTAATCCAAGGTAGTTGTTAGAACCGATCATGATCTGCTTCTTGCCTTTAACTGTGACGGTAGAAGCTTCTGTTTCTTCGATTGCTCTGAAGAACGGATAAAGATCATTATCGCGAAGTAAATTAGCGCGCTCAATAATTTTGGCGTCGCTGAACGGAGTCTTTGCCATTTTCGTATCTCTGCTTGTTGTTTCCATAAGACTTGGAAAACTACTCTTCAGACCTCCTTTAGTCAATAAAATTGGCCGAGTGTGAAAATTCTATGTACGCAAAAAGGATGGCAGAAATAAATGAATTTCAGGTAGGATCGGGCTTTTTGGCGAGGATATTATCGAATTTCTTCTTCATCTCTTCACCGCGGGCCTCTGTTGATATTTTGATATAAAGTTCATCCTCTGTTTTGCGAGGCAGATCTTTAAAGGCAATACCGACTTTATAACGGCCATTGGGTTTGCCTGTCTCATCCGTTAACGGAATGAGAACGGCAATCTGTGCAAGAGGAATGTAATAATTCTTCCGGTCAAAGCGCAGCGTGCACTCCTGATAGAGCTTTCCTTTGGCAAAGCGTTCCTTGTCGAGTTCGTCGACCATAAAGCTTGTCCCGCCAATGGAAATATCCAGAGCATCAAAGACCTGGTCGTCGATTTTAAACTGGATAGGAATGACTTCGCTGGCGTTCAAACGATAAGTTCCGCGTTGCTGGCTTTTAAAAATATCCTGCTGGATTTCCAGAGAGTAGGTCAGATCTTCGGGGTGAAACTTAAACCGACCGCCCGTAAAATAATTGATTTTTTCTTCCACCGGAACTTTGATCAGAACCTGTTTGCCCGCTTTCAGCGATCCCGTAATTTTGGTAACGAGCTTTCCGGTCGGCTTCAATTTTATTATTTTAGGGTTCGGAAAATATTCGGCAGCGATATAAAGTTCGGCCTGATCTTCGGCCTCGCCTTTTTCCCAGATGACTAGTGGAGCGGCATTCTCCAGTGTACACTGCATAAGCATTGCTTCGGCAAACTCAGCAGGGTCAACTGCTTGAAAATAATGTTTCTTGTTCGGATCCTTTTTTTCAGTCATGCTTTATATTTCGGCACTTAGCCTAAAGGACTTTAATCGAACCAAAAACTTTTTGGGACGAAAGCATGAATTCTTCGTTAGAATGACGGCCATGAATGAATTCAATCTGGATAAAATGTCGACCGAATTGGTCGGTGGTCTGGCCCAATATAAAATAGGTGATCCGGGGCAGGAGATCGCTTTAAACCCCCTTATTGGCAGGCCAGTGAAGTTACTTTTCAAAAAGCAGATCAACTGCACCCATTGCGGAACAACGGTTAAAAAGGCATACGCAGGCGGTTACTGCTATCCCTGTTCCATCAAGCTTGCTGAGTGCGATATGTGTATTCTCAAGCCTGAACTTTGCCATTTTTCAAAAGGAACATGCCGGGAACCATCCTGGGGGGAAAGCAACTGCATGATCCCTCATTATATTTATCTCGCCAATTCAAGCGGGCTCAAAGTGGGGATCACCCGGGCCACTCAGATACCGACACGCTGGATTGATCAGGGGGCCGTGGCCGGTCTTCCCATCATGAAGGTGAGCACCCGCTACCAATCCGGCGTATTTGAAAAAATGTTTGCCGAAGAAATTGCCGACAAAACGGACTGGCGCAAAATGCTCAAAGGTCAGATTGAAGAGATTGATCTGCTGGATAAAAGAGAAGAGTTGTTCCAGCTCTTCGGGGATGACCTGGATTCGATGGAAGGGGACTTCGGTGCAGGGCAAGTGGAGATTTTAGAGCACGAGAACGTTACTCTTATTGATTATCCCGTGCTAACTTACCCCGAGAAAGTCACTTCGCTTTCTTTCGACAAATCAGAATCTGTCGGGGGAATTCTTCAGGGAATCAAGGGTCAATACATGATCTTCGACACCGGAGTGATCAATATCAGAAGCCATACAGGTTATAGAATAGAATTAGTTTCAGAATAGATTTTAAATGATTAACGGAGACATCATGAAAACAGACATGCCAAAAGTGATTAAACTTTCCGACTATAAAGCGCCGGACTACCTTGTAGACACCATTGACCTGGTTCTACACCTCGACAATACAAAGACTCTTGTTCAGTCAAAAATGAAAATGAAAAGAAACGCGAAAGAATCAGCGCCGCTTGTTTTAAACGGCGAAGAGCTGACGCTTCTTTCTGTGAAAATAAACGGCGAGAAGGTTTCTGATTACAATTATTCGACAGAAACTCAATTGCTCACTATTCCCAACGTTCCTGCAGAATTTACACTTGAGATTGAAAATGAAATCAATCCTGAGGCCAATAAAACGCTTGATGGTCTTTATAAATCAGGAACTATTTTCTGTACTCAGAACGAACCGGAAGGGTTCAGAAGAATTACTTTCTATGTCGACCGCCCGGACAACATGGCAAAGTTCACGACAAAGATTATTGCTGATAAAAAACTTTTTCCAGTATTGCTTTCTAACGGTAATCCGATTGCCCGTGGGGATCTTGAAGGTGGCAAGCATTTCGTAACTTGGGAAGATCCGTTTAAAAAACCTTCTTACCTGTATGCTCTTGTCGCTGGAGATTTGGGCGTTATTAAGGACACGTTCAAAACAAAATCAGGACGCACTGTCGCGCTGGAAATTTACTGCGACAAAGGCAACGAAGACAAATGTCATCACGCTATGGAATCGCTAAAAAAGTCGATGAAATGGGATGAAGACCGTTTCGGTCTTGAGTACGACCTCGATATTTATATGATCGTTGCTGTCGACGCTTTCAATATGGGCGCGATGGAAAACAAAGGTCTGAACATTTTCAACTCTGCTTACGTTCTGGCCAATCCTAAGACCGCGACTGATGCCAACTTCTACGGCATAGAATCTGTGATCGGTCACGAATACTTCCACAACTACACCGGAAACAGAGTGACTTGTAGAGACTGGTTCCAGCTGACATTGAAAGAAGGTTTGACTGTTTTCCGCGATCAGGAATTTTCTGCTGACATGAACTCAAGAGATGTTGAGCGCATTCAATCTGTCATGGGTCTTCGCTCAGCTCAGTTTGCTGAAGATTCAGGACCGACTTCTCACCCGATCAAACCTTCGACTTATATCGAGATCAATAACTTCTATACGGCCACTATTTATGAAAAAGGCGCTGAAGTTATCCGCATGATTCAGACTCTTCTCGGTGTCGATGGATTCAGAAAAGGGATGGATAAATATTTTGAACTTTTTGACGGACAGGCCGTTCGCACTGAAGACTTCATTCACGCGATGAGTGTGGCGAACAACAATTTCGACTTTACTCAATTTAAAAACTGGTACGCTCAAAACGGTACACCAAAAGTGACGGCAAAAACGTCTTACGATGCCGGGAAAACACAATTTGTTCTTTCTCTTGAGCAACACCTTCCGGAAAATACGATTCCGGGAGCGCAGCCATTCCACATTCCTTTCAATGTTGGACTTGTAGGCAGCCACGGGAAAGATCTCGTGACTAAAACTCTTGAACTCAATAAAATGAAAGAAGAGTTTGTTTTCGACAATATCAACGAGCGTCCGATTGCTTCTTTGAACAGAGGTTTTTCGGCGCCGGTAAAACTCACAAGCGATCTTTCGTTTGATGATCAATTGTTTTTAATGGCCCACGATTCAGATTCATTCAACAGATTTGAAGCTGCTCAAGTTGTTTCTACAAAAATCCTGAATGAATTGATTGCCGATTTAAAAGCGGGAAGAACTCCTGAAGTGAACGGCAAGTATGTTGAAGCTTTCGGAAAAATCCTTAAGGACCAATCAATCGATGCTGCTTTCAAAGCACTTTCGATGACCATTCCGGCAGAAGGATTATTGCATCAGGAGCAGGCAGAAATTCTTTACCCTGAAACTGAAAAGGCGAGAGACTTCCTGAAGCGCGCGCTGGCCAATGCTCACCATGAAACTCTTCATAAACTTTATGTTTCAGTGAATACGAACGGAGAGTATAAGCTCGATCCGAAATCAATGGGTGAACGCGATCTGAAGAATAAAGTTCTCGATCTTCTTTCATATGTTGATGGAGAAACTTATAAGAAAACGGCGTTCGATCAGTTCAAAGCTGCATCAAACATGACTGATGAAATCGGGGCGCTTTCAACTCTTGTGAATTCGAATTCAACACTTAAAGATGAAGCGCTTAAGGCGTTCTATGAGAAGTGGAAACATGAAACGCTTGTTATGCAAAAATGGCTTTCAGTTCAGGCCGCTGCTTCTTACGACAGCACTTACGATACAGTTCTCAAACTGGAAAAGGATGCGGTTTACGACAGAACTATTCCGAACCTTGTTCGTTCGCTTCTTGCTCAATTCTCTCAAAACAAAATGCAGTTCAACCATCCGTCTGGACGCGGTTATAAACTGATAGCAGACAGAATTCTTGAGCTCGATAAATTGAACCCGCAAGTGGCATCACGTCTGGCGTCGGCTTACAAAGATTACAAGCGCACACCAGCGTCACTCAAGGCCTTGATGAAGCCGGAACTTGAAAGAGTTCTTTCGACAGAAGGACTTTCGAAAAACGTTTTTGAAATTGTTTCTAAAATTTTAGCTTAGCTTCTATAGATTCCAGGAGACTTTTGTCTCCTGGAGCTTTTTGAGATCCGGGCAGGAGTTATCTTTGTTTATAATTTATTTATTGAAGTTAATTTCTTTGTCCTACGGATGCCAAAATGATTTCTCTGTAAGAGATGAGCTTGAAAGAAATCCTTTATCGGCGAAAGGGATTGTGATTGGCCGAGTTCAACAAGAAGGCGAAGGGCTGAACGTTAATTATTATCTAAATGTGGAGTATTCTTTAACCAAATCTGTAGCAAGAGTTGCGTTTAAATCTTCTGCTTCTGATCAGTGTGATAGACCACCTTCAGTACCTAATAAGAGATATCTAGTTTTAAGTTCGAACTCGTTAGAGAAACTTTCATTCTCATCACCTTTGGGAAATTCAAAAAACCTGATTATTGAGTTGTCTGATTCTGAAAAAATTGTAAGAAAATTGGCTGATTTAAGACCGTTGGAAAAACAATCCATAAACCCTTTTTGGAAATTTTGCAAAAATGATAATGAATGCAAAATTGTGAATTTTTGCGGAAAAAAAATGTCACTAAGCAATCGATTTGAAAAACTCTACAGTCAAGATTTAAAAGACTTGACCTGCAAGAGTAATACTTCCCTTAACAAGTCTGATGATAATGCCAAGTGCATAGATAACCTATGTGAGTTTTAGATCTTCTTTTTGATGTAGAGAATTTTCTCCACTTCGGCCACAACAGACCCTTCTTCATCGTGAATGAGAACTTTTAAAACCGGTTCGATTTTTTCTTTTTCACTCAACTGATTTCTGTAATCTTCAATTTGTTCAGGATGAAATTTAAAAACAGCGGTGACTTTCCCTTTTCCGGGTTTTTTAAAACGAATGCTCGCGGCCTTGTCCCACACAATAAACTCTTTTCCTAAAATCTGCATGAGCATTAACATATAGAAAGGATCCGCCATCGAGTAGAGCGAACCACCGTAATGAGTGTTGACGTAATTGCGGTTCCAGAATTTGAGGGTCATTGAGACTTTGATTTCGTGATAATCGGGCGCCATGTAATCGACACGAATCCCTGCCCCCAAAAAGGGCGGCCAGAAATTCATCAATTTCAGCAGAGTCCTTTTTCTCACTTACTTGCAGTCTTCTTTTTTTAGAAGCTCCATCTTAGTGCCTTTAGATTGTGAAAGCGGATCAGGCGCAAGAGGTGAGATAGGGCCAAGGCTTGCGACGACACCTCTGGTGTGATCCATTTTTTCTTCAATCTTTCCTTTCGTTTCAATTAAGCGGCCGATGTAAGGAGAGAGTTTAGACGATTCAGAAAATTCAACTTTTAAATTGATTTCGGATCTTGTGCCCGGGTTGATGACCAGTGAAGAGAAACCGTCTTTCATGAGAACCTGAGCTCGGAGAAGATAAGTTCCGCAGGATGAAAAACTCGCCTGTGAAAAGGCGAGTGTTATAAAAATCAGTAACCATTTTGAGTTCATTAAGTCCCTTAGAGAAAAATTTACAACACAAAACTCCTGCAAGGATTAGACGTCTTCTTTTCCTGTTTCAGGTTTGTATACATATTATCGTATAGCTTTCTTTCCTCGAGAGCAATTTTATTGGCAATCGCGTAGGTTCCCTGAAAGTCCTGAAGGGCCTCGCTAAATTTTTGTTTATAACCTTTTAAGTTCGGATAGCGGGCCAGGATCTCTCTTTGCTTGTCACGGGCCTTGGTGTGCATTTCGATGGAGGCCTGAAACTGGGCCTGAGTCATCTGGTCTTTCGTTCCGAGTTTTGCGCTGGAAACGTTTTTGATGATGGTATCGAAGTCACCTTCAACAAGTTCTTTCCACGAAAAATTTCCGGTCATCGTGTCTTTGCGTTTTCCTACAACGGCTGAACCGGTGAAAGTTTCTCTGCGGTTGAGTTCCGGAGCTCCCCACGAACGGACCAGGTTGATGTAACGGTCCTGTCTTGTTTTGTATTCCACAAGCAGCGTTTTGATTCGCTCAAGCTCTGGCATTGACTTATTCGCGTTCAACATATTGAGAGCGCGCAGACTGTCGAGCTGATTCATTAAATCATCGAACTGATTTTTTCTCTGACAGACACCTGCGTTTGTCGAAGCAGACAAAAGATAGTCTGTCATTTTATCGAGCCTTTGATCGCGCTCGTAATAGAAAAGATAAGGAGTAATGGCCGGATAAAAGTCCTGGTTAATGGCCTTGCCTTCAGCGGAAGAAATCATCGGGAAAGAATTATCTTTCGTTTCTTTTCTCACATTAAGAAAAACATCTTCAAGTGATTTTCCCGCTTTCATATTCTGAATGAAAGTTTCCGAAAAAGTGTTGTAACCAAAATGCTTGGTTCCGGTTGAAGAAATAACACATGTGTTTTCATTGGCGAGAGAAAGAGTGTTTCCCGAGTGACAGCTGAAATCCATGATTGCGAGTTTGATTCCTTTTTCTTTTGCAAGCTCAGTCAGAGTGCGAAGAGTATCAAGGCTCACTGTCGGAGTTCCTTCAAGAGAATTGAGGCTTGTCGTCGCGGGGGCCTGTCCCACGGCAATTTCATGAGTGGAGGACTGATCTTTGGAAACTTTTTCGGCACCGTGAGTATCAATCATAATCATTAATTGATCGCCGGATTTGATTTCACCGTTTCTGATTTTTTGTTCGTAGCCTTTAATGATCGTGTTGTAGTTGTTCTGAGAAAAAGATGTTTTTACAGCAGCATCGTTAAATCTCATTGTGAGCATGGCATCTGTCTGCGAGTGCCCGCCGTTGAAGCTGATAACAGTTTTCCATTTATTGTTTGTGAGGAACTTGTCCATTTCGGTAAGCGTGTTATCGAAAATGGTAGTGTTCATATTCTTAGGTTCGCCACCACCGCCAAGAAGGATCAGGTTTTTTTCAGCGTGGGCAGAGTAGGGAACAAGGGGAAGAAGAATCGCGAGAGAGGCAGGTAAAAAGTGCGTCCATTTCATTGAGAATGTACTCCTAAAAAAGGTCTCCCAATATTTTGACACGCTTTCAAATTTTCCAAAAGAAAAAGGCGGGTAAAGCGGGCTTCACTTATCATTAGTGAAGCCCGATTTTAAAATTCAGAATATTATCAATAGGTTACAAAAGGTCATTACAATAAGAGAGATTTACCACTGCTTTTGAGATCGTCACAGGCATGGGCAATTCTTTCTGTCATTCCCTTCTCCGCGACCTTATTCCACTCACGTGGATCGTAATGTTTTTTAGATCCGACTTCGCCGTCGATTTTCAAAACTTTGTCGTAATTTTTAAGCATGTAATCGACAACAGGTCTGGTGAAAGCGTACTGAGTGTCTGTATCAATGTTCATTTTCACAACACCGTAGCCTAGAGTTTCGTGAATTTCTGAAAGCTCAGAACCGGAGCCTCCGTGGAAAACAAGAAAGTGTTCTGCTTCTTTTCCAAAAGCTTCTTTAACGGCTGCCTGGCCGTCTCTGAGAATAGTCGGGCGAAGTTTAACATTTCCTGGTTTGTAAACACCGTGAA
>DJVH01000104.1:3473-68350 GCA_002440825.1 Bacteriovoracaceae bacterium UBA6261 | reverse complement strand
GAGTCACACCACCAACAACTTTTGTCCCGTAAGCTTCAGATTGTTTTGTGTGGAATGTACCCTGCTTTCCAGTGATACCGATTGTAATAAGACGTGTATTTTTATCGATCATGATTGACATGATTATACTCCTTTTGCTGCCGCTACTACTTTTTTAGCAGCGTCACCTAAATCACCAGCTGCTGTAATAGCAAGACCTGATTCATTCAAGATTTTCTTTCCAAGATCAACGTTTGTTCCTTCAAGACGAACNNATTTCATGATCCCACCGAAGATATTGACGAGGATTGCTTTTACGTTTGGATCAGAAAGAATAATTCTGAAAGCTTGTTCAACAGCTTCTTTCGTTGCTCCACCGCCTACATCGAGGAAGTTCGCTGCGTTTCCGCCGTGAAGTTTAACGATGTCGAGAGTTGCCATCGCTAGCCCTGCTCCGTTAACAAGACAACCGATGTTTCCATCAAGTTCGATATATGAAAGACCGTATTTTGAAGCTTCAACTTCTTTTGCTGATTCTTCTGTCAGGTCTCTGTAAGCCGCGATATCAGGGTGTCTGAACATTGCGTTTTCATCGAAGTTAAGTTTAGCGTCCAGAGCGATGATCTGACCTTCGCCAGTAAGAACAAGCGGGTTGATCTCAGCAATTGAGCAATCTGATTCAGTGTAAAGTTTGTAAAGACCTTTGTAGAAAGCATCTGCTTCTTTTGCCTGAGCAGCGTCCAGTCCTAGAGCATTTGAAAGAATTCTTCCAATGTATGGCTGGTATCCAGCTCCTGGTTCAACAGGAACTTTTACGATAGCTTCTGGATTTTTGTGAGCGACTTCTTCAATCTCCACTCCGCCTTCTTTTGAGGCCATGAATGTGACTTTAGAAGTATTGCGATCAAGAACGATCCCTAAGTAAAATTCCTTAGCGATGTTACAGCCTTCTTCAACAAGAAGTGTATTTACTTTTTTCCCTTCAGGTCCAGTCTGGTGAGTCACCAGAGTTGAATGAAGAATTTTTTCTGCATACATTTTTACTTCATCGAGAGACTTCGCGACTTTTACACCGCCAGCTTTCCCTCTTCCACCAGCGTGAATTTGAGCTTTAACGACCCAAACTTTTCCGCCTAATTTTTCGGCACCTTTCACTGCTTCATCGACAGTTTTTGCCACTTGGCCATTTAATACCTTAATGCCGAATTTGCGCATTAATTCTTTGGCCTGATACTCATGGACGTTCATAGAATCTCCTCATCCCCAGATTGTTTAAATTTCTTGGTTTGTTGATTAAGTCTGTATTTTCAAAAACGTGATCATAGTAATCGTTGAGCATTGCTCCTTAAAGGAACAACGCCCAATTCCTTGCTAAATAATCACAAAAAATTTTAAAATTTTCTCCAGTCATACCAGAGGTAAAAAATGCAAAGCAAAAAGTATTTCAGTGTTGAACCTGCGCGCTTCAAGCTAGACGGTGGCGCCATGTTTGGAATTATTCCCAAGCCATTGTGGCACAAAGTTCATCCGTCTGATGAACTCAATCGAATAGAGCTCGCTTTGCGACTGATTCTGATTCAAACAGACACAAAAAAGATTCTTATCGATACAGGTATCGGAGACTATCACGGTGTTAAATTTGACGAGCGTTTTGGAGTCACGGACTCTGCTTCCCCGCTGGAGAAAGCGCTTGCGGCCATCAATTTAAAACCGGATGACATCACCGATTTGATCCTTTCTCATTTGCACTTCGATCATGTCGGCGGAATCGGCAAATTAATAAATGACAAAATGGAGCCGGTATTAAAAAAAGCGGTGGTTCATCTCCATAAAAATCATTATGAATATTCGCATAAGCCTACAGAGCGGGATGCCGGTTCGTTCCATGTTGCTGATTTTGAGCCAATGGTCCAATGGTACGTTGAGCATAAACAAATTCACTGGCTCGAAGGGATGGAAGGCGAAATACTTCCGGGGATTCATTTTAAATGTTCAATGGGCCACACGCCCTATCTCCTGCATGCTTATGATGATCATTTTATCTATATGGCCGATCTTATTCCGACATCCAATCACGTGAGCATTCCGTGGGTCATGGGTTATGACATTGCTCCGGGGGTGACGACAGAAGATAAAAAACATTTTCTGGATTTCATCATGAAGAAAAATCTCACGATGATCTTTGAACACGATCCGGTGTATTTCGGCGCTAAAGCAGCAAAGAATGAGAAAGGCGATTTCATTTGCGGCGAAAAATTTAAGCATTCCGATAATGACTTGAGCGCCGCTTATTCCATATCGCTCAATTAGTTAAAGCTTATTAGAATTCATCTCATGACCGTGTGACACTTTTTTTGGTGACCTTAAACCAAGGACGGTTATGAGAATGAAGCTTTTAACACTTTTATCTTTCTTACTCTTTTCACAAGTCGTTTCGGCAGAAACAAAAAGTCTTCGCTGGAAAATTAAAAATGCTTCCTGGAATGATGCTTTTGAAAAATCCTATTCGGATTTTATTCGCACATTAGGAAAAGCGAGGAAAAAAGGGGCCTGCCGAACGACGGATGAGTGCCTGCGATCACCTGTCGCCAATCCAAAATATTCTTCGATGAATCCGTCAGGACTCAGCAATGTTTTCACTGATTGTGCAGATCTTCCCTATATTCTTCGTGCGTATTTTGCATGGATGAATGATCTGCCCTTTTCTTATCCGACAGATCTGGCCGAGGCAGAGAAACTCTCCAGAAAGTTAAAGGATATTCGCTACAGTAAATATGGAAATATCATTCTTTCTAAACATCACATTGGAAACGGAGAAAATATTAATCGCGTTTTACAAAATCTTTCTGACACAATTTCGACCGCTTCTTTTAGAACGAATGCGGGAACCAACGATTCGGGTGATTTATTCCGCGATACTTATCCGGTCGAAATTGACAGACGTGCGATTGCTCCGGGAACTATTGTGTATGATCCAAATGGACACGTGGCCGTTGTGTACGAAGTAACCAATAGCGGGCAAATTTTTTTAATCGATGCTCATCCGGATAATTCTCTTACCACCATTATTTACGGAGAAAAATTTGCGAGATCCGGCATTCGCGTGGGCGGCGGATTTTCCAACTTCCGGCCATTTTCTTATTCACGCGGAGACGTCGATCCGAAAAGTAACAGTGAACTGTCAGGTTTTTCTCTGATTCAATACTCCAAAGGCCCTTTTATTTTTAAAGGTAAAGAAATGAGCTTTTACGAATACGTGCGAGCGAAAATGGCCGATGGAGATATCATCTACGATCCCATAAATGAATTTACCAATTTCATGGATGAACTATGTCAGGATATCAAGTATCGCGAAGAGGCCGTCGACATCGCGATTAAAGCAAACATCGACAACGTCACTCATCCCCGCTTGCTTCCAGACAATATTTACGGAGCTGATGGCGAATGGGAAGCGTATGCAACTCCAGGTAGAGATGCGCGCTTTAAAGCGAGTGTGCGCGAAACAAAAAATTATCTCAACAAAGTCATCAAGGGGTTTGAAAATAAATCGATTCAGGTTATCTATCAAGGTCTCGATCTCGCAGGAGATTTGCGAGAGCTCTATTGGAGCAAATCCCGCGCTTGTAAAATTACTCCTGTCAGCAACACGACAATGAATCTCGATCAGGTGTTGCTCAATTTATTTAAGCTCTCCTTTGATCCTTATCACTGTGTTGAACTTCGATGGGGCATCACCGGCGCAAATACGTGCGAGATGAGCGCCAATAAAAAGAAGTGGTATCTCGCAGAACAAGGTTTGCGCAACAGAGTTGATCGCGATTATTCGGTGAAAACGAGTTACGATGTCGATGATCTTCCGAAAGCGCCTGTGTCTCAGGTAGAGCAACCGGATTTGAGTTTTGATAAAATTTTGCAAATAGAAAGAGCAAATTAAAAGACCAATTTAAAGGCTTTATGGCAGCTTCGGAGGATTTTTTATGCGTTCATTAACTGCTCAGCTGCTTCTTTTTTTCTGTCTGCTGGCCATGGCCTTTATTCTGGAAGTTAATGTTGAGGCGCGGGAATACCAATCAACTACTTTATTTTCGCGAGTTCCTGCTCCAGCTGACGCGCATTCAGGTCAATCTGCACTTTAATCGCTCGGGCCCTGCGGTCAAATTCATTTTTCAGCCCGAGCTTTTCTTTGTCGCTGAGTTTTTTGATCGCAGAGGTTTTGGTGATCATATCACTGGCCATCTCCCCGATCTGTTTACCTAAAAGAACCTGCTCTTTATAAGGAGAGATCACGCCCGGCTTTCCTTCTTCGCTGAATTTCGGATCCTGGGAAAGTTCATGGGCCTTCACGACGAGCGATTGAAGGAGTGGAGAAATTTCTTTCATAAATTTTTTCTCAAAACTATTGATGGCCTTTCCCGTCTTAGCTTTTTCCAGCTCCATCAGATAATTTTGCGATGTCTGATTCAAAATAGATTCAAAAGTCTGAATGCGCTCGAGCTTGTCTAAAAAAGGCTTCTGCAGCTCGGCCATCATAGACTCTTTATAATCGGCAATTTTCTTTTCAAATTCGCGTGGCGTTCCCGGATAGATCAGGGCCTCGCCGTCAAACGAATATGATTTGTTGAGCGACTTAAAAAAAGAAATGCCGGAAAGACTTTTAAAATGGCGATTGATGAAATGAGCTTGTCTTGCTTCTACATGTACTTTGTATTCACCTGGAAGAAAACGGGAACCTTGAGTAAGAATCATGCGCGTGAATTTTCCAAGATGGTTGTTGAACTCACCTTTGACAGTCACCGCGACATCTTCCGTGCCCAGAACTCGTCTTGGAATTGATGTCAGTTTAATGACAGCTTGAATTTCACCATCATAATTTGTGCTGGCGTAAAGAGTATTGCTGTCGAGAGACAACGCCATCGCCACTTCAAATTTCGGCGTGGCCTTGGTCGCAGTCATCTCCAGCCTTTCAAGATAAACCGGCATGACACCTTTTAAACGAAAGTTGATGGCCGCGTTCTTTTCATTCATTCCAAACCAGGCGACCAGCATAATAAAAAGAATGCCGACGCCGAAGAAAACATATTTTGAAGCGCGGGAAGATCGAGGTTGCGACTTTTTGTTATCGAAATTTAGTTTTTGTTCGCCTTTGGGATCTAGGATCGCATCCAGCGGAATCGGTGGAGGCAATTCATCATCATCCTCTGCAGGAGGAGCTGGCTGCTCTGCCTGGACCACGGAGGTCTCTGCCAAAACGGCGGCAGGAACTTTTTTAGGAAGTGAAGGAATATGCGGAAGAGGCGGCGGAGCGTCCTCTTTAACTTCATTTTTTGGTCTGGCCGGCGGAAGCTCGATCGTTTTTCGCTTTTCTTCTATTGGAGCGGGTACCGGCGTGACCGTCGGGGGGACAGGAGCGGCCTTAGGTAAGTCTTTTTGAAATAAAAAAGAAAAGGCCGGAACTTTTGAAAGCGGTTCCCACTTTTCAGCGCCCTCTTTCCAGATCAGCGTCTGGGCAGAGATTTCTTTGGACGCAAAAAAATCAGCGATCTCTTCAACACTGAAGGGACCGAGGTGATGCGTGCCTTTGAAAATAAACCAATCTTTATTCATTAGATAAAATAATGATATACTGACAACCTGGTTTTCCGCAAACGTTAAAAGGGAAATTTTAAATTTATGAAAACGCCTGCCAATCGCGATCTTGAAAGAATCATCAGTAACAAATCAACTCTTCTGGAAAGCGATACTGTTTTCATGAAATTTTCCTCTGACCGCGGGACGATTCTCAACATGGGAAGGAGAGGATCTTGTTATGCTCCTGAAGCGATTCTCACCGCCGTCAAAAAAATGGCCGCTCACAATTTGTTAAAATGGTCCGAAGTCGAAATCGTCGATCAGGCCCTGGAAGAAAAAGATTTGTCTTCTTCCCAGGCCGAATCCATCAAGAAAATGATCCGCCTTTTCAAGGAACATAAAAAAGCTTCCAAATTCGTTTCTCTCGGAGGCGGCCACGATCACGTTTATCCGGCCTTGATGGCACTGAATGAACTGACAAAAAAGATTGTGGTTATCAATATCGATGCGCATCTCGATACCCGGACGGATGAATCGCCAAACTCAGGCACTCCTTTTCGCCAGTTCGCCCGCGATTTTAACGGCGATGTGGAAATCGTCCAGCTCGGCATCCACGATTTTGCCAACACTATTTCGACCATGAGCAATCTTCCCAAAGGAAGAGAGACCGTCATGACTTATGAAGATGTCCGCTATGGCACAGTGAATTTCAATGATAATGAAAAACTGCTTCGCAAAGTTCTTCCCTATCATGAAGACGCTTTGTACTTTTTCAGCCTGGATGCCGATGCCCTCGATGCTGGCGTGATGGAAGGTGTCTCGGCGGTCAACCACAGAGGCCTGCCTTACGATTTTGTAGAAGACGTGCTGATCTATGCCATAGACGAGCTCAAATGCCGTCATTTCGGCCTTTACGAATACAATCCTGTGTACGACAATCTTTCGCAAAAAGGGGCACGCACTCTTGCTGCACTTATCTATCAAATTCTGGATGACAGGAATTTTTTAGAATAAATTTTCACTTTCTGATCTATATCACTTTAAAGTTTATGATTTTCATTTAGAATTCTTCTCAACAGTTTAGGCACAGGCCTTAAGGAGATACCAAATGAATAAAATGTTCGCTTTAGTCCTTACACTCGTTCTTACTTGTTCAGCTTTCGCGCAGACTGACAAAACACCTGCGACAGTAGCAAAAGACATCATTGCTAACTCTAAAGAATTGTCTCAAGAACAAAAAGATAAGCTTGCAGCTCTTCAGGAAGAAACAATGAAAAAAGTTTCTGCCATCAAAGAAGAACTGGAAAAAAATAAACTTGCTCTGGTACAGGTGGCGCTTGAACCTAAAATGGACCGCAAAGCCTACAGAGATTTGAAGAAAAAAATCACTAAACTGGAAAAAGAAAGAGTTGAAGCTGGTTTCAAGGCCATCGACAAGGCCCGCGATATTATTGATCCGTCGGCCACAAACAAGGCGAGAACTTTCAATAAGGCCTTCATCAATACTCACTTGATTGAATTTTAATTTTTTGGATTCATTATGATTAAATGGTTGTGTGCTCTTTTTCTTTTTTCAACACTTGCTTTCTCTAATGATGCTGAAGAGGCCATTATGAAAGCTCAGCACGGCGGGCTTGTTAAAAAAACCAGCAATGCCATCCTTGAAGTTGTTCAGGACAAGGAACACACAAGCATTTATATCACCGGCCACGACCGCAAAAATATCACTGATCAAAAGCTGTCTCTTTCGGCCATTGCCCGCATTGGCAATAAAGAATATCCTCTGCAAATCAGTTATGAAAATGATCACTACTCTGCTCGTCCTGCCAACACTTACATGCACGACGAACGCAATATGGTGTTGATGTTGACCATCAAATTTCCCAACAAGATTGACCGCGCGACGTTTAATCTTGGCAATCTCGGAAAAAATCTCAATCCTTAATCAATAACGACATCGAAAGATTTCAATAAAGCGATGGCCTCAGGTAAAGAGAACCGGGCCTTAGTGACAATGGTATAGATGGGCTCAATGGAATAATTTCTGGCGCCTCTGAAATCGCATTCAGACAAATCGGCGCGCGAAAAATTTGCACCAAAGAGATCAGAGCCGCTGAAATCGGATTCATTTAATTTAGCCGAATAAAAATCGACTTCCTTTAAAGAGCAGTTCCCGAACACTGTTTTTTTCAAGGCCATAGAATTAAAAATGCCGTAGTCCATTGAGCAAGCAGCAAATTTGGGATAAATCAGCGACGCTGTCTGCGTCCAGTCTATGCCTATTAATTTGGAGTTGGTGAATTCGCAGCCACGCAGGACTGATTTGTTAAAAAGAGCATTGGACAGATTGCAGTGATCAAAAAAACACTCGATAAATTTCGTATTGGAGAAATCAAATCCGGTTAAATCCAGATTGGAAAAGGTGCAGCTGATGCATTCAGAGCGGGATGAAAAATTTGACTGGAAATTTTCAGTTGTAAAGATAATGGATTCGAAAGTCTGATCGTTCATTGCGACTCCCAAAAACAAAAAAGCCCAGTGCATATTTCAGCAATGGGCTTTTTGAGAGACATTCACAGGAGGTCTAAAAAAATCCTTTTAATAGATTCTCCACACACACACTAATACTAGTTGCAGGCTTCGTGCCAACTTTTTTCCGGCCTGTTTTAGCTGTTCACAACTCTTAACCATCTGAAAACACATCACTAAACTTACATTGTGTAAGTCATCAAATTGACGATTGACGAAAAAGCTAAGTCATTAAAATGACAGCGCCTTCTTACTGAATCTTACATTTGCAATTATTTTGACTTGAGATAATCAGATAAGGTTTGCACTGAACGATCCACGGCTTCATCAAGTTCGGAAATATTGTAGACGTTGCCAACGTGAGCGAAAATTTTTTTGGATTCTTTTTGGACAATGTCAATTTCCACCCAATAAGAAGAATTCATCTTATTGACTGAAAGACGCCCTAAAAGAAATTCATTTCCTTCAAGCTTGACGAAAAATTCTGCGGGAAATTCCTGGATGTTCATGGCGTTTTTTAGATTAACCTCTGCCTTTTGTTTCGGTTGAATCTTTATCCATTTTTTCCAGATATTCAATGATCATTCCGGCGACGTCTTTTCCTGTCGCCGTTTCGATGCCGTTAAGACCGGGTGAAGAATTGACTTCCATAATAAGCGGTCCGCGTGAAGATCTTAAAAGATCTACACCTGCCACATTGAGTCCCAGGGCCTTGGTTGCATCCAGCGCCGCCTGTCTTTCTTCTTTGGTTATTTCTATCACCTGCGCTGTTCCTCCGCGGTGAAGATTGCTTCTGAATTCACCTTCTTTGGCGGTTCTCATCATCGAGGCCACAACCTCATCGCCAATGACAAAACAACGGATATCTGAACCACGCGCTTCCTTAATGAACTCCTGAACAAGAATATTGGCGTCCATTTCTCTGAAAGCATCGATAACACTTTCTGCTGCACCGTCAGTTTCGGCCAGAACGACGCCTTTTCCCTGCGTGCCTTCTAAAAGTTTGATCACCAGTGGAGCTCCGCCCACCAGCTTGATAAGTTCCTGAGTCATTTTTGTGGAATGGGCAAAGCCAGTGATGGGCAAGCCGATACCTTTTCTTGAAAGCAATTGAAGAGAGCGCAATTTATCACGTGCTCTGGAAATCGCCACAGATTCATTGAGTGAAGACACTCCCATCATTTCAAACTGACGGATAACTGCTGTACCGTAAAAAGTAATCGATGCTCCGATTCTTGGAATGATGGCATCAAAATCATCTAATATGCGATCCTGAAAATGAACCATGGGTTTTTTGGAAGTAATATCCATGTAACATTTGAGCGTATCGATGACTTCAACTTCATGACCACGGGCCTTGCTTGCCTCAACTAATCTTTTTGTCGAATAAATAGAAGAACTGCGCGAGAGAATACAAATTTTCATTTCAAGCCTCTGCCTTTTTCTTTAATAAATAGGAACGTGCAGGATTGATCATAAAGCGCCCGTTAAGCGCTTCTCTGCCAATGAGCATTTTAAAGCCCATTAAATCGCGTTTAATAAGTGTGATC
Organism: Bacteriovoracaceae bacterium UBA6261; assembly: GCA_002440825.1. Lineage (GTDB taxonomy): Bacteria > Bdellovibrionota > Bacteriovoracia > Bacteriovoracales > Bacteriovoracaceae > Bacteriovorax. The sequence continues at coordinate 58,724 of DJVH01000104.1, read as the reverse complement.
TCGATGTCAAACTCAGTCTCACCCATTTTTATTTTGGTTTTAACCACTGGCCTGATCGTCACCTGCCCGGTTGAGCTTCGGATTTCACGCTCCTCTAAAAAGCGGGACTTTATATAGCGCTTTTTTCCTTCATCAGTAATGAAGAGAAATCGAACATACTTTTTTCCTTTGACAGTCATATACTCAATTTCATCTGCGTGGAGGGCCGATGTTTTGGCGCCGGTATCAATTTTCGCTTTGAGGTCGATGAGTTTAAACATAGGCAAGCTGACCGACTCTCTCCACCCTACAAATTCCATTTCTGTTTTCTGATTCATTCTCTGTTTTGTCTTTTGTTAAACGTCTTAAAAAAATATTTACTATTGTGACACGAAACGTTTCACTAGGGCCACAACAATGGACACTGCAACCCTTGATCTAAGTCATATTTTACCCTATTTAGATTCTCTTCATGTCTGGCTTTTTTCTACTTAACGAAACGCGAACGAAGCGCTACTATTTCTGAGCTTATATGTCATGACATTCATTATTCGTACCCACATTAAAAGGAGCAACTTCCGATGAGTTCAAGTTCTTGTAAAAAATGTGCCACGTCGACATCGATCGGTAAAAAACAGATCATGGGCGTGACAGGTCTTCTCCTCTGCGGCTTTCTGATTTCACACTTACTAGGTAACTTAACACTTCTAGTAGGCCCAGATGCGTTTAACAAATATTCGCATACGCTGACATCTAATCCGCTTATCTATGGCGCAGAATTTATTCTTGCGGCTATTTTCCTTTCGCATATCGTGATGGCGATCCGTCTGATTATTGAAAACAGAGCGGCCCGTCCGGTGAAGTACCACATGTACAAAAAAAGTGGTCGCGGAGGCACGCTCGCTTCTTCGACAATGCCTTTCACTGGTCTGATTGCACTTGTCTTTCTTGTGTTCCACATTTGTGGATTGAAATTCGGAACTGTGTATTCAACAAATGTTGGCGGCGTAGAGATGAGAGATCTTTACCGTACAACAATTGAATATTTCCAGGATCCTCTTCACGTTCTTGGTTATATTGTGGCGATGGTGGCCCTTGGCTTTCACACCAGCCACGGCTTTTGGTCGGCGTTCCAATCTCTGGGATTGAACCACCCTAAGTACATGCCAAAAATTCAATGCCTATCTAAACTTTTCGGTCTTGTTGTAGCTATCGGATTCTCCGGACTCGCGATCTTCTGCTTCATCAAGGGAGGACACTAATCATGACGACTCAAATTAAAAAACTAGACGGCAAAGTTCCAGCAGGTCCAATTCAAGACAGATGGAAAACTCACAAATTCAACATGAAAATTGTGAACGCTGCCAACAAAAGAAAATACTCTGTAATCGTTGTAGGGACTGGTCTTGCCGGTGCTTCAGCTGCAGCTTCACTTGCTGAACTTGGCTATAACGTTTCTACTTTTTGTATTCAGGATTCTCCAAGACGCGCTCACTCGATTGCGGCCCAAGGCGGGATCAACGCTGCTAAAAATTATCCAAACGACGGCGACTCTATCTACAGACTTTTTTACGATACAGTAAAAGGTGGAGATTACCGCGCAAGAGAAAGTAACGTATACCGTCTTGCTGAAGTCGCTAACAACATCATCGATCAGTGTGTGGCCCAAGGTGTTCCCTTCGCCCGTGAATACGGCGGAACTCTTTCCAACAGATCATTCGGTGGTGCTCAAGTTTCTCGTACATTCTATGCCCGCGGACAAACAGGACAACAGCTTTTATTAGGTGCTTACTCAGCAATGATGAAAGAAATCAACAACGGCAAAATCAAATCATACACACGTCGTGAAATGGTTGAGCTCGTTATCGTTGAAGGAAAAGCACGCGGGATTATCGTTCGCAACCTTATAACAGGTGAGTTCGAAAAATACATGGCAGACGCTGTGTTGATTGCAACAGGTGGATACGGTAACGTGTTTTACCTTTCAACAAACGCTAAAGCATCAAACGCCTCGGCTGCTTTCCGCGCTTACAAAAAAGGTGCATACTTCGCGAACCCATGTTTCACACAAATTCACCCGACATGTATTCCTGTTTCGGGCGATCACCAGTCGAAACTGACTCTTATGTCAGAATCTCTTCGTAACGACGGACGCGTTTGGGTTCCGAAGAAAAAAGGCGATACAAGAAAGCCTCAGGACATTCCGGAAGAAGAAAGAGACTACTACCTGGAAAGAATTTACCCTTCATTTGGTAACCTCGTTCCAAGAGACGTAGCTTCAAGAAACGCAAAAAACCAATGCGACGCCGGCTTCGGTGTTTCTCAAACTGGTAAAGCAGTTTACCTGGACTTCGCTGCTGCTATCAAGCGCGACGGCCACGACAAAATCAAAGCGAAATACGGAAACCTTTTTGATATGTACCAACGTATCACTGATGCTGATCCGTACAAAACGCCGATGATGATCTACCCTGCTATCCACTACACAATGGGTGGTCTGTGGGTTGACTACAACTTGATGTCAAATATTCCAGGTCTCTTCGTTCTTGGAGAAGCAAACTTCTCTGATCACGGAGCCAACCGTCTTGGAGCTTCAGCACTGATGCAAGGTCTTGCTGACGGATACTTCGTTATTCCGTACACACTAGGAAACTACTTCGCGACTGAAAAATTCGAGAAGATCGATACAAATCATCCTGAGTTTGAAAAAGCTTTCTCTTCTTCGAAAGAAAGATTCAACAAACTTCTTGCGGTTAACGGAACAAAAACGGTTGATGAATTCCATAAAGAACTTGGTCTTGTTATGTGGGACAACGTCGGTATGGGAAGAAACGCTGAAGGTCTTCAGACTGCGATTAAACGCATTCAGGAAATCCGCGCTGACTTCTGGAAGAATGTTAAAGTCACAGGTACAAATGTGGACGTTAACACTGAACTTGAAAAGGCCGGCCGTGTAGCTGACTTCCTTGAGCTTGGTGAATTGATGGCCAAAGATGCTCTTATTCGTAAAGAGTCTTGCGGTGGTCACTTCAGAGAGGAATCTCAAACTGAGGAAGGCGAAGCAAAACGTGATGATGAAAATTTCTGTCACGTTGCTGCCTGGGAATATCAAGGCGAAAGCGCTGAACCTCTTCGTCACATCGAAGAACTTCAGTTCGAATTCGTTAAACTAACACAACGTAGTTACAAGTAAGGAGCAATCCCATGGGTGGAAATAGTACAGATACAATGTCTCTTAACCTGAAAGTGTGGAGACAAAAAAATGCAAAAGATAAAGGTCAGATGGTCGACTATAAACTAGACGGCGTCTCTCCAGATATGTCCTTCCTTGAAATGATGGACACTTTGAACACAAAACTTGTTAAGGAAAAAGGCGATACGATTGCTTTTGACCACGACTGCCGCGAAGGTATCTGCGGGATGTGCTCAATGATGATCAACGGACAAGCTCACGGTCCGGAAGCTGAAACGACAACTTGTCAGCTTCACATGAGAAAATTTAAATCTGGCGACACCATTGTTGTGGAGCCATGGAGAGCAAAAGCATTCCCGGTCATTAAAGACCTTATGGTTGATAGAACAGCTCTTGATGACATCATGGTTGCCGGTGGATACGTCAATGTGAACACTGGAAACCCTCAGGATGCAAACTCGATCCTGATCGGTCAGGAAAACGCTGAACTTGCGATGGACGCTGCTGCTTGTATTGGTTGCGGTGCCTGCGTAGCAAGCTGTAAAAACGCTTCAGCTATGCTTTTCGTTTCAGCAAAAATTTCTCAGCTTGCTCTTCTTCCTCAAGGGGAAATTGAATCAGCGGCCCGCGCTCAGGCGATGGTTGCTAAAATGGACGAGCTTGGATTTGGTAACTGTACGAACGAAGCTGAGTGTGAAGCTCAATGTCCGAAAGGAATTAAAATTGAGAACATCGCACGTATGAACCGCGAATGGTTCAAAGGCGTCATCGGTAACAGATAAGTTTTTTTAATTATAAGAAAGGCCCCTTTTTGGGGCCTTTTTTGTTTTCAGGGTTGCATGTTTTTATACAACGACACCATTGCTGCTTATATCTCCCGAGTGCGTCTGCTCACGAAAGACATCGTGAACAATGAAATGCAACTCAAGATGGACCGCGCCCGCATTCATTACAAAGGGATCATGTATCCTCTCAATATTGTCGTTTTCGAAGACAATTCTCGTCTTGGTTATTTCGATTCACGCTCTTACGAACTCGGTCTTTCCAAGAAACTCATGTACACCGCAAAAGAAGAAGTGCTGAAGAATATTCTTCGCCATGAGCTTGCTCATTTTATGTGCTATCTCGTCTTCGGCCCACAAATTCTGCATGGTGAAGAGTTTCATGAAATGTGCAGACGCTTTGGCTGGGGACAAGATGTGTATGCGGCCTATGCTAATATCGAAGCTGAAAATTTAAAAATCAGCGATGAAAATGAAAAGACAGAAAAGCTTCTCGCTAAACTTAAAAAACTTCTTGCTCTCGCCTCTTCGGATAATATTCATGAGAGGGAACTGGCGACTTTAAAGGCCAATCAGCTTCTTCTTGAACACAATCTCGATCTCACTCACGAGACATCGTCCAAAGAAGAAACCGTTTATGTAAAACGCGTCCTTGAATCTTCCCGCAAAAGCGTCAAACATGTAGCGATCTATGAAATCTTAAAAACGTTTTTTGTCTCGCCCGTTTTTAATCACGGACGCGGTGTTTTTTATCTTGAAGTCATCGGAGACAAAACATCTGTTGAGCTTGCTGATTACGTCGCCAGTTTTCTCGATCATGAACTGGAAGTGATCTGGAAGGAAACACAAAAAGAAAATAAAAAGCTAAAGGGTCTGGCGGCCAAGAATTCTTTTATGAACGGGGTCGCAAAAGGTTACGTGGAAAAAATTCAGCAGCAGAAATCAACTCTCGCGACCAGTACTGATCTCGTTGCCATTGAAAAGAATCTTCAGAAAAATTTGCGGATTGTTTATCCAAGAATCGGACATTCGTCATTGATTGGCGGGCGCCACGATGCTGACGCTCACAATGCAGGAAAAGTGAAAGGCGGGAACCTTTCCATCAAGCCTGGACTCAGCTCAGGAAGTTCCCGCACATTACTTCTAAGTTAATTATCTCTCTTATCTTTCTGTGATTTCACAGTGAGAGAATTCAGCTGTGATATGATCTTGATCCTTTGTGTACGGATGCCATCCGTAGTGAAGATTCAAAGTAAATTTCCCTTTTCCCGTTTTCAAATCGATCTTTACAGTTCCCCAGTTATTGAAATCCAGAAGACCTGATTTTGGAGAAACAATTTTTAGAGTTTCATCATCAAACTTTGCAACGGTTTTTTCGTTTAAAGAAACGCATCCGTAACCCATGTACTGAGTCCCTTCTTCATTGGCGGGAATCATCAGACATTTTCCTTCATTTTTTCCCCAGACCTTAGTTGTGAAGTTTACCTGGTGCTCTGGAACAAACACTCTTTTTTCCTGAAGACCGTGCTTTTGCTCAAGTCTGTCGAGCTGACACGTAAATTGCGTGCTCATCAGTTTATCAATCGTCGCTTGATCGACATTGGCATTGGCCGAAACGGAAAGTACTGAAAGAGTTAAAATTGAAAGAATTTTCATCTGAACCTCACTTGAAAATAAGTGAGGTCCTTTTACTCCCAAACGGGCCGCAAGTGCGAACTTTTGAAACTTTTACAGAGGGTGCCAGCAGACTTTTGCTACAGAGGGTGCCAGCAGACTTTTGCGATGCAAAGTCTGCTGGCACCTTTTTACTTCTTCTTTTCTTCGAGTGCTTTTTTCTTCTCTTCTAAGTGCTTGATTTGCTCATCAATTTTTTGACCTTCGAATTTTCTTCTCTCTTCTCTGGCCTGCTCATGGCATTTTTTGATCGCCTCGTGATCTGAGGCCCCTTCCACGCATTTTTTTGTGTTTTCAAGCGCCGTCATTTGAGCAGAGATATGCTCAAGGGCCTTTTTCTTTTGATCAGCAAACTTTGGATCAGCATCCGCTGCGCGGACCGTAACAGTAAAAAGAACTGATAAAACCAGTAGAGCTTTCATAATTCCTCCTAAAAAGTGAAATGATAGAGCTATTTTACGCCGTGCTGTCATTTTTTCCAGTTTTTTTTGTTTACACAAAGATTGCATTTAGGGCGACAGCGCCTATTCAGGGGGATTTTTCCTTTGATACAATTTCTCCCATGCGCACTATAAAAATGGATATCAGGCAATTTGCGGTTCCTTCCCCGAGGGTGGGAAGTATTGAAACGCATTCGGGTTACGGAGCGCCCCCGCTATCGGGCCAGGAAATCCATCAGATGATCCAACGAAAATATGAGCGCGATATTCCTGCCTTTGTTTCCGAAAAACCATTTTCTCTCACCATCGCGATGTCTCCTTATTCGTTGGTTGTTTCAGGAAGGGCCGATGGTTTCATCAATAGTGATAAAGGTGAACCGACAGAAATTTTTGAATTTAAAACGGCCTTTGATATTGAAGAACTTTATAAAAAAATTCTCGCGGATCAAAATCATCCCTATGTCTGGCAGCTGAGAACCTATGGGTATATTCACTACAAACAATCGGGTGAAGTTCCGGTTCTTATTTTAAAACTCCTTTCGCAAAGAAACTGGCGCAAAACACTCGAGATCGATATTGAACTCAATGTCGATGATTATGAAAAGTGGCTGGAGCGAAGACTTGATGAACTCCAGGATGAAATTAAGGCGAAAGAAAAAGTCTTTCGCAGACGTTTGAAAAATGCGGAATCAATGGACTTTCCTTTTCCGGTTCCAAGACCGGGGCAAAAAGAACTGGTCGCGACTGTGAAAAAGAGCTTTGAAGATGAAATTCCTTTGCTGATTCAGGCTCCGACCGGACTGGGAAAAACAGCAGGCATTCTCTATCCCGCCATGCTGGATGCTTTTGGGCGCGGACAAAAAGTTGTGTATGTCACTCCCAAAAATTCTCAGCACGAAGCTTGCGAGAAAGCTGTTGATTTAATGAATGATCAGGGAGCGGATGTAAAACGCCTCACTCTGACTTCAAAAAGCAAAATGTGCTTAAAAGAAGAGCCTATCTGCAATCCTCACTATTGTGAGTACGCCAGGGATTACTACACGAAAGTCGCTGAGAACGATCTCATCAAAAAATTAAACAAACAGAAAAAACTTTCGAGCAGAAAATTCATCAAGATGGGTGAAGAATTTCAAGTCTGTCCCTTTGAACTCTCTCTTGAAGGCGTCGATCACGCTGACGTGGTCGTCGGAGATTATAACTATGTTTTTTCTCCCCGAAGTTTAGTCGGAAGGCTTTCGGATCCATTACTTGATACGGATCAGTTGCCAAACCTTGTTGTCGATGAAGCCCACAATTTGCCCGCGCGCGCTCAGGATTATTTTTCTCCTGAACTATCAAGTGCCGTGATCAAAACAATGCAGAATGATTTTCACCGCATTCAAAATTCCTATGCGGTCAAAGGCTACGCTCTTTGCGAAGAACTGCTGAGTCTTATTGCTGGTTACACCGGGGATATTCCTGCCCACAAAATAGTCATTGATCCTGAACCGTTCATTGACGTTGAAAAACGCATCCGCGATTTCACCATGCAGTATCTGGAAAGCGATGCTGAGGTTCAGCTCGACGATCCGGTTCTTCGTTTTTCCAATTACATCACTGATTTCGTTTCGGCGCTTGAACTCACTGGTGAAGAATTTTTTCAGACCTATCAGCGCAATGGAGAAAATGAAAGTTTAAAGATAACCTGCTCCGATGCCAGCGATCAGCTTGCGAAGGCCTATAAATATTTTAAAAACACCGCTGCGTTTTCAGCGACGCTGAAGCCGTTTCAGTATTATCTTGAACTCCTGGGGTTTCCTCTGGATTCCACACGCACAATTGAATTCTCTTCGCCATTTAAAAGCGAGAACAGAAAGATTGTGATGATTCCCCAGATCTCAACCAAATATAAAGACCGGACGGGCAGCGCTCCCCGCATAGCTGAAGTCATTGAAAAAGTCTGCAATGTGAAGAAGGGAAATTTCATGGCCCTCTTTCCTAGTTTTGAATTTATGATGAAGGTGAAATCGCACCTCGATCTAGCTGGCTATAAAATTCTCGTCCAGGAAAGAAAAATGAAAAACTCCACCACCGAGAGATTTCTGGACGAACTTCGATGGCCGGACAGACCGACTTTGCTTCTTGGTGTTCAAGGGGGAATTTTTTCAGAAGGTGTCGATTACCCTGGCGATATGCTCATCGGTGTTTTCGTCGTCGGACCGGCCTTGCCCAATTTTGATTTTGAGCGCGAACTTATCCGCGAATATTACGGTAAACGCTACGGCGAGGAAAATGCCTTTGACTATGCTTATGTTTATCCGGCGATGGCCAAGGCGATTCAATCAGCAGGACGGGTCATCAGAACTGAAACAGACCGTGGTTTGATTATTTTGATTGATCCGCGCTTCCTCGAGCAAAGTTATGCGGACTCCATGCCGAATGAATGGTTCAAAGAATCCCCTGAAGAATTATTGTCTCAGAAAATTCTCAATGATATTTCGACTTTCTGGAATGAAGGAGGATTAAGTGAAGCTTAACTCTCTGCCGGTTTTTTTTCTGGATCTTCAGACAACCGGGGCTAAACCTGAAAGCGGTTTTATTTTAGAAGCGGCCTGGTCGTGCAGAACTTCGGACGTTGTTGCTCATTTGGTTGAACAACCCGACAAGACCCCGGTTCCAAGACGAATTCAAATGATCACTGGTGTAAAAGATGCCGATATGGAAAGCGCGACGGCCTTTCCGCAAGTCATGAATGAACTGCAAAGTTTTATCAAAAATAAATCTCACGCCGTCATTCACTTTGCTCAATTTGAAAAACCTTTTTTAAAAGAAGCCTTCTCGCGCTTTAGCGATGACATTCCTTTTCCTGTTATCTGTACCCATGAAATTGCCAAGAGACTTTATCCCAATCTCCCCTCGCGCGGTATAAAAGGACTCGCTGGTTTTTTTGGCGACAGTACCAGTGAATTTAAACGAGCTCACCATCATGTCGTGGCCACAAAACTCATCTGGGAAAAATTACTTGAAGCTCTTGCTGAAAGAAACATTCACACTGTAGATGAATTGACTGCCTGGCTTGCAGAAACACCGAAAAAATCCCGCGAGAAATACGAATATCCTTTGCCGAAGGAAAAGCGCCTCAATCTCCCGGATGTGCCGGGCATTTATCGAATGCTGAATGCCAAAGGAGAAGTTCTCTATGTGGGAAAAGCGACCTCGCTCTTTTCCCGTGTGAACAGCTATTTTCGCGGGCAAAAAGGCCGCAATTCATTCAAGCTGGAAATGCTCACTCAGGTTTATGATCTGCGGGTGACAGAATGTTCTAGTCCTCTGGAAGCGGCCCTACTTGAAACAGATGAAATAAAAAGACTCAACCCTTATTACAATATCGCTTTGAAAGTCACCGGCCGTTCTCTGGTTTTTTTCAATCGCGATTTTTCATCGATGAATGATACAAGTGAAGAAGGTCATGACATCGGTCCCTTTTCCAATGTGCAGGTTCTTCTTCCTATGTTGAAGCTGATTACTTATGCTCAAAATTCAGAATCCATTCTTCTTCCGGATGAAAATACCTTTTATGAACCACTTCCGCCTGAACTTATCAAAGCAGGGCTGGATGAATTTTGCGTCCGTCACGAAACAGATTTGTCCTTTTTTACGAACATGAGAAAAGTGATGGCCCAGGGCCTCATCTGGGAACACAGATTAAAAAAACTGGAAGAGCTTGAAGAAGAAATCATGGCCGATCTGGAAGAATTGGCAACAGCTACAGAGGAAGGCAATGTTGATGTTGAAGAGGACGTCGAATTAACGGCGGAAGATATCGCCGACAAAATCGAACGCCACGTCATGAGAGTCGGTCGTGCTTACCTTCGCGCCCGACGTTTTGAATCGCTGATGAATTGTGACATTCATTACAATGAGAAAAAAGGTCCTGAGTACAAACTCACTCTTCGAAAAGGACAAGTCGGACAGAATATTGAGGAAAATCCCTGGGCCACATCGCCCATAGAAACATATGACCGTTTAACTGTTTTAATGACAGAGCTTGAAAGAGTCAAAAAACAAGGCGGGCGCTTTAGAATTTCTCAGGAAAAAGATCCGGAAGGTTTTCCGCTGAATCGATAACTTTCCACGTATGATCTGCATTTAATCTCACTTCCGCGAGATACCTCTGATCGTTCATTTTTGAACCCCACTCCTTTGGCGAAATCAATGAGAGAAATCGTTCTCCGTCCTTTTCTTCGTAAAGATAATACATTTTTCCAATGACCGGCTGGAAACTCATTTTCACACCGTAGATCAGATCAGAAACGTGTACGCGTTTTTTAATGTCCTGAACCTGTTGAGCGAGAACTTTCATCTGCTCAAAAATAATTTTGAGCTGTTCTTCCGTCTGCTCTTTCATGGCCTCGCGGGCCACGCCTTTAATGTGCCCTTCCTGAGTGGGAGTTATGGCAAAGCCCCCGACAGAATGAGCGTATTCAAGAAGGGCCGGCATATCGGCCACTTTGAGCTTCATTCTCTCAAGATCAATCTGGTCTAAATCGACTGGTTTGGGTTTATTCTCTTCGTTCATGGGCTTTAAAATTCATTGAAGTAAGAAACAGTATCGGTTCCATCATCATTGAGAATGAAATGCTGAATGTTCTGTGCTTTGTATTTTTCTTTCAGTTCATTCATTTTTTCGCTGACACCTTCACAGCTCTCGCCCATCGCTGTAATCGCCTTTTTAAATTTGCGCTCGCCTGATTTGTTGGCAAACTTCGAACAGTTGATACTCTCATCCATTGATGCGTCTACATAATTTCTGAAATCGATTTCATTTTTTACGGTCCACTTTGAGTTTTCACAGGCCACATAAGGACCGAGGTTGTACTCACGGCCCAGAATATCGTCGTCTTTTAAAAGGACATGATTCCAGAATCTCATGCCGTTAAAGTTTGCTGCAAGATCTCCATAAGAAAAAACGCCTGTCGCCAGGACGTTGCCGCCCAGGAATGTTTTTTCTTTCAGGATTCCGACTTTCAGAACGTGTTCAATGGATTTATTCTTTCCGTAGTATTGAGAAAAATAACTAAAGCCCATGCCAAACATGTGCTCAAGCTTATCCACTCCAATGGCCTGGTCGCCGATTTGAATCAATGGTGAAAGGGCCAGAGGAGAAGTGGCCGCTTTTTTTCTTCCCAGAAGATACCCATTGGTCACTTTCCACTCTCCGTACACCGATTCTTTCAACGGAAGCTCCGTTTTAGCAATGGTATGTCGGTATAGAATGGTTTTAACAAGTTCACCTTTGCTGTGATTGGAAAAATATTTTTTCAACTCTTCATAAAGTTTTGCTTCGGACTCTTTTTGTCCGCACTCGCCTTCAGAATTGAGTTTATTCACAGCTTGATTTAAATACTCATTGGCGAGTTTATTGACCGGACCGCTTGAATCGGAGAGGTTCAAAAAATTCGCAGTGAAGTTGTCTGCTTCGGCAGCAAATGTTGAAGTTGATAACGCTAAAAGTGTCAGTAGGATTGTTGTTTTCATAGGCAGTCATTTTATCATCTGCCAAGACCGAGAGGGGAAAGCCTGTAATCTTTACTTAACTTTTATCTGTCTACTCGGCATCCCTGATTTTCATCAGAATATCGAAGTAGCGGTAGGAGGCCGGGTCCTTCTCATTCTGTTTATGATCCGGTTTCAGTATGAGCCCTTTGGTTTTCAGGAGCAATTCTTTGATTTTTGGATTTTGTTCAATCTTTGCTTTCGTTGCCTTAGTGATCAGTTCAAGATGAAACCGGGAACCTTCGCCCATATCGCGGTAGTTGAATTTTTTTTCTTTGTAGCTGATCCAGTCGATGCCGGCCTTTTTATTGATGGCATTGGCCTCGGTTCCCGCGTTTTTTGAATCCCAGTCAGAAAGCAGATACACTTCGCTTCTTTTGTGAGTCCAGCCGGAAAGCTGCAGGCGGGGATCGTCTTTTAATTCAGGATCAGGGTATTTCATTCCCTGCCAGAGTCCTTCAATGGAATGATAACGAACGCCCTCGAGTTCAAACGCTGAAAAGGCGAGATTGGAAAAGACGCCGAGTTCAGTTCTTTTAGAAAGAATCACCTCACCTTCTTTGGCATCCTGGGGAAGAATTTCCCAGTCTTTGGCCTCGCTTCGGGGAATCTCCTTCCACCAGTCTTTTGGATAACCTTGGGGAAAGCTCTGTTCGCCCGCAAAAAGATTGCTGACCAAAAAGAGGACAAGAATAAAAGAAAGAAATTTCATGAACGATCCTTCGAGAAAGTTAAACCTGTTTTTTATCAGGCCCGAAGATCCACTTGTGCTGCTGACCAATGACCCGGAATAATCCGCCATTTTCCTCATTCCATTTCATGACAGAGACAAAGCGTTCCATCGGGAATTCTTCCTCAGTGTTATAGCATGGAGTAAGGACCCATGGAAAAGGCATACCGTGTCCTTCGGCCTCGAGTGTTTTAAAGGCCTCAAGGGTTGCGGTGAAATCGCGGTTATCGGCGATAACTGACTTGACCTGAAACTTGCCAGGATATTGCGCAATCATTTTAGAAATGTTTTTTAAGGGGGTTTTTACGCCCGTAGAAGGCGTTTTAAAATCAAAACTGATGTAATCGACAAGATCGAAAATTTCATCAACGACACGGGTTCCTGCCGCTTCTAAATTGAGATAGTACCCTTTTTCCTTCAAGGCCTTGACCAGTGAAAGAACATGAGGAACGTGTGATGGGTGAAGCGGATCCCCGCCGGTAATGGAAACATTTTTAATGGCCCCGTTGAAACCTTCCGTGTGAACCTGAGCAAGAACGCTCTCAAGGTCCTGGGCCGATTCCGGAGAAAAATCCCATGTGTCTTTTGAATCGCAATTGAGACAACCGATATTGCAGCCCTGATAGCGGACAAAAATCTGCGGACGACCGACAAAAACGCCTTCGCCTTCAGTTGCACGATAAATAGAATTTATAAGATGTTTGGCCATAAAATTTCCCGGTTCTTTCCTCTTACGCCCGTCTGGCGTTTCCGTCAATTTGGTCTGTATTAAATTCCCAGTAATTGACTAGACTTCTCCAGCGAGAACTTCTTTTCTCTTTTCTCTGAACGAAGCATAATATGTTTATGAAGTATCAGGATCTTTACCAGGAAACCATTGAAAAACTAAAAAAGGGCGAACGTCCTTTAATTAAACTCGACCAGACGCTGATTGTGCATTTGCGCGAAGTCTGGAGCGAAGCCATTCAGGACAATATCAACGAAGTTTCGCTGAAGCAGATTCTTTGTATTCTCGACAACACTCAGAACATGAGCCGGGAATTCAATGAGCACTTTTTTGTGACGATGGAAAAACTCCACGTTCACACCAAATACGACGATTTGTTGATTTACACACTCGCTGCTTCACAAAAACATGTTGTCGGCGAAGCTCTTAAATCTGGTGTAATGATTCCTGCTGTCTATTTTGATCACCTGAAAAAAATTTTGGAAACAAAAAATCCCGAAGTTCTCGAGTGGACTCTCAGAACAATTGAGAGCATGGGCCCGCTTTCTCTCAGGCTGCAAAAAGAAGTCAGAACGCTCAAGCCTTCATTGCTGAAGCTTTTCAATGAACATCAGAAGGCCGCATTTTCCATTGTGGATTTTCTGGAAAAAGAATGGGAAAGGATGAAGTTATGATGAAAGATAAAGATGCTGAGATCAGAAAATTTTTGCAGGAAAAATTTGATCCGCAATCACAATATGAGAAATTAAAAACGTATAAGAACGCCGCCAATCAGCCGCTCTTTCATGAAGATTTCCATGAGCAATACAAAGTTAATATTCTTCCTGATCCGTCAGTGGCGCCGGCCAAGTTTATTCCCGATCCGCTCAGACCCAATGTCTTCAAGGCCCACCCGGTGACCATCAGAGCGATGAGAAAAGATCTTTTTATGGGAGGAGCTGGCTTCGAAGATCTGGAAGTGCTCTACGTTTGTGCCTCATGTAAGCATCAAATTGATTTACAATTCTGGCAGCTCTGCCCTTATTGCGAAGCCCCTATTAAGCCCGAGCGCAAAGAATAGCGAAGTTTTTCCTAAGTATTCGCCACCTTCAATAAAGAAAGAATATGAAAGATGTTAAGCTTTGTTAGATTTTCGTAATTTACTAGATTACTCCAGTATCTGTAATGTGTTTTCAACGAAATTTATAGTTAATGCTTGCCGCTGCAAAACTATTGAGGGTTTTACGCAGTAGATTTTTTAAGGAGTAAGAATGAAGAGAGAAAACGCATACCTCACTGACAAGCAAATTGCTACGCTCAAAGACAAGCTTCTCGCCGAAAAAGAACGCATCGCTAACAAAAAAATGGAAGAGGAGAACTACCAACTCGATAAGAACGAACTTTCGGATCCTCTGGATGAAGCAAGTGTCAACACTCAAACTTCTCACGATATCAGATTCATCAACCGTGAGAATTTTTACCTGAAAAAAATTAACAAATCACTCGATGCTATCAACCGTGGGACTTATGGTCTTTGCGAAGAATGTGATGCTGAGATTGGATTTGAAAGATTAAATGCCCGTTTGACTGCTGAACTTTGCATCGGATGCAAGGAAGAAGCTGAAATGGCAGAAAACAACAACTACTTCGAGAAAAAATCTAAGTCTCTTGGTAGAGCGCTTCACGAAACATCTCGCTAATGAACTAAAAACAAAACACCAACACATCACTAGTTCTTTTTAAAGGCCTGCTTACGCGGGCCTTTTTTTTTCTTCTTACTTTAAGGGAATGTATTCCCCCACCGGATGATGGTATTCATTGAATTCGATATAGCGAATCGCATTTTTCCCCGCAAAATTTTCTTCAAGCTGGGAAGCGACTTCTGCTTCTTTCATTTCGTATTCTTTCATTAAAACGACTTTCAGAATTTTTTCTGAAACCGGAACGACTTCTTTAATCATTGAAGACCACTTCGCCCCCTGAAGTTCCGTCAAAAAATCCTTGGAATTCACTCCTAAAATAAATTCTCCGCTTTTATGTCCATCGCAAAGCTGGCCTTCGAGGCTTTTCTCGGCCATGACTCCCACACTTCGGGGAAGAAGCTTTCCTTTCTCAAAACGGGTCCAGACACAAAACTGACCGCTGTCAGTCTGCACGCGCGCGACGATACTGGCCCCGTACCCTCCGCAATGAAGAGAAAGGTCCATTTCAGAAATCTTTTGATGGAAGCGTTCGCCGAGCATGCTTTCAATTTCTGCTTCTATCTGGGCCCTGGAGCCGTTATAAACGGTTTTGTCGTTAAAACTTGCTACTTTTATCGGATCTTTTGAATCGTACCAGCATGCCCCCTCAGAGAGCGTTCCGATCTGTGCCCAGGCTCCTGCACTTAAACAGAAAAGAACTAAACCCGAGGCGACTTTCCAAAATTTATCAATGGCCATAAGCTACCCTTATGAAAATGAACCCTAAAAAAGCTATTCTGACTGAGCCTATCGGTCTTTCAGAATCAAAGTTTACTTTTTTAGGCGGTTAATACTATTAAGGGTTTAGAATGCGCGAACTCATCTACTTTGTGGTGGAAGAATTCTATAAGAAAGTCATCGACGATGTCATGATTGGCTATCACTTTGCCAAATTCCGCGATCCTGAAGTTCTGGCCCATCACCTGGAGCGATTGACCACATTTTGGGAAATGCAGCTCACGGGAACAACTGAGGCCAAACTGGATCGTCCCTTTCATCTTCTTTTCACCCACCTTCAGCTTCATATTCATCGCGGAGAACTGGGCCGCTGGATTCTTTTGTTTCACCAAACGCTTGATCATCTTGAAAAAGAAACCAATCATCCCAACATCAAGCAAATGAATGATCTTTGGAAAGAAAGAATCGCGCTCTTTGAAGAACGATTTAAAGCGCATCCGCAAATGTTTAATAAAAACTAAAATGAGAAATTAATGATGGGCCGGAGCTTCGCCGTGGGATTCGCCATGAGATTCGCCATGAGATCCTCCATGGGATCCACTGCCTTCTGTTTTCTTAGGTTTTCTCTGAACATTGCGATTAGGATTTTGCGCCTTGAAAGTCGCAATCACATAATCTTCCAGGACGGGCTCCCCTTCAACGCGGTCAAAAAGCCAGTTGCGGGCATAATATTGGTTGAGACGCTTGGCCTCGCTTCTTGCTTCTTCTTCTGATTCATAGGCGATCGCAAAAAAGACGAGACTGTTATAGCGAAGTGTTTTGGAATCAACTTTATTCACACCGGGTGAGTAATCAGAAAATTTAATGGCCTCTTCACCTTTTTCATTGGTGACTGTTGCTTCATGAGAAAGAGTTAGAAACTCTTCCGCCGAGTATTTTGGACCCGTGTTTTCTTGTTTTTTAGAACAAGAAAAAGCAATCAACAATGTAAGGAGTAAAGGCCACTTCATCATCGTCTGTTTGTCACCTTATGATTTGAAGTCGATCTTCCGCCTGCTTTTTTCGCAGGAGATTTTTTAGCGGACTGTTTTTCAGTACGCTTATATCTTGGAGTTGAAGAAGACTTGATTGTTTTGAGGTGTTTCTTCTCTGACTTGGCTTTTTTCTTACCGGTTACCTTCGCCTTTAACTCTTCAAGCTGCTCTTTTTTCTTTTCAATTTTAGTTTTAATTTTAGGAGCGGCCTTCGCTTTGAGGGCGTTGAATTTGCTTTCATCAAATGAAGTGAGTTTCATGGCCGTCTGATTGCGGATGGCCTCGTTGATTCTCATCACAATATTGGCATCTTTCGGCGTGACCAGGTTGTAAACAAAGCCCTCAGTCTGCATTCTGCCTACACGGCCGCAACGGTGAATGTAGTAAACGGCTTCAAAAGGAAGATCGTAGTTCATTACCCAGACAAGATCATCAATATGCATTCCGCGGGCAGTGATATCTGTCGAAATGAGAATTCCGCTTTCTTTTAAAAAGCGATCGTAGTTTTTCTTTCTGTCTTTCGCTTCCATTTCTCCGTGAAGAGAATGGACTTTAATTTTAGGAAATTTTTCGTTCATGAGAAGTGCAAGGGCATCAACGGTTTCGTGCTTATTGACGAAAATAATCCCTCTTCCCTTCGCTTGATTTTTAATGAACGCTTCAGTCATCTGATTTTTTTCTTTGTCAGTGACGTAGATATTAAATGTTCGCACTGATTGAGTGAGCTTGTTTTTATCGCCCATGTTGTATTCAGAAAACTCGATATCTGCAAAAACTGTTTTACAGAATTCACTGAGGCTTTCTGATGAAGTTGCACTGAAAAGTCCAACGTGCACGAGACTTGCATCCGTTGAACCATAGATGTTCACCAGATCTTTTCTGAATCCCATATCGAGAAGCTGATCCGCTTCATCCATGATGAGATATTTTGTATTTTTAAGATTCAATTCTTTTTTCTTAAGGGCTGAACTTAAACGTCCTGGAGTCGCAATCAAAACGTCGAAGTGATCTCGCGAAAGAAGATGATTTGTCTTGGCCCCTTCACCACCGGCAAGAAGACGAATGCGCATTTTAGCGTGATGAGAAATAGACTTGAAGACCTTGAACAACTGAGTGCCAAGCTCTCTTGTCGGCGCCAGGATAACGGCGCGTGGTCTTCCGGCATTTTCTTTGGTCGGAGTCACAGGAAAGTCTTCTTCGTCGAATTTCAGCAGTTCGCAAATAGGAAGAGCAAACGCAAGCGTTTTCCCTGAACCGGTTTTTGCAATGACGTTGACCGATTTACCTTTCAGGAAATCAGGAATGACTTGTTCCTGGATATGAGTTGGTTTTGTCAGTTTATTTTCAGTTAAAAAAGAATGGATAGAAGAATGTGAAAGAATTTTTTCAAAGCTCATTAAGATCTCGCAATAGACTAAGGGTGATATTCCCCCTCAGTCTATCACGAAAGATTTGCAATTAGAAGAACAAGCGTAAATCAATTGAGTGGAGAGCAGTAAGCTTCACATCCCCGTCCATTGATTTCATTGGGGCCTTCATCGAATACTCAAGCGACATCAACCAAAGTTTCGCTCTTGGAGAGATCGTGAAGTACTGTTTATCAACCATACCGCGTAGTTGAAGCCCTAAACGGTCACCCCAAACGTACGCGCCGACATCTGTTCCGGCGTACATACCGTCTGAAAAACCATACCCTTTGCGTTTATGGACACCCAGGAATGGATTGACCATAAGAGCAGAGAATCTGTAGTTGGCATCAGCGTGAAGTCTCATGAGTGGGTCGTAGCCATAAGACAGGTCTTTTGATCCAGCGTCTCTTTCTTTCATTTTAGAAAGTTTAATTTCTTCAACTGAAGCTGAAACCCGGTAGTTGTCGTTTTTATAGCCAAGTCTGAAGTCTGTTTGAAGAGTTGTTTCTGTATTCTTCTTTTTCGGCAACTCAATTTTAGTACCACGTGCAATCATATCTGCGTTTACACGTTGGAAAATATCAGTTCTGTTCAAACCATAAAGGTTCCAGTGCCCCATGAAATGTTCGCCATAAGTATAGTCGTTGAAAAAACCAACTTTAGCATCGACTTTTGCAAATAATCTCATGTCAGGAAGATTGTCATTTTGCGGGTAAAAGTACTGTCCTTTTAAACTATTACAACCTGCCTTTTCCAGTGGATCTGTTAAAACGTTACAAAGATCGCCTCCCCCCGGACCAGTTGGAACAAGCAAATCGTCGCCTCCAACATAAGCACTGAATTTAGAAACAATTTCGTTTTTAAGAGCAGTAGGAATGTCGACGTTAATGAGATCTAGAAGCATATTAGCAGTTAATTTCTCTGATTGAATTCCGACGTTGGCACCAGCATTAACAAAAGCACGAACGTTAGGCTGAACTTTTAAGTTCCAGGCTGAAAAGCTAAAAATGGGAAAGCCAAAAGCAGCGCGAACTTTGACCGTCTGTTCAGTCTTGTCGTATTTCGCAAGGACTGTCTGCGCATTGGTGATTTTGTCTCCAATGGTCGCTCCCGCATAATTGGTTGCATCTTTTACATCAGAAACAAAGTCCGTCGCGTTCTTATTCAAAGTGGCGCCGATATCCAGAAAGAAATCATGCCCGATTGGATGAAGCATTTCTTCCGTTTTTAATTTGTCATCAATCAACTTGAAACGATCGACAACATCGTATGAAAAAGCTTGTGAAGAGAGCGTGAGCATAGACATCACGGCCAATGCTTTCATTTGTTTCATAAATCCTTCCTTCCTTGGAGTAATTGGGAATAATAGCGAGCTTCTTCCATCGTAAAGGATGCCGAAAAATTGTAAAGAGTTTTAAGTCTCACAAATTTGTGCAGGAATAAATTGCCATCAACACGTGCGGTTTAAATTGCCCTTTTTCTTTTTTTTGATCACAATAGTTGAATGACCCCTGAACTAGTGTACATTCTTGACGTCAAATCGCCTGATCAATCTCCGAGAAAGTTAGTCGTTCACGATTCTCTTCTGGCCGGTCTTGATCCACGCAATGATCTCGTTTTGACGGAATCCATGATTTCTCCCAAGCATTTTCATTTTAAAAATAAAAATGGATTGCTGAGCCTCCACTTTCTGGGAGAAACCGGGTCCACTTCTCTAAATAATCTTCCTCTTGAAAATGACAAAACTTATCTTCTGGAAACGGGCGACACTCTCAGATGCGGACGTACGCAAATAAAAATCCGTCGCGATCTGGAGCAATTGAGACCAGTTTCTGAAAAAAAACTTCCTGCCCAAAAAGAATTTCTTCAAGATATTCAGTTGACAGCAGTCGAAGCTCCGTCCGTGGATCTCCCGGAAACAAAGTCGACTGAACAAAAAAAATTAAAATCAAAAAAGGAATCTCCTTCTGTCTCTCCTTCATTATTTTTTAATGCTGTAAAACTTATTCCCTTCAAGGTTTACGCGTTCCTTTTCGATGTCGCCTTGACGTATTTTGTTCTGACATTTGTTATTCCAGCTTCGGGTGTTCTGGATAAGGCCCAGGCAATTCTCTACCCCATGACTGAGTTTTTTAATAAGATTCTCGTTGCCGATCATCCTGAACTCTCCCAGTTTAAAATTCTTTCGCTGATCGAATTTTTTATCGTCTTTCATAGTCTCATGATTACCAGTTCTCTTCTCATCGCCAACACTCCCGGAGCTTTTTTTATAGGTTACCGGCCTTCAGGAAGAAGTCGTCTCGCCAACCGTTTTACCGCCTATGTGTACGCGTTGCTGAATGTAATTCTTCTTCCTTTGCTTCTTTTTGATATTCCTCTTTACAGAGGAAAGACGGCAAAGGAATGGCTGAGTTTTTATAAAAGAGAGATGACTTATTCTCCACTTCGAAAATTGGCCAGAACAACATTTGTTCCTTCGCTGATCATCTTTTTTATTCTTTCGCCTTTATTTCTCAAGTTTCCTTTTGCCACAGTGGTGGCCGAAGAAAAATTAATGACACCCAAATTTAAAGATGTGCATGTTCAAGCTCTTTCATCTCTCTCTTCTGTTTTTGGAACAGAATTGAAATCGGAACTCAATTCCCAATTTTCACTTCTTCCTTTGTTTGCTCCCGGAAGAACGGGGTTCACTCTTTATGATCATTCCACTGGCAAATCCCTCATTGTTGAAGAAGAATGGCGATTAAAAACGCAAGAGGCCCTTTTTAAACTTCGCTATGGCAATCCCCTCTCAAGCCTGTACCTTCCCAATGAGAATATGAGTAATGAGCTGCTCAAAACGCGAACGCACGAGGGATTGATGATTTCTCCGCTGCAGTTTTTCCGCGGTTTTGGCCAGTTCGGTCTATTTTTGGGCAATGGCCTTTTGTTTAAAAGTGAATTTCTGAAAACCTTCACGAAGTCCGATTCTTTCACCGTGCTTTCATTTGATGAAAAAAATCCGTTTCTATTGATTTCTTCCACCACCGAAGAGATGCTCTTTTGGTTTACCCCAAAAGAAATCATCGCTTTCCGGGTAACGGCCCCTAAACAAACAAAGCTTCTCGATCATTTTACTCGGGATATTCTGGCCGGCATGCGTTTTACCCAAGCCTATGGAGACAAGCTCAAAACACCGGAAATACTGGAGACATTGGAAGCTTTTGAGAAGGGAAACCACCAAACGATTTTGACTTATTACATCTATGAGGCTAAAAATCAGGTCAAAAAAAATGTTCCCGCCTGGCAAAGTTTCCTGAAGAAAAATATACTTCAGACAAAGCTTGCATTAAATGGCATCACTAATAAAAATATTGAAAAGTCCTTCGACGATATCATTAAAACAATTCCGTGATATGACCGCGAATGGAAAAGGCAGAAAAAAATGAGCGACAGAATCCAAGACAAAGTCAAAGAACATTTTAAATTCAAACTCGAGCACGTCGATAAAAACTCCAAAGCGCGCGCCGGAACAATTACCACTCCTCACGGAGAAATTCCTACCCCGGTTTTCATGCCTGTCGGAACACATGGGGCGATTAAAGCTCTTCAGCCGAAAGTTCTCGAAGAAATGGATACAAAAATTATTCTTTCTAACACCTATCACCTTCACCTGACTCCGGGCTCAGACCTGATTAAAAAGGCCGGTGGTCTTCATAAATTTATGAACTGGCCTCGTCCCATACTGACAGACTCCGGCGGCTTTCAGGTTTTTTCCCTCCAGAAAAAATCAATCAAAGAAGAAGGGGCAGAATTCAAAGATCAGAAGGGAAACAAAATTCTACTTTCTCCTGAAACATCAATTACCATTCAACAGAATTTAGGTTCTGACATCATGATGGCCTTCGATGAATGTATTCCTTACCCGGCCACCCGCGATTACACCAAGAACTCAATGGACAGAACTCACCGCTGGCTTGATCGTTGTATTGAAACCTGGAATAACCCGAAGCAAGCGCTTTTCGGAATCATTCAGGGATCAACATACAATGATCTCAGAAAAGAATGTGTGGACGAGCTGATTAAACGCGATCTTCCCGGCTATGCTATCGGCGGAGTCTCTGTAGGTGAAGGCGCTGAATGGATGGAAAAAATCGTGAGTTTTACGGCCCCGCTGATGCCGGTTGATAAACCGAGATATGCAATGGGAATCGGCAACCCCGAAGATCTGTTTATGCTTTGGGAAAATGGCATTGATATGAGCGACTGTATCATTCCAACAAAATTTGCCCGAGGCGGAACGCTTTTTACATCGAGAGGAAAAATCAGAATCAGACATAGAAATTATCGCAGAGATTTTTATCCTATCGATGTCAGCTGCAACTGTTATACTTGCAAGAACTTTTCCCGCGCTTATATCAAGCATCTATTTGACTCGAATGAAATTTTGGGTCAGGTTCTTGCGACAACCCACAATATTGCCTTTTACAAAGGCCTTGCTGAACAAGCGCGCACAGCAATTTTGAATGATCGCTTTCTGGATTTTAAGAAAGAATTCTTTACCCATTACAAGCGTGATCAAAATGATGATGGAGATGATGGAGCTGACGCTTAAGTTCACTCTCATATTCATTTTTTCATGACAATTGTTAGCTGAATTTATCTTGAATAAAAACTCTTCAGGAAAGTGAAAAGATACTATAAAGATTTTCTCTTTTTAAAAGAAACTTGCCCTATACTAAAATGGATTAAAAAAGTAATAGGAGTTTTCTTTTGAATAAATGGCGGCATCTGCTTGGTAAAATCGAATTTCATTTTTTTTTGGCAATGCTGACAATTCTCGCGTTCATATGGCCTTTTTTAACAACTCCCAATCTTAGTAATAATCTTTTTGTTTTTAAATTCCTGTATGGAAGCTGGTTTATTGTCATCATTATTCATTTTCTCATGGATCGTTTCTCAATCGAAGAAAATGAAACTGAGGACAATTCATGATTTCACCAACCTTGCTTATCATCACTCTATCAATTTATCTCCTTCTGCTGCTGGCCGTGGCCAATTACGGAGAAAAAATCAGCAAACGTCCTTACAGTTTTTTTCAAAACCCATATGTCTATTCACTGTCACTGGCCGTGTACTGCACGAGCTGGACTTATTACGGTTCAGTCGGTACGGCCTCCAATAATGGTTTTCTTTTTCTCACCATTTACCTTGGACCGACTATCGCGATCGTTCTTTGGTGGGAAATTTTGAGAAAACTGACCAGGCTCAAAAATCGTTTCAACATGACCAGCATTGTAGACTTTATTTCAGTCCGCTATAACAAATCAGAAGGTCTTGCGATTCTGGCAACGCTGTTTGTTCTCTTCGGCCTCACTCCCTATATCTCTTTGCAGTTAAAGGCCATTATTCAAACGTTAAACATCTTAAGTGCGACGACAGACAATCAGGTTAAGATCGGCCCGTATGTTGTTCTTGCGATGACTTTGTGTTCGGTTCTATTCGGGATGAGGAAACTCAATACCACTGAACGCCACCCCGGAATGGTGCTTGTCCTTGCGGTTGAATGCCTTTTAAAGCTGGGCGCTTTTTTAGCTGTCGGCATTTTTGTCACTTATTTTTTAAATCATGGTGTGACAGATATTCTTTCCAAAATCCCGCAAGTTTATACAGGAGACCAGTTATCTTTTATGGGACATGGAGAGCACCATGAGACGCTGACATGGATAACGTATCTGATTCTGGGATTTTCTGCCATTTTGTTTTTGCCAAGACAATTTCATATTGCTGTTATTGAAAATAATAATGAGAAACATATCAAGACAGCTAAATGGGTCCTTCCTCTTTATCTTTTTTTGATCAATCTTTTTGTTCTTCCCATCGCTGTTGGCGGACGTATCGCCGGTCTGTCACCACTCAAGGCCGATTATTTTGTTTTGATGCTCGCTCAGTTGAAGGGCAATACTTTCTTTACGCTTCTCGTTTTCCTTGGTGGTTTTTCTGCTGCTGCGGGAATGATCATGATCGAGACAGTGACGATTTCAACCATGATTTCAAATAATATTTTTCTTCCTGTTTTCAACAGAACCAGACCGCTTTCTTTTCTGACGAGACATCTTTTGAAAACGCGGTGGCTCTGTGCTTTGATGATTATGATCTTTTCATATATCTACATGCTCATTGTCGGCGATCAATTGAATCTGGTTTCGATTGGAATGATTTCATTTGCGGCCGTTTTGCAATTTGCTCCCCTCATCATTGGGGCCCTTTACTCCACGAAAGGCAGCAAGGCCGGAGCCTATGCCGGGTTTACCGCCGGTGCTGTTGTCTGGTTTTATACACTCGTTGTTCCTTCTCTGGTCGCCAGCGGATTTCTTGATCAGTCGATTGCTACTGAGGGATTGTTTCACTTCTCTTTTCTACGCCCGGAAGCGCTTTTTGGGCTCGAGGGTGTCAGCTCTCTTACTCATGCCGTTTTCTGGAGTATGATTTTCAATATCAGTTGTTACATTCTTTTTTCACTGCTGTTTCCTCCGTCTGTGACAGAACAAAAAATCGCAGAAGAATTTGTAAAGGCGCTACCAAGAGAAAACAATGAAGACTTCGATCTTGGACCTGATTATGAAACGATTTCTCTATCGCACAAAAAAAATGATATTCAGGAACTCCTCGCCCGCTATTGCTCCTTCGAAGAAGCTGAGCTCATCTGGAAAACTTCTCTTCAAAAGATCGGAATCGAATCAAAAGAAAAAATTTCTGTCTTAAAACTGGCCGAACTCACCAGCGAAGTAGAAAAAGCTCTTTCTGGTTTTATCGGAACAGCAGCGGCCCACAACAGTATTGTTCGCTCTCAAATTATCGGTCCCGCAGAGAACGAATCACTCACACAAATCTATAGCGGACTTCTTACCAATTTGAGAATTAATCCGGCGGAACTGAAGAAACAAATTATTCTTTACCGTGAAAAAGAAAAACTGATGCAGAAAGAAACGGAGGTTTTGGCCGATCTCGTCCAGAAGAAAGCGGAAGAACTGGAAGAGCAGAAAAATTTGACGTTTCACGCTTCAAAAATGGCCGCTCTGGGAGAAATGGCCGCAGGAATTGCTCATGAAATCAACAATCCGCTTTCCATTATCAGCTTAAATAATCACATGCTTCTACATCAGATAGAACAGGATCACGTGGATAAAGAAGGGCTGAAGCGTTTCGTGAAAAATATTGACCTCACGGTCATGAGAATTTCCAAAATCATTACCGGTCTTAGAACGATATCAAGAGATGACAGCAAAGAAGATTTTGCCATGAACAGATTTGGAGACATTCTCGATGATGTTCTGGCCCTCTCTGGAGAAAAATTCAAGGTTCATGGAATTGAATTGAGAACAAACATTGACGACTCCGTTGTTAATCTTCAATTTAAATGCAGAAGGGTTCAGCTTTCACAAGTCTTGATCAACCTGCTTGGCAATGCTTACGATTCAGTTGAAAAACTTGAACATCCGTGGATTTCACTTGAAGCAAAAATCAACAAAGGCTTTCTGGAAATACGAGTGAGCGATTCAGGACCGGGAATTCCTCTGGAACTTCAGGAAAAAATTTTCCAACCTTTTTTCACGACCAAAGAAGTGGGAAAAGGAACAGGTCTGGGGTTGAGTCTTTCAAGTTCGATTATTCGCGCTCATAAAGGAGAGATTGCTATTGATAATTCGTCTCCTCACACCACCTTCGTCATTAAAATTCCCATTACCTTATAAAAAAAAGGCCCTCAAGAGAGGGCCTTCAAGAGAGGACATTCAAGAATTAAAGTTTTGATTCAATCATCTTCGACAACAGCCCTGTGAGTTTTTCAAGGTTGTTGTATGTGATGTTATGGAACATCGAAATTCTGAACTGATTTCTTCCAAGCTTTCTATAACCATCAATTCCATAAACAATTTTTTTCTTTTCCAGGAACTTAATAACATCGTCCACGTTCACTTTTGGATCAACGTCGATCGTTGCGACAGCGATTGATCTGAATTCTTTTTCTTCAATATACGGTGACAAATAAGGCTTGCTCTCTGCCCATCCGTAAAGAAGATCAGCTTTCTTTTTAGCCTGACGTTGAACTTCTTCGTAACCAAGACTGTTCATCAATTTGATTTGCTCATTCATCATAAACAATGTTGCCAGCGCAGGGGTATTGTAGGTCTGGTTGGCTTCAGAGTTTGTAATCGCATTGTTCCAGTTCATGATATCCGGAACGTATCTTGACTTATCGGCCGCTATTTTCTTTGCACGTTCCAGAGCTTTAGGAGACATAATGGCCACCCAAAGACCACCGTCAGAGGCGAAGACTTTTTGGGGAGAGAAAAAGTAAATATCTGTTTTAGAAACATCACAAGGACACTGTCCACCACCAGAAGTTGCATCGACAGCAAGAATTGTATTCGCGTCGACATCGGGAAGCTTAGAAAGCTGAACCCCGGTTGAAGTTTCATTTAAAGTCACTGCGATCACATCTGATCCAGGCATCATTTTTCCGTTGATTCCTTTGCCAAAGGGAACACTCACCTGCTCAGCTTCAATCCATGGAATCAATTTTGAAGATTTATACCATTTTTCAGAAAACTCTCCGCATGTGAAATGAGAGATTTTCTTTTCTACAATGCCAAGTCCGATCATATCGAAAAGTAGCGTCGCTCCGCCATTTCCTAAAACAACCAGATAATCTGAAGGTACATTGAAGTACTTCATCAAACCTTCCTGAATTTCTTTCACAACATTTTTGATCGCCGGTTTTCTATGCGAAGTTCCCATGTAATGCATTCCTGTACGGTGCAATGACATAAGAAATTCTTCTGGAACAAGAGAAGGTCCTGAACCAAAACGTGGATCACTAGGAATTAAATTTTCTGGAATCTGGAAGTTATCAAACATAAGTCTTTCCTTGGTAATACAGGGGGAATTTATTTGAGTTTTAACGTTGCCATAATATCAAATTATTTGAAAGAATACTAAGCGATTATGCAAAATTTAAAATACCCAATCATTTCGCTCGCCCTTATTCTCTGCACTTTTTCCGCTTATGGGTACGCCTATGATGCTGCTGTTTCCCTGGGGAATCTCTGCGAATACGTAGGGAAAATTCAAACTGATGACAATGGCGCGACCAATTCCTGCGAATTTAATCCTTACCTTTCAGCTTCGATAGATTTTCCTCTGACATCGCAGTTTTTCATTTCTCCTGAAGCGGGTTTTACTTTTCCTAAAAAAGGCCGCGATGAAAATATCAGCAAGATGTCTTTATTCGCTCTGGCCAATGCAAAATATAAACTGAATTTTATGCATTTTTTCGGGGGCGCTGGTCTGTATTTCACCAGAATTTCCTCCGGGGGCGGAACGGAAGAACTGAATAATGGAAACTCGACTTCAGCTTTTCCGCTTCCTGAAGGTGCAGTTTATTCACGCAATTTTATTTTAAACGCAGGCCTGGGTGTGGACTTCACCAAAAACATCAGCGCTGACCTACACACTTATGTTTTTAATTTGCTCACCTCGGAAGACCGTGCCTTTTCAATCCTGATCAATGGGACGTATCACTTTGGAGAATTCTAATGAAAGCGCTGATTCTTTTCGTCTTTTTCATTTCAATGGCCCAGGTGCAGGCCTTCACGCTGAATAACTCGGCCACACTGACTTTTAATAAGAATGAAGTCAAAGTAAATATAGGAAATGCATCAGGTCGTCCCTGCACTAATATCGGTGTGGATGAAAATGAATTGCTGTCCATTGTTTCAGATGCGGTTGATCAGTACTGGAACCGGGCCCCAACAAGCAGATTAAAACTGCGCGCCGGAAGTGTAAAATCAGTTGCCGCAGCTTACGGAACAGGCGACATCTGCAATTCAGGAACATCTTGTGACCCTAATCCTGCCCTTGCAGTAGACAGCGATATTCTTATTGTGTGCAATGGTGACCCAAGTGATCACAACTTTTCTTCTGCAGGAGTTCTGGCCATCACCGTTCCGAACAATATTTCGGGAAAAGACATTCTGGGCTCTCTGATCATGATCAACGACAAGACCACAAATCAATTTAAATACAAAAGCCGGGACGAAAAAATTTCCATCATCGCTCATGAAATCGGACACGCTTTCGGCCTTGGTCATTCGCCAGTGAAAGACTCTTTAATGTATTACGCAACAGTGAACATGAGAAAGTTTCTCGGAGCTGATGATATCGACGGTATCAGTTATCTCTACCCTAAGCAGCAGCCAGTGACTTGCGGTTCAGTCGATTTAAATCCGGACAAAAAAAATCCCAACACATGGTTGGGACTTTTCATTGGATTTGTTTTGATCGCGCTTTTAAATCAGCTGCGGTACTTGAAACTGCGTCCGCGTTTTTGACATTCGCGCTCGTATTCTTCAAGCCATCTTTGCTCTTCATCAGTAAGAAGAGATTCATCAATCAGGTCCGGATCAAATCCGACATAGACCAATGATTTAAATCGAAGCATGCCGTTTAACGAAGGATGTTTTTCGATGGCCACAACATTTTCCAGACGAACACCACCGTAGCCTGGAATATAAATTCCCGGTTCAATAGAACCTACTGTATTTTCCTTCAACGGAATATTGGACGTAGTTGAAAGGCGAAATCCGCCTTCATGAACATTAATTCCCACCCCATGACCTGTGCCGTGGTTGTAGTTAATTCCGTATTTAAACACCGGCTGTCTTGCCAGTCCATCAATCAAAGATCCCCAAGTCCCTTCCGGAAAAACGGCGTTTAAAGTGTGAAGGATGGATTTCAAAACAGTGGTGTAAATTTCTTTTTGTTTTTGAGTGGCAGCTCCGCCGGATAAAAAAGATCTGGTGGTATCTGTTGCGTAGCCTGATTCAAAATAGCCGCCTGAATCGAGAAGAACAAACTCTCCTGCTTTAAATTCAACGTCATCACTTGGATTTGAAAAGTGAATGATGGAAGAATTCGGACCAAACGCTGAAATGGTTTTAAAACTTTGTTCAAGGGCGCCATTGTTTGCATAGAACTCATTGCACTTGTTATAAAAGTCGAGTTCTGAAAACGTCGCTCCGTCTTTTACCTGCTCTTTTACCCAGGAGATCGTTTCAAAGATCGCCTGATCGCCTCTGTTAAATGAACTTTCCATTGATTTTAACTCAACCGGATTTTTCAAAGCGTGATAAGGCACAAGACCTTCTGTTTTATTTTCAAGAGTGTCGGCGCCGAAGTGAGCTGAAAGCTTTTGATAATCGGCCACATTGAGCGATCGATCAGAATAGAAAACTTTTTTCACCGGGACATCTGAAAATAATTTTTCTACGAAAGAAATGTTTTCCAGGAAGTCTTCTACTTTAGAAAAACTTCCCGTCATGATTTCCACGTTTGGATTTTTAATTTCACCTTCAATCCCTTCCATCAAAAGATAGACGCGTTCATTCGTCGCAAGAGCTTTCGCTCTGAATGTGCTTTGGTAAGGCATTTCGAAGCGGCGGAGGTTTGTGATCCAGGCGATCGAGTCGAGAGCTGTAATGTAGAACGCTTCACCTGGTTTCAGGATGCGCTGGCATTTTTCAAATGTAGATTCACCGACAAGATCAAGTGAAGGTTCAAGGATTTTTTTATTGAAGTCTTCTGTTTTAAAATCGATGACGTTCCAAAGTTCAGCGTTGTTGAATGAAGTCACTTTTGCATACGTTTCAAAATGTTTGCAAAGAGAAAGATCAATACGATCTCCTTCCACCCCGAGCGACTTGAGTTTTCTTTCGGTCATGATTTTATTCATGGCCTCTCTCATCCCCATGCCGTAAGGCACTTTGAAAACTTCCACCAGTTTTGGATCGACTTCCATATCGGCCTGTTCATAATAGCGGCCATCGACAAAAAGAACGACACGTCCTTCAAGGGGTACAATCACTTCGGCCGTAGAGCCGGTAAAATTGGTGAAGTAATAGCGGTGTGAGTCTGTTAACGGCACATATTCATTGAGAAAAATGTCGTTAGTGGAAACATAAAAGGAGTCGAGTTTGCGCGTCTTCATGAAGCCTTTGAGCTTTCCAATATTCGCCTGAACCTCAAGATTTGTTAAAAATCGCTCTTTTGCCATAAAACTGAACCTTTTTACTAAAGTTATTTAGGGTTTATGCCGATAACGGCGGTAGAGAGTATAACCCAATGTAGAGAGTATATGAAACCAAAACTCCATCCTATTTTCATTATTGTCGGCCTCTTCCTTTTCAAAGTGGGGATTGTAGACAATATGAGGCACTTCGGTCATTCAGAGCATGAGCGTGAGCAAGCACGCACCATTGCCAGTGAGCCTCCCTCGAACGCTTTAAAGCCTATTCGTTAAGAGCGCAGCAGACTCATGAAATGATCGCCTCGTTGAGCATAATTTTTGAATTGATCAAAAGAAGGAAACCCAGGAGAAAACAACAGGACGCTTTCTTTTTCTGTTTTCAGTGATCTCACTTCCGTCACGACCGCTTCCAGTGTTCCACTTTTTTTATAGTCCACTTTGCCTTTGATCTCAGCTTCGATTTCATCGCCCATTTCACCTATCAGATAGAAATGCTTCACATGTTCTTTGAGAAAGTCCAGGTAAGGGAGAATTGAATCGCCGTGTCCGCGTTTTTTTCCTCCGATGATGAGTGAAAGTTCTCCGAGTCCTTCCATGGCCTTGACGGCAGTCAAGGTTGCATCCCAGTTGGTACTCTTGGCATCGTTGTAAACTTTGAAATGAGGAAGGCTTGATACACCATCAACATATTCAATGCGGTGATGGACACCTGCAAATGTATTGATGCTTTTTTGAATGGCCTCTGGAGACAGACCGATCACTTCGGCCGCTTCCAGAATAAAATTCAAGTTCACCTTATTGTGAATCCCCGGCAGCTTGAACGCCGACAAATCGTAAGCACTTACCGGATGTTTCGTGTTCACCGTGCGCTTCTTTCCTTTTTGTTTCAGGGCCCACTCGGCAACAAAAGGAAAATCTTCGGGATAAATGAGAACATCATTTTCAGTAAAATGATTGGTGATCCAGAATTTGGCCCGGCCGTAATCTTCGATGGAAGTATAGCGTTCGCCGTGGTTCTGATATAAATTTAAAATCATCGCGACATTCACGTGAAAATGATCAATGCTTTCAAGTTGAAAACTGGAAAGCTCAAGCAGAATAAAATCCACTTCTGGTTTGCCGTTTAAAATAGCGAAAGCATAATCGCAGAATGGTGTTCCGATATTTCCACCGACAAAAACTTTTTTGTGATCCATTTCGATCATTTCACCAAGAAAAGTTGTCGTTGTCGTTTTCCCGTTTGTTCCGGTTATGCCGATAATCGGTTTACACTTCCCCACCGATTCCAGATAGCGGTAAGCAAGTTCAATTTCACCTGAGACGGGAATTTTCTTTCGATGTAAGGATTCAAGAAGTGAGTGGTCGCGGGGTATACCTGGAGAAAGAATAACCAGGTCCACAGAGTCTAGAACGCGAGGCAGATGAAGGTCATCTTCTGCGTAACAATTATTTATTGAGGTGTAATCCAGCACGCCTGGTGATTTGGCCCAGTTTTTAACTTCACCGGAGTTAATCGCAATGGTTTCTGCTCCCAGGGCCTTCAGCATGCGAAGAGCGGAAAGTCCTGAAACCCCCATTCCGTAAACTGCAATTTTTCTGTCGTTCAAATTCAACTTTTTTATATTTTGCATGGGTGGTATTGTCCTCTTATGGATATTAAAAGTCAGGCCTTAAGCCTCAGGGATTTCCTCTCCCGCTACACGCGTATGTGGGAAGATGAAATCATGAATCAATACCCCGAAGCGATCGATTACTACCCCAAAGATTGGGTGGATCTCCTGAGCTCGCTCTCGCAGGTCGAGTTATACGACATTGATTGTAAAAAAATAATTCCAAAAATCGAAAACTCAGGCTTTGCTGCCTTCATGCAGGAGGCCATTTCTCTTTCCGATTTGCCTATAATCCCCGAAAGTCCGCTGCCGCGTATGGAAGATTGGGCCTACAACGGAATGAAAAAAAAGAAGCGCCATGAAATTGAGCGCATCGTACCGCGCTTAAAAAAAATCCGTCCACACTTCAATTATGTTGTGGATATCGGCGGCGGTGTGGGCCATCTCTCCCGCGTTCTCTCTCTTTACCATTCCATCCCCTCTGTGTCCCTTGACCGCGACGCCACTTTTCAGGAAATCGGCAAAAAGCGTTTGAATAAATTCCGCCATCCCAAAGATGCGGCGGAGATCAAATTCGTCAACGTCACCTTTGGGTCTGACTCTGAAAAAGAAGCGCTCGTCGATGTTTTTAAAAGAGAATCTTTCTCGCTGGGATTGCACACCTGTGGAGGACTTGCTGTTCATCTTATAAAGAACACTGTTGAAAATAAAACGGCGGGACTTTTAAGTTTTGGCTGCTGCTATCACCGCCTGGATCCTCAAAGCGAATTTCCTCTGTCAGAATTTTATCGCCAGAAGGGAGCTCTGCCTTTAAACCTCTATTCACTCAGCCTGGCGACACGGTCACATGCTCAGATGGATTTTGAAGTATATAAGACCAAAGAAAGAGTTAAGTACTACCGCTACGCTCTTCATTTATTTTTAATGAAGACTTTGAACAATAAATTTTTCACTGACGTTGGTGAATGTCCGGTCAAAACGTATTGGGGACCCTTCAGTGAATACATTCGCAGCAAACTGAAAGAGCTCAATCTCGAGCATCACTATACGGATGAAGAATTGAATGCTTTCTACCATTCAGCTGAAACTCAGGATCAGCTCCGCAAAATGTGGATATGCAATCTCATCCGCTGGCAGTTAGGCCGTCCGCTTGAAGTTTATCTTTTATTAGACAGGGTGCTTTACCTCGAAGAAAGTGGTTATACTGTTTCTGTAGAGCAATATTTTGATGAACCACTTTCACCCAGAAACATTGGGATTCTGGCGACCAGACGGATAACCAATGATTAGAAAAAGTTTCTTCGCCCTCGTTTCTTTTTTCTTTTTTTACACGACTTTGCTCGCCGACGAATACAGAGAAAAAATAAGACCTCTGTTTGAGAATCGTTGTATTGCCTGCCACAGCTGTTACACCAGCCCCTGTCAGCTCAATCTTTCAAGCTATGATGGCTTTGAGCGCGGAGCTCATCGGGAAAACGTTTATAATGGAACGAGAATAGACAGCGTGCCCCCAACAAGGCTGGGCATTGATGCCAAAGACGCCTACAGCTGGAGGAAAATGGGATTTGTTCCGGTCAATACCAGCACTGATGTTGAAAAGAATCTCTTCATGGAGATGATGCGGACGAAGCCCATCAATCTTCGCGATCTTCCTGCAAACTCCGTTGAAGAAAGTATGACCTGTCCACGTGACGTCGAATCTCTAAAAAGCATTTTTTCGCGCAATGAAGATCTCAAAATGCCTTATGGACTGCAACCTTTGAAAGAGGAAGAGATTAAAACACTCGAGACGTGGGTGAAGAATGGAGCGCGTGGTCCGGATCAAAAATTGTCCGTGCCTAAAAGTGTTGAGCTGGAAGTCCTTGAATGGGAGATGTTTTTAAATAAACCCACGCTGAAAGAAAAACTGGTTTCACGGTATCTGTATGAGCATCTTTTTCTTGCGCATATTTATTTTGAAAAAGAGCCAAGACAATTCTTCCGTCTGGTGCGATCAAAAACGGCGTGTGATCTGAGTATTGACGAAATCGCCACGCGAAGACCAAACGATTATCCAGGGATGAATCAGTTTTACTATTGTCTTAAGCCCGTCGATGAAATTATTGTAGCAAAAAATCATATGCCATTTCTTTTTTCACGGGCCGTTCTTGAATCAACAAAAAAACTTTTTTATGACAAGAAATGGCACGTGAGTTTTAAAAAGCTCGAAGACTCTTATTCCAATAAGATTGCAGAAAATCCATTTCTGGCCTTCAGAGACATTCCGCCGGCTGCACGTTACCAGTTTCTGCTCAATCACGCTTATTACATGGTCAGTACTTTTATCAAGGGACCAGTTTGTTTTGGCAGCAACGCTCTGAACTCCATTCAGGAGCAATTTTATGTTCTTTTTCTCAAACCTGAATCGGGTTACCTCACCAAGAATAATACGGTCGATGAAAAAACACTCGAACAGCTTATTCTTCCAGGGGCCTGGGGTTCTGATGTTAAGTTAAAAGACTCCATTCTTTTGACTAATACGATTGCTCAAAAACGTGAAGAGTATCGAATAAAGAAAAAAGACTGGCTCAAGAAAAACATCATCAAAGGTTACACCTATGCAGACTTATGGAACGGCGATGAGAAAAATGACAATGCTGTTCTGACGGTTTTTCGCCACGACAATAATGCGGTTGTGACAAAAGGCTTCACCGGAGATTTATCAAAAACGGTTTTTGTTCTGGATTTCTCTCTACTGGAAAGACTTGTGTATAACCTCGTTGTCAATTTTGATGTCTTCGGCAACGTGGGCCATCAGTTTCTCACCCGCCTTTACATGGACTATATCAGGATGGAAGCCGAAGAAAACTATCTCCTCTTTCTTCCGCAAGAACAACGACTGCCCATCCGGCAATCCTGGTACAAAGGACTTTTTACTGAAGCTCGAATGAAATACATGTTTCCTCTGCTCATTCAGGATCTGCCGACAGGAATCACTTATAAAAATCCAGAGAAGGCCCCCGCAGAATTCATAGAAACTCTTTTCACTAAAACATTTTCACCTACAGTCAGAGGTGACATTGATCGTTTGAACTGGAAAAAATTAAATATCAATGAAGCCACAGGCCCTGGGACCAATGAGAGTGTTGAATATTTAAAACAGATGGCCTCCACTCGTCCAGAAGGCCGCATGCGTTTTCCCAATTTCTTTCCGGAATCGAGTTATCTCATTATCAAAAAACAAAAAGGCTTTGACGTTTATTCTGTGATCAGAAACCGCGAACATGAAAACATCTCCTGGATTCTGGGAGAATCAATGCGGCTTGCACCTGAAGAAGAGACTTTGACTTTTATCCAGGGTTTCAAGGCCTTCTATCCGAATCTTTTCTTTGTTGTCGAAGAAAACAAAATGAAAGACTTTGTCGATAAAGTAAAGAAAGTCAGCAATGCCAGCGACTATAAGTTAATTGAAAATATGTATGGAGTTTCGAGACTGTCGCCGGATTTCTGGCCTGTTTTTGATTCTCTTTATCAGAAGTTTTTAGAAACAGATCCGGAAGAAGCGGGACAGTTAGATCTGTCCCGCTATTTCATGCAATAAAACTTTTTATTTGATTGAAATGTAATTGAAGCCTTCGCTCAATGAAAGTGGTTTTGACAGTGATTCTTTTACGATTGCTGTCACTCTTTCTCTAGAAGTGCAAAGCTCTTTATCATTTTTCCAAAGAAGTGATTTTGAACCTCTCAGGATTTGTCCTTTTGAATTGATCGCTTCAACGTATAAGTCAACATTACAGCTGCTGAAACGGTTTCCGACTTTCAAAGAAGAGTTTTGTTCGTTACCAGCATTTTCAAAAGAAATTGTTTTTCCATCAGTGCTTTCAGTTACAAGAATTGGAAGAGAAGCAATATCACTTGGCCCGCCGGCACACGTTGTCCCCCAGAAATTACAGAATTGGTTTCTGATAACAACGTCGACTTTTTTTACATCAAGTTCAGCAGCGACAGTCAATTTTCCTTTAAAGGCACCAACTCTTGTCGTAACAGAGTCAGCAAAAGCAGACATGCTCATTAATGCGGCCATAATAAAAATCATTTTTTTCATATTGAATACCTCTTTAGAATTTGGATGAGGGACTCTAACATAGAGGGAAAAAAGCTCAAGAAAGCTGAATTTTTTACAGACAAAACAAAAAGGGCCGGATAATTCCGGCCCCTCTAATTAACTGTTTAGCTATTTGTGACAGTTCTTAACGAAGGAAAAGCATGTCGTAATATTTAGGAAGACTATAGAATTGATTAGGAATCAACTCTTCCAGCTCGTTACAGACAGTTGCCATTGTTGTCGAAGTCGTCATCAGTTCACTTGCAATTTTTTCAGCGTATTTCTGGTGATCTGAATGATCGCCGTTGAGTTCTTTAGCGAGGCTTTGAGAAAGCGCATGAATTTCATCAATCTTCGCGGTAACTTTTTTATACGCTTCCATTTCAAATTGTGAAGACACACCGATGACCTGTTGATCCTTAATAATATCAGCAAGAACTTTTTTATATTCAAGTCCTGATGGAATAACAAATTGGTGAATCATATCAATCTGAGTTTCAAGTTCAATTTCTCTGATCTTGATATATCTCTCAAGAAGAACGTTGTAACGAGTGTCGATTTCTTCCGCTTTGAAAATACCAAGTTCAACAAGGAATTGATAAGTTTCTTTCTCCGTCATTGTCTTCAATGCTTCGGGTGTCGTGCGAAGATTTGGAAGACCTCTGCGTTTCGCTTCTTCAACCCACTCTTTTGAATAACCGTCTCCGTTGAAAACGGCAACCTGTGACTCTGAAGCGAGTTTTTTCGTCAGCGCTGTCAAGGCTTGATCAACAGTGATTCCCTTGCTCAATTCGGATTCAAGATAGGCATTGGCTTCATTCATAACATCAGTGACTGCTGCATTCAGAATAGTCATGGGAAAGCCAATAGCATGGCTTGAACCGACTGCGCGGAATTCAAATTTATTCCCAGTGAAAGCAAAAGGAGATGTTCTGTTTCTGTCAGTATTGTCTTTTAACAAGTGGGCCAGCTGACTCGTTCCAAGATCCATCACCTGATTCATGGTTGGAGAAAACGTTTTCTCTTCAGCAATCGCCTGAAAAATATGTCCAAGTGTATCGCCGAGATACGCAGAAATAATCGAAGGTGGGGCTTCGTTTGCGCCAAGACGGTGATCGTTTCCTGCTCCTGAAATGGCCATGCGAAGGGCCTTCGAATGACGGTGAAGAGCTTTGACGATAATCGCGATCGTTGCAAGAAAGCGCAGGTTTGACTGCGGCTCTGAGCCTGGTTCAAGAAGGTTCAATCCATTATTGTCACTCATCGACCAGTTCACGTGTTTGCCTGAACCGTTGATGCCTGCAAATGGTTTCTCATGTAAAAGAACCATCATGTCGTGTTTCTCAGCAATTCTTCTCATCGTTGTCATGACCATCTGATTGTTGTCAGCGGCGACGTTGGCTTCAGAGAAAATCGGAGCGAGTTCAAATTGGGCAGGAGCAACTTCGTTGTGACGGGTTTTAGCAGGAATTCCCAGTCGGTGAAGTTCAAAATCCAGCTCTTGCATGAAAGCAAGGACGCGATCAGGAATCAAACCAAAATAGTGATCTTCCAGCTGCTGATTGCGGGTTGTAAGGGCACCAAAAAGAGTTCTGCCAGTCATGAGAAGGTCAGGACGAGCATAATAAAAAGCTTTATCGATTAAAAAATATTCCTGTTCCGCACCACAAGTTGTGTGAACAGAAGTCGTTTCTTTATGACCGGAAAGATTCATGAATTTCGTTGCAGCTTCAGAAAGTTTTGAAATTGATCTAAGCAGCGGAGTTTTAACGTCGAGAGCGTCGCCATTGTAGGAAACAAACGCCGTTGGAATACAAAGTGTTCTTCCGTTTGTTGATTCCATCAAAAACATCGGCGATGTGAGATCCCAGGTCGTGTAACCACGCGCCTCGAAAGTCGAACGCGATCCACCATTTGGAAATGAAGAAGCATCAGGTTCACCTTGCATAAGTTGAGACGCTGATAATCTTTCAATAGGTCTTCCATCTTTTAACTGGAAGAAAGCATCATGTTTTTCTGCCGTCCCGCCTGTGAGCGGCTGGAACCAGTGACAGAAGTGAGTGGCACCGTTTTTCACGGCCCAATCAGTAACCGCTTTTGCGACAGCTTCAGCGTGATCTTTTTTTATTCCATGACCCGCCTCGATTGCTTTGACGATTTCTCTTTTTGTAGAATCAGAAATGTCTTCTGATTTTTTGAAATCGAAAGTCAGCTCCCCGTAATAATCGCTAACGCGTTTAGGGAGACCTCTGTTGTCTTTTGGAATTTCGAAATGTCTTGGTGTTCTCGAAGTGGCCTTGTTACGAAGGGCTGAAACGGTTGAATCGGTCATTGGTCCTCCAGACGTATGGGTTATAGTCTCTCGGACCTAGATTATAGGAAGGAATAAACAAAGATTAAAGAAGTATCTTTAAAATTTAAAAAGTTTTAAGGCACATCATTGCGACCATAGCGAACATCAAAAGAAGTGTCGCTAAAGTTGCCTGCATCTCTTCCGGCATCATCTGGCATTCCTTAGTAAAAAATTTGAGTTCCCTTTTATGGCAAACTTTTCTAGACTCTTCAACTACCATTGCAGAAATGACTCATGAAAATAACACACGAAGTTCAAATTTCTTCAGATAAAGATGCCTTTACCAATTCGCGTGAGGCGCTTGCCAGTCTTCTTAAACAAGAAATGGTTTTGATTTCGGATCTTAAACAAGATTTAGAGCTGGTAAATTATCAAAATCTCAAAAATTTTCCGGAATATGTTCTCTCTTTATCTCATACTAAAGGAGCGGGCGCGGCGGTTCTCGCTAAAAAGGCAGAAATCGCTTCACTCGGGATAGATATTGAATGGAGTGACCGTCACTTAAAAGATGAGGCTGCGCGCTTCTATCGTCATCCGGAAGACTCAAGTTATAAAGACAAGCTGGAATTATGGACCATGAAAGAAGCGGCCTTCAAGGCCCTCAGTCCGCGCGGCTTTCCCGGAGTTTTGGTTTTGTCGAAAATCATTATTAAAGATGGCGAGTTTTATACAAACGAACGGCCGCTCATTCGCGGCCGCGTGGAAACTCATTTGAAAATTGTCGATAATAAAAAACTATGGATCGCGATCGCTTACACCACTTTGAAATAATCAATCGCCATCGAATACACTTCCTCAGTTCCGGATTGATGAATCACTTTGTGCGAATCTTCAATGGCGCGGTTTAAAATCTCAAGAATGTCTTTGAACGATTTTTTATCCATGGTGAACACAGATGAAAAGTGCAAATTTTCTTTGTATTTTTTTTCCTGAATGGATTTCAGCGCTAGCGTTCTGAGACTCACTTGATAGGGCACGTTCATCGAAGAATTTTTGGGAAGGTGAATGCTTTCGCCGGAGAATTTCCATTTTGTTTCTACACCTTTTGCTCCACGCTCGAGCGTTTTCGTCACCAGATGATACTCTTCTAAAAACTTCAATGTCGCTTCGACCTGCACAGGGCCCAGGTTGAAACGTTCCGACAGCGTTTCCACACTCTGATAATGTCTGGAGGAAGTGGAGATATGAATTAAGAGCGGAATAAAGCTCGAAAAATATTTTGCACTAAATTCTTCTGTATCCCGTGCGCCTTTTGCTCTGACTTTGTTTTGCAGTTCATCTTCTTTTTCTAAAAGCTCAAGTCTTCTTTCTTCAAGATATTTTCGTAGCTCAGGAGTAGCTGCCCGGCCCAGGCGTACAAGTAAAATAAAATAATCGCTTTCAAGTGGATTGAGTTTTAAAAAGACTGCGAGTCTCACAGCGTGATCTTCTGTCAGATCCACTTTCCCTTTCAGGACCTGAGAAAGATAGGCGGCCTGACAGCCCATGGCCTTGGCCATCTGAGATTGCAGTCCCCGCTCCTTTCTTACCTTCAGAAGCTTTGCCAGGTATTCCTTGTAATTTTCAAACTTTAACGGATTCATGGTCCTTTCCTGATGTTTATAATTTATAAACAAACTTGTGCATTGTTATATATTAAATATATATCATCCGGCAAGGATATTGGGTATAAGGGGGCAACTTAAAAACTGTCCATAAAATGGAGAAAAATATGAAATTTGGTATCGCAGCTCTTGCCCTGACTTTAATGGCCTCTTCAGCTTTTGCCGGCCCTTCTGTTTCTGGTGGAGTCATTTTTTATAAACAGATCGAAGTGTGCAAAACAAAAGAATCTTATTTCTCAATTCAAGAAGTGCTGAAACCAGGAAACATTCTTTCAACATTTGCCGAAGGCCCACATAGCACTTCTTTAAAATGTATTGAGACAACAGGTATGACTTCACCAAAAACAGGTGAAGAAATGCTGTGGAAATGTGATGAGCTTCGCGCCGGTGAAGGCCAGCTTCGCGTTCACGTTCTTCGCGCAAACAACGGTGTGAAGTACGCTCAGGTCTACAGACTCGATATTCTCAATCGTCTTTCTGAAATGTACAAAATGAAATGTGACCAACAACTCTAACCGAATAAGTTCGAAAGGTTCCAGGAGACTGCGGGTTCCTGGAACCTTTCATCATGATTTCCTTTCTAAAGACACAATTAAATTCTTTCTCTTATTGCACATATGTATAATATAAAAAATAAGGAGAAAGCTTATGTATAAAAAATTGTTTTTTGCTTCACTCGTCCTCTGGTTAATCACATTAGGATTCTTTGCAAAATCTTTCATTCAGGGAAATACGGCCAAAAGCACAGATAACAGACTTGCTGTTCAGCTCTCTCCTGCGGAAAAAGATGAAGTCTTAAAAGAAATGCGTACGGTTTTAAAAGCGCTGAACGGAACCCTTACGGCCCTCGGTGAGAATAATTTTAAAGAAGCATCCATTGCGGCAAGCGGCGCCGGAGGAAAAATTGCGGTCGACATCAATCCAGTCATCATGACGAAATTGCCACTGGAATTTAAAAAGCTTGGGATGAGCATGCATGACGATTTTGACAAACTCTCCGGTGATTTAAACCAAAACATGTCTTCAGCAGATGCCATAAAACGTCTCGGACAAATCACAAACAAATGTATTTCTTGTCACGCAGCTTATCGCTTGCCTTAGGTTCCCTTAGGTTCCAGGAGACTTTTGTCTCCTGGAACTAAATTAACTTCATAAAACTCATTTTATTTTGGATTGAGAACGCTTTCAGCCAAATGCTTGTCAACCGCCGTAATCGCGCGAAGGGATTGCGGCTTCATTCCGACATTGATTGAAATATTCGATAGAACATTCAACCGGGAAATGGTGATCTGATAAGTTTCATTGATGCGCATGAATTTGACGTGATCGTTAAAACGATCTCTTAAAACACGCATTCCATTGATGGCAATGATTTCATCTCCGGCGTTAAGACCGGCCTTGTAAGCCGGGCCATCGAGAGTAATGGCCTTAACGACCACTCTATCGCCTTCAAACCCAGGATCAAAACCAAGCCATGGAGTTTCCGCTTTATCCCAGTCAAAACGAAGACCGGCCATCGCCGCAATGGATTCGAGATCGATATCCTCAGTTGTTGAAGTCATCAGTTCAAACTTAGAAGCGATTTCTGGTCCGCCAACTTCAAGAACCATCGCATGAACCATTTCAGGAGTGAGTCCGCGCTCCGGATTTTTCTGATAATCGTTCCAAAGAAGTTTCAGGAAATCGTTGATGCTTTTTTTCTTTTCAGCCAGCATGATATTGAGGGCCCAGAAGGCAATACCACCTTTTAAATAATAACTGATGCTGGAATTGTTCGAGTTTTCATCAGGACGATAGAGTTTAATCCACGCATTAAAAGATGAATCATCGAGTGAATGAAATTTTCTTCCAGGAATGGCATAATAACGGTTGAGATTGTCTTTTTGCATTTCCAGGTATTCTTCCAGAGAAATCAATCCCGCTCTATAGATGAAAAGCTCATCCATCAGTGAAGTCAGACCTTCTGAGAGCCACAATAATTTTGTCGTGGCTTCTTTGAGATAATTGAAGGGCCCTAATTCCAAAGGGCGAATGCGCTTTACGTTCCAGGTATGAAAGTATTCATGCGAAACCAGCGCGAGATAATTAATATAACCTTTTCTGTTCGTTATCTGAGTCGGACAAAATTGCAGCGCTGTTGAATTGCTGTGCTCAAGGCCGCCGTAAAGGCCTGGAGAAAAATGGGTGATAAAAGCATACTTCGTATAAGGCACTCCCCCAAAGAATCCAGCGATATGCTCAACGATTTTTTTGGTATCTGACTTGATATTTTCTTTGTGCGGAAGAAGCTCGCCGTAAAAGGCCAGATGGTGTTCGGCACCGGCGGCCATAAATCCATCCGTTTCCTGACAACCGATCTCTACAGGCGAATCAATCAGGTCATCATAGTTGAGTGCCGAATAGAGAAAGACTTCGCGCTTAACCGAAATATCTTTAAGTCCAGTTGTCACTTTTGACCAGCTTGGCGGGAAAACCAGTTCAAGCGTCGGCTCATTGATACTTTTTCCCAACAGGCCCATTAAAAGCGTAGGAAGATGAAGAAAGGCATGTCCTGCATCCACGTGGCTCGTTCTTACCGTGAGCTCGTGGCAATACACATTATAGGTCACAGTGAATTCGTCTGAATTTTGCTTTAGTTCACTCTTGTCCCAATCCATTCTGAAAGTCGAGACATCCGATTGTTCAAAATATAGACGCTCGCCATTTTTAGTTTGTGCGACAGGACTAGAAATATGACGTGAGTATTCTCGGATTAAATAAGAACCTGGACTCCATCTTGGAAGAAAAAAGTCCAGAAATTTTTCACCAGATTGTTTTTTTCCCTGAATTTCAACGCGAACTTGGTGCGTCGAAGGATTATCAATGATTAATTTATAGCGAAGTTGCATAAAAAATTCCTTTTTTGACTTGTAAATTCTTTTTTGGTTGGATAGTTAGAGACAACACTAACATTAGCACTATCACACACATTTCGCATGGGATTTTCACATGGGATTTAAACAAAATAAAGTCAATAAAGACATGGTTACTCCACCTGTAATCATGTTCACCGAGAGAGCTCTGAATCAACTGAAATTGATCATTGATAATGACTTCACTCTCGCTGGAAAATATTTTCGCATAGTCGTTTCCGGCAAAGGCTGCGAAGGATTTACATACGCTGCAGGGTTTACTGATTTGAACGATGATGATTTTCAGATCCGCATCGCCAATACTGAAGACGAAATCTACGTGGTGATCGATCCGTTTGCCGCTTTTTATCTTCAGGAAGCTTCAGTCGACTTCATTCAGGATTTTGAGCAAGACGCTGAAGGATTCGTTATCGTCAATCACGCTCAAGGTGAATTCAAAGGAAAATTCTGGAGACAAGCTCCGGAGAAAACTCCACCGGTTCACGCTTCTGCACTGCCTGCAGGGGTTCACTAATGGTAGATTTTCGCTACCTGAAAGCGTTCATGCTCACAGCTAAGTACGCAAGTTTCTCAAAGGCCGCTGAAGAACTGAATATCGCTCAATCGGCAGTCAGCCGACAGATCAAACTTCTTGAGGATTCATTACAAGAAGAGCTTATTATCAGATCGAGCAAAAAAGTGATTCTTTCTGAAAAAGGAAAAGAGCTTTATCAAGCCTCGCTTTCTTTTGAAAAAACCTCCATGCAGATTTTTGAACGCGAAGACCGCCTTCCTCTATCGGTAGGTATCCTCGAGGGTTTATTAAAAACCTGGTTTACTCCTCTGCTTACTGAGTATTTGAAAAATCAGAAACGCGACGTCAGTGTTCACGTCGCTGACATTCCTGAACTACGTTCCGGAATTGAAGAAGGAAAATACGATATTATTTTTGGCACTGAAAATATTCAGTCTGATCTTGTGACATCTTTGAAGTTATTTGAAGAAAAACTGGTTCTCATTGGTAAGCATGATGTGAACAAGAAAAAGCTTCAAGATGAGCGTTGGATTGTTTTTTCCAATAACGACAATCTTTTTAAAGTTTCAAAAAATAAAAGTGATTCGATTATCATGGTCGATTCTTTTGATTCCATTATTTCATTGGTGAAGAACGATCTGGGCATCGCTATCGTTCCAGATCATTTGATCAAAAAAGAAGATCAGCTGAAGGTCCACGACATGCCGGGACTCCCTTCTTCTCAAATTTATCTTTCAACATTGAATTACAAGAAAATGCCGGAAAGAATTCAGGCGCTGGTCGATATCGTTAAGACCAAACGCTAAACATTCCTGGTTCCATTTTGTTTTCGGTAAGCTTCTTCTTCAAAGCTGATGCCCTTATAGGCTTCGTAGTGCTTTTTTCCTTTGAGACGTAATAAAAAATATTCTTTCAGGTAAAGATAATAAAATTTCAAAACACCGTGGCGTTTGATCTGGTCCACATGAATAAGTTCGTGATTGAGCAGGACCTGGTCAGGATTTTTATCGGCAAAAAAAATAAAGGGATAAAGCACGATCGCGTGGACCGACAATAAGCGGGCCACGCGGGAATTTTTAATGAGAATCATTCGTTACAAAAAGACTTAACATCTTCAAGGTGGCGGCTGAAACGTTTTTCAGTCATGATGACTTCTTTAATCAGCTTGTCGTTCATGTTTTCGACGATGGGAGGATATTTGGAAATGCGCTCTCTGTACATTGGATCAGTAATTGTCTCGCAATATTCTTTTTGTAGTTTGGGCTGGATTCTCTTATAGAGTCCAGGTCTCCAGAAACTGAAGTTCACTGATTCATCTTGTCTTGCATTGAAATACTCTTTGGTATCGAAGTCGCGCACTTTTACAAATTTATTGTTTTTCATGACCACATAAGGATTGTCGCCTTCGCAGACTTCGACAGCAAATCTCATCCCTTCATAGTTTGATTCAAGATCACCGAAAGAAAGAACGCCGCCGATCGCGTAACCGAGAATCCCTCTTTCAGTAGCGAAGCCTTTTAAAATGGCGTTCTTCATCGCCTCTTCTTTTGTCTGGCCTTTCTTTTTATACGACAGGTAATTGTGATAATAATTTCTTCCAATCAGTGAGAAGTGACCAAGTTTATCCGTTCCCATGTAAATGCCGTTCAGGTTTATTGTGCGCGCGAGATCAGCGAGCTTCATCAGAACATCTGCTTTCTCATAGAAAGTCATTTTAAAATAGGCCTTGTCGGAGACATTCATCGGAGGATATTTTTCAATTTCAGGATTAGTGCGAGCAAATTTGGAAATCTTGCTGATGCCGAAATATTTTGCACCGACCAGGTTATCCATCACCATGCCCGCTACATCTGAACACTTTT
Organism: Bacteriovoracaceae bacterium UBA6261; assembly: GCA_002440825.1. GTDB lineage: Bacteria > Bdellovibrionota > Bacteriovoracia > Bacteriovoracales > Bacteriovoracaceae > Bacteriovorax. Next base: position 13,819 of record DJVH01000104.1, on the reverse strand, counting down.
TAATTGAATTGAGATTGGCCTCTTCAACGGCATCGTCGATCTGTTTATTAAAATAATCATTTAAGACAGGAGCTGAATCTTTAAGAACAATCTTGGTAGCAAGAAATTGGTCCGTTTCAAGTGCTTGGGCCGAAATCGAAAACATGAAAGCTAAAACTAAAGACATTTTCATACTTTTCCTCGAGATAAAATAAAGAACAGGGACACTATAAAGCGTCCCTTCATTCACTCAAAGAAAAGTGTAAATTTTACAGCCTTAAAAAATATCCCCGCATGCATTTTCAGGGTCCTGCTCGATCATGTCCTGCACGTTTTTCAGCAGATCATCACAGGCCGGGGCAATTTCCGCAGATTGGTCGGCGACTGATTTATACGCCATACTTTGTACTCTCAGCATGGCCGCTGCGTACTCAGCTCCGAAGGCAGGACATTCTTTTGAATAAGCTGTCACATTCGTCCCTTGGTTGCAGTTTGTCCCTTCTGCAAAAACGTCTGCAAAACAACGAAGCGCGCTTCCTGATTTATATTCTGAGAGCAGTTTTGAAAGTACTGTAGAAGAAAGCTTCGTTCCTGTCATATCTCCTTTACAGTAGGCTCCGCCATTTTCTGAAACAAAAGTTCCCATATTTAAAAGATACACGGCCTGCAGAGGGCGAATCCCTGTGCGATTCAAACTTAGTCCTAGTCCATCGAAAATAGTTTTGTATTTAAATAGTCCATCAAGAATGTTTTTTTTGCTGACAGCAGTGGCGAGAATATTGACCAGCGCAGACGGTGTAGAATCGTTTTTAATCAATCGACATGAACTGCGGGCATAGCTTAAGGCCATTCCTTTAATAAACCCTGCAGGAGCTTTTAAACCATTTTTCCAGATGTGTTCGGCACATTCCGATCTTTCGGCAAGATCCTTGATGTGTTCAAGATAAGGGCCTCCGAAATCTTTTACGACATCACGTCCTATAAGGTTCGCCTCTAATCTGTTTGCTGCGATTTTGGTCAGCACCGGAAGAACAGTGCTTAATAAGGGAGAAACATTTCCGACGTAAAGAGGAAGGACATTGGAGAGCGCCTGATTCACAATCGTTTTGGCCAGCGAGCTGACAACAGGCTTGATGGAACTTGCCGTTGGTTTTTTTGCGCCCATGGAAAACGCATTGGTTGAGTAAATGGAAAGTGCGAGTGAAAACAGTAAAAGTTTTTTGATCATCCTGATCATTTTGTCCCTCCGGTAAAGCTAAAACAGTGTTAATATCTGAGCTTTAGCAAGGAACCGGCCAGGTTTGTTTAGCAATAAAATAAGTGAAATCTTTGAAGACCGAACGAGTTCTTCGGTGACAAAAAAAAATCCGCTCAGTTATGTTTTGTCACTGAGTGGATCAGTTGCAACTCTTTGTGCGTGGTAAGATGCGTCCGTCTTCGCAAAGATTGAACTCTGTGTGCTTGCCCTGCAATTGAAATTTCCCAAGATTGTATTTCACTGTTTTGGGAAGTAGCCGATCAAGACGGTCTTTCGAAGCAAAGGCCCAGCGGACAGAAACAGATTTGGGAGTTTCCTTGTCAAAAGCAAAATAGGAACCTTCTTCGTTTTGAGAAGGGAGTGAACCGCTGTTGTATTCCACATTAAAGAAACGCGTTGTCTTGTTCGTTGTAAAAGTCACAGAGGATGAAAGACCGTGTGTATTGGCATTTTTTCCCCGCAAATGAAAACGAACGGAACCTCTACCTTCGCGTTTGGTTTGATTTTCAAAAACATAAATCCGGTTATCGACATCACCTGCTCTGATTTTGCTTTGACCTGTGATGAAATCCATCACACCATCGCCATTTAAATCGAGCGTGACAGTCCCTGATGGATTGACAAGATTGATTCCCAGCTCTTTGGATCTGTCGACGTATTCATGATCTTTTTGTTGTTCATAAAAAACGAGTCTTGAATCCGGAGGAAATCCGGAATTATCCACCAGCAGATCAGTAAGACCATCAAGATTGTAATCAATCCAAACTCCGCGACGGTCTCCTTCGCTCCATCTTGTTTTTTCCACTTGATTCAAGTGATAAATTTCAGAGCGGATAAACTTGGGCGGAAAAGATTTTGTCGAGCCGGAAAGAATAGCAGAGCGGTCGCGGGACTCTGGATCACTGTCTCTGGAAAGATTTCCAATGGCCACATCGATTAAAGTGTCATTGTTGTAATCACCGCAGAGAGAATAAAAAGAATTTCCGCCGCCCTTTGTCTGCTCGCTGCCTTCTTCATCGGCCGCATAACCAGATTCATTGGCGTAATTGACGAAATTTCTTCCATCAATGTTCAACCACAATTTTGAATAATACCCGTTGGAAGTGCTGGTGAGGATATCTGGAAAACCATTCTTATCCACATCACAGGTACTAGCCCCGAAGGTCGGAGTGGCATTGGAATAAACTTTGTCCGTCTTATTGTAGTCGTACTCACCGCGAAGACCTGAAGAAGCATCTTCAAAATTAAAATGCCCTTTGCCCAGAAGAAGCAGATCAGGCACCGGCCTTGGAGTTAAATCTTTATAGCTGAACCAATTGGCAAGAAACAAATCCAGCTGGCCATCGAGATTAAAATCTAAAACAGAAATTGTAGCTGTTGGAAGCAAAGTTGTCGGAAGCGGCGGCTGCTCCTTGTAATGAAGATGCCCTTCGCGCATTTCGCCTTTATAAAGCCGCGCCGGATACTGGGTCATTTCAGTCTTTTGATTCAGACTACCAACGATCACATCGTAAAACCCATCGTGATCGATATCGACAAAATTTAAATAGGATCCGCGCACAATTGAATCAAAAGGATTCGACGCAAGTTCAAATTTTTTTAAAGCGGGATTAAACAGGTAGAACTTTGGTGAAGAATAAAAATCCTCAAGCGCAATTAAATCCGGATGGCCGTCGCGGTTGACATCGACAGCATAAAGATGAACGGCCTGAACATTTTTTAAACCATACTCTTCCGTTTTATCGACAAAAATTTTGCCGGGAGTTTCCGGACCCAGGAGATATTTGGGAGGGGCCGCAACCACAGGCCGCTCTGCCATTTTCTCCTGGACTTTTTGATGTGAACAGCTGGCAAGTAAACTTGCCAGCGACACATAAGTGGAAATTTTTTGGGTTGTCTTAGAAATCGATGATATCAAGACCGTATCCTCCGTACTTCACTACGGATTCAGAAATTTTGATGACAGTCTTATCACTGTTTTTCGACATGCTTTTTGCGTTTCTTGTAAATCTTCTACGAGAGTCTTTACAGATTTGCTTTGTCATTCGAAGAACATAATCTTTCTGGTCTTGAGTGGCTTTTGAACTGTTCAAGATAGCAGTCGTGCGTGAAATAACCGCCAGCATGACATAGAGATCAATACACATATCTGCCAGACGCCCTTGAGGCAACTCATTGTCGATAATTGTTTTGCCGTATTTCATCAGAGAGTCTTCAACACAAATAGCGAATTTGCCAAGACATGAAGAAAATTTTTCGGCCTGTTCTTTCAATTCAGGATGAGCCTTAGAAAGTTGTTTCGATCCCATCATGTTTGATAAGCGTTTACGTGCGAACTTTGTAAAGACTCCCAGAGATTTAATCGGATCGTGAAGGGCCGTTCCGACGTCAGCAATTTTTCCCAGTTGTTTCATGTCTTCAGAAGGGCCTCTTACACCGGAAAGAGCAAGAAGACAGCGAAGAATTTCGTTTGTTCCTTCAAAGATCAATTGAATGCGCGAATCACGCATAATTCTTTCATAAGGATATTCTTTCATATAACCGTTACCGGCCGCAATCTGCATTCCCATATCAACTGTCTGCCACAGGCACTCTGAACCGAAAACTTTACAGACAGCAGTTTCCATATAGTAATCAGTCATTCCCTTTGTCATGTTTCCAGTTGAAAGATAGACGACACTTTCTACGGCGTAAGTCATCTCGGCCATTTTCGCCAGTTTTTGCTGGATCAAACCAAACTCTGCAATAGGACGATCGAATTGTTTTCTGTTAGTCGCGTGTTCAGTCGCAAGGCCAAGAACAGTTTTCATTCCCGCCACACAGCCTGCGCCCAATGAAAGGCGTCCTGAATTCAGAACGTTCATGGCAATTTTAAAGCCCTTGCCCAATTCACCGATGATATTTTCTTTTGGAACAACAACTTTATCGAAGTAAACCGCTCTCGTTTCTGAGCCACGGATCCCCATTTTGTTTTCTTTTTCACCAAAAGAAATCCCTGCGCGTTCTTTTTCTACAATAAAGCAGGAAATTTTTTCGACTGTTTTTCCATCAACTTCATGATCTGTTTTACAGAAAACAGAATAGAAACCAGCCAGACCGCCATTGGTAATCCAAAGTTTTTGTCCGCTGATGGTATAAGTTCCATCCTTATTGTCTGTTGCTTTTGTTTTAATGGAATAAGCATCAGAACCAGAACCTGGTTCAGTAAGACAGAAAGCGGCAATCACTTCACCTGTGGCCAGTTTAGGCAGCCATTTTGCTTTTTGTTCCGGAGACCCTTCATTTAAGAGAGCACGATAACCAATCGACTGATGCGCTCCGGTTAAAGTCGCAACTGAAGCATCGTAAGAGGCCACTTGAGCAAACACTCGGCAATAAAGAGTGTAATCCAAACCCAGCCCGCCGAATTCTTCCGGAACTGCAAGTCCCAAAACGCCTAGTGCTCCCAATCCTTCAACGACTTCATGAGGAATGACTCCTTCTGTGTCGAATTTTTCGCCGTTAATATTATCTTTTGCAAATGCATCCACTGCAGATGTCATTTCTTTTGCCATTTCAACCTGAGCATCCGAGAAATGCGGAAAAGGAAAAACCAGATTTTCGTTGATTTCGCCGAAGAAAAGCCCGCCTACTACTGATTGAAAAGCGCCTGAATCATTACTTGCCATTTTTGATCACCTTAAATTGTAAAAAGAAGTTAAAAAGTTTTTGAGACACTAATAGGATACTCAATCTTAAGTAAAAGAAAAGGTAAAGATAAATAACCACCTCAATCACTCAGGCATTATTTGCTCCATTATTCCCTTCTAAGTAATTTGCTTGCTTAGCATCAGCTAACTTCCTACAATAGTAATAAGATAGAATAAGAGTAAAACAGTTGCACCATGGAAGGTGACTTTGAATTTTGCCCGGATTTGGAAAAGTTCAAAAAATTAACATGAAGTTAAAACAATGAAAAAATTTAAATTTAATTTCAGCTTTCTTGATCGTTTTAAAAAACAAAAAACAGAAGATCATGAAAACGCCGAGCCTTCCTCTCATGACAGCACCGGGAATCATCGTGTTCAATTTGATGAATCAGCCTACACGGATGAAGACAATCATGAATCTGATGAGTCTGTTGATGAATCTTTTGATGAGCAATCTCATGATGAATCCCATCTTGAATCCCCTGCCGCTCGCTCTGAATTTGACTCAGAAGAAACTCCTGAGGAATTCGCAGAAAAAACTCTGGGCGGATTAAATATCAATCAATACCGCAAACAACTTCAGGAAGCCGAAGCAGAAAGGCTGGCCAATCCGGATCTTCACTCTGAAGAATCAGAAGAAGACCAATCCGATTTTGAATTCCAACCAATGGAGATGCCGGGACGTCCTGAAACTGTCAGTAAATTTAAATTTAAATTTCCTAAATTTGACAGCGGGGCCACTGCGACTAAAATCAGAAATGCTTTTTCCCGAAAAGGCGCACTTGATAATTTAAAGTCCATCGATAATTTATCCGGAAAATTTTCATGGAACGATTTTGTTCTACGTCTTTTTTCTCCCTATCAACGCGGGAAAATTCACTCTGCTTTTCTCATTCTTCTTGTGATCACACTCACCTATATGGCCGGAAAAAACATCGCTCTGTTCTTCAGTAAAACACCCCCTGTGGTCAAAACTGTTCGCGGTCCTCAGATCCCGCTGGAAAGAGCAGATACGGCCGTCCAGGACATCAACAATATTGCTTCCAAAAACCTTTTCAACGTCAAAGAATCAGACAAGGTTGGGGGCAATACAAAGTCAGTCGATATTGAAAGTATCGTGTGCCTCGATGCTGAAAAACCGACCAATATGCAGATTAAACTTCTCGACACAATCGTTCTCCAGGATTCAGTAAAGTCTGTGGCGTCTGTTCAGGTTCGCGGTAGCTCCGAACTCATGAACGTGCGAGAGGGAGAAAAAGTTGATGACATGGTTGAAATTTCAAAAATTAACCGCATGAAACTCATTCTTAAAAATCTTCAGACCGGCGATTGCGAATACGCAGTATCAGAAAATGATATGGAAGCTCCGATGCCTCCTCTTCGCATACTTTCTCCCAAAGCAGGAAAATCTCTCTTTAAAAGTTTGAATCCTAATATTAAAAATGTTGGCAACAACTTCAAGATCAAGCGCACTTATCGCGATTCTTTAATGAGCAATATGAGCGAAGTGCTGACACAGGCAAAAGCGATTCAGATTACCAATCCGGATGGTTCGCTGTGTTTTAAAATGACTGAAGTTGTACCGGGAAGTATTTATTCTCAACTCAACATTCAGGAAAACGACATTATCTGCAACATCAACGGCAAAAAGATAGAAAATCTGAATGAGTTGATGGGACTTCTTGGAAGAATCAAAGAAATTGATCAATTCCAGATCGGTCTGAAGAGAAACGGAATGACAGAAAATTTAGAATATGGTTTTGAATAGATTTTAAATCGGGAAAATCTCAATGAAAAAAAATGCATGGCTTTCTCCTCTCCTGACTTCGACTTTGTTGATAACAGCGGGCCTTTCGCCTGAAGTTCATGCTCAGTTCGACAAGTACAAAAGCAAAACAAAATTCGGGAAAACCTCAGTTCCGAAAAAAGCAATTTTGCCACCTGCGGCCCAGGCAGATGAAATCGCTGTTCCGGATACAGGCAAATCGGCGTCATCGCTTCTTCAAAGAAACGATACAACCAACTTTGTCGGCGATGATGAAGGCGGTGGAGATGAAATGGCGGATGCCGGAAGCGAGGACGGTTCTGTTGATGAAGGTGAAGGCGGTGGATCGCGCGGGACAGATACTTTCGGAAGAAAAAGTTCCGGCGGAATCAAACCGAGCAAGGCCGATAAAAAATACGTCAACCTGAATCCTGAAACGGCCTTTGGTCCGGAAGTTGTAACGAGTTTTGATTTCCCGAATGTTTCTATTCTGGATTTAACGAAACACATGCAGAAGCTCACTGGTCTGAACCTGATTCTCGATAAAGATATTAAAGGAAAAATTTCCATTTCGTCGCCTACTCCGATTACGATCGGCGATGCCTGGAAGGCTTACCTGCAGGCGCTTTCGATTAATGGCTACTCGCTGGTGAAGACTGGTGCTTACTACACCATCGTCAATAACCGCGATATTCGTTATAGCCCGACGACGATGTATACCGGAACCTACACTCCGAATACTGAAAACTATGTCATGCAGATTATCCCTCTCAAATATGTTAATTCGAGAGAAGTGGCCAACTCTTTCCGTCCTTTCATGTCGCGATACGGTCGTATCATTGAAATCAAACAAACCAACACTGTTATCGTCCAGGAAACCGGAACGCACATCAACCGTTTGATGAAGCTGATTAAATTCATCGATATTCCGGGGCACGAGGAATCACTGCAAATTATCAAAGTGAAAAATTCTTCTGCTCAAGAAATTGCGACTCTTCTCGATAAAATTCTTAAAGGCAATGCCAACGATGCTAAATTCAAAACATCGTCAGCGACCGGCCAGACTTCTCAGGTGAATATTTCCCGCATTATCGCTGAGCCAAGAACGAATTCAATCATTGCTATGGCCAACTCCGATGGGGCACGCGAATTGCGCGATCTCATTTCAAAACTGGATGTAAAAGTTGTCGCTGCAGGTTCAGGTCAGATTCACGTTTATTATTTGAATTATGGTGACGCTGAAGCTTTGGCAAAAACAATGTCTTCTCTGGTTTCAAATGCTCCTCGTGGCGGTGCTCTTGGCGGATTGACCCGATTTACAGCTCCAACAGCAGGTGGTCAGGCGACAACCGAAAATCTTTTTAACAGTGATGTAAAAATCACAGCAGATAAAGATAATAACGCTCTTGTTGTGACAGCTTCTCCAACAGATTACGATACTGTTAAAACTGTTATTTCCAAGCTGGATATTCCGCGCGACCAGGTTTACGTTGAAGGTCTGATGATGGAAACTCAGGTGAGCAAAGGTCACAGTTTTGGGATCAGTTTAATTGGTGCTTACGGATCTGGCGGAGCTCAGAAAGCTGGATACGGAAATACGACAGACCTCATCTCATTGATGCAAAATAATATCACAAACCTCTCCGGCCTTTTTGTCGGCGGCGGTATCGGTGGAACAAAAACGCTGACAACTCCGGACGGAAAATCGATTTCAGTTTCGTCGGTGAACGGTTTGATTACCGCCATCGCTACTCACAACACGACAAACGTTCTTGCGACTCCCCAAATCCTGACATTGGACAATGTGGAAGGTGCGTTTGAAAACGGTGAACAGGTTCCTATCTTGGAAACTACCAACGCTTCTAACGGAACGACTCAGACATCCGTTAAGCAGCAAAAAGTTGCGTTGACTTTGAAGATCACTCCGCAAATCAATAAAGCAACAAGATTTATTAAACTCAAAATCGATCAGAAGATAGAAGACTTCTCTTCTCGTGCTCTTCCTGCAGGTGCTCAGAATAACGGTGTCGGGACAGTTATCCGATCACTCAACACAACAGTTGTCGTCCGCGATAAAGACACTATTGCGATGGGTGGCTTGATGAGAGACAAAGAAACGAATACAGTAAATAAAGTCCCTCTTCTCGGTGACATTCCGGTTCTCGGCTGGTTGTTCAAGAACACAAAGAAAGAAGTAGAAAAAGTGAATCTTCTTTTCTTCATGACGCCAAAAATTCTGGCCTCTTATGAAAAAGCAAATTCTGAAAATGTGAAAGATCTTCTCAACAGAAGACAAGCACACTTAAAGAACACGATCGGCGACGACGACGCTTTTGCAACAACGGCAAAGGGACTTTACGACAAAGCTAAAAAACAAGGTGAAGGACCGTTGTACGATACTTCAGAAACGGCCAAATACAATGAAAGAAACAACGATCCATTGCCTGAGCTGAACAATGATGGCGCGAGCGTTGAACCTAAAGCTGAAGATACTCCTGATTACCAGGCCATTCTGCAGAAGAAGGACGATAAAGCTGTTGAGCCAGCGAATAAAATTTAATTAAAGAACGGAGTCTTTAGTGAAAATATCGGATCACATGCTTGAAAAAGTGGAAGGCCAGAAAGAAAGAATCGGCCAGCTGCTTTTAAAACATACGAGCCTGACGGATGACCAGCTCGAAGAAGCGCTCGAGATTCAGCAGGAATCTGGAATGCTTCTTGGAGAAATTCTTCTCAAGAAGAATTACATCCATCCTCACGATATCATCAAAGTGATCTGCCATCAGGTAGATATCCCTTACATTAATGAACTCAAAATTGATGAGATTGATCCAAACCTTACTCTGAATATCAATATCAACTATGCTAAACAGCATGAGATTCTTCCTATTCTTGAAACAGATTACACTGTGACTCTTGTCTGTACCGATCCTTTCAACTTTGATGCGATCAATGACATTCAGGAAATTTTCAAGAAAGAAGTGAAGCTTGTTGTGGCCTCTCCTCTTAAAGTCCAGGATGCCATCAACCGCATTTACGAGCGCGCCAACAAAAACGTGGTTGACTCCATCGAAGGTGAATTCGATGAAAACCTGGATCTGGAAGGGCCGATTGATATTCTTGAAGCTGGTGCTGATGAAGCGCCGGTTATCCGCTTTGTGAACTCGATCATTTTCCGCGCGATCAAAGAACGCGCCTCAGATATTCACATCGAACCTTATGAAAAAGAAGTTGTTTATCGTTTTCGCGTGAACCGGGTCATGCGTGAAATTCTGCGCCAGCCGATCAAGACTCAGGCCGCAGTAACTTCGCGTCTGAAAGTTATGACGAAGTCGATGGACATCGCTGAAAAACGTCTTCCACAAGACGGCCGTATTAAAATTAAAATGGCCGGGAAAGATATCGATATCCGTGTGTCGATCGTCCCTATTCAAAACGGCGAACGCATCGTNNATGCGTGTTCTCGAGAAATCAAACAACATTCTGACTCTTGAGAACCTGGGCTTTCACGGAATCAATTTAAAAACACTTGATGAACTTACAAAAAGAAAACACGGTATCGTTTACGTTTCGGGTCCGACTGGTCACGGGAAAACGACGACACTCTTTGCGATGCTCGAGCGAATCAACACTCCTGATAAAATGATTATCACTG